>KI259834.1 GCA_000467935.1 Peptostreptococcaceae bacterium oral taxon 113 str. W5053
TAATTGTTGCACTTAGATTGTAAATTCAAGTTTATAAAAAAGGAGCTTTTCAGCTCCATTTTCACTATTTTCCAAATACTTTTTTTCGTATTGTGCATCCTGTTGGAGTTGCGGCTACACCACCTAGTCCAGTCTCACGCAATGTATATGGAATTGATTTTCCTACTTTATACATAGCCTCTACTACTTCATCAAAAGATACCAAAGGTGTAATTCCTGCAAGTACTAAGTCTGCTGTGGTAAAAGAATTAACCACACCGTTAGCATTTCGTAAAGCACAAGGGTACTCAACCAAACCTGCTACGCTATCACATACTAATCCCATAATATTTGTTAAGGCGATTGATGCAGCATCTAAACATTGTTTTGGAGTTCCTCCTTTTAAAGCTATAATAGCTGCTGAAGTCATGGCCGCTGCTGATCCACACTCTGCCTGGCATCCTCCCTCTGCTCCGGAAAAAGTGGAATGTTTCCCAATAATAATCCCTATCCCTGTTGCCGTTAAAAATCCTGGTATTAAATCTTTTAATGCTAAATTCATTTGATTTCTAAGCGCCATCAATGCCGCCGGTAAAATTCCAGAAGCTCCCGCAGTGGGTGCAGCGACAATTCTGCCCATAGAGGCATTAACCTCTGCGGTAGATAATGCCATGGCCATGGCTTCCATAAGAAACTTTCCGCTCATTGGTTTCTTTTTTCCATATTTCCACGCCATTTGAGCTTCTCCTCCAATCATACCACTTAAACTGAGTACCGGATTACTTAAGGCCTCTTTCGAAGACTTATCCATAATTTTTAACATTAGAATAATTTTTTTTTCAATTTCTTTTTTGGTTGCTTCATAATGTTCCATTTCTTGCATTAAAGTTATTTCAGCTATACTTTTTTTTAATTTCTCACACTTTTGAATTAATTCTTTTCCACTGTCAAATTGCATTAGATACTCCTTTTCCCAATATACATTATTTTTTTGAAAATATGTTTTTCCTTTAATTCCTCTAATGCTTCTTCTTTTATATTTTTATTGAGTTCAATCAATAAAGATACTTCTTTATCCTTTCGAACGGTTTTGATCGTTTCTATATTATAGCCATGCTCACTGAAATATCCTGTTATTTTACTGATAATTCCCCGACAGTCGGTATATTGAAAAATGACTAAAGGATATTCCATAGTATATTCCATCTCCACGCCATCTACTTGAGTTATTAAAATATTTCCTCCCCCAATAGATGAACCAGTAATAGATACTATTTTTCCCGGGTAAGTTAATCGAATTTGAACCGTATTTGGATGTACATCACCTAAATCTTTTAAGTGAAAATGTATATCCAAATTCATTTTTTTTGCCAATTCAAAAGAATCTCTGATTTTTTCATCTGAAGGATCCAATCCTATAATTCCAGCTACCAAAGCTTTGTCTGTACCATGACCCTGATAAGTACTGGCAAAAGAACCGTGCAAATCAAAATCTACCCGATAAAATCCTCTGCCCGCTATTTTTCTGCCCACACTGGCAATCTTCGCTGCGCCTGCCGTATGTGAACTGGATGGTCCAATCATAATAGGACCTACTATATCAAAAATGCTATAATTTCGCACAGTTTTCTCTCACTCCTTCCCTGTTTAATGTATTCTGATTATAGCTTTTTCTACCAAGTAATGTCAAAATAATCTGACTTTACAAAAAAACAAGGCAGAGCAATGCCTCTGTTCTTTAGTAGGTAAAATTAAATTATTACTATAATTGCATAATAAAAACATTCTTAAATCAACCAAAAAAACGAAATATACTACAAATGTGAAAAATCGTCACTTGAAATATTTCTGAAAACTATCAAAAGCTATATATTTTATTATAACAGAAGAATCTAGCGTAAAATAAAATGGATATCTTCTTTAAATAACAGGAAGATATCCATGTGTCTCGCTTGATTCATAAACTATGTATCCGAAATTCTGGGGAGATATTAGAAAACCTTGTTTTTATGATATGTTTTAATATCGATTTAATGTACGATTTAAAACACTTTGTTCTTCCGGAGATAAATCTACAGAAGGATTACCGCTTTGAACTAATTTTCCATAAGTTACACTATGTTCTCTGCCAAATAAATTACTCAAAATAATCCCATTGTTATAGGAATCAAGCATACATAAGGAATAACTTTTTTCTCCTGCTGCATCCGGATAAGCATTATAAGAAAGGAATCCTATTTTATTTAGACTGGAAGAAATTTTATTATTTAATGTAGACATTTTTAAATCGATCTCTTTTTCTTTTAATTTAATTTTGTCCATTTCTTCCCCGTAGCAAAGAAGTAATTCCTCAAGATCCAATTCCCCTTTTCCTTTTAAGAGAATATCATATCTTTTTTTCATTCTTTTTAATCGTCCATTTACCTGAAACAACATTATCAAACAAAAAACGGAAATAATGCTGGCAATAATGGTTATGATAATTCCAATATCCATAATTAGTCCCCTAATCTTTCATATACCACTGTTAATAAAGAATCTCTTATTTCCACCATTTCTTTCACCATGATTTCTATTTTCTTTTGAATCTCTTCCTTATATATTTTATCTTTTATGGAGTTTAAATTAATCCTCACATTAAACAGCGCTCCTTCTACTGCCGAAGAAAGCAACAGTATACCCACACCAACATCGGAAATAGCTTGAATATTTCCATGAACAGCAAAAATTTTTTGATGTCTCATGGCTTCTAAACAAACTTCTGCTGTATTTAAAGGCACAATCAATGCCTCTTTATATCCTTGTTGAATTTTTTCTGTACGTATTTTTTTTTCCTCTTCCGTATTTTTAGGCATTTTAAAAGCTTTCATAACACCATCAAAAGCTGTTGTATCTTCATCAACATAGCGAGATAATTTGCCAATATAAGAATTTTGTTTCATCATAGCTTTTTTCATAGCCTCTTGAACAAATAAGGGAAGTTCAGAAAAAAACTTTTTTTCTATAGATAAATAACCTGCCATATTGGTGAGCGAACTTCCTAAGGCGCCTACCAATGCACTAACACTACCTCCGCCAGGTATTGGAGTTTTACTATTCGTGCTGTTAATATAATTTTTTAAAGATTCTTCAATATACATATTGTCCTCCTATTGTCTAAACATTTCCAATACTCTTTCCAGATCATCATCACTATAAAAATCAAATTCTATTTTACCCCCTTGCTTTTTTTTCGTAACACGCACTTTTGTGGCAAAACGTTCGCAAAGTTCTTCTTCAATTTGCTTTTGATAGAGATTTATTGTTTTTTGCTTTACCGCTTTTTCCATTTCACGAACATTTGTTTCTTTATTACATAATTTTTTATAAAATTTTTTTCTCTCTTTACTTTCCATGGCTAATAATGTCCTGGCTTGACTGGATGTAATTTGTCCTTCTTTTAATGCCTCCAAATATTCAGTTTCTAATTTTAGTAAACGCAGGGTATTGGAAATGTAAGATCTGCTTTTTCCTAATCTTTTTCCCAATTCTTCTTGTGTCCAAGAAAAATCTCTGAGAATATTATCATAAGCTACAGCCTCTTCCACAGGATTTAAATCTTCTCTCTGCACATTTTCAATAATCGATAATTGAGCCGATGTTTCCTCGTCTACATCAAGAACAATAGCCGGAATACTTTTCAATTGAGCATTGCTTCCAGCCCGAAAACGTCTTTCTCCGGCGATAATCTCAAATCCTTCTTCAGTTTCTCTAACCAATATCGGTTGTAAGATTCCATGTTCTCTAATAGAATTTTCCAGTTCTTTTAATTTACTCTCATCAAAAAAGGTTCGTGGTTGATCTTTTTTTGGATGGATTCTATCAATTGGTAAATCTTTTAAATTTCCTGAACTTTTAATGACTTCCTCAATAGTCGCCGTTGCCATTTCAGCCGGAATTAAATTGCTTAATCCTCTTCCCAATTTTTTTTTTGTAATCATTTCCTCCCCCTTACTTATTTTTACGCAAAAATTCTTTGGATAAATTTAAATAAGCTCTTGCTCCTTTTGATTTTTCGTCATAGTCTAAAATACTTACGCCAAAACTTGGTGCCTCCGCCAAGCGGATGTTTCTTGGAATCACTGACGTAAAAACTGCATCTTTGAAAAACTTTTTTACTTCTTCCACTACCTCTACAGATAAATTATTTCTTCCATCATACATACTTAAGACGACCCCTTCTATTTCCAAGTTCGGATTTAATGATTGACGAATACGTCCAATAGTCTCTAACATTAGGCCTACTCCTTCCAAAGCGTAATATTCACATTGAATGGGAATCAGCACACTTTGAGATGCCACTAAACCATTGATACTCAACAAGCCTAAGCTTGGCGGACAATCAATAAATATAAAGTCGTAGTCTTCTATTTGTTCCAATTCAGATTTCAGATGTTCCTCTCTATTTTTTTCTGTAGCTAGTTCAACATCAATGGCTGCAAGATCTGTTGTGGACGGAACTACATCCAGATTATCATTTTCTGTAGGACAAATTACATCTTTTAAGCGACATTCTTGACATATAACATGATAAATACTTTTTGTTAATTGTTTTTTTTGAATTCCCAACCCACTTGTCGCATTTCCTTGAGGATCTAAATCAATTAACAAAATCTTCTTTTTTTTTGCCAGAGCAGCACAAAGGTTGATAGCAGTGGTCGTCTTTCCCACACCGCCTTTCTGATTAAATACGGAAATAATTTTCATAATCTTCCCCTTTTTTTATTATATCACAGTCAATTTGTTTCACGTGAAACATCCTCTAATAATTTTTTTCTTAAAAGATTAACTCCATCCATAGTTGCTTGAATTCGAACTTGATGACGATTTCCTTTGTATTTTTTTTCCTCAATATGTATGGTTTTTCCATTATATACACCGATATAAACCAATCCCGAGCTTTCTTCCCCTTCTTGGGCATATCCTGTCGTAGCTACACAATAATCAGCGTCACTCTTTTCTTTCAATCCTTGTAGCATTTCCTGACATACTTCTCGACTTACTGCACTATATTTCTTAAGAGTATGTTTGGAGACGTTTAGATTTTTTATTTTCACCTCATCACTGTATACAATATAACTTTCTTTAAAAACTTTGCTAATTCCGGAAACGCCAACCAGTTTAGATGCCATCATCCCTCCAGTCACAGATTCAGCAAAAGATATCGTACAATTTTCTTTCATTAATAAATGTCCTGTTTTTGTAATCAAATCTTCTTCATTGATTCCAACAAAATTCAATCCAAAATTTTTTTGAATTTTATGACTTATTTTTTTTACTTCCTCCTCTGCTTTCTGTTGGGTTTCCATTTTTGAGGTAATTCGAATATAAAGACCCTTATGGTCAATATAGGTAGCTACTGTCGGATTTTTTAAATTCCACAAACCTGATTCATTCAATTTTTTGCTTATCTCCCATTCACCCATACCGGCAATCCAAATTTTCTCAGAATAAAATTCCCCCTGTGAGTATGCTAACAAAGCTTTGGCATACTTTAAAAACATGGTTTCCATTTCTTTAGGAGGTCCCGGGAGAATTAATATTTTTTTATTGTTCCAAAAAATTAACGCACCAGGAGCTGTTCCCATATCATTTGGCAATATGACAGCAGACTTTGGAAAATAAGATTGTTTTTTATTTTCATTGAAAGCTTCTCTTTTGTCTATGAAATAATTTTTCAATCTCTTTGCACTTTTTAAATCCAAAACTAATTTTTCTCCAATGGCATGCGCCACTGTTTCTTTAGTTAGATCATCTTTTGTAGGTCCAAGTCCTCCTGTCATTATTAAAACATCCACTCTTGCTAAACTTTCTTTAATATTCTGCTCTAATCGACTTGCATTGTCACCGACTACAATTTGTCGATACACATCATATCCTAAATCATTTAATTGTATGGATAAAAACTGGCTATTCGTATTGAGCACTTGTCCTAACAACAATTCGGTCCCTACGCATAAAATTTCTGCTTTCATATTATCTCCTTCGTTTCACGTGAAACATTATAGTTTTATTATAGCAAAATTTTTCTTTAATTGCACAAAAAAATCAAGATTTTAGTCTTGATTTTTTCTTCGTTCAACTTCTAAATGAATAAGCAATACGTTAATATCTGCCGGTGATACGCCAGATATTCTTCCGGCTTGCCCTACATTTTCCGGTCGAATTTGATTTAATTTTTGAATTGCTTCTTTTCTCAACCCTTTTACTACAGCGTAATCTTTGATAGATAAGAGTCCTTTACCCTCCATTTTTTTAAACTGCTCAATTTGTTCCATCTGTTTCTTTATATAACCACTATATTTAACTTGAATTTCTACTTGCCTTACAATTTCCATAGAAAGTTCTGGACGATTATTATCCAATACTTTTAATTTTTCATAATCTAACTCCGGTCTCCGTAAAAGCTCTTCCATATTAGTTCCTGTTTTTATGGCCATTGTTCCCATTTTTTTAAGTTCGTAATTATTTTTATCTGTTGGTGTAATCATAAGATTTTTAAGTCTTTCTAATTCAACAGCCACATGATTTTTTTTATAACACATCCGTTCATATCGTTCTTTAGAGGCTAATCCGATTTTATACGCTTTTTCTGTCAAACGTAAATCTGCATTATCTTGACGTAATGTTAAACGATATTCAGAACGAGCAGTCATCATTCGATAAGGCTCATTTGTTCCCTTAGTTACCAAATCATCAATTAATACGCCGATATAAGCATCACTACGATCTAAAATAAAAGGCTTTTTTCCCTCCAAATTTTGTACTGCATTGATTCCAGCAATGATTCCTTGAGCCGCTGCTTCTTCATAACCAGAAGATCCGTTGATTTGACCGGCAAAGAATAAATTATTTATTTTTTGATGTTCTAAAGTTCTCTTTAAAATCGTCGGATCAATACAGTCGTATTCAATGCCATAAGCAGGTCGCATAAATTGTACATTTTCTAATCCTGTGATTGTCTTATACATTTCTTTTTGAATTTCTACTGGTAAAGTAGAACTAATCCCTTGAACATAAACTTCTTTTGTATTTAACCCCTCAGGTTCAATAAATACTTGATGTGTTTCTTTGTCCGCAAATCGAACGATTTTATCTTCAATAGACGGACAATATCTTGGACCAATCCCTTCTATAACACCGGCATACATCGGTGAACGATGTAAATTCTTCATAATAATTTCTTTTGTTTTTAATGTAGTATAGGTTAAATAACAATCTTCTTGTTTTTTGGTTAAATTCTTATCCATATTCATAAAAGAAAATGGAACTATTTCGGTATCTCCTTTTTGAACTTCCATTACGGAAAAATCTAAACTGTCTCGATGAACTCTAGCGGGTGTCCCTGTCTTAAATCGCCGAAGCATAATACCTAAATCCCTTAAAGAAAAGGACAATTCTTTAGCAGATTGAGTTCCATGAGGTCCTCCTTCATATTGAACTTCTCCCATCAATATTAAACCTTTTAGATAGGTTCCTGTCGCCAAAATTATTGCTCGTGTTGGAAAAATTTCTCCGGTTTTTATGACTACACCTGTCACTTTTCCTTCCTCAACCAAAATCTTAATTGCTTCACCTTCATATAAGGTTAAATTTTTTTGATTTTCTAATACCTTTTTAATTTCTTCATGATAAACTCTTTTGTCTGCTTGTACACGCAAAGAATGTACTGCCGGTCCTTTTGATGTATTTAACATTCTAGATTGAATAAAGGACTTATCAATATTGATGGCCATTTCTCCACCTAACGCATCAATTTCTCTGACCAAATGTCCCTTTCCTGTACCTCCGATATTTGGATTACAAGGAAGATCTCCAATATTATTTAAATCCATAGTTAAAATTAAGGTTTTATGACCCAATCTTGAAGCAGCTAAAGCTGCTTCAATGCCTGCATGACCGGCTCCTATTACTACAATTTCATAAGCCGTATCCTCAAAATATTTAATTTCCATTTAAACCTACTTTCCAATACAAAAATCCGCAAAAATTTTATCGATGATATCCTCAGAAATATTTTCCCCGGTGATTTCCCCTAATTTTTCCCATGCGACTTTTAAAGAAACATCTATACAATCTATGGATACTTGGTGATTATAATCCTCCAAAGCCATTTCAAGTTCTTTCCGAGCTTCTTCCAAAAGATGAATTTGGCGAACATTGGTCAAAATGACACTCTCTTTTTGCAATTTTCCTGCTTCAAAAATTTCTGAAATATACTTTACCAACTCTTCCAAACCTTTTTTTTCAGTCATAGAACTTTTTATAATATAAGCATGAGGCAATTTTTTTAAAATTTCTTCCTTTGCTATTTTATCATCAATATCAATTTTGTTTAATAAAACTATCACCGGTTTTTGATTAATTAAATCTAAAATTTCTTTGTCTTCAGCAGTAACGCCTGTAGATTGATCCAATAAAAGTAAAATTAAGTCGGTTTTATCCAATAATTCAATTGTCTTATCCACACCAATTTTTTCTACAATATCAGAAGTTTCTCTAATACCGGCGGTATCATTAATTTTTAATAAAATTCCATCCAAATTAATATATTCTTGAATAATATCTCTAGTGGTACCTGGAATATCTGTAACAATTGCACGATTTTCTTTCAACAGGGCATTCATCAAAGAAGATTTCCCCACATTAGGTTTTCCTAAAATTGTTGTTTCGATTCCATCTCTCAAAATTTTGCCATGATTTTTTGTGGATAAAATTTTATTTACCCGTTCTAAAATATTTTGAATTTTCACTCCGATTAATGATGTATCAATCTCATCTTCCAAATCTTCTGTAAAATTAATAATCATTTCTACATGAGCAAGTAAGGATAACATCTCTTGAGAAAGTTCTTCGATCTCTTCAGTAAGTCTACCTTGAAGTTGATTCATAGACGTTTTATGTTCCTGTTCAGTTTTTGCTTTAATTAAATCGATAACCGCTTCCGCTTGAACTAAATCAATACGACCATTTAAAAATGCACGTTTTGTAAACTCTCCGGGTTCCGCCAATCGAATATCTTTATTTTTCAAAATACATTCTAAAACTCTTTTTGTACTGATTACTCCCCCATGCGTATAAACTTCTACCATATCTTCTTTTGTATACGTATTTGGGGAAAACATCTCAACAAAAAGAACTTCATCCACTTTTTGTCCTTCTTTATTGACAATCCATCCATATTGAAGCTTTCTATGTTCTCTTTTTATATCCGTTACCGGTAAAAAAATTTTTTGTCCGATTTCTAAAGCATTTTTTCCACTTATTCGAACAATACCGATCCCACTTTCACCTATAGCTGTAGAAATAGCACAAATCGTTTGTTCCATAATTCCTCCTATAAAAAAACCCAGTTATAAACTGGGCTTGGTTTGCTTTCTATCTACTTGAATAATCAGGCGGCGATAAGGTTCTTTACCTTCACTGTATGAACTGACACCCTCCACATTTTGGAGTTCGGAATGAATAATTCTACGTTCATAAGGATTCATTGGTTCCAATTTCATATTTCGACCATAACGTTTTGCTTTCTGAGCCATTTTCTTTGCTAAAGCTCGAAGAGAAACTTCTCTTTTCTCACGATATGATTGCGTATCTAAAAGAACACGAATATAATGATTGGAATATTGATTTGCCACAATATTAGCCAAGTATTGAAGAGAATCTAAAGTTTCTCCTCTTTTTCCAATTAAAATTCCTGCACTTTTTTCATCAACATGAGCTATTTCCAAATGAAGACCGTCCTCATCTTCAAAATACTCGACTTTGGCATCAACCCCCATTTTTGAAACAATTTCTTCCAAAAAGGCTTTCGTTTTTTCCGGATATGTATCCTCTAAAACAACACGAATAACTGCGTCTTTTGAACCGATAATTCCAAATAAACCTTTACTCGGCTCCTCCAAAACCTCAATTTGAACTTGATTTTCTTTAACTCCTAATTCCTGCAGAGCAGCCGCTTTGGCTTCTTTAATAGTTTTGGCTATCTTAGTGATTGATTTCAATACGATCCTCCTCATTTTTTTCCTCTGAAGATAATTTCTTTTGAAGCAATAAACGAATAATTGTGTTAACGATATTGCTGGTCATCCAATAAAGGAATGCTCCTGCGGGAATACCCTTCGCGGAAATGAAAATAATAAGAGGAAATACATAAATCATTGTTGCCATCGGATTTTTTTCGTTGGAATCCGAAGGCGGCATCATTAATTTCATGGTAATAAATTGTAATGCAGCATTGATTAGCGGCATCCCATAAAGATATGGATCTGCTAAACCTAAATCTTTAATCCAGAAAAAATTCTTTTGAATTGTCGCATACATAGCCGGATCACTGAAAATATATTTTCCCGGTTCCCTCATAACCCACCAAAAAGCGAGCATTATCGGCCACATTGCCAACATGGGTAAACAACCGGCTGACATTTTATAATCATGTTTTTTATAAAGCTCTTGAATTTTATGATTTAATAATTCCGGTTGATTTTTAAATTTCTTCTGTATTTCTTTTAATTCAGGTTGTATTTTTTTTATTTTTTCCTGAGACTTCACTTGAGATTTTGTCACAGGAATCAAAAGAATATTATAAATGATTGTTGCTACAATAATTGAAATTGCCAGATAAGACACATATTTCGGCTCGCTGCCAATACCAGATACCAATGCATATACATAGCGAATAAGATATCCTAAAATATCTGTTAAAATTTTTTTAATCAAAAAAATTCCTCCTACCTATTTGACGGGATCATAACCGCCTTTACTCAAAGGATTACAACGAAGAATCCTCCAAACACTCATAAAAAAAGCCTTATAAAAAGGATATTTATGAAATGCCTCCATTGCATATTCAGAACATGTGGGAGTAAAGCGGCATTTTCCTGAGCCGAGCCAAGGTGATATTAGTTTTTGATATCCTTTAATCAATAGAATAAAAATCTTACCCAACATCATCTTTTTCCCTTTTCTGATATAGATAAAATGTATAATAAAGATTTTTCCAATTTTTTAAATGAAAATCCCAATATTTTCTTTTTCGGCACAATAATTACATTATAACCTTTCGGAATTAATTGGAAGTGATGTCTTATGATTTCTTTTAACCTACGCTTCAAATAGTTTCGAATTACTGCATTACCAATCTTTTTATTGACAGTAAAACCCACCTTAGACTCATCTTTTAAACCGTTTTTTAAAAAATAAACGGTAAATTTATCGTCCCAAATCCTTCTTCCTTTTTTATAAACTTTTTGAAAATCTTTATTATCTCTTAAGCGCTTATTTTTTTCCACCTTAATTAAAAACTATGCAGATAATACTTTTCTGCCTTTTTGTCTTCTTCTTTTTAAGACGAGACGACCATTTTTTGTTCTCATTCTTTCGCGAAAACCATGATTTCTTTTTCTTTTAATAATACTTGGTTGAAATGTTCTTTTCATGAAAAACACCTCCTCAAAATAATTTAACGATAAAACACCATTTTATCTTCATAAAACATCCCCTTAAATTATAGATAGCCCACTCTTAAATGTCAAGAAAATCCCATTTTAAAAATATCTTCACTACTTATCCACAAAAACATTCAAGTGTGCAAAACAATTGTGGATAAATAATGAGTTTAAGTTTTATAATATTCATAAATCATGTAAAATCAATAATTTTACTTTATTTATTTTTTATTTCTTTGTGTTTAACTTTGTGGATAAAATTAATTATTGTTTTTTTAAAAAACTTTTTATCCACATTATCCACAACGAAATATATTTTTTAATCTTTTTTTGTGGAAAAATATGATAAAATTATATTATAATGGAATTGTTTTTTAAGGAGAATCTCTATGAACGATATTACCTCATTATGGAATAATGTCTCTAAATTATTAGAAATCAAAATTGGAAAAATTAACTATGGGACGTGGATTGAACCCTTAAAATTGATTAAATTGGATGAAGAACATTTGATGCTTCATGCACCTAATCAATTCACAAAACGTATGATTCAAATTCGTTTTTTAAAAGACATTGAATCTACTATTCGTTTTTATTTAAAATTACCTCCAGAAGCTACTTTAAGTGTAAGCATTATCGAACCCAGTGAAGAATATGAATTTAATGAAGAAGAAAATAATCATACATCTATTATCTTTAAAAACAATGAATCTTTCATTGAAGATACAGATATGAATGATGAAATAAAAGCAGAATTAACATTTAATAATTTTATATGTGGAAAAAATAATGAATTTGCTTTAGCTAGTGCAAAAGCGGTAGCCGAAAATCCTGCAAAAGAATATAATCCTTTATTTATATGGGGAGGAGTTGGACTTGGAAAAACTCATTTAATGAAAGCCTGTGCACATCAAATTAAACTTAACAATCCATCCGCTAAAGTTTTTTATTTCACGGCTGAAAAATTTGCCAATGAATTAATTGAAAAAATACAACATAAAAAAATGGATGATTTCAGAAATAAATATCGTAATCTAGATATTCTATTAGTTGATGACATTCAATTTATTGCTGGAAAAAAAACAACAGAAGAAGAATTTTTCAATACATTTAATGAACTTTATGAAATGCATAAACAAATTATTATCACAAGTGATAAGCCTCCAGGAGAAATCGAAACGCTAGAGGAAAGACTGCGATCTAGATTCAGTATGGGCTTAATTACCGGCGTTTCACCTCCGGAATACGAAGTTCGTATGGCAATCCTTCAACAAACAGTAGAAAATCATGGTTATAATATTCCAAAGGAAGTTTTAGATTATATTGCCAATATTTATACCGATGATATTCGAAAATTAAAAGGAGCTCTATTAAGCATTGCAGCGCATGCTAAAATATTTACAAAAAATAAAATTGATTTGGATTTAGCAAAAAAATACTTTTCTCAGCTATTACAAAAAGAAGAAAAAAAAATAACTCCACTACTTATTAAAGAGCAAATTTGTAAAACATATAATATCTCTATGGAAGAACTCTTGTCGAAAACAAGATCTAAAAATATTGCCTTTCCAAGACAAATATGCATGTATTTATTCCGAGAATTAACAGATTTATCTTTGGTAAATATAGCCAATGAATTTGGCAGAGACCATACCACAGTTATCCACGGAATCGAAAAAATAAAATCAATGATTATAAAAGATGTTGATTTCAAAGAAACCGTAGAAAATTTAATTCAAAAAATCAAAGCATAGTTTAAAACCTATCCTTAATTTATCCATAGAAAAATTTAATTTATCCTTTTTAAATTCTTCTATGATATGAAGGATAAAGCCAGTTATCCACATTATCCACAAATCCTACTACTAATACTAATATCTTATTATTCTTATTTTTAAGGAGAAAATTGAAATGAAATTAAGTATACAACAAAAAAATCTACTGAAACATATAAATATTGCTCAAAGAGCTATTGGAACTCATACGACTTTACCTGTTTTAGAAGGTATTTATCTTATTGCAAAAGACAATACGTTAGAATTAATAGCAACAGATTTAAAAATCAGTATTCATTCAAAAGTTGACGCCTTAGTTAAAGAAGAAGGCGAAATTATTGTTAATTCCAATTTATTTGGAAATATCATTCGAAAACTTCCGGATGAAATTGTTGAATTGGAGGCCAATGATAATTTATTGCAAATAAAATGTGCTTATTCATCTTTTAGTATTCATCTTTATGAAGAAGATGAATATCCATCAATATTTAATGAAGAGAATGGAGATATGGTTACAATTTCATCCGGAAGTTTAAAAGATAGTATCTCTCAAACGGTATTTGCTACCAGTCAAGAGTTAACAAAACCCATTCTTACTGGTGTATTAATGAATCAAAAAAGTAAAAAAATTGATTTTGTGGCATTAGATGGATATCGTATTGCTATTAAAACGTTAATGATGGAAAAAGAGAATGAAAAACAAGTCATCATTCCTGCAAAAGCTCTTCAAGAATTAAATCGGATCCTTCCGGAAGAAGGGGATACTTTAATTAAAATTCTTAAAGGTAGTGTGGTTTTTGAGTTTGAAGGAACTCGGTTATTTACTCGATTATTAGATGGAAATTTTATTCAATATGAAACGGTTATTGAATCTGTTTTTTCAACATATTTTTCAGTCAATCGAAAATCTTTGGAAGAGTCCATTGAGAGAGCTGCATTATTATCTAGAGAAGAACGGACTAATTTAATTAAATTAGATTTAAATTCAGGACGATTAACAATTACTTCCAATACAGAAATCGGTCATGTAACGGAAATAGTCGATGGAAAACAGGAAGGAGAAAATTTAATTATTGCCTTTAATGCTAGATATTTAATGGAAGGAATTAAAGCTATGAGAGAGTCTGAAATTAAAATGAAATTTTCAGGACCTTTAAGAGCTTGTATTATAGAAGAATTAAATGAAAATCCTGATTTCATTTATGTTGTATTACCGGTTAAATTAGCGGAGTAGAATATGAAAATAAAATATAAAGAAAATATAACATTGGGGATGACTTTAAAAATATCCGGATTTATTCAAACGGGAGGAGAAGCTAAAACCAGAATCCAACAGGGAGAAGTTCGATTAAACGGAGAAGTAGAGACACAGAGAGGAAAAAAACTTACCATAGGAGATTATATTGAATTTAATGAAGATTATATTGAGATAATCAAGTGAGGTGTAATTATTGCATTTAAAGGAAATTCGATTAAGAAATTTTCGAAATTATATAGACGAAAATATAAAGTTTCATCCGAAAATTAATTGGATTTTCGGTGATAATGCTCAAGGAAAAACCAATTTGGTGGAAGCTATCTATTTATTGATGAAAGGAATATCTTTTCGAGGAAATAAAGAAGATTGGTTAAAATTTCAAGAAAATCATTGTTATATACAGGGAATATTTGAAGAAAAAGGTAGAGAATTTGAAGTTGAATTAAACTTATCACAAAATGAGAACAAAAAAATCAGTATAAACAAAGAAATAATTAAAAATAAAAGTGATATATTAAAATTATTTCATTGTGTTATTTTTTCCCCGGAAGATTTAAGATTGGTAAAAGATGGCCCTTATTTAAGGAGAAAATATATTGATTATTTTATTCAATCAGCTATGCCTGAATATGAAAAAATCATAAAAATTTATGATCGAATACTATTACAAAGAAACAATTTATTAAAATATAATCAAAAGAGTTTTTATTTTAAAGAACAAATACGAGTATTAAATCATCAATTCTTAGAGGTTGGGGCAGAAGTGTTATTTTTAAGAAAAAAGTATACGGATATTTTGAATGCTTTGGCAAAAAATATCCATCGTCAATTAACCTGGAACAAAGAAGATCTTTTGATTATATACGATTCTCCTTTTATATTTTTGAATTCAAAACAAGCTTTATCGAAAGAAGAAATAAGAGAAAATTTTATTCAAGCCATGAAAGAGTCCTTTTTAGCAGATAGGGAAAAACAAGTTACAACAATAGGTCCTCATCGAGATGATTTAAAAATCATAATCAATAAAATGGATATTCGTTATTATGCTTCTCAAGGTCAACAACGAACAGCAATTCTTAGTTTAAAATTAAGTGAAATGAAATTAATTGAAAATACATTTTACAGAAAACCAATTTTACTTTTAGATGATATTTTTTCTGAATTAGATGAAAATAGACAAGAATATTTATTACAAACTATGGGAGATGGACAGATTTTCATTACTACAACCAATCAATGGACAGAACAAAATATACGTGGAGAACGATATTATATAAAAGAAGGCAGAATTTTAGATGAAAAACTTCTTTTTTAAGCAAAAGAAAGGATTTTAAGATATGGAAGATAACAAACGACATTATGGAGCTCAAGACATTCAAGTTTTGGAAGGATTAGAACCGGTTCGAAAAAGACCTGGAATGTATATTGGGTCTACAGGAACAAAGGGATTTCATCATTTGGTTTATGAAGTTGTGGATAATAGTATTGATGAAGCGCTTGCCGGTGTATGTGATACTATTAATGTAATTATTTATAAAGATGGTTCGGTAAGTATTGAAGATAACGGAAGCGGTATTCCCGTAGAAATTCATCCTCAAACAGGAAAATCCACATTGGAAACAGTATTAACTATTCTCCATGCCGGAGGAAAATTTAATAATGGTGCTTATAAAGTTTCAGGAGGACTTCATGGTGTTGGTGTCAGTGTTGTTAATGCCCTTTCTGAAAAATTGATAGCTACGGTTAAAAGAGAAGGGAAAATTTATCAACAGACTTTTTCTGAAGGAAAACCAGTTAGTGAATTGGAAAATATAGGAAAAACAAATCAAACGGGAACAAAAATTCATTTTTGGCCAGATGAAAAGATTTTTGATAAAGGATTGTTTTTTGAATGGGAAGTATTAGAATTACGATTTAGAGAAATGGCATTTTTAAATCATGTAGTGACTATTACTTTGGAAGATCATAGAATCAATAAAAAAGAAATATTTCATTATGAGGGTGGAATTAAGTCTTTTGTAGAATATATTAACCGTAAAAAAACACCGATACATTCTAAGGTTATTTTTTTTGAAGAGACAAAAGATGGAGTTAATGTTCAAGTAGCTTTACAATATAATGACGGATATTCAGAAACGGTTCTTACTTTTGCCAATAATATTCATACGATTGAAGGTGGATATCATCTTATCGGTTTTCGAAGTGCATTGACCAGAAGCATTAATGATTACGCACGTAAATTTAATCTGATTAAAGAAAAAGAACAAAACTTAATGGGAGAAGATGTTCGAGAAGGTCTTGCAGCGGTTATCAGTGTCAAGCTTCCAAATCCTCAATTTGAAGGACAAACTAAAGGTAAATTGGGAAATAGTGAAATACAAGGAATAGTTCAATCTGCATTCAATGACAATTTTTCATCATTTTTGGAAGAAAATCCTAATGTGGCTAAGGAAATTATTCTTAAGTCATTAAAAGCAGCTCGTGCAAGAGAAGCGGCTAAAAAAGCTAGACAGACGATTCGAAGTAGTAATATGCTGGAAAATACAAGTTTACCCGGAAAATTAGCTGATTGTACTTCCTCGGATATCAATGAAACGGAAATTTATTTAGTCGAAGGGGATTCTGCAGGTGGAAGTGCAAAAAGCGGAAGAGATCGAAACTTTCAAGCAATTCTTCCTTTAAGAGGAAAAATTATGAATGTAGAAAAGTCTCGTTTGGATAAAATACTGGGTTATGAGGAAATTCGTTCTATGATTACCGCTTTTGGAACGGGTATCGGAGAAGATTTCAATCTGAATACTTTGCGTTACGGTAAAATTATTATTATGACCGATGCGGACGTAGATGGAGCTCATATTCGAACATTACTTTTAACTTTCTTCTATCGTTACATGAGACCGTTAATTGATGCAGGACATGTGTACATTGCTCAACCGCCATTATTCCATATCGTCAAGAATAAAAAAGATTATTATGCTTATGGAGATGATGAGTTAGAAGATTTATTACAAAAAATAGGAAGAACGAATTATAATGTTTCTCGCTATAAAGGTCTTGGAGAGATGGATGCGGAACAACTTTGGGAAACAACTATGGATCCGGAACGAAGGATTCTTTTAAAAGTTCATGTGGAAGAAGATATTACTTCCGATGAAACTTTTACCGTGTTAATGGGAGATAAGGTAGAACCTAGAAGACAATTTATTGAAGAAAATGCAAAATATGCTGAAAACATTGACGCATAAGGAGGAATAAAAAAATGGATGATATGAAACAAGTTTTGCCGGTGGATATTGAAGAAGTAATGAAAAAATCCTATTTGGAATACTCCATGAGCGTTATTGTAGCACGTGCATTACCGGATGTTAGAGACGGATTAAAACCGGTTCATCGTAGAATTTTGTTTGGAATGAGTGAATTGAATTTAACACCGGATAAACCTTATCGTAAATCTGCTCGTTTGGTTGGAGATGTATTAGGTAAATTTCATCCTCATTCAGATACGGCCGTTTATGATGCTATGGTTCGTATGGCTCAAGATTTTAATATGCGTTATCCTTTAGCGGATGGTCACGGAAACTTCGGTTCTTTGGACGGAGACGGGGCGGCAGCTATGCGTTATACAGAAGTTCGTATGTCCAAATTGGCATTGGAAATGCTTCGAGACATAAAAAAAGAAACCGTAGATTTTAAATGGAATTTTGATGAAAGTGAAAAAGAACCGGTAGTATTACCAGCTCGCTTTCCTAATTTATTGGTTAATGGATCTTCAGGTATTGCTGTAGGTATGGCTACAAATATGGCACCACATAATTTACGAGAAATTATTGATGGCTGTATAATGATGATTGATAATGAAGAAGTTAGTATTGATGAATTAATGACTAAAATTAAAGGTCCCGATTTTCCAACGGGTGCTATGATTATGGGTAAAGAAGGGATTCGAAAAGCTTATCAAAGCGGTCGTGGAAAATTGAAAATTCGTGCAGTGGCAAATATTGAAGAACATAATAATCGTAATCGTATTATTGTTTCAGAGATTCCATATCAAGTAAACAAATCCAATTTGGTTGTTAAAATTGCAGAATGTGTTAAAAATAAACAAATTGAAGGAATTTCTAATTTAAGAGATGAATCAAATCGTGAAGGAATAAGAATTGTTATTGAATTAAAAAGGGATGCCAATCCTCAAGTGGTTTTAAATAAACTTTATAAATACACACAGATGCAAATTACCTTTGGTATTATCAATTTGGCTTTAGTCGGAGGAGAGCCTAAATGTTTAAATTTGAGAGAATTGATTTCCCATTATTTAAATCATCAAGTGGAAATTATCACTCGTCGAACTTGTTTTGATTTGGATAAAGATGAAAAAAGAGCTCATATTGTTGAAGGTTTATTAATTGCTCAAGAACACATTGACGAAATTATTAAAATCATTCGAAATTCTAAAGATGATAAAGAATCCAAACCTAAATTAATGGTTCAATTCGGTCTTACTGAAATTCAAGCTACAGCAATTTTAGATATGCAACTTCGTCGTCTCAGCGGTATGGAACGAAATAAATTGGAATCAGAATATGCTGACCTGGTTAAAGAAATCAACTACTTTAAAGAAATTCTCTCTAATCATCATCTGCTAATGTCTATTATTAAAGATGAATTACTGGAAATTCGTGAAAATTATGGAGATGCTCGTCGTACACAGATTAAACCTGCCGTGGGAGAAATTGATATTATTGAATTAATAAAAGAAGAAGACGTGTTAATTACTTTAACACGAGGAGGTTATATTAAACGAATTCCAACAAATGTATATAAAAAACAAAATCGAGGCGGAAAAGGAATTATTGGAATGACCACTCGTAGTGAAGATTATGTAGATACACTTTTTGTAAGCTCAACTCATGATATGATTTTATTTTTCACGAATAAAGGAAAAGTTTATAGTCAATTTGCTTATGAAATTCCGGAAGGAAGTCGTACAGCAAAAGGACAAGCGATTATTAATTTATTACATTTGGAAGAAGGGGAAAAAGTCAATGCAGTTTTTCCGGTTCAAGAATATGATGCTGAAAGTTGCTTAACTTTTGCAACAAAAAAGGGAATGATTAAACGTACTTTAGTTAGTGAATATGAAAATATTCGTAAAAACGGTATTGTAGCTATAAAGTTGGTTGATGACGATGAATTGATTAGCGTCAAAATGACCGATGAAAAAGATAAAGCGATTTTCATTACACAACAGGGAATGGGTATTGCATTTCCTTTGAAAAAAGTTCGTATTATGGGACGTGCTACTCAAGGAGTAAGAGGTATTACTCTTCGAGAAGAGGATAATGTGGTTTCTTTTGAAATTTTAGAAAAGGATAAAGATGTTCTTATCGTCAGTGAATACGGTTTTGGTAAGAGAACTTCCGCCGAACAATATACTATTCAGAATCGTGGGGGTAAGGGAGTTTATACTTATAAGATTACACCAAAAACGGGCTATGTAGTAGCTGCTAAAATTGTCAATAATGAAGATGAATTAATTATGATTTCAATGCAAGGAGAAGTTATCCGTTTGGCGGTAAAACAAATTTCTGAACTTGGAAAACGCACAAGCGGCGTTAAACTTAAAGATATTAATCGAAACGAAGATAAAATTGTGGCTATTGCAAGATATGTGGAAGAAATAGAGGAGGGTTAAAATGGCTTTGAAAATTAATATGCAAGAAAGTGAAGATTTAAAATATTGGATTTTACAACCGGAAGGAGATTTGGATGCATTTTCTTCTCCTTTATTTCAAGAAAAAGTGTTAAGTCAATTCGTAAGAGATAAAAAAAATATTCATTTAGATGGAGAAAGATTGACCTATATAGATTCTACAGGTCTTGGAGCTTTAATCGGCATTTATAAAAAATTAAAAGATGAAAATTGTAATTTGATTTTAAAAAATATTAATTCTACTGTTAAAAAGTTATTTACCATTACAGAATTGGATCAAATATTTACCTTTGAGGAGAGTGAAGCATAATGGATAAAATTATTCTTCAAATTCCGGCAAAACCGGAATATGCTTCTGTTTTAAGATTGACAACAGCCGCTGTAGCAAGTCAAATTAACGCTTCAATTGAAGATATAGAAGATTTGAGAGTAGCAGTTTCGGAAGCACTTAATAAATTCCTTTTATGTGATTTTGTAACGATAAATATGACTATTGAACCTTCAAGAATTGAAGTTCAAATGCTTGTGAATCAAAGTGTGGATATGGATAAAAAAGATATGGGGGCATTAATTCTTTCAAGCTTGATGGATGAAGTATCCATGGAAGAAAAATCTATTGTCTTAGTCAAAAAATTAAAGGATTAGCTTATGAAAAAAATGGATGAAGAAAAGAGACTTACAGACGAAGAAATTAATGAATTGTTTAAAGAATTCGGAAAAACCAAGGATAAAAAGATTCGCGATCTCTTAATTCGAGAACACTTATATATTGCCGAAATTTTAGCAAAAAAGTATACAAACAAAGGAATTGAATTTGATGATTTATATCAGGTAGCAAGCGTAGGTTTGATCTTGGCGGTAGATCGATTTGAAACGGAACGGGGATATAAATTTTCCAGTTTTGCGACACCGACTATTATTGGTGAAATCAAAAAATATTTTCGTGATAAAGGTTGGGTTATTCGTGTGCCAAGACGAATTCAAGAACTTTCTAAACGAGTCAATAATGCCAAGACTCATTTAAGTCAAACTTTACAGAAATCACCTTCTATTCAAGATATTGCAGAGTATATTGATAGTACTGAGGAAGAAGTTTTGGAAGCTATGGAGGCCAGTAAAGTATATGCTCCTCAATCTTTGGATGCATCTTTTGAATCATCGGATGATGACAGAGATATTAATTTAACGGATTTAATTGGAGAAGAAGATGATGCTTTTGAAAAGATTGAAATGCGAGATTTAATCCAACGCGGAATGTCAAAACTCAATGAAGTAGAGAGAAAAATTCTTCAAGACCGTTATTTTGATAAGAAAACGCAAGTAGCTATATCTAAAGAATTGGGAATTTCTCAAATGACAGTATCTCGTATTGAAAAAAAAATTATCGAAAAATTCAGAGAAGAGATGAAAGTATAAAAAGGTCGGTTCAATATCCGACTTTTTACTTTGGAAGAGTTTTTAAAATTTGATATAATAAAAACAGATATGGGAAGCACAGGAGGGAAAAAGATGTTTAAAAAATTAGTGGAAAAAAATCGAAGCATTCGAATTTTCGATGAATCTGTGGAATTATCACAAGAAGATTTTTTGGAACTGGTCGATTTAGCAAGATTATCTCCTGCAGGAAGAAATCAACTATCTTTTCGATTTTATTTGGTTAAAGGAGAAGATCTAAAAAAAATATACTCTATGTTGCATTGGGCGGGCGCTATTCCGGAATGGGAAGGCCCCAAGCCAGGAGAGCGTCCAGGTTCAGTTATTTTAGTAATTACAGAGGATAATACTCTTAGTCCGTTAAATGCTATAAATATGGGAATTGGAATTCAAAGCATGATGTTGGGAGCTTGTGAAAAAGGATTCGGCGGATGCATTATTCGAGCGATTGATCATACAGAAATAAAAAAAGTTTTAAATTAAAAAAAAGGTGTGGTTCAACTGGCTTTAGCTATTGGAAAACCCGTTCAAAAAGTATTTTTAGAGCCTTGGAAAGGTACGGCATCGTATTGGATGGATGAAGAAAAAAACAATCATGTCCCAAAACATCCGATCGAAGATTATTTATATGAGGAAGAATAATATATGTTTGATTTTACAACAATGCCTAAAAGACCTGACTCCAGAAAATGGAAAGCCATGATAGCGGAAGACAAAAACAGTGATTGTTGTCCTTTGACTGTAGCGGATATGGATTTTTTACATATGCCTCAATTAGGAGAAAATTTGAGAGAGTATTTAAAAACAGGCTCTTTAGGATATGAAAATACCCGAAAATTTTATTATGAAAATATTATTGAGTGGAATTGGAAACGTCATGGACTAAAATTGGAAAAGGATTGGTTTTTAATTAGTTCCGGTGTTATTCCTTCTATGTTACAAGCTTTATATGCCTTATCTGAACCCGGGGACGGTGTTATTGTTTTTACTCCGATTTATCACAATTTTTTTACAATTATAGAGGCGTCCGGTCGAAAACAAGTGCGAATTTCTTTATATAAAGACGGAAATATTAATTATGATGCTTTTGAGCAAGCGGCAAAAAGTGAAAAAAATAAAATTTTAATTTTTTGCAATCCTCATAATCCTTTGGGGAAAGTATGGTTGGAAGAAGATTTAAAACGCATTGCAAAAATATGCGAAGAAAATGAACTTATTATTTTATCCGATGAAATCCATGGAGATATTTTACTGTTTGGAAGCATCCAGAATTCCTTTCTTAAGATTGAACAAGCGTATAATCGACTTATAGTTTTTACATCAGGAAGTAAAACGTTTAATTTGGGAGGAATGAAGATTTCCAATCTTCTCATTCCCAACGCAGAATTAAGAAAAATAATGTCTCATCATCTTCAAAAACAAGGGATGTTTGGCGCCAGCATTATGGATCGATTGGTTTTGGAATATCTTTATGGTCAAGGAAGTCTTTGGGTGGATGAATTAATATCTCTTTTAGAAAAAAATATACTTAGGACTTGCAGTCAAATTCAAAAAATCGGATGGCATGCCAAAGCTTCGGAAGCTACGTTTCTTTTATGGATTGACACGGGATTTCGAGGAAGAGAAAAGGAAATTTTAGAAAAAATGCATAAAAAACATATTTTCATGACTCCGGGCAGTCAGTTTGGAGTTGAGGGGGAAGGTTTTTTGCGAATGAATGTGGCCTTACCCACAAGAGAGTTAGACTATATTTTAAATCGATTGAAGGAAATATAAAAGATTGACAAGGAGGAAAAAATGGTGACGGAAGCCCTTTTTAATATAGATGTATCTATATTATTTGGCGTAAAAAATATAAGAACACCTTTTTTAGATGCCTTTTTTTCTATGATTACGCATTTAGGAGATGGAGGTTGGCTTTGGATTGTTTTGGGAGGAATACTTCTCTGTTTTAAAGAGCATCGGCAAACAGGCTTCATTCTTTTATTCACTCTTGCGGCAGGTTTTTTAATAGGAAATTTAGTTTTAAAAAATTTGATTCATCGGGCAAGACCTTTTGAATTATTTCCACACATAAAACCTATTATCAATTTACCGACAGATCCTTCTTTTCCGTCCGGACATACTTTAGCTTCTTTTGAAACGGCTTGGATATTATTTTGGAATAATAAAAAGTGGGGGATTTTCACTTTTATATTAGCCACCTTCATTGCTTTTAGTCGAATTTATTTACAAGTACATTATTTGACAGATGTTTTAGGAGGCTTTGTTTTGGCTTTTATCATCGCTAAAGGGATTAATTATTTTGTAGAAGAGAGAAAGGAGAATTATTATGGAAATCAAAGTAAATAATTATAAATTAAGAATTGACGAAGAAAATTTAGAAAAGATATCTTCAGGAAATAAATTAATCTATTCTCCTCATTGGCAAAATTATCTGGAAGTGGTAGAAAGTAAGCAATATGCCGGTAAACTCTTTAAAAACTTAGGAATTTCTCCTGCACAGGCAATGGACTTTGCCATGTTAGGAGGAAAAGACGGAAAGATAGAATATTACATTATTTATATTTTACCGGGAGAAATTTTGGAAGGTCAGACTTCATGGATAAAAAAGGGAACCGGCTATCAATATCAGGGAGAAATTTTGGACATTTGTGAAGATATGAAAATCAGTTTTCAAAAAGAGATTTTTAAACTTCCAAATCCCATTGATGCTCCATTATTTCAAATGAATGTATGGATTCATTTACCGTGGATTTTAGAGGAATAAAAATCTGATGTGTATCCTCATTACTGCGTGCCCAGTAAAGAGGATACATCGTATTTATTCAAATGCTTTTTTGTTTTTGATTTATACAGAAAAGACACTTCCTTCTTCTGTAGGGAGTAAAATGCGACATTGATGTTTATATTTTTCGTTAAAAATTTTGAGTAAGGTATAATCTTTCCAAAAATGAATAGGTAGGAACGCTTTGGGTTGTAAAATTTCTATAGCTTTTTTCGCCCCTTTATCATATTGTATCCCTAATCGCGGGTCTACAGGAAAACAGAGGACATCAATAGAATAAGAGGATGCTTTACGGATTTCTGCCAAGAAAGCAGTTTCCATAGCAATCATGTCTTCATGGCTGTCCTCTTCCTCCCAATACCAATCATTTAAATCCGCCGCGAAAAAAACAACCCCTTCTTTCGTGTTCAAAAGAATACTGACACCTTGATCCGTAGAACCGAACGTATGAATTGTGAAATCATCTCGTTCAAAATATTCATCGGGAGCCATTAAAGTTACTTTTTTTGAAGACTTGATATCATCAGACAAAAAAATTTCCTTAGAGGGAAGAGAAAAAATTTTCGATGAAAAATGATCTTCATGAGCGTGAGAGACAAAAATATTTGTATTTTGTTTTAAAAGGGGTAGGGCTCCTCCAATATAGTCAAATAGAAAATGGGAATTTTTTGTTTCAACGAGTACACCGCTGTGTTTAATATAAGAAATGTTCATAGTAATTTCCTCCTTGAAAATAATCATACCCTTTTTTTAAGAAAGAAAAAAACTTTAGAAAAATTTTTTATTTTTGAAAAATAATAGAAATTAAAAAAAATATGATGTATAATTTTTAATTGTAAATAAACGTGAGAAAGGAGTCCGAAAGTGAATTTAGTAAATCATGGAAAAACCAAAGACGTGTATGTGTTGGAAAATGGAAATTATCTTTTAAAGTTTAAAGATGATGTAACCGGGGTAGATGGAAAATTTGATCCGGGAGCCAATCAAGTAGGTCTTTCAATTGAAGGTATGGGCAATTTAGGATTGAGACTGACCAAATTTTTCTTTGATACATTGAAAAAATACAATGTGTATACACATATGGTTAATGTGAACTTAGATGAAAATACCATGGAAGTAAAAAAAGCAGAAGTTTTCGGAAAAGGTCTGGAAGTGATTTGTCGTTATAAAGCAGTAGGAAGTTTTTTTAGACGCTATGGAAAATATGTTAAAGAAGGACAAAATTTAGATACTTATGTAGAAATCACTATCAAAGACGATGATGCGGGGGATCCTTTGATTACTAAAGAAGCTTTATTGGAGCTTGGAATTTTAAAAGAAGGAGAATATGAAACTCTCATAGAAATGACTAAAAAAATCTGTGGTATTGTCAAAGATATTTTAGCGGAAAGAGGATTGGATCTTTATGACATTAAATTAGAGTTTGGTCGTGATATTCATGATGATATTATGCTTATCGATGAAATTTCCGGAGGAAATATGAGGGTCTATAAAGATAAACAATATATTGAACCTTTGGAATTGGAAAAATTTATTTTGGCTCAGTAAAATAAAAAAATCGGCGTGAACATTCATGCCGATTTTTTATAGTACAACAGTCAGTTGAGTGCGTTTCATGTGCTCAACTGACTGTTGTACTATAAAGACGCTGCGAGCTTGTGACGTTTCAAAATATTCGGTGTTATGATGAGAAGTTGATTTTTTAATCCTTTTTGTGGCAGTAAATATGATTTTAAAATCTTTTTCGCTTATTTTGTCGAGGATGATGTTGAATTGATATTGCTTGGGATTTGCTGTGACAGGCTTTTGGAAAAAATTGATCAATAGGCATATCCAGATCTGGTAGAAAGCTCATAGAAAACTTGCAGGTGAGTGATTGTACAGACATGTACAGATCCGGACTGAATTATGTGGTTGTTCTGTATTCGCTTGGTGTTTTTTTATACTGTCTCTTAAAAGCTGCAGAAAACTTACTTGTATTAGCATACCCAAGTTTTCCTGCAATTTCGGCAATAGATAAACTGCTCCCGGATAGCAAGACAAGCGACTGTTCTAATTTGCATTGTTGTATGTATTTTCCAATAGGGATACCATATACTTTTTTAAATAATTCTCGTAATTTTGTTTGGCTCATGGTTGATATTTTACATAATTCTTCAATGCTTGGAGGAGAGATAGGCGTTTGTCGGATGACATTGCCAACACTTTTCAATAAGTACAATTCATCTTGAGAAATAACGAGATAGGTGTTTTTATAATTATGCTGTTCTAACTGGTGCCTTTGAGATATGAGTGACAAAACTTCAAGAATTTTACTTTCATAGTACATTGACGATGTAATCCCTTCTATCATTTTCTTTCGTATCTGCATGAAAATCTTGCTTATTTCAGGGGCGTTATAGTCGTCCGAAATCCATAAAAAAGCATCTTCCAGTGAAAGACCATCCTTAGGGAAAGCCATGCTGATTCTATCAAAATATTCTTCATGAAGAAGAATGGAGACATAGCGAATTGGCGTCATGGAACCATAGAGAACCCGTCCGCTGGAAGGTTTATTGAGATATAAATTAACCCCATGCTGAATAGTGCTTTTTTTCTTTCCGTTTTGGATTAAAGTTATATCTCCACATTCTAAAAAATATAGTTTTACAAATTTTTTTAGAATACAATATTTCCTTTCCATATTTATTTTAGGTGTCCAATTCGCATAAGAAAGATACAAACCTTCATGCGGATTAATTTCAACTACGTACCCTGTTCCTGTACTCTCTCTTGGATTGAGATTAAGAAAGTCAGCCTTTTTTTTATGACAAAAACAATAGTTCGATACAAAAAAGGATGCGTCACTTGTATATTTACATTGTCTTAATGTTTTCATTCTATCTTCCTCCATACGCCGCGGATACTCCATTTTATCAAATTATTCACCCCGAAATTAAGCAGGTATAGAATAAGAAATCGTTAATTCCTTGTTTTTCTCACGTCGTTTGTGAGCCAAGAATAGTTTTGAGCTTTTTATCAGAAAATTGACAACAAAAGAAGGGGGTGGTATATTTCGATTTGAAAACGAGTTAGCGGTATTTAACGATATATTTTTAAGTATACGCTCGTTATCGCGTGTTGACAATGTTTGCGAGCAAATAATTTGTAAAACTATTTCAATATTAAAGATTTAAGGAGGAATTTTATATGATAAATGAAATGAACAAAAAAGGCCTTAGCGTCCGAGACCTGATTACTACCGGAGTTTTGGCGGCACTTTATGTGGTTTGTGCTTTTATCGGCGAATTGATGTTCGGATTTTTTCCTGTCTTGACTTTTCTATGTCCGCTGTCCATTGCGCTAATCTGCGGACCGGTTTTCATGCTGATTCTGGCGAAGGTTCCGAAACATGGACCGATTTTAATTACCGGAGTTTTGGTTGGCGGAGTTTTGTATGTGACGGGAATGTATTGGCTGATGTGCCTGGCTTATGTGATTTTGGGAATAGTTGCTGAATTAGTTGCCGGATCCGCAAATTTCAAAAGCAGGATTCGAAATCTGATTTCCTATATGATTTTTGTCATCAGTCCGATTTTTTCCTATGCAATGCTTTGGATCAATCAGGACGCTTATGTGAAATATTTGGTGGAAAACGGAACGGAGCAGGCATATATGGATACGATGATTGCAAATGCTCATATATGGGTTCTCCCTGCCATGATTGTCGGCAATTTAATCTGTTCGTTTATCAGCGGAAAATTTGGACAGCACTTACTCAGAAAACATTTTGAAAAAGCGGGAGTTGTGTAATGGCTGCACCGTTTTCAACGGAGCTTTTTCATAGCAAATGGCATTTGGATCCCCGAACTAAGTTTTATATGTTATTAATCGGCACTGTGGATCTTTTTCTTGCACCAACGTTATATTACGAGATTTCTCTTGTGGCCTTCATTGCGATATTCGGATTGATGTGCGGAGTAAAGCGATTTACTTTAAAAATGACCGGAATATATACAGTTTTAATGATTTTATATCAAATGGGAATTCACTGGATGAGCGGTTGGCTGCAAATTGCCATTGTGACCTTTACCTTTTATATTCGAAAAATATTTCCTTGTTCGATGATGGGAGGCATATTGGTTGGAACTACTCGCGTCAATGAATTCATGGCGGCGATGAATCGAATTCATCTCTCCAAGTCCATCACTATCCCCATGACGGTGATGATTCGATATATTCCGATGGTACGGGAGGATTGGGGATATATTAATGACGCTATGCGAATGAGAGATGTGGCTCCTACGATAAAAAGTTTCTTGAGTCACCCAGTTCGTACCATAGAGTGCATTTATGTTCCGATGATGATGTCTGCCTTGAAAGTGGCGGATGAACTCTCCGCCGCGTCTGTCACTCGAGGGTTGGAAAATCCGAAGCATAGAAGCTGTATGGTGGATCTTCGTTTTACATGGAAGGATTTCGCAGTTGCATTTTCTTTTACCGTATTTTTTGTGATTTCTATTCGATTTATGATAGGGGGTATCACAAGATGATTGAAATGGACAAGGTATCTTTCAGTTATCAAGGTTCCTCGCAACACTCGAATTTACATCAAATCGATCTGACAATTCGAGATAAAGAATGTGTGTTGTTATGTGGTCGGAGCGGATGTGGAAAAACCACACTGACCAGATTGATCAATGGACTCGTTCCCTCATTTTATCCCGGTGAATTATCCGGTTCGGTACGAATTAACGGAAAGTCCGTCCGGGAAACTCCGATGTATCAACTTGCGGAACAAGTGGGTTCTGTTTTTCAAAATCCCCGTTCACAGTTCTTTAACATAGATACGGACAGTGAGATGGTGTTTGGGATGGAAAACCTCTCTTGGACGAGAGAACGAATGAAAGAACGACTGGCTGAGACGATCCGTGATTTACAAATCGAAACACTTAGCGGGCGAAAAGTTTCAGAGTTATCGGGCGGTGAAAAACAAAAAGTGGCGTTTGCTTCTATTTATGCCATTTCTCCTGACATTTATTTGTTGGATGAACCCTCTTCCAATTTGGATACAGCAGCCATCGAAAGTCTTAGAAAAACATTGGCTTTACTAAAACATCAGGGAAAGACGATTTTGATTGCCGAACATCGGATTCATTATCTTCGAGAAATCGCAGATCGTATTCTCTACATGGAAAATGGAAAAATACAACAGTTCTTAACTCCGGAACAATTATGTAATATTTCACAAACCGACCGGTGCAGTATGGGACTTAGAACGATGGACTTGTCTCAAATTCGAATTCCAAAAATATTACAAAAATGTGAAAAACCCATTTTGGAAATTCGCAATCTCTCCCTTGCCCATCATGAGCACACGGTGCTTTCCGAAGTTGATCTTTGTGCCGCACCGGGAGAAATCATTGGAGTCATCGGGCATAATGGAACTGGAAAGTCCACGTTTTCCCGTGCGCTATGCGGCTTACACAGAGAATCAACCGGAACGATTAAATGGAACGGCAGAATATTGAATGCAAAAGAACGACTCAAGCATTGTTATATGGTGATGCAGGAGGTGGGATATCAACTTTTCGCAGACACTTTGGAAAAGGAGTGCTGTTTCGGCATTCAATCTCCGGATTATGAGGCTGCTCGACATGCAATGGAGCAACTCGGGATTTGGGAATATCGAGAAGTTCATCCGAGCACGCTTTCCGGCGGACAAAAGCAACGTGCGGCAGTCGCGGTAAGTATGGTATGTCAGAGAGAAATTTTAATTTTCGATGAACCTACCAGTGGATTGGATTATGACAGCATGATTCAAGTCTCTCAACTTTTTCAGACGCTCTCCGCCATGGGAAAAGTGATTTTTGTAGTAACACATGATTATGAGTTTTTGGTTTCTGCTTGCAGTCGTATTTTGCACTTGGGTGACGGTGGTGTTTTGGGAGATTATTCGATGTCCCCAGAGAACGGAGAAAAACTTCGCAACTTTTTTATTTTATCATAGAAAGTGAGATTTGAAAGAATTTCATTTGATGCTCTTATTGAGAAAATCTTAGTTGTCAAGACATATTTATTTAGAGAATCCTTTAAAGAAACGGAAAATCGTATATCCAGCTTGGAAGTTCAAATAGTGTCGTAAAATTGACCTTGGAAGAATTAGAAAACTAATAGACTATAAAAAATGGATTGATATTTGCAAAAAATAAAAACAAACCATCCGTTGATAAGAAAAAGTTAATAGATGTCCCAAATATAAAAGGTAATGTGAAGAAATTTCTTTAAACACATTACCTTTATATTTTTGGATAAAAGGGATCGGTGAATCTTTTTTTCGTAGATAGTTTATTCTTTACGAAAAAAGATAAATTCGGAACCTTTATTTTCTTTTGCCTTTACGGTTAATTGAAAATCGTGACGACGTGCAATTTCATGAACGATGGATAAACCTAAACCCACTCCATTGGGGTTGTTTAAATCCTGTTTATAGAAACGATCAAAGATATGATTGATTTGTTCTTCGTTCATTCCTTGACCGAAATCTTTTACACTCATTTTGATAAAATCATCTTCCTTCCAAAGGCGCAAGAGAATTTCGCTGTCTTCTGGTGAAAATTTAATGGCATTATCCATTAAATTGATAAGCATTTGGCGCAGACGAACATAATCTCCATCCATAGCGTAGCCGGGGATATCTAAATTTAAGCGAATTTTGATATTTTTTTTCTTGGCTACATTTTCCATACTTCGACGAACTTCTTCCAATACATCCGCTAAATTCAGGGGCTCTTTTCGGATATCGAAATCTATATTTTGAAGTCGGGATAATTCCAATAAATCGTTGACTAAACGTTGAAGATGTACACTTTCGTTAAAAAGAGTGTTGTAGTACTCCGGTACGGTTTCATCGGGAATCACACCATCTCGCAAAGCTTCCAAACTCCCGCGAATGACTGTAACCGGTGTTCGAAGTTCATGGGAAATATTGACGATAAAGTCTTGTCTTAGTTTTTCCAATTTGGCACTTTCTTCGCTGGAAAGAGCCAACTTTTTCGCCAGTTTATCCAAATTTTGAGCTAATTGACCGATTTCATCATCTTGATAAACTTTGGTTTTTATCTGATAGTCACCTTTAGCCAGTTCAATAGCCACTCGATTCATTTTTCGAATGGGCTTGGTGAATTGTTTTGCACTGACAGAAATGATTAAAGCTGCCAGAAGAGTGGCTACTATTAAACTGATAAGGAGCATTTCCTTTCCTTTTTGAAGAGTTGGAGGCAAATTGGTAATGGGATTGTGGAAAATAGCGGCACCGACTACTTTTCCTTTAGAAAAAATGGGAACACCGACGCTGACAGTGGATCCGTTTAAATATTTGCTGAATACATCGCCGATAAAAGGTTCACCTTTTGCAATTTTTTCCAAAGGGATTTTTAGGGAATCCATAATTTCGTTGGTAGAAAAGCGAGCAGGAATATGATCCATCACGATTCCGGGACCGTCTTCACTGACCAGCCACAAATTCTCAGCCGGATCCATTTCCGTGTCTTTAATATGTCGACGGAAAATATCCAAACGCAACGTTTCCGTATCCGGACGAACATCGGATAATTCATCAAAAGTATAAGTAAACTGTTGAGCGATTAATTTTGCTCTTCGAAGCAATTCTTCTTCATGATATTGTTTGATATATTGCCGGAATAGTGAGGTAAATAAAACCAATACAGCAACTCCGAAAAGGATAAAAATCAAAGTAAGTTTTCGAATTAAGCGAGAGGTGATTTTATGCCTCATTGCCCTTGACCTCAAATTTATAACCTACGCCCCAAATAGTGGAAATTTCCCATTTCGGATGAGGATATTCATCCATCTTGGCACGCAAGCGTTTAATATGGGTGTCTACGGTACGGCTGTCGCCATAATAGTCATAACCCCAAACGCTGTTTAAAAGATTTTCTCGAGAAAAGACTTTGTTCTTGCTCTTAAGCAAGGTCCATAAAATTTCCAATTCCTTTTTCGTTAAACCTAAAGTTTCACCGTTAATTGTTGCTTCATAATTATTGATATCTACGGTTAAAGTGTCGAAACTTAAAGTCCGCTCTTCTTTTTCCTCTTCCACTACGATTCGACGTAAAATCGCTCGAATACGAGCCATCACTTCGCCTGGTGCAAAAGGTTTAATGATATAATCGTCCGCACCGATATCCAAACCCATAATTTTTTCAAAATCTTCTCCTCGGGCTGTAACCATGATAATTGGGACATGAGAAGTTTTTCGAATTTCGCGACATACTTCATATCCGTCTACTTTAGGCATCATAATATCCAAAAGAATTAAATCTACTTTTTCTTTTTCAAAAAGCTGAAGTGCTTGTGCTCCGTCTTTTGCAATCAGCACATCATAACCTTCTTTCTTCGCATAAGCTTCCAAAACCGAAACAATTTGAGGATGATCGTCCGCAATTAAAATACGAGTCATCGTTTGTCCCCCCTTTCTCAAAATTCGTTCTGACTTTATTATACATGATATCGCTTTGAAAATGCACCTTTGTATAGAATAATTTTCACGTAAAAAGAAAAGATGGTCTTTTTGCCCAATAAAAAAACCGCTGAATTTTTTCAGCGGTCATGGCTGGGGAAACAGGATTTGAACCCGTATCAACTGATCCAGAGTCAGCCGTCTTACCAGTTCGACTATTCCCCATTGATGGAGCTGCTGACCGGATTTGAACCGGTGACCTACGCATTACGAGTGCGTTGCTCTACCAGCTGAGCCACAGCAGCTTACCTTTCTGAACTATTTTACAATAAAAATGGAAAAATGAAAAGTTATTTCCAAGATATTTTTTCAATACCATTTTCATGAACGAGATAAAAAGAATCTTGATAAGTAAAAGCGGAGAGAATATTCGTTCTATTTAAATCGGTAAGTATCGTTTGTCCGTTACGAAGGATGATATAACCGTTTTGACGATATAGTAGAATATCTTCTTGATTTAACACAAGACCGGTAAAGGTATCCGAGGTGTAGAATTCATCGATATTGCCGGTGCCTTTATGAACTCGAACTACCTTTTGATAGTCTATATAAGCTAAATCATGGTCGTTTTCTGCTACGGCACTTAAACGTAATAGGGGTTTTTTATTGATTAAATTCATATCCTTAAAATGGAATAAGTTTTTATCAGTCAGAAAATAATATTCATTGTCTACACCGGCAGCAATATACTCCATGACTTCGTCAAAGAAACTAAAGGTAAAATATAGTTTCCCATCCGGTGTGAAAACGGAAAGTTGACTTTTGAATTGTTGGTTTTGTTGAGATAATTGAACAATCCAAATATTTTTGCTATTGGCTGCAAGAGATACCGGCATTCCATTTAAAGGGTAAAGAATATCTCTGTCTTTTTGATGTTTTTTTACGTTTCGCGGGAAAAATAAAAAGAGGTCATTATTTTTTACGCTTAGCCAGGAGAGATTCTCTTCGTAAGATAAAGTATTTTCAATTTTCCCTTCATTGTCAATAATTGTTAGGGTTTTGCCCGATGCAAAATAAGCTTTGTTGCCATTAAGTGCTAAAGCCGGCTTTTTTGCAGTTAAAGGAAGGGTGTATTTTACTTTTCCATTGTCCAGCAGAAGAAGATTACCTGCATCATAGATTAAAAGCTGTTGATTGCATTGTTGAATAATCGCATCCTTTCCAATGGGGATAGATAAAGACAAATTTTTAGTGAAAGGCTTAAAATAAAGGACAGAAAAGGGAATAAGGAAACACAACAAAAGAAGCGTCATGAAAATATAAAAACGCTTTTTTACTCGAATCATTTTTTTAGGTTTCGATGTTTCCCTGCTCTCCATACTATCCCTCACTTAGCCTCATTTTAACAGACAAAACAGTTGGATGCAATTGCCACATTTTTGAGGAAGGTATTCCCTAAAGGGTTTAAGTGAATCATATCGATATAAAAATTTTGGGCGTTTCCTTTTTCCCATTCTTTTTTCATGGGGGAAAAAAAGTCTATCAAAGGATAATCTTTTGATTTCAGTTCATCACATAAGAGGACAAGTTTTTGATTGACCGCTTTATAAAAAGCGCTGCGATCCCAAAAATCTTCGGAACGCTCATCCAACATATGGGTGATGCCGAAAAGAACGGGAAGGGAATTTTCTTTAGCGATTTTTTCCATACAAAGAAGATTCTTCAAAACTTTTTCCACGCTTTCACCCATCAAAAAATCATTGACACCGCCCATAATGAAAATTTGTTTCGGAAGAGGATTTAAGTATAAAGGAAAACGTTGAAGCATGCCTGTCGTCGTATCACCGTTTTGCCCTGCATTTCGAATTTTCAGATTTTTTTCTTGAGCTAATTGGTTAATCCATACATCTTTAGTTTTTAAAAGATAGCCATAGAGAATACTGTCTCCAATGGCTAAATAATCATATTTCATACCATCACCTGCAACGATTATATCAAAAAGTTAAAAAAAATTATAGGACTCATTGTTTGTAAATACTAACTGTGATAAAATAAACTCGTTATGAAAGGAGAAATAGGATGGAAAGGACACCTTTGATACAACTTAAAGATTTGGTCAAAGTCTTTACTTTGGGAGGAGAACAAATTTATGCTCTGAACCATCTCTCTTTGAACATTAACAAAGGGGAAATGGTGGGGATATTGGGAACTTCCGGATCAGGAAAGTCCACCTTATTAAATATTATGGCAGGATTGGAAAAGCCTACTGCCGGCGAAATCATCTATGGACATCTTCATTTGGAAAAATTAAACGAAAAAGAGCTGACGAAATTTCGACAATTAAATGTGGGATTTGTCTTTCAGTCTTATAATTTGCTGCCTACGTTAACCGCTTTGGAAAATGTAGGATTAGGGTTAATGTTTAAAGGGGTGAGTAAAAAGGAAAGAGAAGAAGAATCGAAGAGAATGCTTTCTTTGGTAGGCTTGGAGAAAAGAATGCATCACAAGCCGAAACAGCTTTCCGGAGGGCAACAACAGCGGGTATCCATTGCTCGAGCCTTTGTGGGAACACCGAAAATTATTTTTGCCGATGAACCGACGGGAAATTTGGACACGGCAACCACGTATGAAATTATGGAATTGATTACCGGAATCGCTAAAAGGAATCAACAAACAGTCATTATGGTTACACATGATGAAGAATTATCGAATTTTGTAGATATCAGTTATCATATGCGAGACGGGGAAATCATACGAATAAGCCGTAAAGGAGGAGAAGCATGAAAAGAAAAAATATTGAGAAAATAATTTTATATATGGCAGTTTTCGTCATGGCTATAAGTTCATGGACGACAGCTTTAGCGGAAACGGAAATGACAGCAGTAGAGGAACAGGGTTCTTTTTTATTGTTGAAAGCAGATGGAGAAGAAATGGGAGGCAACGGCGTTATTCGCTTAAATTTGGAAATTGCAAATCGTAAAGAAGAAGATATTCACGGCGTTTCTTTTAATATTGAAGATCCGGAAGACATTTTACAAAATGAAGAGGAGTTAACAGGAGAGTTACCGAATTTTTATTCTAAAACCATCAAAGGATATTCTTTTGTTGTTCGATTAAATGCATCTCCTAAGGATAAAACCTATCCACTGGCTTTAGTCATGAAGACTTCTAACGGAATACAAAAAATCCCCTTTACTTTAAATGTGGGACCAAAAGGGCTAACAGGGAGATTGTATTCTCCAAGTTCTCGTACTCCTCAAGGCGTAAAACCGGAAAGTCAGGGGAAACTGTCTATGCAATTTGCCAATAAGGGACAAAGTAATATTGAAGATTTCAACATTAAAGTAAAGTCTTTGAACAAGGAGTTGACAATTACCAATCCGGAGATTAAAGTGGGCGATATTCCCTCTAATCGTTTTGAAAAAATTGATATCAACTATATTGTAGGTAATCCTGCCACCGGAGACTATCTGCCGATTATGCTGGAGCTAACTTACAGAGTGGACGGTGTGGAATACACATTAAATCAATTCCGCGTATTGGATCCGACACCCGTATCCGATGATTTAGGAGATTCTTCCAATTGGAATCGAGAACAAATGCGACGTGCCGCATCCGGTGAAATTCCGCCTAGCGGAGGAAATGTTCCGGATGAAAGCGGAAATGAAAAAACACCGGAAAAAAATCCGGTTCCGGATAATGGAGGAGACAACGGTGGCAGTTCAGGAGGAAATACAGCTTCCACTAAAAACAAACCGAAGTTAATTATCAGCAAATATACTTTTTCAAAAAAGCCGGTAATAGCCGGAGAGACTTTTCAAATGGAATTGACTTTCTTTAATACCAATGCCAATAAAAAAGTAAAAAATATAAAAATATTTTTAACCAGCGACGAGGCTTCTACACCGGAAGGACAGGGACAATCCTCCAGAGGCGGCAGCGTCTTTACACCGGTAGATTCATCCAATACCTTTTATATCGACGAAATCGGGGCAAAGTCCACAGTATCTAAAACGATTTCGTTAAGTGCGGAAGCGACAGCGGCGGCAAAAAACTATACGATGATAGCCAATTTTGAATATGAAGATTGGGAAGGAAATGAATTTACGGCCAAAGAACTTATTGGGATTCCGGTAGTTCAAAAATCCAGATTAACAACCTCGGAAATTACACTTCCGGAAATGGCCTTTATGGGACAACCTGTTCCAGTGGGAATTGATTTTTACAATACAGGTAAAGTGACATTGTATAATTTATTTGTCAATGTAGAAGGAGATTTTTCCAGCGAAGGACAAAATCAATACTTTGTAGGTAATTTCACTTCCGGAAGTCAAGATCATTATGAAAGTAATATTATGCCTAATAAAACGGGAGAGAACAAAGGAAAAATTGTCTTTACCTATGAGGATGCAGCCGGAAATCCTCAAAAAATAGAAAAAGAAATCACAATTAATGCACAGGAAATGATGAATATGCCTCAAGAGGGAGATATGACCGAGCCCATGCCGAAACAATCTTCCAAACCCATTTACAAGCAACCGGTATTTTATATTGTTCTTGCCGTAGTTGGTGGACTTGTGGTTTATTTATTGATTCGTCGCAAAAAAAACAAACAAAAAGAGGATGAATTAAAGCTTCATGAATAAACTGGATCTCTTGCGCATGGGGTTAAAAAATCTTTGGAGGAGAAAGCTGAGAACTTTTCTGACGATTTTAAGTGTTGTTATTGGAGCAACCTCTATTGTTGTGATGATTTCTTTAGGCTTGGCTATTAAGGAAAACAATAAACAAATGTTGGAAAATATCGGAGATATGACGGCATTGACCGTTTACGGCAATGATAACGACGGTTATATCGAAATCGATGAAGGCGGAAGGGACCTTAAGAATAATTCATCAAAAGGAAAGAAAAAGACGTTAAATGAAGATTTGATTAAAGAATTAAAAGAACTTCCCCATGTGACACAGGTTATACCCGTTTTAAATCTTCAGGCAACAGTGCATATGAAAAAATATTTTTACACGGGGCAGATTATCGGTGTTCGACCGGAAGATGTAGAAGCTCTGCATCTTACAATGACGGAGGGACGAGGAATTCAACCGGGAGATAAATTTCAGGTGATGATGAGTGCTGAACTGGCTCAATACGGATTTATGAAATTAAATGACCGAGGAGATAAGCCGCCGACGGTTGATCCCATGAAAGATAAATTCACTTTGGATTTTAGTAGCCCTTGGGAATCGGCAGGAAATAATCCTTTTGAAGAAGAAACGGCAACAAAAAAATCTAAAAGTTATCCGTTGGAAGTGGTTGGGACATACCAGGGAAGCGGAGAATTTGGCATGATCATGTCCATGGATACGGTTAAAAAACTAAAAACGGAGCAAGAGCGTTTTCAAAATCAAGGGCAGGGACAGAAAAAAACTTTAGAGAAAAAGAAAGAGGAAGTATATTCCAGGCTTCAGGTGAAATTGGACAAGATTGAAAACATGGATTCGGTCAAAAATGCAATTACTGAAATGGGACTTCAAGTTCACGGTGCCGGAGAGTGGATGCGTGAAATAGAAAAACAATCGACGACGATCCAAATGGTTTTAGGCGGTATCGGTTCTATTGCTTTGATTGTTGCAGCTATCGGTATTGCCAACACGATGATTATGTCCACTTATGAGAGAACAAGAGAAATCGGTGTCATGAAAGTTATCGGAGCTACGGTGGGTGATGTGCGTAATCTCTTTCTTTTCGAAGCGGCTATCATCGGATTTTTAGGAGGGCTTTTTGGACTGTTGACTTCTCATGGAGTATCTTATTTACTCAATAATGTCCTTTCTTTAGGCGGATTTTTTGGTGGAGAGGGAGAAGAAGCGGTGACTTCTATCATTCCTCTTTGGTTGGATTTTTTGGCTTTGAGTTTCTCGGCTTTAATCGGTGTATTCTCAGGCTATTTTCCCGCAAGACGTGCAACCAAATTGCAAGCCATTGAAGCGATTCGAACCGAATAGAATTAGGCGAACATTCCAAAGGGTGTTCGTCTAATTTTTTTGGAAAAAGATTTGATAGACTTGAGCAAAGAAGGGGAAGCGATACTATATCCATCAACAGGAATTGATGAGTATTTCACTTTGCTTGGTCATAGAAAACAGAAATGTTGAAGAATAAAAGCATATGAAGATAGCAATTTAAGTCTTTTACACAAGGTTCTTGTATTTGTGTTCCGACAGTATAGAATAGATATTGCTATTTAACCTTGCTAAATTCCGGGTTTATTTTATGCCGTATTAGGTTTGCTTTCGTGCATGGAGGATTAAAAAATGCGGCTGTCTTACAGCAAAGAGAAAAGGGATATTATCGGGAAAGCCATAGTTTCAGAGAAATTACACAGCCTGTATCGACACATTTACCGATCGGTACAGCTCTCTATCCTCCGGGAAGAATAAAAGAAAGATGATGTCCAATCTTTTCTCAATCTCGGTATGTATAATAGTAATATAAGACCGGCTATTAAATGTCAATCCATAAAAATCAAGAAAGTTTTTAATCTTTTTAGACCATGAACGGTATTGGAGAAAAAATCCTTTTAGATAAGAATTTTCCGGAAGAATTAATCATGGAAGCTTCGTAAAGAAGAGATGGAACCTTTCTGTAAGGAAGATGATACTTCAAGAAGGTGAAGGAGACCTCTATTTATACAACGATGATCTCATAAAGAAGACGGGATAGAAAGGAAAAATGTCGTTTTCACTACAACATGATGATATAAGGAGGTATTGAAATGCGGATTTTGCTGGCTGAAGATGAAAAAAGAATGGCGGCTGCACTTGTAGCTTTGCTCGAGCAGGAAAAATACGATGTCGATCATATGGCTGACGGAGCCTCCGCGCTCGCCGCATTGGAGAGCGGTGTTTACGATATCGCCGTTCTTGACGTGATGATGCCCGAGATGAACGGCTTTGAGGTTGCTCGTCGTGCAAGAAATAAAGGAATCAATACCACGATTTTGATGTTGACAGCGAAGAGCCAGTTGGACGATAAGGTTGAAGGTCTTGACAGCGGCGCAGACGATTATTTAACAAAGCCTTTTCAGACCAAAGAACTGTTGGCAAGGCTTCGAGCACTTAGTCGCCGCAGCACGATTTTTAAAGAAGGAAAACTTTATTACGGCGACTTGTCACTGGATACAACAAAGGCAACTCTGACTTGTGAGCCGACTGCACAAAGTGTCCGTCTCAGTGAAAAGGAGTTGCGGATTTTGGAGTATATGTTCGGTAATCAGGGTCAAATCATGACAAGGGAGCAGCTTGCCATAAAGCTCTGGGGCTTCGAGAACGAAGCGGAATATAACAATGTGGAAGTATATATGTCCTTTACACGCAGAAAGCTGACCTTTGTAGGGTCTAAGGTTGAGATTAAGGCAGTACGTGGGCTTGGATATGAATTGAGGGAAAAAGATGTTTAATCAATCCAGAAGAAAGATTATATTGTCGATTATGGGGTCGCTAATTCTTTTGTTTGTTGTCACGATGGCTGTAATTGTGTTTGCGAGCTTTCGTGAAATTCGACATAAGAATTTGGAAATGCTGGAACGATATGTGGAGATGTACTCTCTCGATCAGAGGACCGGCAGACGGATAAAGCCGGCGACACCTGATTTCGGACAAAAGCCGGACTTAAGAGAACCTCCAATCCATGAAAGGGCGGATTATCAGCTATCCACTTTTTATGCAGTTGCCATTTCCGACGAGGGTTCAGTTCTTGATGTAGATAATGGAGGAAGAGAAGCTTATAGTGAAGAAGACCTGATACAGATTGCAAGGAAAATTCTGGACGGAAACAAACGTTCCGGAAGGGTGGATAATCTAACGTATACCGTAAGAGAACGGGAAAGATATACTTTAGTTGCCTTCATGGATAACACCGTATCGGAAGGCGGGCTGAAAACGCTGCTACGATATGTACTCATCGTAGGAATTTCTTCAATGATTGCAATGTTCTTTGTCTCGCTTATTCTTTCCAAGCACATCATAAGACCGCTGGAGGAAAATGACAGGCAGCAAAAACAGTTTATTTCAGATGCAAGTCATGAGTTGAAAACCCCGGTTGCGGTAATCGGTACGAATGCGGAAATGCTTTCACGTGAGATTGGTGAGAACGAATGGTTGGCAAATATCCAGTACGAAAATGAGCGCATGAGCGAACTCATAAAGCAGCTATTGGATCTTTCCCGTGTAGAAAATGCGGAAGTGTTGATGGAACAGATTGACTATTCCCGTCTCATTACAGGAGAAACCCTAGCGTTTGAAAGTCTTGCCTTTGATCGAGGGAAGATACTTCAAACCAGCATTGAAGAGGGTGTCATTTTGACCGGAAATCGGGCACAGCTGACACAGCTTTCATCTATTCTGCTTGACAATGCGGTCAGACATTCCACAGGCTCAAAGATAGAATTATCGCTTTCGTGTCATGCCCATGCAGCTGTACTCAGTGTCGTCAATGATAGTGATGAAATCCTGCAACAAAAGTTGGAGCATCTTTTTGACCGGTTTTATCAGGTGGATGAGGTCAGAAACAGCGAAGGACAGCATTACGGTATTGGGCTTTCTATTGCGAAAGCCGTGGCTGAAAAACACAGCGGCAACATTGGAGTTCTCTTCCAAAATGGGAAAATCAGTTTCACTGTTACTTTGCCGATAAAAAAATAAAAAAATAGAAATCTTCAATCTTATTTCAATAAACCTCCCGTACAATGAGTTCATCAAAGGTAAGGGAGGTTTATTATTATGAAAAAATTAAGAAATATGATTACTCTTCTGTTGGCGGCAATTTTTGCATTCAGCAGCAATGGATATACTTTGTATATGAACGGCGTTGCACTAAAAGGTGTCAACTGATTCCAAAGGCGGAAAGGAGTGTACTTTATGACAATACAATACAGACACGAATGGAAACATGTTCTGAATACCGGAGATTTGCTGATGTTGCGTCAACGGTTACAGAGCATTATGGAGAAGGATCCCTATGCCGTCAACGGGAAGTATCAGATCCGCAGCCTGTACTTCGATACTCTCGATGACAAGGCGCTCAGAGAAAAGATTGACGGGGTCAATATGCGGGAAAAGTTTAGAATTCGTTTATACAACTACGATTCCTCTGTCATTCATCTGGAGAAGAAGAGCAAACGAAACGGTCTTGGAAGTAAGTATTCTTCAAATCTGACCGCTGAGGAGGCACAGAAGATCGTAGACGGCAAACTCGACTGGATGATAGGTTCCAATCGTCCCCTGGTACAGGAACTGTACTGCAAGATGCGGTATCAGGGGATGCTTCCGAAGACCATTGTGGATTATACCAGAGAACCCTTTATCTTCAGACCCGGGAACGTGCGTGTCACGCTGGATTATGATATCCGCACCGGGATGAACTGCACGGACTTTCTCAACCCCGAGGTTGTTACCGTCCCGGCAGGGGACGCACCCATCTTACTGGAGGTCAAATGGGATGAATTTCTTCCGTCGATTATTCGAAGCGCAGTCTCCGTACCGAATCGGCGTGTTGGTTCATTTTCTAAATATGCTCAATGCCGTGTGTACGGCTAATTAAAAAAAGGAGAAAAACTATGACATTTTCAGATATCTTTAAATCAAGTTTCCTTGAAAACGTGACCAGTGTAAGCTTACTGGATATGGTACTTGCTCTGGTACTGGCTTTCGGCATCGGTCTGTTCATCTTTTTTGTTTACAAAAAGACCTACGGCGGTGTGATGTATTCATCTTCCTTCGGCGTAACGCTAATCGCTCTGACGATGATTACAACTCTCGTTATCCTTGCGGTAACAAGTAATATTGTTCTTTCTCTCGGCATGGTCGGTGCGCTGTCCATTGTGAGATTCCGTACAGCAATCAAAGAACCGATGGATATCGCGTTCCTTTTCTGGTCTATTGCAGTCGGTATTGTGCTGGCAGCCGGTTTAATTCCTCTGGCGGTTTTCGGCAGCGTTGTTATCGGTATCATTCTGCTGGTATTTGCCAATCGCAAGGACAATTCAAATCCGTATATTGTTGTTCTCTCCTGTGAGGGCAGCGAAAGTGAAAAAACCGCAACGGAATATCTCGCAAAGAACACGAAGAAATGCTCTGTAAAGAGCAAAACCGTGCGGAAAGGCAATGTGGAGTTAAATATTGAAATCCGCCTGAAGAATGACAATACCGACTTTATCAACGCCATGGCAGATTTGCCGGGCGTACAGAATGCGGTACTGGTAAGTTATAACGGTGACTATATGGGATAAGGAGGAGATTACGTGTCCACACACAGAAACATTGACAAAATTTGTGTTGTTGTGCTCGTGCTTTTACTAACCGTAGCATTTATGAACGGTAAAAAGTTTGGACTTCAAGTCATCACGGATGAAGATGCGGAGTCGTACAGCGGGAGCACCTATTTCACAGAAAATGACAAGGACGGAGACTGGGCGGACAATGCCTACACGACCTATATCACCCTCGATGATTCCGGAGGAAAAATTGACGGTAATGGTGCGTATTTTTTAAACGGGAATCTCGTCATTTCAAATGGTGGATGGTATGTCATCTCCGGTACGCTGGAGGACGGGGGAATTGTTGTGGATGCTCACAATTCCTCCAAAATCTGGATACGCTTGAACGGTGTTACAATCAACTGCTCCGAGGATGCATGCTTGAGGATCAATCAGGCGGACAAAGTGTTTCTGACACTGGCAGAAGGCACGGAGAACTCATTTACCAGCGGAAGCAGCTATTCCGAGGATGCACTCTCGGACAATACCGGAGGTACGATTTTTTCTCATGATGATTTAACGATTAACGGAAGCGGTAGTCTTACTGTTACAGCCGGATATAAGCACGGGATAGATGTGAATGATTCCCTGGTTATAACCGGAGGGAATATCATCGTAAATGCACCTCAGGATGGTATCCATGTCAACGACAGCTTCCGTTTTATGAATGCAACACTGACCGTGAATGTCGGCGATGACGGAGTACACAGTGATGATGAGCTTTACATTGAGAGTGGAACCGTTCGAATTGCTTCCTGCTATGAGGGTCTTGAGGCAACGACCATCGACATAGTCGGAGGGGACATTACAATCCATCCCAGTGATGATGGAATCAACGCCAACGGTGGCAGGACAATGGGTTTTAGGTAAATGGGAGGAGGAACACCCCCCAATAATATGGGAAGGCCGGACAATAGTGGAGATACAAAGGGAACGGCGACCTCTCAAAGCTCTTCGGAGGAGGAAATACCTAAGCAGCCCGGGACGGCACAGACGGAAGAGGGAAATTCTTCCGATGATAAGGAGACATACATCCGCATCAGCGGCGGTACATTGACAATTATCAATGAAACCGGACGGGACGCAGACGGACTTGATTCCAATGGAAATATCTATATTGACGGCGGAGACATTCTCATCAGTCTGGTGGGAGACGGTAGCAACTGTGCTATCGACTATGGCAGTGAAAGTGGCGGCGAATGCATCGTCACCGGAGGTACAATTCTTGCCTTTGGCGGATCCGATATGGCGGAAGAGTTCAGTTCAAAATGTACACAGTGCTCAGTCCTCTATAATATCGATTCCTCTGTACAAGCACAGACTTTGTTCCGCGTGCTGAACGCGGACGGCAAGGAGATTTTCTCCTATACTCCTCAATGCAGCTATTCTTCCGTGTCCTTCAGTGCACCGAATCTGACTGTTGGTGAGACCTGTACCATTGTCTGCGGGCAGAACAGTACGGAGCTGACATTGGACTCGACTGCCGTATCAGTAGGTAAATCCGGAAACAAAGGCGGTATGCCGCCCGGAGGTATGATGGAAAGAGGGTCGGAATCATTCGCCAAAGAGAATGGAGAATCCCCTTCGAATCATCCGACTCCACTCCATGGTGAGATGAGAACACCTCCTCAGCAAAACGGAGCCGGCAGTCTTGAACTCCCGGATCATTCCGATAAAAAAACAGGCTCTTCATCTGAAAGCACGGAAACCGGTGGCAATAGAATCAATAACGAGCGTCCAAGTCCCCCAAATGGAGACGGAGGAGGAATGAAGGGTTTTAACCCGGGAAGTTCGTCCAATACTGAGGGAACAAAAACAGCATCCGACGGCTTCCTTTCTTTAGAAGAACTCGACGCAAATGTCTGGATATTGTTAGGCTCATCCCTTTTGACCCTGGCAGTTGCAATCCTGTTCGCAAAGAAATATCGAAAAAATCGATACTGACATTATGAAAACTGAGATTTTATCGATGGAGTCGGTATTCGTATGTTAAGGATAGTTGTATGACAACGCCTTGCAAGTTTGAACCTTGCAAGGCGTTTCTATTAAACAGTCAGGTCGTTTCGGCAAGTCGCTTTTCCAACTTTGGCAGCCCCTCCTGCGTAAGCTTCCTGATCGCCCTGACTTTATCCTATACTTTGACCATCAGCTTCTGTTGACTGTTTTTCTATTAGGGAAAGAGTTTTAAATAAAAAGTATTGACAGTTTTGAAAGGGGTACTATACTATAAAAAAAGTTAGCTAAAGACAACTTAAAGGGCTTTTATTAAAAGATGGAGGGGTATAATTTGAAAAAAGTTAAACGTTTATTAATTTTTGGATTGGCTTTATTGTTGGTTTGTTGTAGCAAAACACCATCAAAAGTAGAAAAAGAGCAAACGGGAACAAAAAGCGAGGAAGCTATAGAACGAGACAAAAAAACAACAGATAATTCAGATTCGAGTTTTCCCATGACAATTGTGAATAATGGAAGAGAAATTGTTTTTGAAAATTCTCCAAAAAGACCGGTAGCATTAACCTATCCGTCAGCGACGATTTTTGCGGCGTTGGGAATATCGAATCATTTAGTTGGTTTGGCGGAAGGAATGTATAATTTAGAAGACGTAAAAGAGGAATATCGAGATGCATTAAAAGATATTCCTGTGTTGAAAGCAGGAAAAAATGAGAATACAGGAGTCGCTCCGAGTTTCGAAACGGTTCTTGAACTTAATCCTGATTTTGCTATGGGAAATGTTTATAGTTTTATGGCCAAAAATATAGCGGATCAAAAAGATTTCGATGCAAATCATATTAAAACATATTGCTCTGGAGATAAAAGTATAAAGGACGTGTATGCCGATATAGAGAATATAGGTAAGATTTTTGGAGTAAGCGATAAGGCGCAACAACTTATTGCTGAATTGCAACAAAGAGAAGAAAATATAAAATCAAAAATAAAAGATAAACAGCCATTAGGCGCTATAATGTATGATTGTTTTGGAACGGATCCTTTTGTTGCAGGAGGTTCATCGTATCAAGGAATTCTGTTAGAAGAAGCCGGAGCAAGAAATTTATTTGGAGATACACAAGGGCTTTGGGTGAAAACATCTTGGGAAGCACTAATAGATAAAAATCCAGATGTGATTTTTGTTCCGGATTATGCATCCAGTGTTGTGCCTATTGATGAAAAAATTAGTTTTTTGAAAAATAAAGAGGAAATTAAAAATGTGAATGCAATAAAAAATGACAGAATAGTGATTGTCAAGTTTATTGATTTGGATCCGGGCATACAGAATTTTGATGTTTTGGAATATATGGCTAAGTCATTATATCCAGATGACTTTTAATCCTTGGGTTTAGAGGGAGATATTTATGTGTGAACTTGAAAATAACGAATTAACATTAAGAAAAATATATGGAATTGAAAATGAGGAAGAAAGAGTTAAAGCTATATATGAATTATTTAATGAAGACAAAAGGTCAACATATCAAACAGCACAAGAGTAGAGTTTTTGACTGTGGTTAATTGCTTGAGTAAGTATCTACATCAATGAAGACAAAATATTAGAGATTGGTGCAGGAACTGGAAAATATAGTTTATATTTTGTAAGTTTAGGTTATAGTGTTACTTCTGTTGAATTAAGCAAAAAAACATATCTATTTTTAAAGAAAGAGTTAATCCGAATATGGAAATCTTAGAAGCTAATGCTCTTGATTTATCAGTGTTGAAAAATAATTCATGCAATATTGTATTGCTATTTGGACCTCTAATCATTTGCAAGATATAAAAAATCAGATTTTATGCATTAAAGAAGCCAAAAGATTTCTTAAAGATGATGGGAAAATTTTTGCTACATTTTTGAATAATGATATGGTATCTTTAAGAGAATCGTTTTTTAATTTGAAGTATTTCGAAAGTGATAATTATGATCATGGGACATTTGATGTTTTTAATTTTCCTTACACTTGCCATACTATAGAGGAAGCTAGAAATTTATTTAAAGAAGCAAACTTAATAATAAAAAAAGACGATAATAGCTGGTTTTATTGGGTGAAAAAATGAAAAAAGACAGATTATTAATAGGATTTCTTTTAATAGGCATTTTTCTAAGTTTTGTTCTTAATATTGAATTTGGAGCGGCGAATGTTAACTATAAAGATGTATTGAATGTGCTTTATGGGAAAATAACAGGGAGAGATATCGTTGTCGAATACGGTAATCTGGCAAATATTATATGGAATTTAAGGGTTCCGCGAGCCATTATGGCTTTTGTTGCAGGAGGAGGTTTAGCCATAGCGGGAGTGGCCATGCAGTCCATTGTTCAAAATATTATGGCGGAGCCTTATTTATTTGGAGTATCCAGTGGGGCAACAGCGGCAATTTCCGTTTCCTATTCTTTCGGGCAAGGAATCATTATGTCTCAAAGCAAAACGAGTATTGTGGCATTTATTGGTTCAGTGGGAGCTATGGTTATCGTTTATTATGTGGGTGGAGGTAAAGGAAGAAATAACACAAATAAAATGATATTGACAGGATTATCCATGTCAGTGCTCTTTTCGGCTGTTACACAATTTTTTTTGATTTTTAATAGTAGCCAATCAGGAATAAGAAGTATTTTATCTTGGACAATGGGCAGTATGCAAGCTGCAAGATGGGATAATATAATTTTTCCTATTACAGGAACGTTGGCAGGTTTGATTGTATTTATTTTTTTTGCCAGAGCCTTTGACGGGCTGTCTCTTGGAGAATCGACAGCCATATCTTTGGGAATAGATGTTATACAGATAAGAAAATTTATAATCTTGGCGATTGCCATGGTGACCGCTTCAATTGTTTCTTTAACTGGAGTAATAGGATTTGTAGGTTTTATTATACCGCATATCGTCCGCAGGATAATTGGTGACGGACATAGAAAATTATTTCCATTTTCTTTTTTATTTGGAGCTTTATTTATGCTTTTGGTCGATTTATTGGCTAAAACATTGTTAGCTCCTGTTGAATTGCCGATAGGAATATTTACAGCGGTAATCGGTGTGCCGTTTTTCATCTATTTAATCAAGAAACAAGGGGGTCGGTGATGAATTCAAAGATTTGTATTTCTAATCTGAGCTTTCAAGTTGGCGATAAACATATTCTTGACGAAGTGGATATGCAAATTAGAGAAGGTGAATTTGTTGGATTTATAGGACCTAATGGAAGCGGAAAAACATCTATAATAAATCATATATATAAAAATTTACCAGCAGATTGTAATACTATTTTTTTAGATAATATTTCCATTGAAAACTATAGTTATAAAAAAATGGCACAAATAGTATCTGTGTTAAAGCAGGAAAATGAAATTTTTTTTGATTACAAAGTGGAAGATATGGTATTGATGGGAAGAATTCCATATAAAAAATATTTTGAAGGCGATAGCCCTGAAGACTATCAGAAAATTAACAGCGCTTTAGAATATGTAGGATTGAAAGGTTATAAGGATCGTCTGTTTATGAATTTGTCCGGAGGGGAAAAACAACGAGTGCTTTTGGCCAGAACATTAGTGCAGGAAACGGATATTATCTTATTGGATGAACCGACAAATCATTTGGATATATATTATCAATGGAAACTTATTGAAATGATAAAAAATTTAAGAAAAACAGTAGTGGCAGTTATTCACGAATTGAATATAGCCCTTAGATTTTGCGACTATATATATGTCATTGATAAAGGGAAAATTAAGCATCAGGGTATACCAGAAGAAATCTGTAAGGCGGGCGTATTAAAAGAAGTATTTCATTTGGACTTAGAGATTATCAGACATAAAGGAGGACCATATATCATTTACGATTATTAAAACCTACTTTATAAATAGTATTGATTTTTATGTGGAAATTTTTTCTCTTTATAATTCGCTTTATTGAAAACGGAAATAAAGTTTATATATCTAATGAAAATAAAATTAAGGAATTGTTTATGAAGAAAATTTTAAGGAAGCATTTTCATCTAATATTTATTGGGGTTTTCATCGGAATCTTACAAATGTTTGCATTGACAAAGGTACAGTTTATCAAAGGACAGGTATTGAATGTTGCCATGCAAAAAAATATGAATGAATTGCCGCAAGTTATTTTTAAATTATTTGCGGCAATATTTATTATGGCGATTTTCGGATATCTGTTTTCCTTTGTGAACTGTGTTTTTATGGAAAGAAGTTCTAAAAGTTTGAGAGAATTATTTTTTCAGTCTTTTTTAGGATGTTCCTATAAAAAATATTTTTATTTGGATGAAGGAGAGTTAATGGCCAAGTATTCCAAAGAGATCTCCGTTATAGAACAGAATTGTTTTTCACTGGTGGGCACCTTGGTTCAAATGGTGTTACAAATTCTTTTTGTATCGGCGGCATTATTTTATTTGAATAGTTGGCTTGCGGTAATCAGTTTTGTGATTCTTGTCGCACCCGTTTTGGTGCCGAAAATATTTCAAAAAAAGGTTTCGAATCGTTCCTATGATAAGATGTCGAAAGTGGAAAAGAATATAAGCGTGGTCAACGGAATTTTAAACGGTTTTGAGATCATTAAAAATTTCGGCATTGAGAAAAATATTTTTGAAAATTTTAAGAAATCTAATGACAATTTAATGGATGCGGAAAATGAATATGAAAAATCCTATGCCGTATCCACCGGTGTAAGTTTTGCATTTTCTTTGGGAAGTCAAGCGTTAATTATGATTATTGCAGGATTTTATATATATTTTGGCTTTCTGAAAGCAGGGGATTTTTTCACCATAGCAGGTCTGATAGCGTCCCTTAGAGTTCCCCTTTATTGGATATCGACGATGTTTCAGACATTGATTGCTACAAAGCCGATTCGAAAGTCCGTTTTCGCATTTATAGAAAACAATATTCCAATGAGAGAAACGGCGATATGTAATCCTTTGGATAATCAGCAAGATTTATCTGTGTTTGTAGAGGATTTGTCTTATGCCTATGAGGATAAAAATTTTATTTTAGATCATATTCATTTGAAATTTGAGGCAAATAAAAAATATTTGATGATCGGAGAGAGCGGTTGCGGAAAATCCACATTGATGAATTTATTATTGAATTACGATGAACTTGATAGCGGCAGAATTTCAGTAAACGGAATAGATATTAAGGAATTATCCGATATGGAGAAAATCATTACAATAGCAAGACAAGAAGCTGTAATATTTTCGGGAACGATAAGGGATAATTTAACCCTGTATGATACTTCGATTTCAAAGGATGAATTTTTGGAGACAATGTTAAAAAAGGTGGGCTTAAATAAATTTGTAACAGAGGGATTGGATTATATTCTGGAGGAGGACGGCATCAATTTAAGCGGCGGAGAAAAAAAGAGATTTTCTTTAGCGAGAGCATTGATTCGAGAGACTCCGATTTTAATCTTGGATGAACCTTTGGCAAATTTGGATGGGGAAAATATGGAGAAGGTAGAAAATTTAATATCGGATATAAAGAACAAACTGGTGATTGTAATTTCTCATCAGGTCAGTGACAAATTAAGACAAAAATTTGATTTTGTAATGGAGTTGAAAGGAGGGCGGATAAATGTGGAAACTTTGCCTGAAGCATAAAAAGTTTTTTATTTTGGGAATATTTTTTATCCTTTTGACTTCATTTATACAAATCAGTTTTGAATTTCTAAAGGGTTTTATTTTGAATGCCGCTTTTGCAAAAGACTTTACAAAGCTTGTAAGATTATCATTTTTGTTTTTCTTTGCATTTATGGCAAAGGCATATACACATTTTTTGTATACGCGCTTTTATTTTCGAGGAAAAATTTCCGTTTTAAGCCATTTAAGACAAAATTTTATAACTCGCCTGTTTGAATTAACCTATCCTTTCTTTATAAAAATGGACAAAGCAGAGTATCTATTCAAATATACAAAAGAACTAGATATGGTTGAAAGCGGATTATTTCAATCCTGGTACGGCCTTTTTCAAATTATCTTTGAAGTGATCTTTGCTTTTATCGGTTTATGCCTTATCAATTATAAGCTGGCTTTTTTTTCTTTTATCCTTTTATTTTTGCCAGCTCTTGTTCCTAAATTGATAGAAAAAATTTTAAGTCGATATCAAGAATTGAGCATGGATGCCGATAGGACACACTTATCCAAAGTATCGGAGTGGATAAGAAATTTTGAAGTGATTAAAAATTATTCCGCAGCGGGAAAGGTTGAAAAAGTTTTTCATCGGGACAATGAAAAGCTGTATGCTATCCATTTGAAATCTGACAGCTTGTACATTCTCGGACAATCTTTATCCAAGCTTTTGGCACAAATCGATCTTCTGGGGATTATTGCGGTATCGGCATTTTTCATCGTAAAAGGAAAATTGAGTGTCGGGGCTTTGATTATCGCTGTTGGAATTATGGAAGAGCTGCAATCTCAAGTGATTTATATTGCCTACTATATTCAAAGGCTTTTGGTCACCAAAGTACCGCTTCATTCACTGAACAGTTTTATGAAAAGTGAAATTTCACAAGAAGGAGAGTCTTTAAATCAACAAACGAGAATAGATCGAGTTAAAGAGATTAGTTTTACCGAGGTCAGCTTTTCGTATATGGAAGATAAGAAGGTTTTTGAAAACATTTCTTTATCGGTGATGAAAAAAGGTTTGTATTTGGTTCAGGGAGAAAGCGGTTCGGGCAAATCCACATTGATGAATTTGCTGTTGAACTATGCCAAACCTGACAGTGGCAGTATTTTAATCAATGGGATCTGTGTATCCGAAATTGCGAACTTAACAAATTTGGTTACCATATTCAGACAAGAAGCGGCGTTTTTTGAAGATACGCTAAGAAAAAATTTAGCTTCATATCAAGCTGTTGATGAGGAAGAATTGATGGATATATTGGAAAAGCTTCGATTAAATCAATTTGCAAATAAGTCGGCTTTGGACAAAGTCATCTTGAAAAACGGAGAAAATTTTTCGGGCGGAGAAGCCAGACGACTGAATTTGGTGAGAAGTCTTTTAAGAAAATCAGACATTTTAATTTTGGACGAACCTTTTGCAAATATTGATGAAGATACAATCAATATCATTGCCGAAATCATTCAAACAATTGACAACCGATATATATTTTTAATTACCCATCAGCTTCCGTCAAAAGTAAAAATGATTTTTCAGACAAGACTTAGTATGTGATTTTAGATTCTTGGACAGTCATTTTTTATGAAAGTGTGAGCTTTATTTGAAAGGTTCCTTTTTTTCTCTTATAATAAAGTTAGTGGATGCTATCCTAAAGAGCATAGGAGGAAAAATGCTTATGGAAAAAGAAATTTTACAGACATATACAAAAGAAATTTGCCCGGGTGTTTATTTAGAGCGTTATTATACGGATACGACCAAAGTTTACGGGAATGATCCTGTAGAAGAAAAATGGACTTTGCGTATTGATTATTGTTTGGCTGGACGCTTTGAAGCAGAATTCACGGAAAACAGACATTCCTATATCGAATCCGGGCAATTTGCAATTAATACAACCGATTATGATATTGTTTCTTCTTATTTCCCGGGAAATATCTATCAGGGATTGAGCCTGATTTTTTATGAAGAAAAAATGAAAGAGAAATGTATTCATATGCTTCAATCCTTGGATTTGAATCTTCGTTATTTAAATCAAAGAGTTAATCGCAATACGGTTTGGTTTGTAGACCGGGCGGAAGGAAAATTGAAAAATACTTTTCAGGAATTGTTTTTTTCTGTTGATGAAGAAAAGGAAGATTATCTTTGGCTGAAAATTTTGGAAATTTTATATTTTTTAAAAGACATTGTCTATGAAAATAAGAAAGAGTTTGCATATTTTTCCGACAATATGACTTATCGAATAAAGGAAGCGGTACGTCAAACATTGTCCAAAGAATCCTGTTCTGTGAATTTGAAAGAACTGATACAAAAAACAGAGATGAATCCTGCATATTTTTATCGTTTGTTTAAACAGACATACGGGGCTTCACCGGCAAAATATTTTCGAGAATATCGACTCAGTTTGGCGGCCAGTCAACTGGTCAATACAAAAAAGTTAATTCAGCAGATTGCTATGGAAGCAGGTTATGATAATTCCAGCAAATTTGCCGAGGCGTTTAGTCGTATTTACGGTTGTTCCCCTCGAATGTATCGAAAAAATATAAATATGGAGCATTTGGGATAAGAATGGAGTAGAAGAAAAAAGAAATATCCATTAGAGTAAAAGCATGAAGTTAGGAGTAGCTAACTTTATGCTTTTATTAATTTATAGGAGGGAATTATGAAAAAATATCTATGGTCCATTGTTTTGTTATGGTCTGTTTTGCTTTTGGTTTCTTGCGGAAAACCGAAGGAAGATTTAACAAAAGAGAGTACACAAGCGGAGGAGAATACGGAACAGACGGTATTGAATATCGGCGCGGTTCGACCTTTTGAAAAATCGCCGGAAGGGTCAACCTTGGTTTTCGACTCGTTAACCCGATTGGATGATCTTTATCAACCTTTGCCGGGCATTATCTATAAATGGGAACATAATGCTGATTATACTCAATACGATCTTTACTATAAAACGGATATTCAATTTCATGACGGGAAGGCGCTTACCGGGGAAGTTTTAAAATACGATATTGAGAAAGAAGGCTTTCTTTATTATTGCTCATATAGCTATGTTTTAGATCAGGTTAAAGTCATGGAAGACGGGCATCTTCAAGTAAAGTTAAAAGCACCCTATCTTTATTTGGTGGAAGATTTAGCCAGAATTCCTGCAGTACCTGAGAATGCATGGAGTGAACAGGGAGGAATTACAACTTTTGTCGGAACCGGTCCTTTTGTGTTTGAAAAAACCGATGAAGGAGAAATGAGTATTTTAAAACAAAATAAAAATTATTGGAACAAGGAATATAAAACGGATGTGGATGTAATCCATTGGCATTCCATTCCTGATGAACAAACACGAAAATTAGCTTTGGAGAGCGGTCAAGTTGATGTTTTGGGATTAAGTGAGCATGCAATTTCTTTGCCCTATTCTGCAATTTCCCAATTAAAACAGAATTCAACATATGGAATTATTAAAGAGCCGGAGGACAATTATACTTCTGTAGTTATCCTTAGTATGAATTATAAAGAAGGAAAAATGACCAATCCGGATTTACGTCGTGCGTTCTCAACGATGTTCAATAGTGAAGAAATAGTGAAAACAGCGCTGTTTGATGTGCCGAATGCTTGTGAATATCTTTATAATCCGAAATATAAAGACGGACCACCGAAAGAATTAAAGTATGGTTATGATTTGGAAGCCGCTAAAAAGAACTTGGAGAAGGCAGGTTATATGGTGGGAAATGAAAATACACCGACAAAGGATAAGGAAGGAAATGCGCTTGTTTTAAAATTAGTTACTTACAATCGTGAATACCAAAAGGATATGGCTGTTTATATGCAGGCAGCCGCTGCAAAATTAGGAATTCAATTGGATATCCAAAATGCAGGAGATTCAACATATATTGATGCTATGCAAAAAGGGGAATATGATTTAACCTTCGGACACCCGTGGTTTGTTCCCTTAATTGACAGTGTGGGTTATTTAGGATTGGAGGAAAATTATACGGATTATGGTCCGGGTTATTGCTTTAACCAAGAGATGAAGGATGCAGGAAACAGTTATTTGCAGGCGAAGAATCCGGAAGAAGCAAAAAAATATAGTGAAATCATTTGGAAGATTCAATACGAAGGTTGTATTAATGTTCCTATATTTTCTGATGTACGATATATGGTTCATAATCAAAAATTTGACGGTTTGCATTTTGATACGGTTGTCAATCAAATTGATTTAAACGGAGTTACGAAAAAGTGAGACAGAAAAGAGGGCGGATTTGGAGAAGTATTATTTTACTTTTTCCGACGATTTTTATTGTATCCTTATTGTCCTTTAGCATTGTTTATTTTGCACCGGGAGATGCGGCTAAACTTTTGCTTAGAGAGCGATTGAATGTTACACAGGTCTCGGAAAAACAAGCTCAGGAATATGCGGAAAAATTAGGAATTAATAAAAGTTTTCCAAAACTTTATTTTCGATGGCTTTCGGGAATTGTTCGAGGAGATTTTGGAAATTCGCTTAGTGAAGAGAAACCGGTATTAAAGTTTTTTTGGTCCAAATACAAAATTACTTTGACACTTTCCGTTTTGGGCATTCTTTTTGAGATTTTGTTAGCGTTTCCTATCGCTTTAAGGGCGGGTTTACACCCTAAGGGTGCGGCGGACTCTTTTGTCAGTATTTGGTCTGTGCTTACCAATTCCATTCCCGCTTTTTGGCTGGCTTTGATTACGGTATATGTGCTTAGCGTAAAGTTTAGGTGGCGATTTGCCATCGGTTATTACGGATTACAAAGTTTAATTGTACCGGCATTCCTTATGGCTTGTCTTTCTTCGGGAAATTTGGCTCGAATTATACGAAAAAAGACTATGGATATCAGCAAAGAACCTTTTGTGGAATTTGCTCTGTCTCAAGGATTAAATGGGGGGCAAATTCTTCGATATCATATTTTGCCCCATGTCTTGCCTACAGCCATTGCCATTGTGGTTTTGGATATTTCCGGTTATTTAGGAGGAGCTGTTTTAGTAGAAGCGATTTTTAATATTCCCGGCTTTAGCGGGATTTTGCAAAAAGCAGTGCAGATTAAAGATTATCCTTTAATCAGCGGGTCGTTATTCTTTATTGGAGGAATGATATGTATTTTAAATATTTTAGCCGATTCCATTTATCCTAAATTGGATATGCGAAACGAAAGCGAGCTTTATCATCTGAAAACAAAGGAGGCTTCCCGATGAAAAAAACAGAGCATAGAGATATTTTGATATGGGGAATTCTTTCCGCATTTATAGTAATCACGGTTCTTCTTTTTTCTCAAAAGGGAGGGGTTTCTGTCTGTCATCCGGATCAAAGTTTTTTGCCGCCGTCCATTAAACATTTATTTGGAACGGATTATATGGGGCGAGATCTTTTTTTGCGTACGATGACAGGTTTTAAAAACACCTTTTTAGTTGCTGTTTTGACTTTGTTAATTCCTTATGTTTTAGGGGCTTTTATCGGTGCTTTTTTGGGATATTTCGGAGGAACGGCGGATGAAGCGATCTTTCATCTTTTAAATATTTTGCTGGCTTTTCCTTCGATTTTATCGGCAATCTTTTTAAGTGTTTATTTTGGCAGTGGAATATGGATTGTGGTTTTTATCTTTTCCGTTCATGGACTGGTTCACAATATTAAATTGGTTCGTTCGGAAATTGGTCAGGCAAAAAATAATGATTTTGTCATAGGATTACGCTTAAACGGTATTTCCGAATGGCGAATTTTTCTTTTGCATATGCTGCCTCGAGGATTTTATATTTTACTTCCTCTTATGCCTGTATTAATTGGACACAGTATGGTTGGGATTTCTTCATTTTCCTTTTTAGGATTGGGTGTACAGCCTCCGACTCCGGAACTGGGAATTATTTTAAAAGATGCGTTGCGCTTTGCAGGCCAGGCTCCATGGATGATTATTTTCCCGGGAATTTTTCAATTCTTATGTGTTCTTGTTTTTACTTTCTTTTCGGAAAGTTGTGAACGGGCTTTACAGCGTAAAAGTTTAGGAGAAGGTCATGAATAAATTTGTTTTGAAAGATGTGAGTGTTTTTCATAAGGATGCGGGAATACTATTGGATCATATTTCTTTTTCCGTTCCGGAGGAGGGAATATTTTCTATTTTAGGGGAAACGGGAAGCGGAAAAACTTTATTGGTGAAAATCATGGTAGGTCTTAGGCCTTATGGGATGAAAACGGAAGGTGAGGTTATTTATTATGAGGATAAAAGCTATTCGATTTTGAAGCTGTCGAAGAAAAAAATTCATCTTCTTAGAGGAAGCTCTTTGCTATGGATTCCTCAAAATTCAGGGGGTGCTTTAAATCCCTTATTAAGTTGTGAGAAACAAGTGCTTCTTCCTTTAGAGAAAAAGATAGGCCTTTCAAAAAAAGAAGCGAAAGAAAGAATTCGAGTTCTATTTGATTATTTAGGGCTCTGTCCGACGGAAAAGGTTTTGACCATGTATCCCCATGAACTGAGCGGAGGAATGAAAATGCGTTTAATGATTGCCATCGGAATTGCCATGGAGTCAAAGATATTGATTTTGGATGAGCCGACAAAGGGGCTGGATGATGAACTCGGCTTTCAATTGATGGAACTTTTACATCGAGTTTCCAAAGAGAAAAAAATGAAGTTAATTATTATCACGCATGATTTACCTTTAGCAAGAAAATATACGGATGCTTGTGCTGTACTTTATAAAGGAAAATTGATTGATACGGGAGATGCGAAGAAAGTTTTAAGCAAAGACGGACATCCCTATCTTAGAGCGCTTTGGAATGCCTTACCGGTACACGGGATGGAGGTGTCGATGGATGACGATTAGAACTTTGGTGGACTTAAAGCATCTTTCCGTTTCTTTTGATGAATCTGAAAAAAATATTTTGCAAGATGTCTCTTTTTTGGTGAAAGAAGAAGAAATCGTGGGCTTGGTCGGCGAAAGCGGAAGCGGAAAATCCACCTTGGCATATGTGCTTTGCGGTTTAAAAAAGCCGAATCAGGGAGAGGTAAAGTTTTTCACTCAAGAGATTGCTTTGGTTATGCAAAATCCGCAGACATCTTTGGATCCGCTTAAATCGATCGGGTGGACCTTGGAGGAGACTTTAAAGGCTTTTTTAAAAGAGAAAAAGAGACCTTCTTTAAGCAAAGAAGAGAGGAAGCGCTTATTGTCGGAAAAATTGACTCAATTTGACATTGACCCGAAAAGAATGAAAGATTATCCTTATCAATTCAGTGGAGGTGAGTTACAGCGGATTTGTATTTTGAGAGCTCTTTTAAGGGAGCCGAAGTTATTGATCTTAGATGAGGCAACTTCAATGTTGGATGTGTTGGTTCAAGCAAAAATTATGCGTTTTTTATTGCAATTGCAAAAGAAATATGGATTGACATATCTTTTAATCAGTCATGATCGGGAGTTGGTACAACTGGTTTGTGACAGAGTGTATTGCATTCAAAATAAAAACTTAATAGAGCATAGGCTCAAAGGAGCAAATATATTATGATGATTCATAAACGAATATGGGAAATGACGCAAGGCGTAAGAAAATTTATTTTTCTAAAAAGCGGAGTCGGAATACTTATCAGCATCAGTTATATTGTTCAAGCCGTTTTTTTAGGAAAAATAATCATGCAAGTCTACGGTCATGAGAATGTAGAAAATTTATACTTTAATTTAATCACTTTAATTACTATGCTAATGGCACGTATTTTTTTAATTTGGTTTAATCAAGTGTACGGAAAATGGATTGTCAGTCGGGTAAAAAACACTTTGCGCAAGCGTGCCTATCGAAAATTGATGGATTTGGGACCCGGTTATATGGTTCGTAATCGCACAGGAGAATTGGAATCTACTATTGTAGCGGGGATTGACTATTTGGAAGGGTATCTTAGTCTTTATATTCCGCAGATTCTGGTTTGTTTGATTGGTTCCGGGTTGATGATTCTTTATGTATTTACAGTGCATGGGGTATTGGGACTTCTTATATTGGGAACTTTTCTAACAGCACTTTACTCGCCGGTTCTTTTTCTTTCGATATTAAACAAGTCCGCTCAAGAACATTGGGCAAGTTATATGGATTTAAATGCGGAATTTGTGGATACCCTTCAAGGTATGATTACACTAAAGGCTTTTAATGCAAGTACACGAATCGGTGGAAAGCTAAAGGGGAAAATGCATCGACTGTTTGATCGGACAATGAGCAACCTGAAACTGAATTTAATGGATGTGGGTGTATCCGGCTTTTTGACTTCTCTCGGTTCCGCTTTTACACTGGGACTTGCCGCTTATTATATGGCTTGGGGAAGATTAAGTATCGGAGAGCTGTCCGTTCTTTTATTTTTAACTTACGAAGTATATCGGCCGCTTACGGAATTGGGCATGTATTTTCACCAGGGATTTATGGGCATGACCTCCACAGACGGCATTCTTCGACTTTTTGATGCCGAAATATTTGTCAAGGATAAAAAAGACGCAAAAGTTTCGGAAAAAGTATTTTCCACACCTCCATTTGTAGAGTTTAAAGACGTGGAATTTCATTATGACAAAGCTGCAAAGAAAATTTTTAAAGGATTAAATTTTTTGTTAGAGCCGGGGGAAAAGCTGGCCATTGTGGGAGAATCGGGAAGCGGAAAAACAACTTTAATCAATTTATTGATGCGTTTTTATGATCCTTTACAAGGAAGCATTTATTATAACGGAATGGATATCAAGGATTGTCCTTTATCTTTTTTACGTAGTCAAATTGCCTTGGTTTCTCAGGAAACTTATCTCTTTAACGGAAGCTTATCGGAAAATTTACGTTTGGGAAAAGAAGATGCAACGCAAGAGGAGATGATTGAGGCATGCAAGGCGGCTCAAATTCATGATTTTATTCTCTCTATGCCAGAGGGATATGAAACGATTGTGGGTGAGAGGGGATTGAATCTTTCCGGCGGACAAAGACAGCGGATTGCCATTGCCAGAGCTCTTTTAAAAAATGTCCCTTTGATTATTTTGGATGAGGCCACTTCCAGTGTCGATATGGAAAATGAAAAAAGCATACAGGAGAGTATGGATTATTTATTGCGGAACAAAACCGCGATTACGATTGCGCATCGTCTATCTACCGTAAAAAATGCTGATCGTATTTTAGTGTTAAGACGGGGCGTTATTGTGGAAGAGGGAACGCATGAGGAATTAATGAATAAAAAAGAGTATTATTATCGTTTGGTATTGGCGCAAAATGAGGGGGGTTATAATGAGGAAAGTTTTCAAAAAATATAGAAACATTAAGAATTTGTCCCCATATGCCTTTCGACATAAGAGAACTTTTATTAAATCCATTATTGCCGGTGTACTCAACAGTATCTTTACCTTAACTTCTCTTTTATTGGGAGCATATTTGGTCGGATTGGCTTTTAACGGGAAGGAGGCAACGGAAATACTTCGATATTTTCCGCTATTATTTGCATTGATTGTCGGAAGAGGGCTGATGACTTATCTTCATATGTATCTTTGTCATGATGTGGCTTATTCGGTTTTGGAGGATTTAAGAGGAGATCTTTATGATGCCATAGAAAAGGCATCTCCTTTAAATCCGGTACGTTATCGCACAGGAGATATCAGCTCCATGATGATGGAGGATGTGGAGGTTTTGGAAGCTTTCTTTGCTCATATGCTGGGAGATTATATCGTTACCTTCATCTGTATGGTAAGTTATCTTATTGCCTATATTTTTCTTTCACCGACAGCGGCTTTGTTAAGTTTTATAGCAAGTATCATTATAGCCACTGTACCCTATTGGTTTGGAAAGGTTAATCAGATTCAGGGTGCGAAAGTGCGGGAGAAACTGGGACAAACTAATGCGGGTGTAGTGGATACCGTTCAAGGATTAAAAGAAATCGTTATTTTCGGTCGGGAGAAAAAATATATTCAAAAGGTCATGGACGATACCGTGATGTTGGGACGCATGGAAGTAAAAGACGGGATTATCAAGGGGGCTCAAGCGGGCATTATCAATTTTATCATGTCTTTTGTGTTGATCGGCGTTATTTTTATCGCGCATCATTTGGTCAACAAAGGAAGTCTTGATGCCGGATATATTTCTGTATTAATCATCATGGCGCTAAATATCTTTTTGCCGGTGGTGACAGTCTCCAACACCGCGGGAAAGATGAATATGGTAGTCGCCTCGGCAGACCGTATCTCTACTTTGTTGAATGAACAACCGGCGATTGCAATGACATTAAAAGAAAGTGCTCTTTTTCAAACGGATGCTTTATTGGATATTAAAAATATGTCTTTTGCTTATGAAAAGGGCAAAGCTGTTCTGAAAGATATAAATCTTTCCATTGGCGTTAAAGAAAATATTGCTATTACAGGTGAATCCGGTGCAGGGAAAACAACTTTAATCAATTTATTGATGCGTTTTTATGATCCGATTAAGGGGGATATTTATTTTAAAGGCAGAAATTTGCGTAGTATGGAACCGGAAGCGGTGCGAAAAAATATTGCTTATGTCCCTCAGGATGTTTATCTTTTTAGGGGAAGCATAATAGATAATCTTCGCTTGGGAAAACCGGAAGCAAGTTTGGAAGAAGTGAAAGCCGCTGCAAAAATTGCCATAGCGGATGAATTTATCAAAGAATTACCGGAAGGCTATAATGCTTTTGTGGGGGAACGGGGTCTGACTCTTTCCGGAGGGCAAAAGCAGAGAATTGCCATCGCCAGAGCACTTATTACGGGAGCGCCTATTTTGATGATGGATGAAGCGGTCTCCAATTTGGATACGGAAAGCGAAGAGCTTTTCCGACAGGCATTGGAAAATATTCGAAGAGAAAAGACCATTATAACCATTGCTCATCGCAGGTCTACTATTTTGGAGGCAGACAGGGTGATTGTTTTGGATCGAGGAAAAAAAGTTTTTGATGCCGGAACGGAGGAATGGAAGAAAACTTTCGACTTGTACACGGAATAATGCTCCGGATAAGGCACATCGATTACAAGAAAACAGCAAGCCTTCAAGTTGATTAAATGCTAAAAATACAACATGGTTTTATTTTTTTTATAATTGTCCAAACAAAAAAAACGACGGTTTGAAGTATATTTACCTCAAACCGCCGTCAAGATATGCTCTATCCATTTTAATTTTTTGACACTAAGTTACTGATAATGTGGTTATTTTCCATCGTTGCAAAAACGTTCATAAATTTTTAACGCCATCTTCTAAGTTGAAAACCGTCGTTTTAAAATGACATGACCTCTTTACTTCGATACTTATTTTGGAGGAAATGATAGAGAATGCCACCCAACGGGAGAATCATAATCAAAGAAAATATGCTGATGATTTCTCCTGTTCCCGAAGGTACAAAGCTCTGTGCCGTAGCCATAAAGTTATTTGCGACATGCACGAGAATGGGGAATATCAGATTATTCTTCTTTTCGTAGATGATTCCGGCAACAGCTCCCATAAAAGAAGCATAAACGATTTGCACCGGATTCATATGGTAGGCTCCGAACAGTACAGAGGACAGAAGTATGGTCAACCAGGCAGGACTGATCTTTCGTATGGATCGAAAGACAATTCCGCGAAACAGAATTTCTTCAATCAAAGGTCCGGCAATCACCGCAATCAGAATTCCGCCGAGAAGACTTCCTCCGCCAATGTTCTGATTTCCCGCATTCATCGCATCAAGGCTTCTTTGAAATGCAGGTATCTTTTCAGCCAGCATAATCCAGAGAAAAGAAACCCCGGAAACGCCGACCCCTGCCATAATGCTTAGGATTGAATCTTTTCCATTCGTTTCCGTTTTCATCTCATCCTTGTCATGTTTCAGCATGAGTTTGTAAATGGGAAAAAATATAAATATCAGCGTAATATATACGAGCATTTCGCCTAAATAGGCAAATTTTATAAACCGCACCTCAGGGATGTGCAAAATGTTTAAAAACAACTTTTCAACCGCATAATAAAGAACGTTTGACATCAAAAAATGTGCAGCTATTGCAAGGATGGGAAAAATCATAAATCGTTTGTTATGTCGTATATCGATTTTATTTTTATCCATATGTTCCCTTCCGATTAGTTCTGTTTATTTAACTTTTGAATTTTCGCTTCGATTTCTTCAATTTTTTTCAAGTCCTCATTGATCGTTTTCCATTCCTCTTCGGAAAAAGAATCTTTTGCTTTTTCTATTTGAGCTTTTAAGAATTCTGCATAAGGAGTGTTTTCATCTTGCTGTACCTTGTCTTTTTGAATTTTAGCGAATAGCTTATCCCAAATTTCTTTGTGTTGAAGGAAGATATTATTTTCTTCCGCTAATAGAGCCTTTGTTTCATCGATGGAAGGATCCATGTTAGAATCTTTGGAATCAACGGAAGACGAAACCTCTTTGCCTGCCTTTAAGTCATCTATCATTTTCAGAATTTGATCCATTTTCTTTTCATCTTCAATACTTCCCATAATCGGTTGTCCGATGATATTTCCCTTTTTATCGACGAGAATCGTCGTTGGGAAACCGAGGATGTTCGCCATATAACTTCTTGCCTCCTGGTTGTTGTCGATAACGAGGTTTCGATAGGTGACCCCTTGTTTTGCAAGAATCTCTTTTGCTGCGGCTAGCGCCTTTTCGTCATCTCCGACTTCTACATTTATCCCGATTAACTCAGCTCCCTTTTCACGAAGTTTTGCATTGAACTTTTCTAACGCCGGCATTTCATTTACACAAGCCGAGCAGCCATTAAACCAGAAATTAACAAGTGTTGCTTCATTTTTGCTGAATAAAGACTCATCCACGTCATTACCGTCGAAATCTTTTCCTTTAAATTTAGGAAAGGCTTCCACTTTTCCGTTTTCTTCTGTCGAGGGTTGTGCCGGGGTGGCATTACCGTTTTCTTTCGTAGAAGGCTGCTGTGTCGGGCTAGCATTACCGCAGGCTGCCAATAAAACTGTCATCAGGACTGCCAAAAGTACAGATACGATTTTCTTTTTTGTTTTCATTTTTCATTTCTCCTCTCTTTGTTTCCTTGTTTCTTGATTTTTTTCTTTCTCCATTTCCGTCACATTTTTAAATTCCTTAGCGAAGGGGTGTGTCTTTAGTCGGACATATTTTTTCCGTTATACAGAACCCCTTTTAGGAAATGGGAAAGATGAATGTTGGTCAGGAATGTGGAAAATATTTGAATTGTATTTTTTTGGCAAAAAACTCTTTCAAAGAAAAGTTTTTCACTGTTTTTTCTTTAAATCCAATTCCGATACACTCTAAACATAGATGGATTGCTTTGCTAAACACGAGTTTGACTTCTTCGCGATAGGCGCCGAAACATACGAGGGCGACCGCAACGGCAGTCAGTGTACATCGCGCTGCAAATTTTATCCGATGTCGAATCTTTATTTGTCGATAAAAGTTGTTGGTGATCCCTCCCTTACATGATTTCCTTTTTCCGACAACAAAAAGATATCAAATCGAATATAAAATTTCTGTTAAGAAAAAATCATTGGAATAAAATTTTTTTGTATGTTATATAATAATAGTAAAATATTCCCTTTAAGTGCAGGGAAAATAGAATTTAAGGAGGATATAAATATGAGAATATTGGTAGTTGAAGATGAAAAGACTCTTTGTGAAACCATTGCAAAAGGCTTGCGACTTGACGGATATGAAGTCGATACTTGTTTTAGCGGAGATGTTGCCTGGGATATGGCGTTATCGGAAAGTTATGATCTGATCATATTGGATTTGAATCTTCCGGGAATGGATGGGATGGATGTGCTTCGCAATATCCGTAGAGAGGACGCTGAAACCGGAATTCTTATACTTTCTGCAAGAGGACAACTTCAGGACAAAATAGACGGGTTGGACGGCGGAGCGAGTGATTACCTTTGTAAGCCTTTTCATTTTGAAGAGTTGGAGGCTCGCGTACGAAGCCTTACGCGAAGACGCGTCGTCCAAAATAATCTTATCCTTGAATGTGGGGAACTCTCGCTGGATACAAAGGCACGCACTGTATTTGCGAAAGGCACGCAATTCTCTCTTACACGAAAAGAGCTTGGACTTTTAGAGTATCTTATGCTCCATCAGGAACATCCGATCAGTCAGGAAGAGCTGATACAGCATGTGTGGGACGGGAGTGTTGACAGTTTTAGTAATTCGATTCGTGTGCATATCTCGGCACTTCGCAAGAAATTGAAGGCCGTATTGGGATATGATCCTATTATTAATCGCATTGGACAGGGTTATATGATAGGAGCATCTCAAAATGAATAAAGGGCATTCTCTTCAGTGGAAACTCACATTAATTACGGCTTTTATGGTCATTGCATCCTGCCTTTGCACCAGCTATTTTGTCAGTAAATCTGCCATGTTGTTTTTTGTTGAAATCGAAGAGTCGGCAATTACGATGTTTCCAAAAGAAAACAGCGTGAAAGATGCATATGCGGATATTCAAGTGGCTCTTGATCCTGAAGTTGCATTTACGGACACGGTTAAAAACGCATCTGTGGAATTTTGGACAAAGAGCCTTCTTATAACACTGATTATCACACTTATAAGCAGTTTCATGATGTATTTTATTATGGAATACGCACTGCGACCTTTGCAGAAACTGGGGAAGCAAATTAGAGAAATTCAAGGGAAAAACTTGCAGCGGTTAGTCGTTTTAAACAACGGTTCTATCGAAATCCTGCATCTTACGAATGCTTTTAATGAGATGCTTAAAAGGCTTAGCGATACTTTCTCGGCACAAAAACAGTTTTCTGCAAATGCCGCACACGAACTTCGTACTCCCCTTGCCGTGATTCGAACCAAGCTTGAGGTGTTTGAAAAAAACAAGAGTCCTGAACTGAACGACTATAAAGAAACCATCGGCATGGTTCGGCTGCAGATTGATCGATTGTCTCATGTAATAGATCTTCTTTTGGAGATGACCGAACTTCAATCCGCAAAAAGAAGTGACCATATTCGACTTGCCGAGATCGTAGAGGAAGTGATCTGTGACTTAGCCTTTGTCGGGGATAAAAAGGGAGTGCGTCTCCTTCAAAAGTCCGGCGATGCTCAAATTACAGGAAACGATACCTTGATATACAGAGCGATTTACAATCTGATTGAAAACGCAATTAAATATAATCATGAAGGAGGAGAGGTTGCCGTCGAGATCAAGGAAAGTGATGAATTTGTGAGTATCGTTGTTTCCGATACGGGTTCGGGGATCAATAAAAGTGACTGGGAATATATCTTTGAACCATTTTTCAGGGTGGATAAATCAAGAAGTCGTGATTTGGGTGGAGCAGGACTCGGCTTGGCACTGGTGAAAGAAATTGCACATCAGCATGGTGGAGATGTTCGAGTACTTCAAAGTTCAAAAGACGGTACACAAATTGAACTGATATTACAAAGAGAGCGAAAGCATTATAGATAATCTTCGCTTAGGAAAACCGGAAGTAAATTGGAAAGAAGAGAAAATCGCTGCAAAAATGCCATAGCGAATACATTCATCAAAGCCCTTCCGGTGGATAAGAATGCTTTTGAAGGAAAAAAGACGATCTTCATTTGTCTTTCTTTGAGGGATTTGTTTTCTGATTATACCAGACAAAAAAATCCTTATCTGAAGTAGGATACCATTTGCCCTTCTTCCAATTTTTTCATTCCGAAGTGTTGATAAAAATAATTGGGAACGTCTTCTGTTGTGGTAGTGACGACGTGGAACATTCGTACATCTTTGAATCGTTCCCAAATAAATCGAAAAAGTTGGGTTTTCGATTCCCTTTTGTCGGTATTTCGGCAAGACAATCAAATCTTGCACCAGCAAAATATGTTCTCCGTCACCGACACATCGAATAAATCCGACAAGTTGATTGTCATCGAAAGCACCGTAAAGGTAAAGGGATTGGAGGAAAGCCATTTTCAGTTTTTCTTCATCGTTTAAATAGGCACTCCAACCTTCGGAGGCGTAAATCTTTTGGATTTCTTGAATTCGTTCACTGGAAAATTCTTTATAGTTCATGGGATCATCTCCTATTTTGTCCAAAATATTTTATGACCTGTTTATGATTATCATATTTCGATTTTTTCAGATATGCGTGATGGTTTTTTATGACAGGAGGGAACGGATTGACTTTTTAAAGGGGCTTGTTATACTAAAAAGGAATGGGGGAGTATGAAATGAAGGGTTCGGCGAAGCAAATCTTAGGAGAACCGAAGGAGATTATCTATAAAATTTTTGTGATTTTACTTTCCAATTTATTAGCAGCGGCGGCGATCAACCTTTTCTATGTACCGAACGGTTTTTTAAGCGGTGGCGTAGGAGGAATTTCCATTTTAATCTGGTCCGTCACTAAAATTCCTGTCGGAATTTTGATGTTTCTAATGAATATTCCACTGGCGTTATTAGGGTTTAAATTTTTGAATCGGAAATTTTCTATTTTTGCTATTATTTCCGCATTTACATTTTCTTTTTTCGTTTATATTACCCGCACTTTAAATGATGTAAAATTTTTAGAAGATATTTTGTTATGTTCCTTGTTCGGCGGATTGTTAAACGGTGTAGCTATGGGGTTTTTGTTCCGCAATGATTTGTGTCAAGGAGGTATCGACTTTTTGGCCAAGATTGCCAAAGAACGCTATAATTTGAATGTGGGAACGGCATTAATGCTCATCAATGTGCTTATCGTTTCCTTAGGCACTTTGCGTTTTGGAATTCGCCGTGCACTGTATACGATTATCTCCATGCGTATGAGCTATATGATTTTGGATCGGATTCAAGTGGGGTGGGATAGACGAAAGCAGTTGATTATTATTACAGAGAAAAGTCGTGAGATAGCACAACATATTTTAAGTGAGGCCAATCGGGGGGTAACTTATTTACACGGGGCCGGAGGATACAGTTCTACGGAACGGGAGATTATTTATTGTGTGGTTAAAAATTCTGAAATCGTGAAAATTAAGACCATTATAAAAGATATTGATCCGGCTGCATTTATTACAATTTCCGAGGCGATAGAAGTTCAGGGAGAGGGATTTAGCCAAGAACTGGTTCAGGAGACAAAGGAGAAAAAAAGAAGAAGCCCCTTCGAATAGGCTTCTTTTTTGTTTTGTATTAAACCTGTTCCACATGGACGCGGGAACGTTTGAAAAGTTCTTCGGCATAAGGGTCAATCCGATAGGCTTCGTGATAATAGACGGCTGTGATTCCGGACTGAATCAAAGCTTTGGTGCAGTTTAGACAAGGATAGTGGGTGACAAAGCAACGGCAGTCTTTGACGGAGATTCCTTCTTTGGCACAATACAACAAGGCATTCATTTCCGAGTGAATGGTGGCGATGCAATGACCGTCTCGCATGGTATGACCGATTTCGTCACAGTGAGGCTGTCCGGCGATGGAGCCGTTGTACCCGGTGGAAACGATACGATTATCTTCGTTGACTAAAAGGCATCCCACAAAAGCCCGGTCGCAAGTCGATCGACTGGCTACAATCAGAGCGATGTCCATAAAATATTCTTTCCATGATTTTCTACTCATAAGAAACCTCCCTATCAAAAGCATTATAACATAAAAAGGATAGAAACCTTTGCGGAAAAAGAAAAATTCGGTATACTGATATTAAGAAGGAAAGGAGCGTTGACGATGAAAAAGTTATTTTCTTTCTTGATTTTGATTTTGTTCTTGGCAGCTTGCGGACAAAGTTCGGAACAAAAAATGGCAAAGAATTTGATTAAGGTTTTGGAGTCCGCGGACAATGCGGGGAAATATGAAGAGTTAAAAGACCATTTAGATCCTAAATTTTTGTCGACTCTCGGTTTGACGCCTGAAGGATATATTGATGAATTAAAAAAATTTTCGGGAGAAAATCACGGGACGGTGGAGTATGAATTGGCTTCTTTCGAAGAAGTGGAAGATCGGGTTCATCTATTGTCTCTTCGTGTGTCTCGAGAAAAAGACGGCAAAAAAAGTGAAGACCATATGGATGTGATTCTTCGACAGATGAACAATGGCAAAGATTGGTTCTTTACGCCTATGGATATGTTAAGGTCTTACGTATTTAAAGCCAATACCAAAAAAGAGTATTTTCAAATCAATATTCCTTTTGTGGCTGAAGGTTCTCGCGGACAAACTTATGTGGTGGAACTGAGCAACAACAGCGAGAATATTTTTTTCTACTTTACACCGAAGAGTAAGGTGGAAGTGGAAACTTCCAAAGGTTCTTTTTATGGAGTTGTCAAGGAGATGGAGCTTAAGCCCGGTGAATCCAAACGGACCAATTTGTGGATCCCAAGAGCCAAAGGTGAACCGAAAAAAATCACGATTTGGTCTATGGCGGATGAACAACGTTATTTCGATTATCAATTAATTTTGGAAATTCAAAAATAAAAAACATAGAGAAACCGCCGGTTCTCATCAAACCGCCGGTTTTTTTATGCTTACTCTTTTCTTGTCGCTTTTTGTTGGGACACACAAGCCCGTGCCTCCGCTTCCAATTGTCGTTTTAATTTTTCCCGATATGCTTGGATTTCGTCGCTTAATTCTTTTAAATCCGTTTCCACGGTCTGTTTGATGTTCACGTTATCCAAAGGAGTGGGAAATTGAGACTCGCTCATAAATTTTTGGACGGATTTACGAACCCGATTAATGGAAGCGATCGTTCCGGGACCGGCGATACATCCTCCGGGGCAAGCCATGCCTTCCAAAAGATAGCCGTTTTTCTTTCCCGCTTTTGCCAAACGCATCATAGTAACACATTCATGAAGGGAGTTGGCTCCTTCCACTTGAATGGCCTTTTCAGGATCCAGCTTCATGGCTGTTTGTTTGACTGCCTCCGCAACGCCTCCGGCAACGGCATAGCCTCGACCTAAAGAGGAAGCGTCTTGAATTTCCTGCGTGATTTCGATTTCCGTCAACTCGATATCTTTGGCAACAAACATCCCCATCAATTCCTCAAAAGTGATGACATAGTCCACATAACCTTTAACTTTTTCGCTCATGGCTTCCAACTTTTTGGAAAGGCAGGGACCGATAAAAGTAATTTTGGCATCCGGATTGATGTTTTTTAGGAATTTGGCTGTTTCAATCATCGGTGATGAGGAGTCGCTGACATATTGATATTCATTGGGAAAATTTTTCTCCACCATCATAGACCAGCTGGCACAACAACTGGTACCCATATAAGGGATTTGTTCGGGAACTTTTTCCAAATATTCTTTCGCTTCTCGAATCGTGGTAATATCCGCACCTAAACTTACCTCCACCACTTCATTGAATCCCAGCCTTTTAATTCCTTCCACAATCTGCCAGGGATTGGCCAAAAGCCCGAATTGACCGATAATGGATGGCGCAATAATGGCATACATATTTTTCTTAGTGGACAAAGCGCGCGCCAATTGGTAAATTTGAGATTTATCCGCAATGGCTCCGAAAGGACATTGGGTTAAACAGCGTCCGCAAGCGACACATTTTTTCTCGTCGATATGAGCACGTCCCAAATAATCGCTGTCAATAGCTTTAACACCGCAAACGCTGGCGCAAGGGCGATCATAATGGATAATGGCATTGTAAGGACAGGTTTCTTCGCAGCGACCACATTTAATACATTTATCCTGATCGATTACGGCGCCGTATTTGCCGATGGATACGGCATTTTTGGGACAGACATTGGTGCAGGGATGCGCTAAGCATCGTCTGCAATTGTTCGTGACCAAATAGGACTTGGTGGGACAAGCTTCACAAGCGAAGGGAATAACATTGACCAAAGGAGTTGTAAAATGGGCTTCTTCCAAATCCAATTGATCCAATCCGTCGGTAATCGCACTGTATTCCGTGTATTTTCTGCCCTCTAAACCCATGGTCAGGCGAAGTCGTTCCTCCAGGATTGCCCGTTCCTTAAAGATACTGTCTCGATAAGTCGCCACTTCACCGGGAAGAATTCGATAGGCGGATTGGCGTAATTCGGATAAATCAACATTCTCAAAAGCAAGTCGTGCCACCTCCGCAAAAACTTGTCGACGAATGTTGATTAAATTTACATAACTTTCTTTCATAGAGTCGGTAAGGAGTATTATTCCTCGGGAAGAAGAATCTTACTCATGACTTTTTCCATTATTTGTTGGCTGGTGGCACGATGAATGGATTCGCCTTCAATAATGACTACGGGGCTGATTCGATCCGTTTTGCAGTTGTCACTGCAAGGGACAGCCTCAATTTCCAAAATTTCCTCATTAAATCGCCATGGTTCCGCTAAGCGGAGTTCCTCCAAACTTTCCAATTGTTCCAAAATATTCATTGCTCCGTAAAGCATACATCTGGAACCCATATGTACCTGTACTTTCATAATCCGACGCCTCCTTTATATTTTTTCGGATAAATAAAAGGTCAAAAACAAGGAGAATTCCTGGAATGCAAGCTGCCTTCTTGCCATTTAAAAAATCTGAAACATCCAAATTCTCTCGAATGACCGTTGAAAAACTTCTTCTTGATAATATTATAGCAATTTAGAGAAATACTTCAATTGAATAGATGAAAAAGAAGGACAATTGTGATATGATTTATTATAAAGGAGGACAATATGAAAAAGGTATTAAGTCTATGTCTGCTTCTGATATTGGTATCCTGTACAGGAAGAACAGACTCGAAAGATATAGCGACGGATGCTGACCGACCACAGGCAAGTTCAGAAGAAAGTCAATCGACAACGGAAGAAGCGGATATCATTTCGACCAAAACCGGAGAAGAAATTTCTGTAAAATCGAATGAAATTGAATATCCCGGTGAACTTCCCGCACGAAAATCTGAAAAAGAATTGGCCATTCTTTATCGAATCGGAGAGGGGGACTTGCCGGATTTAAACGCCATGGGACTATATACATTCACATTTTTCTACGAAGGAGATCAAGGAGCGGATCGATTTATTATTTTTCCACGCTATAAAAATACACATATCGATATTTATGCATTAACCTTTGATACGGACAATCGGAAAATGATGGAGAAATTGGAGCCGATGTTTACCCATATGCTCAAAGATAAAGAAGTTTTTGTACTCTCTTACAAGCTGCGGGAGGATGAACCGAAAATCTCCGTACGAATTACGGCGGATGAAAAAGAATGTCGTTGGGTTCCCATGAAAGAGGAAGAAAATTTTAATTTGCCGGAAGAAATTGGTCATTGGATAAAAGAATAAAAAAACGCCTTGGATTCCTAAAATAAGAGAATCTCGAAAAGGTAAAATTCAGGACTGTAATCAATTTTTATATCCTCTTGGATGAGATTAATATTCATCCAAGAGGATATTTTATGGTGTAAAAATGAATCGGAGCGAGATTTATCTTGTCCCGATTGGTTTATAGCGGTCAAATACGCTATAATAGTTATCAAAGATGAAGAAAATATTGTAATTGTAGACGAAAAACGAAAATAAAAAAACGCAGGCGGTTGAGATGTATTTTGAGATATACGAAAATTACCCCTATCCAATTGAAACGAAAGAACAGTTTAATCTTTTATAGCAGTGTATATTTTCATGCTTTAAGCGGAATTGGAGGTTTGAAATTGGAAAAACTTACCATAGGAAAATTGATAGAGTATCAAATGAATAAAAAAGGCATAAATATGGAAAAACTGGTGGAAGGATTATGCTCCATAACATCGCTTAAGAGGTTGATCCAAGGAGATACCATACAAAGTTTTTTTCTGATGGAAAGAATTATAGAAAGACTTGGATTGTCGGTCAATAAAATTTCGCTTTTGCATAATGAAAAAGAAGATGAGCTTTTTATCCGAAGGGGGATTATCGGCAAACTCCTTACAAAAGGGGATTATGACCGGGCGGAAAAATTACTGTCAAACTATAAGGAAGCGGCAGACTTAAGCAATACTCTACAATTGCAGTATGTGTACGAGGTAGAGGGAATTATTGCAACCAAAAGAGATGGAAAAGCGAAAGAAGCTTTGCAGCTGTTTTGCAAGGCTTTGGACTGCACGGTGAATATGTTTGCGGTAAAAAATATCCATCGCTTTCTCTTGGGAGAAGAAGAAATGATTTTGGTTCTTCTTATCCTGAGAGAAACCATACGCGTAAAAAACGAAGACATCAACAGATATGGGGAAAGCCTGTTAAGCTATGTGGATAAGCATTTTGAAGACGAGGAAGTGAAAGTAAATGTTTACAGTAAGTTGGCTTGGGTTTTGGGAGAAAGCTTTATTCAAAATCAAATGCATAAAGAAGCTTTGGAACTGACTCTGCAAGGGGTGGAATATTTGACCGCAAACGGACTGTTACTCCATTTGCCGCAGTTTTTAGACAGAGTTTTGTCTTTGACTTTGAAGACGGATAAGGACATGCACTCGTCCTGGAAGAAAAAAAGAGATGCCCTAAAAGAGCTTTATGAAGAATATAACGAACCTTGGGAAACGGAGGATATCAGGCTGTGGGAAAGTTACAGACAAAACGGTATATATCTGATATCCGAACTTTTAAAAGATGAAAGAAATCTGGCGGGATACTCACAGGAGGAACTTGCGGAAAATATCGGAATTGATGTAAAGACAATATCCAGAATAGAAAGCGGAAAATCCAAACCCAAAAAAGGGACATTGCAGTCTATCAAAGAGCATTTTAATATAGAAAGAGATATTTTTCAGACAAGGCTGGCAGCGGACAGCTTCTTTTTGCTTGAAATGGAAAGGGATATCTCAAGATTTTCTTCACAACATAGAAATAAAGAAGCGGAAACTCTCTTTAAAGTATTAAAAAAACAACTGTCTTTGGAGTATAAAATAAACAGGCAGTATATCCGCTTTATGGAGGCTTTGTTTGATTATGTGTTTAAAAGAAAGGATACGGAAAAAATATTAAAAAAATTGGAAAAGGCATTCTGCATAACCAGGACAAAAAGACATTTGGAAAATATCGGAGAGTTTGTAACCACGAATTTGGAAGCCAGAATTATCAATCTTATGGCTATATGTTATGAAAAATTAGGAGATAAAGGAAAAAGCATTCATTTGTTGGAAAAAACCATCAAAGGTTATGAGAAAAGTAAGACGGCATTAAAGTATCACCGAATACCGTTAGGTTTACTATATACAAATTTATGTATTTCTTATGAAGAAAGCGATCGATTTGAGGACGCATTGAAATTGGCGGACAAGGTGATTGGATATTATTTACAATATAAAAGAGGAGACAAATTGGGAATTTTGGTAGCACAAAAAATCTACACGCTCAACAGGAAGACGGACGACAGGACAACAGGAAAAACGAAATATCAACAGGCTTATCGGTTGATGGAACTGATGCAAGCGGGAGAAAGGACAAAAGTCCAAATAAAGAAATTGTATAAAGATTGGTATGGAGAAGAGCTTTATGTCAATTAGCAGATTAATATTCGCTGGTTTCCTTTGGTAATCCGGCTATAGAAAACGGATTGGAATAGGAATAGGCATTGGTGTAAACTTTATCGTTTTTAAAGTGAAGAACCGATCCGGCGGTATAGAGCGTAAATCCTGTTAATATCATGCCTAAAATAATTTTTTTCAATTGCTTTTTCATAAAAAGAACCTCCTTAAATTAAAATTTGATTAAGGAGATAATAGTATGGTGGAGTTCTTATATAAAGTGTATGATGATTGCATCAGCTGATAAAATCTATATTTATTAAAAAAATTATAGGTATAGAATACAAAATTAATTTATAAAAGGAGGAGAACAATATGCAAAATGAAAAGAAATTTAATAAGAAAGTGATTAGTGTGGTAGATGAATTAAGAGAACTTGGATTAGAGGCATATGAGACAACTACTGAAACAATGCTTGAAGAAATGGGAGCAAGTATTGGAGCAAGCGGATGTTGTTCGGTGATAGTTCAAGTGAAATAAATCAACACTATATTATCTGCTACTATCCTGTACTTTTGGATAGTAGCAATTTTTTTAAGGAGAAAAGTATATGAAATTTCGTATTCCTAACCTTTCCATAAGGTATGCTGATGAGATATTTATGTCAGATAATTTAGTAAAGACAATTGATAAAATGCTTAAAGAAAAAATTATAAGACGAATTCTGTGTTTTCATAATCTATCTGTTATAGAGGAATGGGAAAAAAATAAATCAAATGAAACAGCTGAGATAATTTCAAAGTATATAATAAGGATGGCAAGCAGAACAACGATAAATCAATTATTTGGTGTAATGGTTGCTGAGAAAGTGAAAAAAAAAGAGGAATATTTTTTGTCAAAAGAATATGTGAGAGATTTACTTATAAAAAAAATAACAGAATATTATTATAAAAAAATAATAATCTACAGAATAGGTAATTTATTGAAAAGAGAAAATGATAATTACAGCATTTATACTTATATGGATACAAAGAGAAAGTTAATAATAATACCAAAAGTGAGCTTATTAGGTAAAATGTTGCTATTTATAGATGAAAATAAGACAGTTTCAGGAGATAAACTTTATGAATTTATGAAGAATAATGGGTTGGAAGAAAATTCAGTAAAGAGGATAATAGAAGAATTTATTATAAACAGAATTATTGTAACAAACATTGATTTAGAAAAGAATGTATTTGGAGAAACAGTATTATCTGAGGAAGTAAAAAAAATACTTGAGTATAACGATATAAAAGAGATTAAAGAATTAGAAAAAGAAATAACAGGTTTAAACAGATTGGAAATAGAAGAGTATATAAAAAAAATAAAATTAATAAATCGGACGGCATATAACTTAATAGGAAAAAAAGTACATTACAGGATTGTAAATGGTCACAGTAAGAGCAAAATAGAGTTTATTTCTAATAAAGCATTTAATATGGGTAAGCGGGTGAAGTGTTTTTTTACGGCATTAGGTAGCATAGAAGATTGGTACGTAAAAATAAAAAATTATGAGGAAGTATTTAAAGATAGGTATGGTTTATTCCAAGGGGTTTCTTTTACTGAGGCATTGGAATTGTATAGAAAGATAAGTGAATCAGATATTAATGATAACAGGAGAGAGGGGTTATTTAAATGGTTTGAGAGTAAAATAAACGAAATAAATGAACTTAAAAATGTAGAGCTTATTCTTTCTGATAGTGATGTAGATGAAATAATAAAAAAATGTGGAATTATCAAAAGAAGTAAGGAAGGAGTCTTTGATTTTAAATATGAGAGGGACGGGAATAATATTATAGCTTCAAATATAGCTTTTTCTCCGTCTGATGCATTATTCAGAGCTTATTTAGATGAAGGTGAGCTAATGGAATATAAAAAAGATGAAAGTGATTATATATATTACTGTCCAAGATGTTTAGCAGATATTGGTTGGATAAAAGGGGAAAATGGTAGAAGAAAGCTCCGAATAGACGGTTTTAATGAGAATGAAATCGATATAAATAATATAATATTTGTAGCAGATTACAGTGGAATTCATCTTGTAGATAAAAATAACAATAGAGAGATCTTTCCCGTAAATCCTACCATGAAAGGTTTTGATTACCAGATAGAGAGTATGGCTATAGAATTTTTAGATTTTTTTGGAAGATATAAAAATCAAATGCCATCAACAAGTATTCCTATAGAAATTGAAATGCATAATATTATCCCAAGAATAAGATATAAAAACATAATTGTATCATCTAGAAAGTGGATAATAAAGACGAATAAAATTTTTTCTTTGGGTATTGAAAAGACGTTAGAAAGTTATGGAGTTGACAGATATGTGTATTGGATAGGTGAAAAAGGAGAAAAAAAATATTTGGATACGAATTCCAGTTTGGTGAAAAAATGGTTGAGTTCTTATTCTAAAAATCATACTTATATTATACTAACAGAGGTGTGGAAAAGAGATTTTATCATGGACTGTATTATTAATGTAAAGTTTGAAAAGGAGAAAGAAGAGAATTATTATGGTTTTTTTAAAGAGAAAATCAAAGATTATCAAAATAATGAATATTTATCTTGGCATATTTATTATCAAACAGAAAAATTGAAAGACATAAAAGGTAAATTACATGAATATTTGAAAAGTAATGGACATAGATTCTTTTTTATATATTATGTTGAAAAAAAGAGAAATGTACTTAGATTAAGAATAAAACGGGATGTGTTTGACAAAACATATGCATTTATGCAGAATTTAAAAACCAATGAAATAATAGAAGATTTTAAGCTTTGTACATATGAACCGGAGATAGTTCGTTATGGAGGATATGAATATATAAAACGATTGGAAGAGGTGTTTGAGGAAGAATCAAATTTGGCAATAAAAACAATGATTAACAAAGAAGAGCTTGAAATAACTATTAGGCAGATAGCTATAATAATAGGTATGATGGAAAATATCCTAGATAAGGGAGAAAGGGAAATTTTTGCAAGAAAATATGATAGACTTTCGAGAAAAGAAAGGGAATTTTTTAAAAAAAATAAAGAAGTATTATATGAAGGTATTGAAATATACAAAAAAGAAATTGGAAGAAAATTAAAAGTTGTTGATGACAAAATAAAGATAATTTTAGAAGAAATAAAGAAAAAAAATGATGAAATATATGTGGAATATATCATATCATCATTAATCCATATGAGGCTTAATAGATTTACAGGAATATCTAAAGAAAGAGAACAACGAAGTTTTGATATTTTAGGACATTATTATAAGGAAAGGAGAAGGGATGAATTTCAAACAGGTAATATTTGAAGGAGACATAAAAAAAAGCAAATCGAAAGTAGAGGCGCTGTTTAATAATGAAAGGTACAGTTTTATAGATAGGGAGTATGAAGGAGAGCATAGAATAAGACTTAGAGGAATAATAGGGGAAGTGGATAAAATTTATAGCATATTAGGCGATAAGAAAGACTATTTTTTAAAAGAGGAAGATGGAAATGAGTTTTTTGAAAATATAGAACAATTTATTTTATATTGTACTATTCATCACACAATAGATGATAAGTGGTTTAATCATTATTTTGTAAATACTGTAAAATTAAAAAATGTGATAAATTTTTGCAAAGGTATGGCAGAAAGTCTTACAATTCAAAGAGATGAGGGATATAATTCTCATTTTTCTCATTTTTGGGGATTTTTCCATACTTTAACATCATATCAAAAAAAAGGCATATTAGAAATTTTTAAAAGAAGATATGAAAATATAAAAATTACGAAGGAGGCTAGTGGGATAGATATTGAAATGTTTTTAAAGATTATAGACCAGATGATATCTGAAGAAAAGATTAATTTTTATTCGCCATTAACAATTGATAAACTTATTATAAAAAGACAATTTTCCTCGAAATTACATGAGCATACTATGAAAGATGCAGTAAATGCAAGCTTTTATAAGTCTAAGCATTATATTTTTAATAGATGGTATTTAAATGCATTATATATAGCATTTATGCTTATGAACATACCAGTTATTGATAAATATTTTATAAATTATGTTATAGCAATGGAAAAATATCCGATAAACGAAATCTGTGAGTTATATTTGAAAACTGGAGAAGAAAAATTATGGTTAAAGAAAATCTTTGTGTAAATGAAACATTATTTATATCTGAATATGAAGAATGGATATACATTATAGTTAATGATATGGTATATAAAGTGAGATTATCTGATAAGGAGATAAAAGAATTATATGGTATTATAAAAAAAGTAAGGAAACGAGAGAAGGTAAACAAAGAAAGTAGAATATTCAAATTTTTAATGGAAATAGGTGGGATTATAAAAGAAGAAAATTCAATTATAGAAAAAAGAATATTAATAAGTTATGTAAAAAATGTGGATGATATTATGGAGTTTAATAAATATTGCAATGAGACCGTGTTGATGTTTGACGGAGATAAGAAAGGATTAAACTTATATTTATCGGATAATGAAATAATTTTATCTGTAAAAAAGATTAAAAATGGAAATTTTCTAATACCGACAGAAATACAAAAAGAGCTAATTGTACAGACAATATTAAAAAATGAAAAAGAGATTATCTCTATGCTTATGAGAAATTATACTATAGCATTATCGCTGTTTAGTTATGTAAACGGAGTAAGGGTGTTGAAAGATAAGGTAAGTATTAAAGAAACGGAGAATGCTTTATGTTTTCAACCCTGGTATTTTACACAAAAATTTGATATAGAAAGCAGATATCCAAAAGTATACGTAAGATGCGAAATAAATGGGATAGAGTTTGAGGCTGCAGGATATAACATTGATGAAGCTTTGTATTATATAAATAGTGAGTTTATAAGCATGGGGGAAAGCTGTTATGAATAAGGATTTTACAGAGCCTATATGGTTAAAAAGATATCTTATGAAAGAAGAAGATTGGCAGTTTCACGAAGTAAGACATAGTAAAAATGTTGGGTTTATAAATAGAAAGAACAATAACATAAGTGGGCATCATTTCTCGTTTGGAAGATTCGATTATAATAATGAATTAAAAGCTATTTACGAATACATGGAAAGATATACCTGTTCAGAAACAAAATATGAGGATACAAAGCTATATAGAACTAATGAAATTCGATATCTTGACTTTAATGATCTTGGATTTAAATGGCTAAAAAAAGATTTCTCTTACTCGGGAAGAGCTGAATTTGTAGAAGCCAAAAGTCTGAAAACAGGACTTACGCATCTTGTTCCAACTGTGTTTGCATATTATTTGAAAAACGACTTTAAACAGTGGAAAAATTTTGAGGGGAACTCTAATGGAAATGCAGTTGGCTTAAGTATAGAGGATGCGATAGAAAGAGGGTTGTTGGAATTTATAGAGAGAGATAAGTTTATTCGATATTGGTATTTATCTGATGGCAATATATTAAAGATAGTTGACATAGATCCTGTTATGGAGAATAGATTGAAATATTTCCGTCAAAATGAATATCAAGTTGATTTTTTTATGATTAATAATAAACCTGAAAATATATATTCTGTATGGTGCCTAATTAGAAGCACCAATATTAAAAATAGTTTCTTTTCAGTAAGTGGGTTAGGAGCAGGATTGAGTCTGAAATGTGCCATGGAAAGTGCATTTGTTGAAGTAGCAGGAATGTATTTTTCACAGAAGGATATTAAAAGAGATGTTTTTAAAAGGGAGGATGAGAAGTTGGTAAAAAATATTTTGAATGAAAACTTAAAGGTATATCTCTCTTATGATGTAATGGAAATACTTAATAATCTTATAGATAGTACAGCAGGTATTCAGACAGCGAAAAATGCAGAAGAAGAGGAAGGGACACTCAAAGAAAGAGCGTTAAGGTATTATAAGGATATCCTTTATATACCTATAAGACATAGAATTTTAGATGATTTAGGGTTACATGCAGCGAAGGTTACTTGTTTAGGTGGTAATAATATGTATTTTAACTGTAGTGAAGAAGTTCTAAGAGGAGCTAAATTAGGAATTATATGTCCGCTTGCATAGGATGGGAGGTGTAATAAATGCTGTATTTGGAAGAAGATTTAATAAGTGATATTTCATATTTTAGTGGGGATGATACAAAACCACAAATTAAAAATGAATATGAAAAAATTGGTAAAAAAATAGATAAAAACATATTTTTTGATGAGTACGAGAATCAAATTCTTGATTTAAATACAGTAATAAGAGTAGATAACTACCTGAGGACTCCGTATAGCATACATATGTCTTATCCATCTGCAAGAAGCTTGTACACTATAAAGCTATATATTCAAAAAGAAGAATATTTGCTAACAAAAGATTTTTGGAAAAATAAGGAAGTAATCAAGACGGAACCTTCTTTTTATGAGTCTAATAAGTTAAAGAGCGGTGATATTGTTATAGAGCTTTTGGAATTTAAAGATAAGCATTATCCAAGTATATTTAAAACTTTACAGAATTTGGAAGTTGGACATCTTTTATATAACATAGCGGTTTTAGCAGATATATATGGTTATGAGTATGAAATAGATAACAAGTTTTTAAATATTCTTGTGCTTAAACAAAAAAGAGTTTTTTATAATTTGAAAAAAAACGAGGAAATTGCTGAATTTTGGGAGCGAGCAGAACATAGGACTAGTGGGAAATATTATGGAGGGTTAATAAATTTTGATTTAAATCATGAAGAATATAGATATTTTCCTAATAGATGCACTAAAATTAAGTGTATAAAATTTGATAAAAAGATAATAGAAAGTGTGAAGACAATAGTATTTATAAATGATGATAACAGCTTTATAAATAAGGAATATGGACTTGTATTGGAATACAGCTATTTAATGAAAGAGTATAATTATATAAATGCAAGGACTATGTCACAGATAACAGTTTTTTTATGCAAATGGAGGAAGCATGAAATGAGGAATTATGCTGAACTTATACAATATATGGGTTTTTTGGCTCAAGAAATATGTATAAATAATTCAATCACAGGAATTTACAATAGACCTGTGAAACAAATGAATCTTAAGTTTTGGAATAAAGTAATAAAGCAAAATGCCGAATTTAAAGACTTTATTCCTTTTTATGGAGTTCTTACCGGCAGGGAATCGGTATTATATGCTAAATATAAAAGAGTTCTATAAAAAATATAAAAAACAGGTTTTGGTATGTTTTTTCTTAAATCCGTCGGATATAATAAGCACATCAAAAAAATAAGAAAGGGGAATTGTATAATAGTATGAAGAAAGAATCCTTGAAAGCTAAATTGAATATGAAGATGTATAAAAGCGGGGGAAAATGGTGGAAGGCGATTATATTGACCGTATTATCGGCATTGGAAACTCCATTTAATACAGGGACGTATGCATTGTTTTTTTTACTTATACAACAACGGAGAATGGAGTGGCTCCTTCCGTTTGTAGGGGCTTATATAGCGACCTATATTCTTATATTGTGGTTGAATAAGGAAGCGGTAAAGGCTGTAAATAACTATAAAGCCGAAGTTACCACAGAGATTAAGGTTGCCTGTATTAAAAATGCAATAGCGGAAGGGGTGGACCCGGGAGCGGTTATTTCTTTCATAGATAACGATTTAAAGTTGGTTATGGAAAATTATTTCGGCAATATAATAAAGATTGTGAAGAGTGTGGCGGTGGTCGTATTTACACTTATGCTTACCCTAAGCAGCAACTGGATTTTTGCATTGATTTATTTTGTTATCGGTTTACTGCCGCTAAAACTTAGTAAGTTTATCGGCACAAAGACGATGGAAACAACTGAGCAATATACAAACAGCATAGGGAAAACAACTGCTCTTATAAAGGATATCATCAAAAATAAAGGAACGATTCTTAATTATAACCGAATTGAAGACGCTCTCAAGCGAGCGATGCGTTCTATATTTAAGAGTGAAAAGGATTTTGCACAAGCAAATAATGCTGTGGAGTTTGTAGGTTTATACATGAATGTTCTGTATGTTATTGTAAATATTATACCAATCGCTATAGGGATATATATGGGAATTAAAGGTTATATAACCATACCCGCTTTCATTGCGGTGCAGTATTCGAGCGGATGGATTGTCGGTTCTTTAGGGCAGGTAGCTGGACTTATGGCTGTACTTAAGTCTACGGAACCTGTAAGAGAAAAGATAATAAACTTTAAGGATATCGTTATACCGAACGAAAAGGATATAGAAGATGTAAAGAAAATAGAGTTCAAAGAAGTGGATTTTGCTTATAGTGAAGATAAAAAAATCATTAAAAAGCTTTCATTTAAAACGGAAAAAGGCGGTAAAATGTTGATACAGGGAGCGAGCGGAAGCGGAAAGAGTACCATACTAAGGCTTATAAGCGGTGAACTGTTTCCCGATTCGGGGAAGGTGTTATTAAACGACAGAGAACTTAAAAACAAGAGGCTCGGTTTCGTATCACAGAACCCGGCTGTATTTAACGAAAGTTTAAGATACAATATCACACTTGGTAAAGATTTTAATGAAACGCAGATAAAAAAGGCGGTAGAGGGAGCGGGACTTGTCGACTTTGTGGAGGAGCATGGGTTAGATTATCTTATAGAAGATGAGGGAGGCAATATTTCAGGAGGCCAAAAACAGAGAATAGAGATTGCGAGAGCTTTGCTTTATAATTGTTCTGTGTTGCTTGTCGATGAAGGAACTTCGGCGCTTGACAAAGATACGGCGGATAAAGTGCACAATACAATTTTGGGGCTTGGAAAAACAGTGGTGGAGGTTGCACATTATATTCCGGATGAAGTAAAGGTTAAGTTTGATACTGTATTAGAGTTGGAATAGTGGAATAAAATCAAGCGTAAATTTTCGTGTAGTGTTATAATTGATGTGAGACAAGAAAATAAAAAAGAGAGAAAATCCTATATAAAGGTTGAGAGAAGCCATAGAAATGATAATGAGAGATTTTATTGTAAGATAGCCTTCTATTCATAAGATGATCTAATTGAGCAAATGAAAAAATATTTATATCACTCTAACCGCAATAAAATGGATGTTGACAAATATACTCGATGGATTTCCAGGAGCATTAAAATACATGATGAATGTGGTGAATGTCCGTATCTCCCTATTTGCGGGTTTGGATGTGCCAATTTCAGTGATCAGAATAACGGAGATATTAATAAATGTGGCTTGCAATAAAACCAAGTGGAACTGTGATGATCAAATGAGATTCATTACAGAAAATAAGAGGTAAATATTGATGAAGACAATCGATTACAAAGTTGCGGATGCCGTTCTGTTACCCATCCTATTTTTAACAGTTAAACTATTTGACAAATATGCGTTTGGAATACTTGAATCCAATAAAGATAGCATTCTTATAGCGATAGGAGTTTCACTAATACTTTTTAGTTTGTGTATCCATAGGTTCTTTTTCAGACCTTCACATAAAGAAATTGTAAGGCTATGGAAAAAGGGATGGAACATAACAGGATATTATTCAAGGCTCTCGCTTAGTAACGAAGAGATATATCATCAATCCTATAGGATGTGGCTCAAATACAGTTTTATATTCCTCTTGGTTGAGTTGTCCGGACTGTTCATGGTATATGGATTAAATAATTGTTTTTTGACAACGAATATGTTTTTCACCCATGTTACGATGAGTTTTATATCGCCAATCGTTGCATGGATTATAACACGGATAAAAGAGAAGAAATATGAAAAATAGCAGACATTTTATTCGTGATTTGTTTTTTGCATGCACATATATTTTTAAGATTAGTCCGCTTTATGTGTTTCTAACTATATTTTCTGCAATATTCAATTCGGCATATAATTTATTCAATATAGTTATCATTAAAGCTATAATAGATTCTATGCAATCCGGTGAATATAGATTATTTTATTTTTATTTAATTCTGATTTTTGGAATAGGGATTATAACCATGTTAATTAATACCATTTTAAGTAATATAGTTATTCCAAAAGTTTTGAATAAAATAAAAAATCAAATACAAAAACATATTTTTAGTGGATATATGAAATATGATTATGAACATGTTAATAATAAAAAATTTTACGATCAATATTATTCTATTTTAGAAAATAGTGAAAATTCATTTACATCAACAACAAGTGCATTAGGAGAACTTATTACCAGTACTATAACTATATTAGGGGTCGCTTACCTAGTTTTCTGTTATAATTATATGATTATGCTTATCATTTTAGGATTGGTGGTACTATCATTCATTTGTTCTATGAAATCAGAAAAAAGCAGTATTTATTCAAAGAATTTACAACCGTGCTGAAAAGAAAAGTAGATTATATAAGACGTATTTTTTATATGCCGGACTATTTCAAAGATTGAAGAGTAAATGATACTAATGTATTTTATAGTTTTCCACCTACCTCAATACCTATAGTAAATGTTAGAATCAAGATAGCGCTTATCCGTTAAGATATAGCTTGCCTTACTATACTGTTTTAGTTTCACATATAATTCTTCAACTGCTCTTACCGGATTATTTATATGTAACAAGTGATGTTTACAGAACCGGGGGCGTTTCAAATAGAGTTTATACAAGATATGAAAATGAATACTGCTTAGATTCTGTATGTACACAATATATCGGTTTTTGGACATTTATAAAACGATGAGAAGAGTACGAAAAAATGAAGTTGATTAAGCGAGAACTATTGTGCGTATCGTTTTGGTGTTCGGTATACAAATTATAGTCGGTTTTCTGATTGCATATTTTTCCAACAGACCTTGGAATTTAAAAGATTTTATATCCAATTATGGATTTATTGCATTCTGGAGTGCTTATTTGATTTGTATAACAGGGATCAGCATTGTTCAGCAAATCAACTCAAAACAAGATAGAAAATAAAAATCTTTCGTTTTAGGAAGAGTTATGCAAGTCGATCTTATATAAAGAAAAGGGCTATCGAAATTTGTATAAAATCAGATAGTACAGAAGCAGGGATTAAAAAAAACAACAGGTATTTAAAACTGCCCCCAAAAAGTTGCACTTAAAAACAACTTTTTGGGGACAGTTTATTTGTCCTGTCGTCTTTTCATTCAGTGTCTTGACTTTAAAAGCTTGTGTTTGCCGACACAAGTTTTTTAAAGATCGCCTTTTCTTCCCCGAACTTTAAAAGAGATAAGAAGAATCAAGAGGCTGATAGCTCCGAAAAAAATCAGAGATTGAATTAAAGGACCGAAGTTATAGCTTTTGCCCATCCAAAAGTCCACAAAATTATTTTGCATATGACTGAGAGGAATCAGTTTGGCAATGCTTTGGAGGAACTTGGGCAAATCTTTATTGGAGATCCCCATCATTCCGCTTAGAATCATAAGGATAAAGTAAATGCCCATAACGATGCCGTAGGTGATGCCGAACTTGCGAATCCAATTGGCGATGCCGTGAGCCATAATCAGGAAAAAAGCGGACAAAAGATAGAGAATCAGAATCCATGCAACGGCTCCTGTCAAAGTGGGCTTGGCAATATTCAGAGTAAGCAAAGTTCCGACTAAATACAGAACAACACAAAAGGTCAAAAAAACATAATTGGCTGCCAGTTTTCCGAGAAAAAGGCGTTTTTGAGAAATTCCATACAGACTGAGTCTTGTGGGAACATCCTTTTCCAATTCGTTGGCATAGGTGGCTGCATAACCTAAAAACAAAGTGGCCAAGGGAATAATCATGGACATGCCGATAAATAGAGAAGTCAATGCTTCACTTTGCATATCGGCAGGAGCCTGTTTTCGAATGGAAATAGCAATCACATTGGAAAGGAGGATGGGAAATAGGCATCCGAAGAAAAACGAATAGCCGTTATATAAATTGTTTAGCAGTTCATATTTCATCAAATATTTAAAATTACGTTTCATTGTTTAAACCTCCTTATAAAAAGCCGCTTTGGCGTTGATGGTCATAATTTCAATATCATTATTGCTGCGGCGGTAATTGATATTGTTTTGTGAAAGTTTTTTGGTGATTTGGGATTCTTCCTCTTCGTTTTGACAGCCGAAGACGATTTTGTTTATCGGTCCATGTAATACGGAATGTTTCTTTTCCAAAGTTTGACTTAAATCGGTTCTATCACAGATGATAATCGCATTTCCGCAATATTTTCGGAACAATTCTTCCCGTTTGCCGTAATCAATAACTTTACCGTTGTCCAAGAAGAGAATTTTGTTGACCAGATTATCCAATTCTGCATAATAATGGGATGTAATCAAAACAGTGGATTGTCTTTGTGCATACCATTCGGATAATTTGTCCATCAGACGTTGTCTGGTTTCAAAATCCAGACCGGAAGTGACTTCGTCGAAAAGAGTCAGAGGGCTTTCCTGGCATAAAACCAGGATAAGGGTTAAGCGTTGTTTTTGTCCGCCGGAAAGATGTTTCCATCGCTTTTTTAAACATTCTTCAAATTCAAAAAATTGAATCATTTCCTGTACCAAAGGATTTTCTTTAATGGGACCGCCGATAATCATCTCGAGGATAATGCGGATAGGTACCGTTTCGATATAATCATTTTGCTGCATATGCACCGCAATTTTCTCCGGAGAAATATCTCGGACGATTTTTCCCCGGTAATTGACCATGCCTAAAACAGCCTTTAACAGCGTAGTTTTACCGGCGCCGTTACTTCCGATAATCCCTACCCGATCGCCGTCGAGAATTTCTATATCTCGTCCTAAATCCAAGGCAAGCTTACTTTTAAATCGTACTTGAACATCTTCTAATCGCAACATTTTTCAACATTCCTTTCTACTTAAAGTAAATATAACTTGATGATTTTTTGATTGTACTTCAATATACATATTTAATAATTCGGTAAAATATTTCACAATATAAAGACCGAGTCCGTGACCGTCTCCTTTTTCGTTCCCCGTAACAAAAGGTTCAAAAAGCATGGGCAATATTTCTTTTTCAATTTCTGCCGGACTGTTCATCATACAAATTTCATCTGCGGAAATTTGAATATCGATTTGCCCTCCCGATTCTGTATAAGAAAGGGCATTTTGGATGAGATTTTCTAAAATCTGATATAAAATTTCTCCGTCGGTTGTCCAAAAAGCATGTCCGTGAAAAAGGATTTTGATGTTTTTCGATTCCTGATCAATAGCGTGAGCTTGGGATATGCTCTGTATCAGGGCATGTACAGGGATTTTGTCTCGTGTAGGTTTTTTTGCCAATCGATTCATATGAAGAATCTCGTTAACGATTTTTTTTATGTTGTTTAATTGACTTTTGACCTTAGGGAGATAAGATTCCCGATTTGAAAATTTTCCGATTTTGGAAATCATACCGTCCACTAAAAGTTCCGCAGCGGCAATAGGGGTTTTTAACTGATGAGACGAAGCCTTCATAAAAACCTCTTGTCGTTTGTTTTCGGCTTCCAATTGTCGGAGTGCTTTTTCCTGTTGTAAATAAAGGAGATTTAAAGACTCCGCCAGATGGGCGATTTCGTCTTTTCCTTCAATTTTTATAAGAGGAATCGGTTCCTTGGTATTTTGTCGTCTGCTGTCGGCATCTTTGGCTAAAGTCATGATAGGATGGATGATTTTTTTTGAATACCAGGCGGAAATTGCGAAAGCCAAAAGAATAAGCACAGGTAAAATTACCGGAACGGCACCGAAAACCACCGCTTTAATATCTTTGGTGGTGGGCGTTATTACGCTGTTTATACTGATGAGATAATAGTCCGCTTTTTCGGAGAAGCCGAAATAGGAGGTGTATTCCGTTCCGGAATTCGGATTTTCAACAGCAAATTCCGTTAAGATTGAATTTTTATCGACAAAATAAAATTTTTGCCGTTTCGGTTCAAAATGAAAAGAATCTTTCTTTAAAAGGAGGTCGATTTGAAATTCTTTTTGAAGCGGTTCGATGAATTTGTTTAAAATATTTTTAAGCTCCTCTTCGGAAAGTCCGAGGGAAAAATCGTTTTGAGAAGATTCGTTAAGGGAAGAATTATTGACATCCCATTGGCGAAAATTTTCTCTTAATCGATCCAAAAGTGCTTGAATTTTTTTATCCGTCAACTGAAGTTTCCCCTGAAACGAAAGATGATGGATTTCCATAGCATAACCTTTTTTAGGAATCTTTAATCCGAAAGAGTTAATCGCATTGTCCCCTTTGATACCGTCAAAATTTTCATTCTTTACAAAGGTTTGATGAAAACTTAAAGCATGATTTAAATTTTGGCTTATCCGATAATCCATTAACATGGAAGGCAACAAAAAAATCATATAAAGAAAAATGAACAAACCCACAATCAAAGCGATACACAAGCTGTATAAAAAAGTCTTATTTTTCAGTTTCATTTGCCTTTTCCCTCCATCGATAACCGACGCCGATAACCGTTTCAATCCATTTCAAGGGGAGTTTTTTTCGCAAATTTTTGATATGCACATCCACCATGCGGTCGCTGCCGTCATATTCATCGTGAAACAGTTGGTTTAATAACTGTTCACGGTTAAAAACTCGTCCCGGTTGACTTTGTAAAGTTTTTAATAATAAAAACTCGGTCAAAGTTAAATTTAGATTTTTGCCCTGATAGAAAGCTTGGTAGCCGGGAATATCGACAAACAATCCCTTATCTTTTTCCGGTGAATCTTTATGAATGCGATGAAGTAAAACTTCCATTCTCTTCAAGAGCAGAATCGGCGAGGTTGGTTTGATGATATAGTCATCTGCAAAAAAATTAAAGGCCTCAACCTGAGTGGAGATATCTTCATAGGCGGTTAACATAAGAACACCCATGTTTTTTTGTTCGGAGTTTCGAATTTCCTGTAGCACCTCCAAACCGCTTTTACCGGGAACTCGAATATCCAAAACCGCCAAATCAAAATCCTTCGTATGAATAAAACGGATCGCATCGATTCCGTTTTCACATTCCGTCACCTCATAGTCGGCTACACGCATGTATTCGGACAAAACCTCTCGAATCATTTTTTCATCTTCCAAAAATAATATTTTACGCATAGGCATCCTCTCCTTTTCGCTTAAAATAAGCATATCATCAAGATATGAATTGGATATGTAGATGGAGTAAATTTTTAAAGAAATTTTTATTATATTTCAAAATGTATTTTAATAATGAATTGTTAAAAATACAGCAAAAGAACACCGGACGGTGTAAAAAAACACCAATAAACAAGAATACTTTTATAAAAGAGTGTATCTTATAAGGTTTTTCAGGAAAAAAACAAATGGCATGATTTTTGCGTATATAATAATTGAAAATAAAAAAGGAGGAACTATTATGGACAAAAAAAACAAGTTATCATTTGTAGGGGCATTTAGTTTAGCATCTGTATGGTTTGGTGCTCATGTTGGGGGTGGATTTGCAAGTGGAAGTCAAACGATGAGCTTTTTCATTAGATATGGACGGTATGCATCTTTATTTGCGGTGATATCTATGGCTTTAGTTGGTTTAACTTATAGAGAAAATATGATTATGGCAAGGCATTATGGAGCTTACGACTATCATTCGTTCGGTAAAGCATTATTTGAACCATATAATAAAGTATTATCACCTGTATACGATATATGTTACATAATGGCCGGTCTCCTTGCAGTCAGTGCATCTATCGCAGGAGCGGCAGCTTTACTGACAGATATTTTTAAGATTTCATATTTTTTTTCTGTTGCAATTATTGGAATTCTTACTCTATTAATGAGTATGTTTGGATCTCAAATTGTAAGTAGAGCGTCATCGGTATTAACTATATTAATTGTAGTTTCCTTTTTTATCATTTGTATTGAAGGAATATCTTTAGGGTCAGAAATGTTAAAAATAAATCTAGCACAACCGGTGGAAACTACAACTTTATGGAAAGGAGCAATTAAAGCTTTAAGTTATGCAGGATTCCAGTGCTTTGCTTTTTTGGGTTTATTAGGGGCAACATCTTTAACTGTAGATGATAAAGATTGTACAACTGTTACAGGGATTGGATTTGTGTTGAATGCGGTCATGATTGCTCTTACTGTATTTTTAATTCAAGCTTTTATGCCGGTAGTGGCAAAAGAAACGCTTCCTATTCTAGCTGCTTCTAAACTTACAGGAAAAACATATCTTATAATTGCATATTCAATTGCTTTGTTTTGTGCATTTTTATCAACTGCTGTAGCAGTAGTTTATGGAAATATTACATTATTTACTAGGATGGCTGTGGAAAAAGGATCAAATTTAGCTAATCGAAAAAAGATACTTTCTTCTATTATTGGTGTAATAATTATTGTTATTTCCATGTTGGTGTCCTCGTTTGGATTAACAAAAATTATTGCTGTAGGATATTCTTATTTTGGTTATATTGGAATATTTTTGGTTATTATTCCGTCATTGACATACGGACATTATAGAAATAAAAAGTTTAAAGAAAAATCTAATTAGGAGGAATATTTTTATGAATATAACAAAGGAAATGCGAGAAATCACCGATTTGATTTCAGAATATTTAAAAGACGAATTATTACCAATAGTTGGAGAATGTGACATTAAAGGGGAGTCACCAGAATTAATATATAAGGGATTAATGGAAATGGGGGTTCATTTGTTTGAAGTTCCTGAAAAATATGGTGGAAATATGATGGACAGGAAAATGGAAGTTCTTGTTGCGGAAACATTAGGATATTATGATGCAGGAATAGCATCTGCAATAGGGGCAAGTAATTCTGCATGTAGTACTATAAATTTATTTGGCACAGAAAAACAGAAAAAAGAATATTTTGAAATATTGGCAAAATCAAAATTAGCGGCATTTTGTTTAACAGAGCCAAATGCTGGTTCGGATTCTGCTTCTATTAGAACCACAGCAACTCTTCAAGGAGAAGAATATGTTTTAAATGGAACTAAATGTTTTATTACAAATGGAGGAATTGCAGGCGTTTATACAGTATTTGCTTCAACAGATTTACAAAAGGGATTAAAAGGAATTTCTGCTTTTTATGTTGAAAGAGATCGTATAGGAGTAAAGATTGGAAAACATGAAGATAAAATGGGAATTAGACTTTCCAATACAACTGAGGTAGTTTTTGATGATTGCAGAATTCCAAAAGATCATTTAATTGGAGAGGAAGGGAAAGGCTTTATTTATGCGATGAAGACCTTAGATACATCAAGGCCGTTTGTAGGTGCTTTGGGAGTAGGTTTAGCTCAAAGAGCTATTGACGAGGCAATTGAATATGGAAAAGAAAGAAAACAATTTGGGAAATCTGTATTAACAAATCAAGGATTACAGTTTATATTGGCAGAAATGCAGATCAAAGTTGAATCTGCCAGACAACTAATATATTACACGGCAGAACGTATGGATAATAATGAAGATTACACAATATTTTCAGCTATGAGTAAGGTAGCGGGATCTGATTGTGCAATGGAAGTCAGTACAAATGCGTTGCAATTATTTGGTGGATATGGATATATGAAAGAATATCCAATTGAAAAGATGATGAGAGATGCAAAGATTTTACAAATTTATGAAGGAACAAATCAAATTCAAAAAATGATTATTTCAAATATAATGCTAAAGCGTTGAGGGGGAATTATGAATATTTTAGTTTGTATTAAGCAAGTTCCGGATACCACTGAAATTAAAATAGATCCGGTAACAAATACATTAATTAGACAAGGGGCTCCAAGTATTATTAATACTTTTGATGCTTATGCTTTGGAATTAGCAGTTAGAGTTAAAGAACAATATAGTGGGAAAGTTACAGTAATATCAATGGGACCAGAACAAGCTAAAGAGGCATTAAAGGAATGTTTATCTGTAGGAGCTGATGAGGCTTATTTAATCAGTGATCGTATATTTGGAGGATCTGATACTTTAGCAACGAGTTATATCTTGTCAAAATTTATAAATGTTTTGGAAGCTGAGCATGGGAAATACGATCTTATTTTATGTGGGAAACAAGCAATTGATGGAGACACAGGACAGGTTGGGCCCGAGATTGCAGAACATTTGGGAATACCGCAGGTTACATATATTACAGATATGAAATTGGAGGACAATTTTTTATTGGTTAAGAGAGATAATGATAATGGTTTCGATTGGATTGAGGTTGAAATACCTGCTTTAGTTACAGTAACGAAAACTAACTTTGAACCGCGATATGCAACCATTCGAAGTAAAATGCAGGCAAATAAGAGAAATATACCTGTATTAACTTCAAATGATGCTGCGTTAGATTTTGCTCAATGCGGGCTAAAAGGTTCTCCTACAAAAGTAAAAAAGACGTATACTCCTGTGCGTCAAAAAAATGGAGTGATTATCAAGGAAGAGAATTCAAAAACTGCTGTCAAAAAATTTATTATATGGGCTAATGACACAAAAGTTTTTTAATGGAGGCAATATGAAAAAAGAAGATTATAAAAATGTATGGGTTTACATAGAAACAGAAAAGGGAAAAGAAAAAAAAGTTGGTTTAGAGTTGTTAAGACCAGGGAGGAAAATAGCAGATGCTTTGCAACAGGAACTGATAGCAGTGGTTATTGGGCATAGGGTAGAGGAAGTATCGAAATTAGCAATTTGTCATGGGGCAGATAAGGTTATTTTGGTAAACAACGAACAATACGATAGATATTGTACTGATGCAATTGCTTTATGTTTAGAACAACTTATTGACAAATATGCACCAAATACTATTTTAATAGGAGCTACGAATAACGGTCGTGATATAGGTCCGAGAGTTGCGTGTTATTTAAAAACCGGTCTAACTGCCGATTGTACAAGTATTCAATTTAATAAAGAAAATGAAAATGTTACATGGATTCGACCTGCTTTTGGTGGAAATTTAATGGCAAATATTGAGTGTCCCGATCAAAGACCGCAAATGGGGACGGTAAGACCAGGAGTGTTTAAAAAGCCTGAATATAACTCATTGGCAATTGGAGATGTGATTGTTGAAGATATTGTTATTCCGAAGGAAAAAATTCGAACAAAAATTAGAGAAACAGTAAAAGAAGTTATGGAAGCAGTTAATTTAGAGGATGCAGAAATTATTGTTTCAGGAGGACGAGGATTAGGAAGTGCTGAGAATTTTAAATATATTAGAGAGTTAGCGGAGGTATTAAATGCTGCAATAGGATCATCAAGGGCTGCGGTTGATGAAGGATGGATGCCACACGCTCATCAAGTTGGTCAGACAGGAAAGACTGTAGCACCGAAAGTGTATATTGCTTGCGGTATTTCTGGTGCAATTCAACATCTGGCGGGAATGTCGGGAGCGGATATTATCATTGCAATTAACAAGGATGAATTTGCACCGATTTTTGAAGTGGCCGATTATGGTATTGTTGGAGATTTATTTGAAATTTTACCGGAATTAACAGAAGAAATTAGAAATTATCGAAATCAGTAATGCAAGTTAATATACATTATTTAGGAAGGGGAACGGTTATGAAAAATCCATATCAATTATTAGACGGCGTTAGAATTATTGAATTGACAACCTATGTTGCTGCTCCATCAGCGGGTCGAATTCTTGGAGACTGGGGTGCAGAGATTATTAAAGTAGAGGCTATTCCAAAGGGAGATACTACGAGATTTGCAGTACCTTTACCTGGAATGATTCCTATGACTTATGATGTACATAATGCAAATAAAAAAAGTATTGCCTTAGATATAAAAAAACCTTCTGGTGCAGAGATTATGAGAAAGTTATTGTCGACAGCAGATGTGTTTTTAACAAACACCAGAAAGCCTGCATTGCAAAAGCTTGGTTTAGATTATGAGACTTTGAGTGAAAAATACCCACGATTAATTCATGCACATATGACAGGTTTTGGAGAAGCTGGAAAAATGGCAAATGATTCAGGATTTGACAATGTTTGCTATTGGGCATTAGGGGGGGCTATGATAGCATCAATGGAAAAGGATACAGCGCCGCTAATTCCACCAAGTGCATTTGGAGATAATTCAACAGCAAGTACTATGGCTGCAGCTATTTGTGCTGCTCTTTTAAAACAGAAAAATACAGAAGAAGGGAGTAAAATTGTTGTCTCACTTTATGGGCAAGCGGTTTATAACATGTTGGAGCCGTTACTTTCAATACAATGTAGTGACCAAGATAAATATCCAAAAAGTAGATTAGAGAATACTCCTTTAAGTAATACCTATCAATGCAAAGATGGAAAATGGGTTATGGTCTCATGCCATGAATACGAAAGGTATTTTCCACGTTTTATGGAGATTATAGGGAGAGAAGATCTTTCTATAAATCCAGAATATAATTCATTTTCCGCGGGGAATAAACGTTCTAAAGAAATTGTGGAAATACTTAGTAATGGATTTGCAAAATTTAATAGGGATGAATTATGCAAACTTTTAAATCAAAAAGATATACCACATTCGATTATCTGTAATGTATATGATTTGTTAAAATCTGAACAAGCTATAGATAATCAATATTTAGTTGAGTTTGTTCAGCCTAATGGGCAAAAATTCATTGAAAGTGCAACTCCGGCAAAGTTTGGAGGAGTTACCGTTGCGCCTAGAAATAGAGCGCCTTTCCTTGGGGAACAAACAACTAAAATATTAAAAGAGTTAAATTATTCAGATAATGAAATAGAATCGTTATTTAATCAAAATGTAATTATGGAAAAGCACGTTCATGCACATGTAAAAGAGTAAACTTTTTTAAATGGAAATATAGTTTTTCAATAACAGATTAATAGATTATAAGATTGGGAGAATTATAAAAATGAGTTGGTATCTTGGAATTGATATCGGTTCAGCTTCTTCAAAAGCTGTTCTTATGGATGAAAATAAACAAATAAGAAAAACTGCAGTACTACCTTTTGGGATAGGAAGCAGTGGACCAGAAAGAGTGATAGATACTGTGTTACAAGATAAAAATTTAACTGTTGAGAATGTAAAATGCATTGTGGGGACTGGTTATGGGAGAAAAAGTTTAAGTTTTATTCATAAAGAAATAACAGAAATTAGCTGTCATGCGAAAGGTGTCCATCATATATTTCCTAATGTAAGAACCATATTAGATATTGGAGGGCAAGATGTAAAAACCATTTCTATTGATGAAACGGGTAGAATTATAGAATTTTATATGAATGATAAATGCGCAGCTGGAACTGGTCGCTTTCTTGAAGTAATGGCCAGAATTCTTGAGTGTCCGATAAACCAATTAGGTGAACTGGATGCTCTTTCTAAAAAGCCGGTTACAGTTAGTAGCACTTGTACGGTTTTTGCAGAGTCAGAAGTGATTTCTCTTTTGTCGCAAAATTTGAAAAAAGAGGATATTGCGAGAGGAATACATCTTTCAATTATTAGCCGAGCTATGGGATTATTGTACAGAACAAGGATGGAAGATGATTTTTCAATGACTGGAGGAGTGGCTCAAAATAAGGGTGTGGTGACTTCATTAGAGAGTGCAATAAATAAAAAAATATATGTTTCAGAATATGCACAGCTTATGGGAGCAGTAGGAGCTGCTTTATTTGCGGTTGAAATGGAAATGGAGAGATAAAAATGAGTGTTATTAATGAAGCGATGACATCTAAAGAAATGTTAGATATCTTGGTTGCAAAAAATATGGAAGATGCCAGAGAAGCGAAAAAAAGAGGAGATTTAGTATGTTGGTCAAGTTCTATTGCTCCTTGTGAGTTTACTGAAGCAATGGGGATTTATACTGTATATCCTGAAAATCATGTTGTTGGAATTGTGGCTCGAAAAGGGGCGCAGGAATTGTTAACTTATGCAGAAAGTAAGGGATATTCAAATGATATTTGCGGCTATGCTCGAGTAAATTTAGCGTACATGGATATTCAAAAATGCATATCGGAGGAACTTCCTTTACCAGATCTTATTTTGTTATGTAACAATATTTGCGAAACTTTGCTTAAATGGTATGAAAATATTGCATATTCATTAAACGTCCCATTATTGATTTTAGACGTGCCATATAATCACGATTCAGAGGTTTCAGAAGAGAATATAAAATACGTTGAATCGCAGTTGCATGATATGATTCATCAGTTGGAATTAATTTGCCATAAATCTTTTGATTATAAAAAATTTGAAGAGGTGATGGAAATTGCGAGTCAAAACGCAAAGAATTGGTATGATGCTACTGCCTTATGTTCAGTAAAACCATCTCCTTTGAGTGGGTTTGATATGTTTAATTATATGGCTTTAATTGTATGCATGAGAGGAAAGCGTGAGTGTGGGATAACATTTAGAAAATTAAAAGAAGAGTTAATTGAAAAAATAAAAAGAGGGGAATGTGGGTTACGTGGAGCAGAAGAAAAATATCGTATTATGTGGGATGGCATTGCGTGTTGGCCCTATCTTTCCCATACATATAAGGTACTAAAAAATCAAGGAGTAAATATGACGGGCTCAACTTATCCCTCTGCGTGGACATTGCTTTATACGCCTGGGAATTTAAAAGAAATGGCAAGAGCGTATACAAGCATGGGAAACAATTTATCATTAGAGGGGCAAATTAATTTAAGAAAACGAATTATTCGCGAAACTTGTTGTGATGGAATTGTTATGCATATGAACAGGAGTTGTAAAATGTGTGACTTCCTTCAATATGAGATAGGACAAGCATTAAAGAATGATTTAAATATTCCGATTACAACTTTTGATGGAGATCAAGCTGATCCGAGGAATTATTCAAAGGCACAATATGAGACAAGAATTGAAGCTTTAGTTGAGATAATGTCTGTAATAAAACAAAAAGAAAGTGAAAGCAAGTAAGGTGATATAAATGGAACTTAATATAATAATAAATCAACTTGTAGATAAAGCAAAAAAACCAAAAAAAACTATTTTAGAAAGTTGTAAAAGTAAAAACAAGAAGGCTGTTGGGTGGGTTGCACCTTATGCTCCAGAAGAAATAATTTATGCTTTTGATTGTGTGCCTGTAGGTTTATGGGGAGGAAAAACAGAGCTGTTAAAAGCTAGAACTTATTTGCCTGTGTTTGCTTGTTCTATAATGCAATCTGTAATGGAATTTGAGGTTAAGGGTACATATGATTTTTTGGAGGCAGTTTTAATTCCGGCTGTTTGTGACACTTTAAAATGTTTTGGACAAAAATGGAAAGGAACTTGTCCGGTGATTCCGTTTGTTTATCCTCAAAATAGAAAGGCAAAAGGAGCAAATCATTTTTTAGAAACTGAATTTAAAACGATGATTTCAAAATTAGAGGTTATTCTTGAAAAGTCATTTTCTATAGACGATTTAAATACTAGTATAGAAATCTATAATAAATATCGTTGGGCAATGAGAAATTTTGTTGAATTAGCCTCTCAACATACCAGCATTATTACTCCTTCTATTAGGCATAATATTATAAAGGCATCTTATTTTATGGATAAAAAAGAATACTATACTCTTATTAAAAAGTTAAATGAAAAATTAGAAGTAATGCCTAAAGACAAGAATCAAAAAAATAAAGTTATTGTAACTGGTTTGATGTTGGAACCGGAAGAGTTGATCTTAGAATTTGAAAATATTGGAGTTACAATTGTTGCGGATGATTTAGCACAAGAATCAAGACAGTTCAGAACGGATGTTCCATTTATGGCTAATCCGCTTTCTGCATTGGCACAACAATGGATTAATCATACTGCATGTTCTTTGGCATTTGATCCAAAAAAACAACGAATTCAATCTATTATTGATTTAGTAAATCATTATAATGCAGAGGGTGTTGTTTTGGCCTTAATGAAATTTTGTGACCCTGAAGAGTATGATGTTCCATTGATTATAGAGGCATTAAGAGAAAAGAAGATACCATTTTTAGTGATTGAGATTGATCAACAGGCTACATCTTTCGGGCAAGTCATTACAAAAGTGGAAAGTTTTGTTGATATGCTTTATACATATAAATAGAAATTGTTTTGACTATGGAGGCTTTAAAATGGCATTTGAAATGAATATAGTAAAATATTTACACTATAATGCTAAAGAGTTTGGAGATTGCATAGCATATGTATATAATGAAATTGAATATTCGTGGAAAGAAATAGATATATTATCAAATAAGGCTGCAATTATATTAGAAAAAAATGGTATACAAAAATTGAAACATGTTGGTATTTATGGAATGAATTCCATAGAGTGGATAGTTTTTTATTATGGTTTATTAAAAGTCGGAGCAGTGCCTGTTTTAATTAATTATGAATATAAAACTAAAGAATTAGAGAGAATTCTAGATGCTTTTGATATAAAAATTCTTTTAAAAGGTGAATTAAAATCAGATGTGGGAGAGAATTCTGTATTTGACTTAAGGAAAATTATTGATATTATACAATGCTTTTCCTGGATGAAAAGGGAAAAATATGAGGAAAATAATATTGAATATGAAAAGTATATTTTTCCGGATGATACGGCATGTATTATTTTTACTTCAGGGACAACAAGCATTCCTAAAGGAGTAGTTTTGTCGCATCGCAGCATATTAGGTAATGGGTGCGCAATGGCAGATCAAATTGGCTGGACGAGGAAAGATTGTTTACTATTAGCGATGCCTATGTACCATTGCTCGGGATTAACTGCAGGTATTCTTATGGCGATGTGTCATCAAACGAAGACGGTTATTATGAATTATTTTACTCCCGCATTAGTACTAAAAAATCTTCAGAAATATCGTTGTACTGCATTTAGTGCGGTTCCGTCAATGTTATTAATTCTTGAACAATTATCAGAATTTGAAAACGCAGACTTTTCTTTTCTTGAATCAGGAACAGTAGCCGGTTCTACTTTTTCTGAAGTAGATTATAACAGAATTGTAAAAAAACTAAAAATGTTTAGATTGCAACCTTGTTATGGACAAACAGAAACTGCACCTATTGTAACAATGGCCACTCTTGAGGATAGTTTAGAAAAAAAGAGTAAAACTGTTGGTAAAGCATTACCTGGTGTGAAAATTAGAATATGGGGTTTAGAAGAGGATAGGGAATTAGAATCGGGTGGAATAGGGGAAATTCAAGTTCAAACTCCCTATGTAATGAAGGGGTACTACTGTAATAAAATAGCAGAAATTAAGAAATGGACAAAAGACGGCTGGCTGAAAACGGAAGATATAGGATATCTGGACAGTGATCAATATTTATATTTTATTGGAAGAATCAAAGATATTATTATTCGTGGAGGAGAAAATATTACCCCTTTTGAAGTCGAACAGGCAATCCTTGATTTTGGTAATTGTATTGAGGAGGTGAAGGTAGTCGGAGTTCCGGATAGAATATTAGGAGAGAATGTAGCGGCAATAATAAAAGTGAAAAACAAAGATTATGATATACTAAAACCTTTAAAAATTTATTTAAACAATCACTTGACTAGATTTAAAATACCACGATATTATATATTTGTAGAGAAATTCCCAATGACAGGTACAGGTAAGATTGACTTAGCTCAACTAAAAACTTTTGCAAAAGATTATGTTTCTAATCAAAAAGATTGACTCATTAAATAAAGCCCATAAAAGGTGGTGTATTATAATGCAGCTTTCAAAAGATGATTTACTGAAATGTATTAATCAAAGTGTTGACGGTATTATGATTAGTGATCATAGAGGCGTTATATTATATGTCAACGAGCAATATATTGCATTGACTAAACTTTCAAAAGATATTATTGGACATAATATGCAGGAGTATGTAGAAGCAAAGGTCGTCGAACAATCGACTTGTCTTTCTGCAATAAAACATAATAGAGTGTATACAAGAATCCATCATGAATTAAATGATGTAGAAATTATTTCTGTTTCTAAACCTGTATATAATAAAAAAAAAGAAATAGAATATGTAATAACCAATGTAAGAGATATTTCCACATACATAAATATTGAAAAGAATTTAAAACAAACCGATAGGAAATTTGGAGAATTATTTGATGCGATTAAAGAAAATAAGCAAGAATTAGTAGTTAGTTCACCTGAAATGATAAATATAATGCATTTAGCACAGAAGGTTAGCAAAGTGGACACCAGTATTCTTTTATTAGGAGAAACGGGTGTCGGGAAAGATGTATTTGCGGAATTTATTCATAAAAACAGCATAAGAAAAGGTGAAAGATTTATTGCATTAAATTGTGGAGCCATTCCAAATGAACTTATGGAATCTGAATTATTTGGATATGAAGCAGGTAGTTTTACGGGTGGCTTAAAAGAGGGAAAACAGGGTATTTTATACCACGCTAATAAAGGAACATTATTTTTAGATGAAATTGGAGATTTGCCCTATCATTTGCAAGTCAAGCTATTAAGAGTGCTTGAAAAACGAAAATATAGTCCTATAGGAAGTGTAAAAGAAATCCCGCTAAATATTAGAGTAATTGCTGCTACAAATAAAAATATCCAGGAGCAAATACGAAACAATAAATTTAGAGAGGATTTATATTACAGGCTGAGTGTACTAACTCTTCTTATTCCACCTCTTAGGAAAAGGCAAGGAGATATTATTCCTTTAGCAGTGTATTTTTTAAAAAAATACAATAGTAAATATGGAGTATCGAAAAAATTTGATACAGACACCTTAATTCAATTACAACGATATCACTGGCCTGGAAATGTTCGAGAACTTAAAAATATTATCGAAAAAATGGTAATTTTATCGCAAGGAGATATACTTGATTTTCAACTTGCATTTGCTCATGAAGAAATTACAGAGGAGCAATTGTCTTTAAAATCTTTTTTGGGAAAAAAGGAAAAGGAGTATTTAATTAACATGAAAAAGGTATATAAAACTACAAGAGAAGTCGCTAAAGCAATTGGAGTAGACCATTCAACAGTGGTAAGGAAATATAAAAAGTATGGGATTTCATGAGAAAACAAAGAGGCTTTTGTTTCAAAGAGAAAGGAATTTGTTAGGTTACACTGTAAATTATTATAAGTGAAGATATTTTAAAAGTTATTTTATTCTATAAAAAAATCTCCGTAAAAAACGGAGATTTTTTATAGAACTAATGGAGTTCCAACAGTTCATACAAAAGAAGAGGTCAGTAATTTATGATCATAAAAATATAAAATCTTTCTTGACAAAAGTTCATGATACTGTTGATTTTCATGGTAAAAGAGGTCTGAGTATACAAAATACCGCACAAAGAATGAGTATTGGCAGATAAGTTCTTTGTGTGTAGAGGCAGAAAAAACTATTTATGTACCTTGAAAATTCTTCTTTTGCAGTTAGGCACAACTAACATGAATTAAGAATATCATAGGAGAAGAAATCTGTCAATGGGAGGATTCTTTTTTTTATTGCTTATCAAAAAAGGATGGAAATAGAAGTAGCTTTTTGGGAACGGTTTGCTTTTTTCGGTGTTCGTTAAGTAAAGACGGAGGCATTTTTTTAAAAATAGGAAACATGATATAATATTCTGGGGCAGTAATAGAAAAAAAGAAGGAGAACAAGATGGATTTTTTATATCAAATTCAAAAAAAATCTCCATTGATTCATATGATCAGCAATTATGTAACTGCTACGGACACGGCCAATGCTCTTTTGGCTATAGGGGCAAGTCCGGTGATGTCCGATGACCCTTTGGAAGTGGAGGAGGTTACATCTATAGCGGATGCCTTAGTTTTAAATATGGGGACTTTCAGTCCGGCTCATGCCGAGGCGATGTTCTTGGCGGGAAAAAAGGCAAAAAGCATGGGAAAATCAGTGATTTTGGATCCTGTAGGGGTGGGAATTTCCCGTCTGCGCAGAGAAGCGGTAAAACGTATTTTGGAAGAGATAGGACCGGATATTGTGAAGGGAAATTTTTCCGAGATGGCTTTTTTGGCGGGAGAGGAAAGTCGCAGTCGAGGGGTTGATGTGTCCGAGGAGGATGCACGCAAAGACGGTTTGTCCATTGCTTTAAAGGTGTATCAAAAATGGGGTTGTGTGGCGGCAGTCACAGGAAAGACGGATATAGTTGTCTTTCAAAATAAGGCGGTGGAGATTTATAACGGTCATCCGGCGCTTAAAAAGATGACGGGAACAGGATGTATCACCGGGGGTATTATAGGTGCTTTCCTTTGCATAGAAGACGCTTTTTCGGCAGCAGTACACGGGCTGATGCTAGTCGGTTTATGCGGCGAAAAAGGATATGAAAAGGCAGGATACTTAGGGAGTGGAAGTTTTCATCGTGCTTTTATGGATGCTTTAAGCGATTGGACAGCGGAAGAACTTGAGAAGAGAGGAAAAATCAGTGAAATACGATTATAGTTTATATGTATTGACGGATGAAAAATTGATGACGACAGATACGGTGGAAGAATCGGTGCGTCTTGCTCTGGAAGGGGGAGCCACCATGATTCAGTTGCGAGAAAAAAACTTGGATTACAATAGTTTTTTAAAGCGAGCCGAAGCCATTAAGAAGATTACTGATGCGTATAATGTTCCTTTAATTATCAATGACAATGTATGGATAGCCAAAGAAGTGGATGCGGCGGGGGTACATTTGGGCAATGAGGATATGTCTTTGGAAGAAGCTCGAAGAATCTTGGGCTCAAATAAGATTATCGGTGTATCCGCACATAATTTGGAGGAAGCCTTAAACGCTCAAAAGGCGGGTGTCGATTATTTAGGGCTTGGAGCTATGGTAGCTACCTCTACCAAAAAAGAGGCTAAGGTGATGGAATTTGATATCTTAGTTTCCATCTTAAATCGAATTGAAATCCCCTGTGTCATTATCGGTGGAATTTCGGAAGAAAATTTAAGTCGTTGGAACGGCTTAAAGCTTTCCGGCATTGCGGTGATTTCTGCCGTTATCGGGCAAGAGAATGTTAAGGAGGCTGCGAACCGTATGGGACATCGCTTTATTCACAGCCCGAAGATTTCCGGTGTTATTTTTGATTTGGACGGAACTTTATTGGATTCTAATTATCTTTGGAGTTTTATTGACAAAATGTTTTTGGGGAAACGGGGCTTACAAGCCAATCGGGAATATATCCAAAAGATGAGCGGCATCGGATTTTATCAAGGAGCCGTTTATACCAAAGAAATTTTTGGTCTGACGGAATCGGTAGAGGATATTTTGAAAGAATATTTTTCTATGGCACTGTATGAATATAGTGAAAAAATTAATTTAAAGGCGGGGGCAATTGAAGTCTTGAAATTTTTAAAAGAAAAAAATATCCCCATGGCGATAGCAACGATGAATGAAGAACGTCTTTTTATGCCTTGTCTGGAAAGATTGGGCATTTTGGATTATTTTGATACAATTTTTTCCAGCAATCAGGTGAATACAAACAAAGATCATCCTGAAATTTATCTGAAAGCGGCAAGGGCTTTAGGAACTTTGCCCAAAGAAACGGCTGTTTTGGAAGATATCTCCGTGGCGGCAAATACAGCCAGAAAGGCAGGATTCCTCTCTGTTGGAGTCTTTGACAAAAACGGAGCACAAAAAAAAGAGGAGCTGATGAGCGCATCGGATATTTATTTGGAAAATCTGCTGGAAATTTTTCCTCGAATTCAACAGATAGCAACAGTTGATAAATAGTTGAATAATTTATTATATTTTAAAATCATAAGGAAATAGAATGTAAGCTTCGTGTCATTTTTCTTATGGAAATAAAAATTATACTGATAGCAGGGAGGTGTTTTTTATGAAAATCGAAATTTATGCATGTCGATTTGGTGCCGGTCATATGAAAGCTGCCGAATTTTTACAGAGCCAGTTATCCGAGTATGAAACCGAAATTTTTGATGTACCGAAAGAAGTTTTCCCGGGAGTGGCTTCTTTAATCTATAGAGTATATGGAAATATGATGAAGAGTCAATCTCTTTTGTTGCAATGCTTTTTGTCTTTGGATCGCAATAAGGACAAAATTGTTCCTCGTTTAGATTTTTTGGAAGAATGTTTTTTCAAATGGATGGACAAGAAAGCCTTACCGGATGTTTTTATTGCCTCCTATTCCATGGTAGCCTATCTTCTTTCCCGTTATAAAGAACAAAGGAGATTAAATATTCCCTTAGTTACATGCCTAACAGACTTTTCTCCCCATACGATGTGGATTAATCCAAAGACGGATTTATATCTGGTGCCTTCTTCGTTTACGGCGGATAAATTAATTCTTGCCGGAGTGCCGAGAACAAAAGTGTTAATCTGCGGTTTAGGAGAAAATCCGGTAGTGGAAAAGAAACAAAGCCGATATTTGAGAATTTTGGTTTCCGGAGGAGGTTTGGGACTGATTCCCAAAGAGAAAAATTTTTACCGAGATTTAAAGACTTGCTATGGAGGCGAAATTCGAGTGATTTGCGGAAGGAACAAAAGACTTTATCACCGTTTGAAAAATGCCCGTATACCCGGAATTCAAGTCTATGGATTTGTAAACAATATGCCGGAACATTTGGCTTGGGCGGATGTGATAGTGGGTAAAGCGGGAGGTCTTTCCACTTTTGAAGCCATTCAATCCGAAACGCCTATTCTTTATACTGCGCCATTTTTGCCTCAGGAAGAGCGGAATGCGGAATTTATTTGCCAAAATAAAATTGGAGCTCCTCTTTGGTCGCCATTTTCCTTTACGGAATACGATGAAGAAAAAGAAAAAAATTTAAATTTGCTTCGAGAAAATATGAAACAAATTAAAGAGGAACTTCATCCGGAAGATTTAAAAGCATGGATTGAGCAGGTGGCTTAAGATGTGGATTTTCTTTGGGATAGCGGGAGGCTTGCTGTTTTATTTTGTGCTTCCCAATTGGAAATATCGAAAGAAGGAAATTTTGCCGTCCGAAAAGCCCGTGTTGACTTTTGATGACGGTCCTACGGAAGTTACCGAAGAGGTTTTGGATATTTTAAAAGACTATTCGATTCAAGGATATTTCTTTGTTTTGGGAGAAAAGGCTCTCCAAAGACCGAAGTTGATTCGACGAATGAAAGAAGAAGGACATATTGTGGGACTTCACGCTTATATTCATCGACATGGCGCTTTAATCCTGCCCCATGTTTTGTGGAAAGATTTACGAAAAGGATACGAGGCTTTGATGAAACTTGGAATTGAACCGAAGTTCTATCGTCCAACTCATGGCTTTTATACGGCGATATCCTGTCTTTTCAGCAGAATGCATGGAATGAAAAATTTCCATTGGCATGCTCTAATGAGGGATTGGGAAAAAAATGAAGAAGGTGTGGTTGCAAAAAGGTTGGGAAAAGCTTCCGCTCCGGGGAGAATATTGGTACTTCATGACGGCTGTGAAGGGAGTGCCGATCCGAAGGCTTATCAAAAAATGCCGGAAGAATTAAGAAAATATTTAAAAGAAAGTTCTTTTTTTAAAAAGAACTTAAGAAGGAGTGGAGAATGAAAAGAAAGGGATGGCGTGTATTGGCAATTTTGTGCATCGGTTTTATTGCCTTATTTTATTTCGGAGGGAAACAGGATGGCGTCCGAATGAAAAAAATGCTGTTGGAGACAAAACCGGAGTATCTCTTATTGGCTGCTCTAAGTTTTTTATCTTATTTAGCTATGGAAGCTTTAGCTTATCGCAATTTTTTACGCCATTTGGGATATCGTGTCGGATTTTTTCATTGTTATCGATATGCTTTATCCGATTTCTTTTTCAGCTCCGTATCCCCCGGTGGAAGTGCGGGACAACCGGGGCAGTATATGATTATGACGCAGGATAAAATCGAGTCGGCACATGCGCTGATGAGTTTATTTTCTTTTAATATGGTATATCATATGACTATGATCGGGATGGCTGTAGGGGCGTTGGTTTTAGGTGCAACCCAAAGGGTAGCAAAATTGCCGGCTTTGAAAGTACTGATTATTTTCGGCCTATTGGTGCAAATCTATTGTGTTTGTCTGATTTTCTTTTTGATGTTTTCCAAACGAGTGCCTGATTTGGCGGAGAAATTTTTTACCTTTTTAAATCGAATTCCCTTTTTAAAACGGTTTGTCGCTAAAAGAGAATCTTTAAAAAAGCATTTTGAAGAGCAAAAAGAGACAGGCGAATATTTAGCCGGACATCCGATTTTGATTTTACAATTATTTCTTTATACAATCCCTTTGTTTATCTTCTACTACAGCGTGCCTTTCTTTGTCGCAGGAGCTTTGGGCTTTCATGTGAATTGGATTCAAGTTATAGCCATCCAATCGGTAGCTATGTTGGCATTAGAAAGTGTACCTCTTCCCGGCGGGGTAGGACTTGCGGAAGGCAGTTTTCTTGCGGTTTATGATATGATAAGTCCCGGAGCGGGATTTACCATGATGCTCTTGGCACGAAGTATTAACTTTTATTTGGGCTTAAGCTTGGGGGCTTTGGTTCTGGCTTTTACCGAAAAGACGAGGATACTCAAACAAAAGAGATTGAAATGGCAAAATAAACATCTTTTTAAGAAACAGACGGATGGAGCTTAAAGAGATTTGTTCGTCTGTTTTTGAACATGATGGGTTATTCGGTGAAGGACGGGTGAGAGAAAGACCTAGCGGATAAATAGAGAATTGGTAATAAAAAACGATGAATTGCAGAAAGAAAGGAGAAGCGGTGAATTATAGAAATAAACGATTAAGGGGGCTTTTCGGGATAATTTTTTTAACGGCTGTTCTTGCACTTTTCTGTTTTCCAAAGAAAGGAGGGACTGAGCATAAAGAGTACGGAGTTTTTATCGGGATGGACAGAGAAAAGGTGTTAGATCTTAAAGGATATCATCGACTGGTTGTGGATGCGGATTTTTTATCCGAGGAAGATATCAATGGGTTAAAGTTGAAGAATAAAGAAGTTTGGTCTTATTTCAATATCGGGTCCGCCGAGGCGTTCAGAAAAATCGATGCGGATCTTCAAAATATTCGTTTAGGGAAATATGAGAATTGGGACGAAGACTGGATAGACATCACCGATGAAGGGTGGAAAAAATATCTTTTGGACAAAGCGGCTGAATTGGAGAAAAAGGGAATAGACGGATTTTTTATCGACAACACGGATATTTACGATAAGGATACAAGAATTGAGGTATATCAAAGTATTTTACAGATATTAGCAAGAATTGCAAAGCAAAAAAAGCCGATTATTATCAACGGGGGGGATTGCTTTATAAAAGAAGCGATGGAAAAAAATGATCTTCAAGATATTGTTTTCGGCATAAATCAGGAAACGGTATTTACAAAGATTGATTTTAAGAATGGAAGATTTTTAGAAAATGAAGAACAAGATAAATTCTATTATCAAAATTACTTAGAAAAATGTAGAGATTTCGGATTGCATGTTTTTTTAATTGAATACGGACCCGATGAAGAAACGGAAAAACAAATTCGAAAATATTGTTTAAAGAAAGGTTTTACCCTTTATGTGACCTCGTCGATTGAACTGGATCGAGAGGAATAGGATGAAGAATTTTTCGGATAGGAGCACATCAAAACTAAGAAAAGCGAACAATTTTGTTCGCTTTTCTTTTGGAGTTATTATGATGAAAAAAGTCTAAAAATTACTTGCATTCTTAGTATACTACAATCGTTTTCCTTTGACAAGCTTTTTAGAAAGAAATTCAAAAAATTGACAGATTCTTTCTTCAAACCGTATCATTGCTTTGTCAATTAACGGTAGAGAGAATTCTAAAGTTAACGGAAGACAGTATTGTAAAAGTCAGTCGGAAAAATTTTGGAGAAGACGGATGTATAGTTTCACATCATAAAAGATATTTTTATAAAAAGGGGCCTTTTAATAAAGGCTCCTTTTTGTTTTGACGGTGTTTTTGATGAAAAGATTTCGCTTCTTTTAAAAAAACGGTGTAATACTTCAAAAATTAGGACATTTCCTATATAATAGGAATAACCATATACAGGAGGTGGGTAATGAGAACCCCAATTTATGATCGATTAAAACAACTTGCCGGAAAAGGAACGATTCGTTTCCATATGCCGGGGCACAAACAAAAAGATACCGGAATGTATTTTTTGAAAGATTTGCCGAAAATTGACGTTACGGAAACTTTCGGAACCGACAATTTGCAACATCCCAATGGAGTAATCAAAGAAAGCTTGGAATTGATTGCCAAGGAATATGGAGCGGTTTATAGCGTATTTACCGCCAATTCCTCCAGCGGGGCGATGCACATCGCTTTAGCCACAGTGACCAAACCCGGCGACAAAATCTTAATTCAAAGAAATTGCCATAAATGTGTTTATAACGGAGCGATTTTAAATGCTCTTCATGTAGAATATGTTTATCCGAAATACGAAGAAGAAGCTCGAGTACTGGGTGGAATCTCTCCGGAGGATGTAGAAGCTTGGTTGGATAAAGATCCTTCCATTAAAGCCGTTGTCATTACCTATCCCACGTATTTCGGAATTTGTTGTAATCTTGGAAAAATCGCCGAGATTGTTCATGACAGGGGGAAATATTTGATTGTCGATGAAGCGCACGGACCTCATTTTGCTTTTTCGGACGAATTCCCGGAAACAGCCATTCGTTTGGGAGCGGACATGGTGGTACACAGCGCGCATAAGACTTTAAATGCGTTTACCCAAACCTCCATGCTTCATGTCGGAAGTAAAAATGTGGATCTCGCCCGTTTGCAAAAGATGATGAACACATTCCAAACCACCAGCCCTTCCTATATTTTCATGCAATCCGTGGAAGCGGCTGTCGCTTATATGGTCAGTGAGGAAGGAAAAGAAGCGACGAAGAAGCATATTGAAAGTTTGGATGATATCACCGCAAAATTAAAGACCATTCCGGGACTTTATGTGTATACGACCAACAACAATCACGATGTTGAAATCTACGATAAAGACCGTTCTAAAATTATTTTTCATATGCACGGCAAGACGGGAACGGAACTTCGCACGGAATTATACGAACGCTACAATATCCTCTTGGAAATGGCGGATTATTGGTACGCATTGGCTCTTGTAGGCGTGAATAATACCAAAGAAGAATTGGAGAAGTTATACGAAGCTTTAGCGGAAATTGCAAAAGATGCCCCCAAAGAAGAGATTCCCATTGAAGACTTATCCATGATGGAAATGAAAGCGGCGATGTCCATTCGGGAGGCATTTTATAGCGACAAAGAAGTTGTACCTTTGGATGAGGCGGCAAATCGCATCAGCGGCGCTTTGGTTATTCCTTATCCCCCCGGAATTCCTTTGGTTACACCCGGAGAAGTGATTACGCAGGAGTTGGTGGACTATATTAAGCTTTTGGTGAAAAAGGGCATGGACGTTATCGGTATGGAAATGGATCATACCGGATTGGAAGTTGTCAAGAAATGAAAGGATTGTTTGTCGTCTTGGAGGGATCCGACGGCGCCGGAAAAAGCACTTTTCGAGAACGTTTTGAAAAAAAATTGGAGGAATTAAAGATTCCTCATCTTTGTACAAGAGAACCGGGAGGCTCCAAAGTCGGCGAAAAAATTCGCCGGCTCCTCTTGGATCCGGACAATGTCATGGATGCTCGTTGTGAAGCGCTGCTTTATGCGGCGGCACGGGCGGAACATGTGGAAAAAACCGTCAAACCGGCTTTGGAGAAAGGATTTCTGGTCCTTTCCGAGCGCTATGTGATTTCCAGTTTGGCATATCAGGGATACGGGCGAAACTTGGGCAAGGAAGCGATTTGGAAAATCAATGAGTTTGCTACGGCAAAATTGATGCCCGATGTGACTTTGTTTTTTTATATTTCTCCGGAGGAGAGTTTAAGGCGCAAGACGGAAAGTTTGGATCGTTTGGAATTGGAAGCCATGGATTTTCACGAGAGAACGCGAGTCGGTTATGAGGAATTGATTCACAGTCTGCCGGTGAATTTAATTCATGCCGACAAAAGCCCGGAAGAGGTGTACAAAGAAGGGGAAAAGGTGATTTTAGATGCATGGAGGAGGTGTAACGGATGAAATTGATGATGATTATTGTACAGGATCAGGATTCCTATACATTGGTTGACGATTTGTTGGAAGAAGGATATCGTATTACAAAGTTATCCTCTACCGGAGGCTTTTTAAAATCCGGGAACACCACATTGTTGATGGGCGTAGATGAGGAGCGTATTCCAAAAGCTATGGAGATGATTGAAAATCATTGTAAAACGAGAGAAATCAATACATCTTATTTGACTATGAATATGCCCGGGGACTCCTATATTCCCTATCCTATCCAGGTTACCGTTGGCGGAGCCACTGTCTTTGTGATGGATGTGGATCAATATATTCGTATTTAGGAGGAGAAAAGAATGAAACTTATCATAGCAATTTTACAAGATACTATTTTACAAGAAGCGGTTCGAAGACTTAGTACACAAAAATATCCGGTGACAAAATTGTCTTCTACCGGAGGCTTTTTAAAATCCGGAAATACTACACTTTTGATCGGTGTTCAGGATGAAGTGGTATCTAATGTGCTGGAGATCTTAAAAGAAGTCAGCATGGAAAAAGAAGGATATGAAAGAGATGCAAAAGTAGCCATGGCCAATATTTTTGTATTGGATATGGAACAATACAGGAAGATGTAATATGCATCCTTTGATTGAATATGCGTTAAAAAATCACACCCTGTCCCATGCCATACTTTTTGTGGCGAAAGGAGAGGGTTTTTTGGAAAGCGAAATAAAAGAAATCGCTACAGTTCTTCTGGGTAGTGATAAAGAAAGTGCAACACGGATAATGGAACAACAGCATCCGGATTTTTTGATTACTCGAGGAGAAAAAATAATTTCCATCGACGCGATTCGAGAAGGACAAAAAGAGATGTCCGCACCTCCCACCGGAGGCGTGAAGCGTATTTGGTGGATTGACGGAGCGCAAAAGCTTCGTACCGAGGGACAAAATGCGCTGTTGAAAATTTTGGAGGAGCCACCGGAATATCTGCATATTTTTCTTAGCGTACCTTGGGAGAACACGCTTTTGCCTACGATCTTGTCCCGTTGTCAATTGGTGCGTTACGAAAGCCGGGGAGAAATCGAAAAAAGAGATGTGGACTTTGTCTTTGATATGCTCAAAAATGTTTTTGAACAGGGACCTTTTGAGGTGATGAAAGCTTTTGTGGGGGGAAAAGATAGAAGTTTATTGGAAGATATTTTTATCATGAGCGAAATTCTCAGAGATTTTGCCGTTTATGAATGTACGGGTCAACAAAATTTATTGAAATATCCCAAAAAGATTGATATGATTAAAAAGTACACAAAAAGAAATAAAAATTATGAAAGGCTGGTTTTTGAATGTTTACGTGTTGCTGAAGGCTTAGAGCGAAATGTAAACGGGGAACTGAGTCTTGAACATATACTTTTAACCATATGGGAGGAAATACAATGATGCAAGTGGTAGGAGTTCGATTTAAATCGGCGGGGAAAGTATATTATTTTGACCCCACAGGTTTTGAAATCGAGAAAGACAACCATGTTATCGTGGAGACAGTCCGAGGTGTCGAATACGGAGAAGTGGTTGGAACAGTCAAAGAAATGGAAGAAAGTGAGTTGATTCTTCCTTTAAAGCCGGTTCTTCGAATTGCCGATGAAGCGGATCATTACATTCATCGAAAAAATTTAGAAAAAGCGATTCAGGCAAAAGAAATTTGCGAAGGCAAAATTTTGGAGCACGGCTTGGAAATGAAATTAATCGATGTAGAATACACTTTTGACAATAATAAGGTGATTTTTTATTTCACGGCTGACGGTCGAATTGATTTTCGTGAATTGGTCAAAGATTTGGCGAGCGTGTTTAGAACCCGCATCGAATTAAGACAAATCGGCGTTCGCGATCAGGCGAAAATCATAGGCGCTTTGGGCAGCTGCGGTCAAGTATGTTGTTGTCACCGTTTCTTAGGAGATTTTGCTCCGGTGTCCATCAAAATGGCAAAAGATCAAAATCTGTCCTTAAATCCGATTAAGATTTCCGGTGTTTGCGGCAGACTGATGTGTTGTTTGCATTATGAAGAAGAAGCCTATGAAGATTTAAATCATCGTGTGCCTGCGGTAGGTTCTACGGTGGAAACACCGGAGGGACGGGGCATAGTCGTTGAAAGCCAATTATTAAGGGAGCGTTTAAAAGTCAAACTATTAAACGCTCCTCACCCCGACGAACTTTTCACATGTAAAGCCGATGAGGTAAAAGTGCTTCGTAAGGCTTATCATTGTCCCAAAAGAGCAATTGAAGAAGTGGAAAAATAATGGATTTTTGGAGCTTATTTATTCTTTTTTTTATAAGCTTATCCGTGATAGGGATTGTAATGTTCTATCTCTTCTATCAATGGAAAGTGGGACGAAATCAAAAAGAAGGGGAGAAAAGACAGTCCAAATCGAAGGAAATCCAAATCGAAGGAAAAATGATTCTTTGATTGGACGGTCTTTTTTTTTATGATATCATAAAATAAAGAAGAATAAAAAAAGGGGGAATAGAATATGAAAATGAAACGTTTTTGGCTTCTGCTCTTATGTGTGTTGGCAGCGACAGCTTTGATGCAATGTGCCAAGGAACCGACACCGGAAAGTCCGACAACACAGACCGGTGAAGATAAAGCCACAGGGGAAGAAAGTAAAAAAGATGCCGGTATAGCAAGTAGAACCGTCTTAGCAGTACCGTTGTCGGAAGAAGAAATGAAATATATGAAAATCTTTTATTATATTCCGGAAGGAGAAAATCAAGCGCCTATTCCTGCTGTAGTCACTTTAAATACCATGGATCAAAGCTTTACTTTGGAGCACGATCCGTCCTCTTCTTATCATATTCAAGGGAAATATACACCAGAGGAAAAGGACGGAAAGAAGATTTTAAATTGTCGGACGGAAGACGGAAAGTATATCTATCGTTTTGAAGTGCCGGATGAAAACAGTTTAGTCTTTATGGAAGAAGGCTCCAATCCCTTAAATCTTCATGACGACCGTCTCGGCGTGAAAATGAAAGATAAAATGGGATTTCTTTCTCCGGAAGCCCTTGAAAAGATGCAATAATAAAAAGAGGGTGTGAATGGTATTCAATGAAAAAATAGGGGAAAGAGTTATCTTATTGATCCGCTGCGTGATTCGGGATTGTCTTCTTACTATCCGGCATAAAAAAATATCTGTGAAAGAAAGAACTACTATAAGTTTTGTAGGTGTAGGAGTTTTTCTTGTTTTATGAAAAGGAGATCTCCTTTTTACAGAAAAAGAACCGCATTGAAAATCAATTGAACAGAGATACAAGAGATTTTTCCTTGGGTAACGATGTCTTGCTTTACCCTTGAGTCGGATATGATAAAGGGAAATCGGATGTTGGTTCATCGTATAAAAAAACTCTCCGGAAAAGGGACGAACAAATCGCCCCGTTGCGGAGAGTTTTTTGTTTGAAAGTTTTATGCACCCAGATAAGCTTCTTTGATTTTCGGATCGTTTAACAGTTCTGAGGATTTTCCGGAAAGAGAAATTTTTCCTGTCTCCAAAACATAGCAGCGATCGGCAATTTTAAGTGCTGTACGGGCATTTTGCTCCACCAATAAAATGGTGGTGCCTGTTTCATTCAGTCTTTTAATGGTTTCGAAAATTTCTTTGACGAAAAGGGGAGATAAGCCCATGGAAGGTTCGTCCAAAATCAAAAGCTTGGGACGGGATAAGATGGCACGTCCCATAGCCAACATCTGTTGCTCTCCGCCGGAAAGTGTGCCGGCGATTTGTTTTTGGCGTTCTTTCATGCGCGGAAACTGAGCAAAAAAACGTTCTTTGTCTTTTTCAATCTCCTGCGAGGAATCCTTTCGGGTAAAAGCACCTAAGTCCAAATTATCTTCAACAGTCAAATGGGAAAAAATGCGTCGCCCTTCGGGAACTTGAGCGATGCCCAAAGAACAGATTTTATGAGATTTTTCTTTGGCGATATTCTTACCTTCAAAGAAAATGCGTCCTTTTCGAACAGGGACAAGACCGGAAATACTCTGCATAATCGTGGTTTTCCCTGCGCCGTTGGCACCGATTAAACAGACGATTTCGCCTTCGTTGATTTCCATGTCTACTCCTTTTACCGCCATAATATGTCCATAACTGACGAATAAATCTTCAATTTTTAACATAGATCATCCTCCTCTTCTTCACCTAAATAAGCACGGATAACTTGAGGATGATTCACCACTTCTTTAGGATTCCCCTGCGCAATCAATCGTCCATGGTCCATGACGAATAGTCGTTCGCAAACGCCTAAAACCAATTTCATATCATGTTCAATTAAGAGAATAGAAATGGGAAACTGCTTTCGTAACAGTTCAATGGTTTCCATCAATTCTTCCGTTTCGATGGGGTTCATGCCTGCCGCCGGCTCATCCAAAAGCAAAAGTTTGGGATTGGTTGCCATGGCTCGTGCAATCTCCAATTTTCTTTGTTTGCCGTAAGGAAGAGCCCCCGCCGCCCATGAAGCGTACTCATCCAATTGAAAGATTTTTAAAAGCTCCAAAGCTTCCTCCACGGCTTTTTTTTCTTCTCTCCAATAGGAAGGCAGACGAAACATTCCGCCGCCGATGGAATAATGCATATTAAAATTCAAAGCGCTTAATACATTGTTTAAAATGCTCATATTTTTAAACAGACGGATGTTTTGAAAGGTTCGGGCTATGCCTTGTCGCACCAGCTGATAGGTGTTTTTCTTCTCGATTTTTTCGTTCAGAAAAGTAAAACTTCCCGATGTGGGGGGATAGACTCCGGTTAAAAGATTAAATACGGTGGTTTTGCCCGCACCGTTGGGACCGATCAGTCCGACCAATTCATTTTCGTCGATTTGAATGGACAAATCTTCCACAGCCACCAAGCCGCCGAAAGAAAGAGTCAGGTTTTCCGTAGATAATATCATTGCAAGCCCTCCTTTCGACGATGTTCCCGTTTGATATTTATATATTCGATGACACGACTGATTTGAAATTCGCTGCGCCCCAAAAGTCCCTTAGGACGGAAAAGCATCATCAGAATCAAAAGTAGAGAATAGGCAACCATACGATAATCGGAAAATCCTCTGAGCATTTCAGGCAATACGGTCAAAACAATGGCGGAAAGAATGGCGCCGGTAAAAGACCCCATACCCCCTAAAACGACCATGACCAAAATATTGATCGAAAAATTGTAGTCAAACATTTTAGCCCCGATAATTCCGGTGTTGTGTGCGTAGATGCCTCCTGCAATTCCGGCAAAAAATGCGGATAAGACAAAGGCAAAAGTTTTGGCATAGGTGGTGTTGATGCCTATGGCTTCAGCGGCGATTTCATCTTCACGAATGGCTAAAACCACACGACCGTGACGACCGGTCATTACGGTGAAAAGCAAAACCACGCTTAAAATCATCAGCCAATAGATTACGGAAAAGTTTTGCATTCGAGGAATGCTGCGAAGACCTTGAGCTCCGCCGGTGAACTGGAAATATTCAATCAAAACACGGATGATTTCCCCAAAACCTAAGGTGATAATCGCCAGATAATCTCCCTTTAAGCGCAAAGCGGGGATGCCGATAAGGATACCGATCAAAGCGGCCAAAAATCCTCCCGCAAGCAGCGCCAAAAGATAAGTGGGAATACTTACGGAGCCGATGTTTTTGGAGATCAAAGCGGCCGTATAGGCGCCGATAGACATAAAACCGGCATGACCTAAATTGATCTGTCCTAAACAACCTACGGTGACATTTAAACTCACGGCCAAGATAATGTTGATACAAATAAAATTTAAGATGGCGCTTTGATGTCGGTTGAAAATATTAAATTGCACACAGAGTCCAAACAGGATATAGACGAAAAGTGCGGCAGCTAAAGTGACGATATAACTTTGTTTTTTGATTTTATTCATAGCCGTAACCTACACTTTCTCACGTTGCATACGCCCTAACAAACCGGCAGGACGGAATAACAGAACCAAGACCAAAATTCCGAAAACCACGGCATCTCCCAATTGGGAAGAAATATACACCCGGGTGAATACTTCGGCAATGCCCAACATAAAGCCCCCCAAAACGGCACCGGGAATACTGCCGATGCCGCCTAAAACCGCAGCGATAAACGCTTTAATACCCAGCATGGAGCCCATCATGGGAAAGACTTGGGGATAGGCGGAAAGATACAGGGTAGAACCGATTGCCGCTAAGGCGCTGCCGATGGCAAAGGTCAATGCAATGGTTTTATCCACGCTGATTCCCACCAATTTAGCCGCGCCATAGTCTTCGCTGACCGCCAACATCGCTTTTCCGAATTTGGTTTTTTTCATAAACACCTGTAAGCATAAAGTCAACACAAGAGTGACCAAAATAGTAACTAAAGTGGACATATTCACAGATAAGCCGCCCGTTTGAATGTGGTCAAAGGCGAAAATTCCCGGGAAAGGTTTACTTTGAGTTCCGAAAAGCAACATCGCTCCGTTTTCCAAAAGCAAGCTGACCCCGATAGCTGTAATCAAATTGGAAATACGAGGGGAATTACGCAAAGGACGATAGGCGACGTGTTCTGCCAACATCCCCAAAAACACACAGATGATAATGGCGGGAATCAAGCTTAACCATAAGGGAAGTCCCAAAGAATTTAATACGGGGATGGAAAAAAGAGCGGTATACGATCCGACCATAATAATGTCTCCGTGGGCGAAGTTAATCAATTTGGCAATGCCGTATACCATGGTATAGCCTAAACTGACTAAAGCGTAAATACTTCCGATTTGTAATCCGTTTAATAATTGTAAAATATATTCCATCTTTTACCTCTCTTTACAAATCCTTTAAGAAAGGAAAGCCATCTTTCATCGATGGCCTTCCAAGGTTGATATTATAATGTTTCTTTGCTGTGGAATTGGTATTCTCCGTTTTTAATCACAATCATGGTTAAAGTTTTAATGGGATTGTTGTTTTCATCGAAATGTAAAGTTCCGGCAACACCTTCGAAATCCAATTCCTTCATAGCTTTGACAATAGCCTCTTTATCCGTAGAACCCGCTTTTTCAATAGCGGCTTTGATAATATAGACGGCATCATAAGCGTTGGCGGAGAAACTTGCCGGGTTTTCGTTATAAGCTGCTTTATAATTTTTTACAAAATTTTGAACCAAAGGATTTTCGTCACTCAAGCTGAAATTGGTGCAATAATAAATACCGTCCAAATCTTTTAATTTGTCTTCGGTCACTTGACTGATAACGCCGTCCCAACCGTCTGCTCCCAAAATCTGTGCATTTAAGCCGACTTCTTTCGCTTGCAATGCGATAAGAGCATCTTTGTCAAAATAATCCGGAACTAAAAGCACATCCGGGTTTTTGCTTTTGATTGAAGTCAATTGACCTCGAAAATCGCTGTCCGTGTCTGAATACCCTTCTTCAGCAACCACTTCCAAACCCAGTTCCTTGGCTTTGGCGATATAGGCTTTCGCTATTCCTTGAGAATATTCACTGGAGTTGTTGGAAAGAACCGCTACGGTTTTGGCATTCAAATCTTTTTTGGTAAAAGCGGCTAAAACTTCTCCTTGATAAGGGTCGGTAAAGCAAGCTCGGAACACGGAAGGTTTTCCTTCTGTAATATCGAATTGAGTACCCGTCGGCGTAATCATGGGAAGACCGTCATCATTAGCCAGTTCCGCTACGGCTACACTGGGCTTAGATGTAACATCCCCGAGAAGCGTTACAATCTTTTCGTCCATCAATTTGGAATAGGCGTTGACCGCTTCGGTAACGTCGCCTTTCTCATCCTCCAAACGGAAGTCCACTTGCTTGCCAAGGATTCCTCCATTGGCATTGATCTCCTTAAAGGCCAATTCTGCGCCTTTAGCTACAAAGTTTCCATACATGGCTACGCTACCTGTCAAAGGAGCCAGTCCGCCGATAACGATGACTTCGTTCTCAGAAGTACTGCCTGATGAGGCAGGCTTGTTTCCTCCTGCACATCCGCTGAGCAATAAAGTGCCGGCCAAAAGAATTGCAAATAATTTTTTCATCATTTTACCTCCATACTTTAAATGATGAAAACAATTATAGCAAAAGAATGAAAAAAAGGGAAGTCCTTTTTTGAATAATTTTATAAAAAAAATAGATGTTTTTTCTAAAAACAAAAAAACAAACTCGAAAAAGAAGGGGAATAATGAAAAATTATAAGAGTTTTATAGTATAATTATACAAAAATAAATGCAGATAACGGCAATTTAGAGAAAAATAAAAATTAAAAAAAGAATAGATATACTATTAGCAGTTTTTGAAAAAATGGAGAAAAAAGTAGGATAAAAAAGGAAAAAAAGAGGAAAATAAAAAATAAAGTCGATAAAAAGTATCGGTCGAAGGTAGAATTGCAGATCGATTTATATTTTTTAAGGCATTTAATTCCGTTTTTTGTATCTTTCCATTTTGCGAAAAAAAGGCGACCGTTTCGGTCGCCTGAAAAATTGATGCCGAGAGATTTTGACAGAGCAATTTCATATTTCTGATATTAAAATTACATTCTCATAAATTTGAGAGAGCCGTCAGAAAAGGCGAACTCTCAGTGCCGTATCAACTCTGATTGTAAAAAGAATAATCCGAAAATTAAGTTTTATTTACGGTATAATAGAAACAGAAAAAGATTTCGAAAGAAGAGGGAGGGATGTCCCATCAAAAATGACCGTCTATGCAATTTCAAAGAGGATATAGGGTAAAATTCAAAACAGAAACAAAAAAACTGAGATCGGCGTTATTGCAGGATGTGACTTCGGCGGCGCTTTGGGCTATGATTTTCATACAGATGATGCTCAGGCGGATAACGGTACATTTTGTAAATATATTTTGGAACAGGGTATAGAAAGGATAAGGGGGGAACAACAAATGGCTGATATTGCAATTATTTATCAATCCGTTCATCACGGAAATACCAAAAAGGTGGTTGAAAAAATTCAGGAAGCACTGGATGTGGATTTGTATCCCGTTACACAGATTGAAACAACGGATTTTTCAAAGTATAAGGGGATAGGATTTGCCTCGGGGATCTATATGTCTAAAATGCATCCATCTTTATTTGATTTTTTAAAAAAGGAGAATAAATTGCCGCGCCAAGCCTTTATTCTCTATACCAGCGGAAGCGGCGGAAAAAATTATGCGAAAAAGTATGTGGAGACTTTGAAGAAGAAGGGCATCGAAACGGTCGGCGTATTTGAATGTCGAGGCTATGATACTTACGGTCCTTTGAAATGGATTGGAGGAATTGCCAAAAATCACCCGGATGAAAAAGATTTGAAACGAGCAATTGAATTTATAGAGGACATGAAGGAGAAATTATGTTAACTGTAGAACCGACAAAAGAAATGATTGAAGAATGGAAAAGGATTTATCGGCGAAATAAAGGAAAGCTTCATCCCAATCGTAAAACAGGGCTGCAAGTGGATGCTTATTTTAAACGGAAATATGCCTTTGAGGTTTTCGAGTCCCCCGAGAAAAACGAAGTGGTGTTTTTGTGCATTATGGAGAATGAATATGATAGAGAAAAATTGCCTATAGACGCATTGCCGGAGATACAACTTTATAAAAAAGAAGATGTTTGGGTGGGGATTGATTTAAAGAGCGGATATTTTATGGTTGAGTCTTTGAATGAAGAAAAAATGAAAGAGATTTATGATGACCTTTTTCTTTATCGAGGATTGGATCAAAAAGATTTGGAGAATTTTTTTCTGGTGGCGGAATATGTTCGTTTACAAAATGAAAACAATTAAAAAATAAAAAATTTAGAAAATCCCTTGACCTTCCATCTACTGGAAGCTGTATAAAGAGAGTGAGCAAGGGAAAGTAGGCGGTGAAAAGCATGAGAATCAAACAGGTTGAAGAATTGGTCGGAATCACAAAAAAGAATATTCGATTTTACGAAGATCAACATCTTCTTATCGTGGCTCGTGCCGAAAACGGGTATCGGGAATACGGTTTGGAAGAGGTCAAACGTTTAAAAGAAATTAAATTCTTTCGCAAGTTGAATATTTCCATCGAACATATTCAAGCTTTGTTTGAGGGGGAAGAGACCTTGGAGCATTGTCTTAAAATTCATTCCTTCAAATTGGAAGAGCAAAAAGAAAGGGTAAGACGTATGCAGGATTTTTGTGAGCGGCTTATCGAAGAAAAGATTTCTCTTGCCACGCTCAATGCGGACCTTTGTTTAGAACAAATGGAACAGATGGAAAAGGAGGGTGTAGAGTTTATGGATGTTCATAAAAACGATGTGCATCGGAAAAAGAAAAGAGGAGCTATTCTTGGCGCTTTGGCGGTTATCGTGTTTATAGGGAGTATGCTATGCATCATTGCGGAGGGGAATCGACTTGATCCTGCACCTTTGGGAGTGTTGATTTTCTTTGGCGGTTTTGCCGTTTTGGTAATCATCGGAGTGACGATTGCATTGGTTGGAAGATTAAAAGAGATACAGGGGGGAGAAGAAGATGAAGCTGGTAAGTATTGATTATATTCCGGGCGCGGAAATCGAAGTGTTGGAATTGGTAAAAGGCACGGTGGTGCAGTCGAAGCATATCGGCAAGGATTTTATGGCGGGAATGAAAACTTTAGTCGGCGGTGAGATTAAAGGGTATACAGAGATGCTTAACGAAGCCAGACAGATTGCGGTCAAAAGGATGGTGGACGAAGCAAAATTATTAAATGCGGATGCTGTGATCGGCGTACGTTTCAGCTCTTCTCAAATTATGACCGGGGCGGCGGAGGTAGTCGCTTACGGTACGGCTGTAAAGATTATTAAATAACGAAAAATCCGAGGAAGGCGCCTCGGATTTTTTTGTACGTTTTTAAGAAGTATTCATGAAAACATTTTTCACGAAAAAGACGAAGGATTAAAGATAAAAAAATTTTTGAAAAATTTTGACATTTTACGCTAAACTTGTGTATAATAAAAATGTAACTGTGCAATCGTTTGCAAAAAAAGATTGCGCAGAAAATGTGAAAAATTTTTTCAGGAGGGATTTTTATGAAAAGAAACTTACGTGTGCTTTTAGCCTTGACTTTGGTTTTAGCTTTGGCACTGGCAGCTTGTGGCGGTGGGAATAAACCTGCCCAGTCAGGCGAGAAGGAAGCAAGTACAGAGGCAAAAGAAGAGGGTGTAACGCTGAGCGTACAAGCGGAAGAAGCTTGGGTGGAGTATTACAATGGGGCAATTGAAAGGGTGAAAGAAGCATATCCCAATGCACAAATCAAAGTAAAAACGGTAGGTTCTTTCGACCATTTGGACACTTTGGATGCAACGGATGCTTCCAATCCGGATGTGGCGGATGTATTTGCGCTTCCGGCAGACCGTATTTACAGTTTGGCGGCAAAAGAAGTATTGGCAAGCCTGGATTCCAAAGCAATGTCCGGAAGGATTGGCGGATGGAGCGATTTTGATGCGGGCATCGGCGGAAACTTAAAAGTCGGTGAAGATTATCTGGCATTTCCGTTTAATATTGAAACCTTAATCAATTTCGCAAACAAAGCAAATGCACAAGCAAATAATATTGATTTAAGCAAACCCTTGGAAATCAAAGACATGAAAGATCCGGCAAGCATTCTTCTTCCTATGTTTGATGCGTGGTACGGTGTAGCGCTGACCAATGCTGCCGGCATCGAATTGTTGGGCAAAGATGCTGACGGAAAATTATTCTCCGATTTGACCAAGGAATGGGCGAAATTGGAACCGGAAAAACAAGCGGTTATCAATGCAATCTATGAATATTGGAAATCCAACAATGAAGCCAACACCGCATTATTTGACAATGATGCAGGATGGGGATATGTAGATGACACTTTCCGTACAGGCGGAAAAGGCGTTATACGTTTGGGCGGACCGTGGGATACCAATTCTATTTCCGAACAAGCGGGCAACGGCGCAGATATGGAAATTTATCCTATAACACAGATCACGGTAGCCGGCAAACCCTTAATTCATTGGCAAGGCGGATGGGGACTGGGAATCAACTCCCGTATTGAAGCGGATGCGGCAAAAATGGAAGTGGCTGCAAAATTAATTGAAGAAATTGTAAACCCGGCTCATGCTGTTGAATTATTCAAAGCAACCGGCAAGATTTTGGAAAATGTTCCGGCTGATGTTTATGTAAAGTCCGATTTATCCGAAACCGATAAAAAGGTGATTGCCGCAGTAATCGAATCCTATCAAAAAGCTCCCAAGAGACCTTTGTTCACCGAATGGGGCAAAGTATGGGATACTTGGAAAAATGCCGTTCTTTCATGGAACAGCGTTAAACCTGCAACGGTGGAAGATGCATACAAGGAACTTAAGGCATCCTTTGATTCTATGATGGCTAATTTCTAAACATGTGGATTAAAGGAAGAAGATGGTCGATGTCGTCTTCTTCCTTTTTTCACCTTTAAGAAAGGAAAGCTATGAAACATCGACGAAAATTATTGATTATTTTAAGCCTTTGCTCAGCGATTATTTTTCTTAGCGCCTTGGAAACGCTGCTTTTCGTAAAAAGTGAAGAGTCTTTTGTAATCTATCAAAAATGGATGCCCGGTGCAAATTTTAAAGATTTTCTCAATTCTGCAATCCTACGTTTTGTTTTTTCTTTAATGACACCGGTGGCGTTAAGCCTTTATTCTTATTTCACCTTTGAAAAAATGGGAACGCCAAAACTATTTCGCATAGTTTGGGGCTTGATGGTGTTTATGGCTTTGGCATTAAAGGCGTTGGAGAGGAATTTTTATTCTCTCTTTTTCGATTTCATTTTAATCCTTTATATGATTTTGTTTTTTGTGGTAATCAATGTGCATCGCATAGAAGAAAGTAATTTTCTCCGAACTTCAATTCGGGAGAGAAAGAAAATAAAAAAGAAAGGAGAAAAATCATGAACAAAAAAAGCATCCTTTATCTTTTAACGGCAATTCTTTTGTTGTCCTCTTGCACCCAAGGAGTTCCCAAAGAAGAACGGACAAAGGAAGAAATCAAAGTGGAAGTGGAAACAGATGAAGAAGAGGAAGAAGAAAAGAAGAATTTAAGTGAAGAGGAAAAACTCTTTCAGGAATATCTTACATTATAGAGTTGTTATATAATGAACATTTGGAGCTTTTGCTTTCTTTTGTTCAAGCTGAATCGTCCTATGACAATGCTATAAGATTTTACTTCGATTTAAGCGATGAAGATGATACCGATGATTTGACCATCCGCTTCCTCTCTATGACACCTGAAGAAAAAAAAGAGTGGATTATAGAGAGAACCAAATATGCAATTCGTGATTATCGGAGAACTAAATTCCTAGGAAAAGAAATCGACTATTCTTTACTTAAAAATTACAAAGAATTAAACGAGGAAAAAGATATCCTGACGCAAGAAAAAAAACGATGGGTTAAGGAAATTGACAGTTATATTGAAGGTTTGCGAAAAATTATTGATGACGACAAAGAAAGGGCTAAACTTGCCTACGAAGATTTTCAAAAAAAGCAAAAACAAATACATGAAAGTTATCCGGATCTTATTGCCGCAAATGAACTTTTTAAAAATCATATATTTGAAATTGAAAAGAAATTGAAAGAAACGGAGGAAGGAAAATTTCTTTTAGACACCTCATATAGATTCCAGCTTCAGTACGATATAAACAAAAGTTTAGAGAGCAGAGAACAGGATGATAGGAAAATTAGGAAAATACCATGAAGAAAAGACTTAAGGCAAAACAAAAAAGGAACAAATGCGAGATTTAAACGAGAGGAAACGCAAAGATAGGGATTTTTAAAAAAGTAAAAGAAAGAGGGTGAATTTGTGGCTTATGGATTAAATATTGTGGACGGCATCGGAAATGAGCATCCACGTAAAAATCTGTATTTAAAAGACTTGGGTCTGCTGGAAGAAAAAATCGCTTCCGGTACCGATACGGAAAAAAAGGAAGCAAGAGCAAAAAGGAGTGAACTTATTCGTCAAAAGGAGAAGCATCCTTATATTGTCGCTTTCAAAGAATTTGAGGCAAAAGAAAAAGCGTTTCAGGAAACGCTGAAAGGAGAAATGGCAAAGTTAAAGCCCGAGGGAAATGCGGACATTCAAAAATGGAAAAGAGAGCTTTACCAAGCGGAGCAGGAAGCAAATTTTTATAGTCCCTATTCGGATCTCAGTTATGAAGCGGAATTAAAATCCAAAGTGGCAACGATAAGAATGCAGCATTTGCCCGATATGATTGAAAATGACAATCGCTTGGAAGCGTTGTTAAAAGAAAAAGAAACGCTTTTAGCACAGGAAGAAAAGAAAGATCAGACGGCTGTTCTTCAAGAAATTGAAAGGTATACGACAACACGAAAAGAGCAATTGACGCATGAATTGGAAGAATTAAATCAAAAACACAAAGAAGGTTTGATTTCATCCAAGGCTTTAAAAAACGAGAGAAAAATTAAGCGAAGAAGTGCAACGGAAGATATTGCCGCAAAAGAGTTGTCCAATAAGATTCTTTCTTTAAAGGAAGAAATCAAAAATATCCGCCATCATCTGAAAATAGATCCGAAAACTCAAAGAGATGTGCTTTTGGCGGATATTGCGGACATTCGTCGAAAAACTCCCATTGAAAGGGAAAAGAGAAAACCGATTTTTGCCTATCCCACGGCAATTTTGCCCGGCTTGGGACAACTCTTAAACAAGCAATACACCAAGGCTCTCTTTTTCTTCATAGGCAGTTTGTTTATTTACTTCATCGCCATCCCGTATGCCATCGGTTACGGAAATTATCAGGGCAAAGGAATTTTCGGATTGTTAAGTCTGGCTCAAGGAGGACTGAAAACCCATCGATCCATGATTTTTATGATTGAAGGCATTATCGCCATTGTTCTTCTGGTATTTTCCGCACTTATTTTTATCTTAAGTTTTAAAGATGTCTATCGGGTGGAAAAAAAGGAAATACAAGGGATACGTAAAAATTTATGGTTTGAAACAAAACTCAATATTGAACAGGAAGGATTTCCCTATTTGGTATCTTTACCCGCATTTTTATTGATTACTTTTGTGGTTCTGGTGCCTGTCATGACGACTGTCCTTCTTTCCTTTACCAATATGGATCCGAACCATCAGAACAAATTCTTCTGGATCGGCTTGGAAAACTATAAATTGATTGCTTTGGGGCAAGGCATTGCAGGGGGAGCGTTCTGGTTGATTTTGGGATGGACTTTAATCTGGACGCTGTGTTCAACCACATTGGCAATTTTCATCGGTTTTGTATTAAGTCTTCTAACCAATCAGGAACGGATTTGGGGCAAACGAATTTTTAGAACCGTCTTTCTATTGCCTTGGGCAGTGCCGGCGTTTATCACGATTATGTTTTTTTCCGTCATGTTGGCACCGGGCGGACCCTTAACCGATATTATCAGTTCTTTGGCAGGGAAAGTAGTCAATATAAAATCCGACACGCACTTAACCCGAATCGCATTGATTATGCTTCAGGGATGGCTTGGAAGCGCCTATGTTTTCCTAATCAGTACGGGAATTTTGCAAGGAATTCCTTCCGACCTTTATGAAGCGGCGGAAATCGACGGAGCCACAGGCTTCCAAAAGACTTTAAAAATCACAATTCCTTTGGTGCTTTTCCAAACCGGTCCCCTGCTGGTCGGACAATATACATTTAATTTTAACAACTTTTCAATTATTTATCTGTTCAATCAGGGTGGCCCGTTTAATCCGTCCAAATACGGAAATTTGGCGGGTTCCAGTGATTTGCTGATTTCCTATATTTATAAGCTGACCATCGAAAATCAGTATCAGGGTATCGGGGCGGCGATTACATTGGTCATTTCCATAGCTTTAATGTTTTTCGCTTATCTTGGATTTAAAAATTCCAAAGCGTTTAAGGAGGATTAGGCATGAGCAAGAAAAAAGAAAATCTATATTTGTCGGACAAGCCGCCTCTGAGTGCCGGCGGAAAAATTTTAATCGGACTTTCCTATCTGATTCTTTGTGCATGGGCGCTTGCGATTATCTGGCCATTGGCACAAATGTTACTCTCCAGCTTTAACGGTTTATTGACGAAAAATATTTCCATGGGTGGAGGATTTACATTTTCGACCAAACATTTTGTGTATTTGTTTGAGAAAACCTTGTTTCTCAAATGGGTTAAAAATACGATTATCGTTGCCGTATCTACGGCATTGTTGACTTTATTGATTGTATCTTTTACCGGATATGCTTATTCCCGTTATCGTTTTTCCGGGAGAAAGGCATCGTTGATGGGGATTATGTTGGTACAAGCGATTCCGGCTTTTGCGGGAATTACGGCGTTTTACACCATTCATGCTATTGTGTCTTCCATTATTCCCACTTTTTCGAGAACGACGTTGTTGATTTTGATTTATGCCGGCGGAGCGATTGCCTCCAATACCTTTATTTTAAAAGGCTATATTGACGGTGTATCTATGGAATTGGATGATGCGGCAAGAATTGACGGATGCAGCAATATGCAGATTTATCGCCTGATTATCATGCCTATTGCCCGTCCTATGGTGGCAATTATCGGGCTGATGTCCTTTATGGCTCCTTTTTTGGACTATATGTTACCGAAAATTTTATTAACCAATCCGGAAAGCTATACATTGGCAACCGGCTTATTTACCTTGATAAATGATGCGAGAACCATGAATCAGCCGGCTTTTGCGGCAGGGGGGCTTTTAAGTGCATTGCCTATTGTCATTTTATTTATTGCATTACAAAATCAATTGGTATCCGGTTTGGCAGCGGGTTCCGTAAAGGGATAGGAGGTTATTATGCGAGTTGAAATCAATGATTTAGGAAAAAAATATGAGGGTCGTGAAAAATTCACCCTTCGTAATATCAATTTGGATATTGACGACAAAGAATTTTGTGTAATTTTGGGACCTTCCGGATGTGGAAAATCCACGTTGTTAAGAATGATTGCGGGGTTAAATTCCATTACCGAGGGGGAATTGCTGTTTGACGGACGATTGATGAATAAAGTGGCACCCAAAGACAGAAATATTGCTATGGTCTTTCAATCCTATGCCCTTTATCCCCATATGACCGTGTACGATAATATGGCCTTTGCTTTGAAAATGAAAAAGGAACGGAAGGAAGTCATTCATGATCGAGTAATGGAAGCGGCGGAGATTCTGCAAATCAAGGACTATCTTTATTCCAAACCTTCGGATATTTCCGGCGGACAAAGACAACGTGTGGCTTTGGGGCGTGCCATGGTGCGTAAACCCGGTGTCTTTTTGATGGACGAGCCTTTATCCAACTTGGATGCGAAATTAAGAGAACATATGCGTGTGGAATTGGTTCGTTTGCACAAATCCTTAGGAACCACCTCAATCTATGTTACCCACGACCAGACGGAAGCCATGACTATGGCAACCAAAATTGTGTTGTTGGATGACGGAAAAATTCAACAAGTGGGCAAACCGGAAGAATTTTACAATACACCTCAAAATCTTTTTGTAGCGGGCTTTATCGGTTCTCCCACCATGAATATTTTGAAGGGCAAAATGGACGGCGGAAAATTTGTCAGCGACAGCGGGGTGATTACCGTCAATCCCTCCGACCATGACAAAGCCGCATTAAAAGATTATGAAGGAAAAGCGGTTTATCTGGGAACGCGAAGTGAGAGACTCATTGCGGGTATCGGAGAAGAAAATACTTTCCAAGCGACCATTGAAGTTATCGAAATGCTTGGAAAAGAAAAACTTCTCTATACGAAACTCAAAGACGGGCAGGATTTCATCATGTCTCAACCTGGACATTATGAATATGCTGTCGACGAGGTGCATAATTTTCACTTTGACACGGAAGCTTTGCATTTCTTTGATGGGAAAAGTACCCGAAGAATCAATTGAGATGAAAAAAAAGACCACCATCAAGGATGTGGCGAAACTGGCGGGAGTCAGCAGTTCCACTGTTTCCAGAGTGCAATCCGGAAGCGATAAAATCAGCCGGATGACGAAGGAAAAAGTTCTCCAAGCGATGAAAAAATTGGATTATTCTCCGAACTTTTCCGCTCAATCTTTGGCGGGCAACGGGACCAAGACCATTGCGGCGGTTTTGCACACAGATCCTTTAAAGAGTTTATCCAATGATTTCTTTGTCCAAATTTTACAAAGTATTTGTCAAAATGCGGAAGAGACCGGTTATCAGATATTATTGGTTTTTTCCAAGACGGAGAAAGAACAATTTGCCAAAGTGAAAAAACTTTGGAATTCTCAGCGAGTGGACGGATTTTTGCTGTTAACGGTATATCATAAAGACCGGAGTCTGCGTTTTTTAAAGAAAAACGGAGCAAATTTTGTGGCTTTGGGAACGCCGGAAGACAATGAGATTTCATGGGTGGACAATGACAATTTCAAAGCCATGAAGAATGTGATGGAAGCGTTGATAAAAGACGGTGTCAAACGACCGGGTCTAATATTGGGGAATCGGAAATTGGTGGTAACCACTGTTCGTGAAGAAAGCTATCGACGGGCTTTGAAGGAGAAGGATCTGCCCGTATGCGAAGAATTGATTCGAGAAGGAGAATTTTCCGAAGATACAGGTTATAAGGAGGGGAAAATCTTATTGGGATTAAACGTGGACGCCATTGTATGTACCGATGATGTATTGGCTTACGGAACAAACAGGGCAATGAAGGAACTCAAGCGAAGTTTGCCCATCGTAGGCTTTAACAATTCTCTGATTGGAACTTTGTTAAGTCCGCCCATATCCTCGGTGGATATTCAAATTCCCCTTTTGGGAAAACATCTTTTTGAACATTTAATTGCGGAAATCAAAGGGACGGGAGAAACGAAAGGGATTTTGGTACCCGCCAAATTAATCAAACGAAGATGAGGAATTTTGATGGATGAAAAATATAATTACAAAAATTTAAAAACCAATCGAGGAAGCGGAATTTTGCTTCACATCTCTTCTTTACCCTCCCCTTACGGTATTGGGAGTTTGGGAGAAGAGGCTTATCGATTTGTCAATTTTCTAAAGGAAGCCGGCCAAAAATTTTGGCAGATATTGCCTTTAGGTCCTACGGGATACGGGGACTCTCCCTATCAATCTTTTAGCGCCTATGCGGGCAATCCTTACTTTATCGATTTGGATTTTTTGGTAAAAGAAGAATTATTGACTCAAGAGGAAATAGAAACGGCGGATTTCGGTACCGATCCGACCCGAGTGGATTATGAAAAACTCTACAGGGGACGAAGTCGACTTTTGGAAAAAGCCTATATCCGTTTTAAAGAGAAGGATCAGGAAAAATTTTTGGCTTTTCAAAAGCGAAATGCGATCTGGCTTGAAGACTATTGTCTTTACATGTTGATTAAGGAAAAACAAAAACATCGTTCATGGGCTTATTGGCCGGAAGAGTTTCGCAGGCGGGAAGGGAAAACCCTGGGAAAATGGCGTTTGAAATATGCGAAGCGCATGGAGTTTTTCGCTTTTGTCCAATATAAATTTTATCAACAATGGCAGGATTTAAAAAACTATGCCAATGAACAGGGAATTTCATTTATCGGAGATATCCCCATTTATGTGGCACAGGACAGTGCCGACGCCTGGGCCAATCCGGAAATTTTTCAATTTGATCAGGAACTGAATCCGGAATTTGTAGGTGGATGTCCGCCGGACGACTTCTCCAACGACGGACAACTTTGGGGTAATCCGGTCTATAATTGGGAAGTTTTGGAAAAGGAAGGCTATACATGGTGGATTCGACGCATCAATTGGAATTTCAAACTTTTTGACGTATTGCGCATTGATCATTTTCGAGGCTTTGAATCCTTTTGGAAAGTGCCCTATGGGGACGCCACGGCGGCGGGCGGTCATTGGGAAAAGGGACCCGCTATGAAACTGTTCCAAGCAGTCAAAAAAGAACTTGGAGACTTACCCATTATTGCGGAAGACTTAGGCTATATGACCAGAGAGGTTTATGAATTTCGTGAAGCTACGAGATTTCCCGGTATGAAAATTTTACAATTCGCCTTCTCACCCTCGGCGGACAGCGATTATCTGCCTCACAATTATACGGACAACTGTGTTGTCTATACGGGAACGCACGACAACGACACCATCGCCGGTTGGAAGATGAATGCACCGGCGGAAGAAATCTATTTTGCCACCCGTTATATGGGAATTCGGGAAGAAGAAGGATTAAATTGGGGTTTAATTCGAGGTGCCCTTCGTAGCGTGGCAAAACTGGCGGTTTTTCAAATGCAGGATCTCTTGGGATTGGACAATGATGCCCGCATGAACAATCCGGGAACTTTGGGCGGCAACTGGTGCTGGCGCATGAAAGAGGGTGACGCTTCCGAAGAAATCGCACAGAAACTTAGAGAACTTTGCCGTATTTACGGACGATAAAAAATGCCTGAAAAATTCTTCGATACTTTTTACGATTTGAACTTGAAATATATGTAATGGTCTTAAAAGTCGGGACAAATAAAAAATGAGGAAACAAAGTCTTTTCTTGCTTCCCCATTTTTTTCTTACTTCACTTTTCTCTGCGAAAAAGATGAAAGGAATGATGTACAGAGTATATTTTTTTCGCAGGGAATTTTGGAAAAAAATCTTTTTGTTCAAACAGCGGAACTTTTATTCATAATAACTGGAGATATGAACATTTCCGCTTACAGGACCATTATGAGCTACGATAGTAATGGTATAAGTTCCCCCTTTAACCAGCTTTTTAAATCGGACAAGGGCGTTGCCATAGAGAGTTTGAGTAGATGCGTTGTCTCCTTCACCGGAGATAAAGACATGATATGGACCGCCGGTAAAATTGGAAATACTTACCGCAATGGCATTATCCTGAGAACCGCCAAAAAAGCCTTTTAACCGAACCGT
>KI259835.1 GCA_000467935.1 Peptostreptococcaceae bacterium oral taxon 113 str. W5053
TCACTTTCAGGGTATAGTAGTTTTCCAATTCGACCGCTTACCGAGTCAAGTTCTACGGCATAAAACTTGGACTTATTCATTTCATCAGGGATATTGCCTATAAAGTTTCCGATGCCCATTGACGGCTCTAAGATATTACCACTCTTAAAGCCCATTCCTGACAGGGTAGAGTAGATACTGTCAATCACTGTTTTCGGTGTGTAAAAGCTCGTTAAGGTAGATTCTCTTGCAGCTTCGTATTCTGCCTGCGATAGATTTTCTTTTAAGAAACTTCTTGCTTCTTTCCATTGACCACCTCTTTCTTCATCAAATACTTCGGATAATCCGCCCCAACCGACATATTTTGCCAAGGCTTCCTGAGCTGTGCTGTCAAGCTCTCTTTGTCCGCTTTCAATGCGGTTAAGCATAGAGATGGCTTCAAGGTTGTTATTAAGTCTTTCGCTCGGACTTAGTTTTTCAGGGAGGATTTCTTCGGTAATCTTAAAGTTATGAGCTTCTATTTTAGGTTTTTCTGCCTTTTCATCAATATCTTGAATCGTATCTTTAGCTTTCGTGTATGTCAGATTTTCAAATATTCTCTCAAGGTCGCTCTCCAAACGATAGGGAATGACATCGGATCCGGTTATCATACCGCCAAGATACTCGGTATTGTCCTTAACCGTTACGGTCTTTAGGTTATTTCCCATATTGTCAAAGCGTGTGATGGTATAGTCCTTATCCTTGTATCTTACTTCATCACCAACAATAAAACTTGGTCTTTCAAGGCTTATCTTTCTTAACAGCTCCTCATTATCCATAAATGGTACGATTGCAATTTGCCTATTTCCATCTCTTGCCGGATACAGCCATACCTCCGGTTTTCCATTTACCTTATTTTTTTCAATATCCCTTGCGATATATGCTTCATGGTCAAAATATACGGTATCACCTTGTTTCACTGCAAATTTATCTGCAAGGCTTTCCTCTTTTTCATTCAGCTCTACTTCCTCTCTTTGCTGAATGTAGTCAAACAGGGTAGATTGAACAGGACTTTTTTCATCAAGTAAATTATCTTTGTTATCTGTATCCTCTGTACTAACCCCTGATAACCTGCTCCTGTCGTCGATAATACCCTCGGCTTCTTCTAATGAAATTCCCATTTCATCGCTAAGATAAAAGATGTCCTGTTCCTTTTGATTATCTTTTGAGGAAAGCTGCCCGTTAAATACTCGGTCTATTTCTTCCTCGCTCATCTGTTTTACAAGCTCGGTATCTTTGATTTCTTGAAAAGTCTTTGGAAAATCCTCTAAAATAAGCCTTTGTGCGTTTAGTTCTTTCAGCTCCTCAAGATTAAAATATCCCCATTCAGGTTCAATCCCTAAAACAAGACCAAAAGCATCACCGCTTTCTCTGTCGTACTCCGTCATATACCAAGTCCAGTTAGAACGGAAAGGAATGATATATGCTGCATGAACTTCCTTCTCCGCTAAATCAATTTCTTCCTGTGCGTAAAGCTCCGGTACTCTTTTCAGCATTTCATCAGTCATCAAGTTTTCAGGATTATCCTTCGAGTAATAGCTTGGTTTTTGAACTTCTTCTTTCTTTTCCTCTATCGTCTTTTCTTCAAGGTAAAGGTTTTTAGAAAGCAGCTCGTCAATATGCTTTGCCACACTTGACCAAGTGAGAAATACATCTTTACAATCATTCTTTTCCAGTTTTATTCCTTTGGCATCGTGCCATTCTCCACTACCTGTCAAGCCTGATACCGCATGGCTTCTTCCTCCTGTTCCATACTCATCTTTTAAAAAGTTGGCTTTTTCCTGTAAAGTGTGGTTTTCCTTAAAAAACTTTGTAATTCGCTCTTTTCCTCTATCGATTCCACTTCCTCTTGAAAGGGTAGCAAGGACTTCATCTTCTGTAATAAAGGATTTTACTTTCGGAAGTTCAATAAGATTAGAAGTATATTCTTTTCTTGGCAGTTCAAGCTCCTGTAACTTCTGATAAAGGCTGTCCACCTTATGATAGTGAAACCTCAGCACATCTCTATTTTCTTTGTATCCTACTAAAAATCGTCCATACTCTTTGATGACATCCCCAAGGTGTTCAGGATTTTTCAGTGCCTCGGATAATCGTTTTGTTTCATCCGGAAAGCCACCTCCCTTTTCGAGAAATTCAAAAAAGCCTTGTTCTTTTCCTTCCTCACTCAAATCGTGAATAAGATACCATAGGGACTCTGAAATCCGATCTCTTTCATAGTCAAATGCTTCAGAAAGCTCTATATTTGTGGCAAACTCACCGCTATTAAGAAGTTCATTTATCCTACTTGCAGCATCACTCCAACTTAAAACCTGCGTATGATCCTCTCTTGCCGATATTCCGGAAGCAAAATGAATCCCCTTATCTGAATACCACGCCGAAATTTCACTTCCGTCAATGATATAGCCGTTTCCCCCTTGAAAAGTGTTTTTAAGGTATTCTCCTAATTCTTCTGCTGTTTTTCCTTTGGAAAATTCAGCGATAACAGGAAGTCTGCCACCATCATGATTTCCTCCGTTAATCAGGAACACATCCTTTTCCTTTTGACTAAGAGGAACGGTAAGGATCAGTTGTCCATAAGCATTTTCAGGCAAAGAAAAAGAAGCCTTATCAGCTTCTCTTATCTCTGATTTGGTATTTTCTTTTAGATTTCCACGATTTCCTTGATGGTCATTTCTTTGAGAGCCGAAATCATCGCCCCATACTGCGGATTGCTCTCGCTCTCTATTTTCCAAGCTTTCATCAGTTTCGGTTTCTCTGTTCTCATAAACGCTATCGCCTGTTTCTGAATGTCCATCAGGTGTTCTGTCAGCTTCTTCTCCTTGTATAGATCCACTAACATCTCGAAGTGGCTCTGCTCCTCGCTCTGTGATAGATAATCCAGCCTCATCACTGCGTAGGTCGGATTCGGATATTCCTTGATGAAGTCCGTCTGCTTCTCCAAGTTGTCCAATGTTTTCTCCCTGATTTTCTCTATTATTTCGTCCGTACTCTCCATTTCTGAAAACTCGCTCGGTTTCACTAATTCTTTTCGTATCATCTCGTCGAAGTACATTTTCTTCTACCTCCTCAATTTCTTCTTTAATCCTATTATATCCTGCTTCTTTATTTCTTAAAACTTCTTTTTGCTTCTCAAGCTCTTTGCTCTTTTGAATGGTTGTATCTATGATACTTCCGCTAATATCCGATATGGTTTCACCAAGGCTCATAAGGGATATGCTGTCCAGTCTTTTGAAGTTTTCTCTTAACAGCTCCTTATCCATCGGATAATCCACCTTAAACCTTGAAGCTACCGCATAACTGATGGAGTCCCTGACAAATTTAACAAAGGATATTCTGTCCTCATCAGTGATTCTAAGCTCATTCATCAAGCTGTCTATCTTTTCATCACCATAAATTCTGCTTAAAGAAAAGATATTTTCAAGGTTACTTTCGCTTTCTTCATAGCCTTCACTTGTTATCATTTCCTTTAAGACATCTTGATGAGCTTCTTTATCAAATTTCCAAAGATTTACCTCATTAACATCTCTGTTCCTTGAAACGGTTTGACTTATATCAAAGATGTAGTCCACTTTTTTGTATGTGCCGTAGTCCTCTAAAATCGGAATCCCTTTCTGTCCTCGCATAACAGTTCGATGAAAGCGTTCACGCCAATAGTCGAACTTGGCACAGGCTGTTGCTTCCGGATTTTTATCATAGATACTTAATTGACTTCTAAAGTCATATCGTTGATTGTTTCCGACAACCTTTAGGAGCTTTAAATATTCCGCTTCACTTTGCAAAATATCCTGTTTTACAAGCTCCAAAATGTTATGAAAATCATTGATTCGCATTTTTACCTCCTTCTTCTAATTCCCCCAATTTCGAGGGATTTAAACTAAATTATTTTATCCACCTAAGCTCTGTTATTCCTGTATAGCCCACCTCCCATACAAACCATGCAAAAGCGATCGCACTGCTTTTATACTTCTCAAATTCAGCATTCTTAGCACAATTAAGCCTTTTGGAAAATACATATACTCTTTCAGGCGGATATTTTTTAAACATCTCATATCTTTTTTGTCCTTCCAAAAATGCCAAACGAAAAAGCATCGCTATTTTTGTTCCTGATTTAGATATTTCAAGAGCGTGTTTTATAAACCTGTCAGCACAAAAATAGGGCGGATTAGTTACTATGTCTAAGGTATTTTCTTTAACTGTGAAAAAATCTACTTCTCTTTCTTCTCCATAACCTCTGTAACAAATATCTGTCGCTTTCACTTTATATCCATATTCTTTAAGCACCTTACCAATATGTCCTTGTCCGCACGCAGACTCATAGACTGTTGTTCTGAATTTTTCTCTATTTAAAAGTTCTTCTATGGCTCTTTTATCAGTTGCATAAAAATCTAAAGCCTCTCTGTTTTCATCAAGTTTCATTAAAGTATCAAACATAGGCTAAACCTCTTTATACTTAGTTATAGTATCTTTTATTTCCGCCTCTATACCCTCTAAAAACTCTTTTTTGGAAGATTTGCCCTGTGCTATATCAGACAACTCCATTTCCCACTGTGCCGTCATTTCTGATGATTTAAAGTTATCTGCAACAATCTCAATCAGGCTTTTTCCTTTCGGTGTTGCAATCAAATTTTTCTTATCCCTTTCAATAAAGCCTTTGTAGATCAAGTTCTCTATGATTCCGGCACGAGTTGCAGGAGTTCCCAGTCCTTTCCGCTCGACTTCCACATTCTTGTCTAAACTGTCA
>KI259836.1 GCA_000467935.1 Peptostreptococcaceae bacterium oral taxon 113 str. W5053
AGCCGAAGCTTTGAGAGCATGTGTAGACAAGGCAAAGGGAGTACAAGAAAGTTCAGAAGCGCAGGAAGAGCTATACAAGCTATCAGCGAAAGGAAGGCACATATCCGGGAGATAAAGTTCAAATAGACATCAAGTATGTGCCAAATGAATGTATCCGCTTTCCAAGTTATGGAAATAGATACTATCCGATTACAGGGATAGACGAGTAGAGTAGGAAACGTATATTGAAAATAGTGAAAGAAAAGAGCACCAACGAAACAAGTAAATACCTAAAAGAACTTGAAAGTAGAATGGGATTTCCCATTCGAATGATCCAAGTAGATAACGGACCTGAGTTTGTAAACGATGGTGAACGAACAGAACTTGAAAGTGCATTTGAGAAGACTGCAAAGACATTGCATATGTTCTTGCGAAGGACAAGACCCTATTCACCATGGCAGAATGGGAAAGTAGAAAGAAGCCACAGAGAGGACGGCAAGAACTTATACAATCGCAAGGTCTTTAGAAGTGAAAAGGAGTGAATAGAACAGGTAAAGAAGCACGAGAAGAGATATAACAACACAGAGAAAACAGTACTTAAGTTTAAAAGTCCGAATCAAGTTGTATCAGAATATTTCTCAGAGTGTAACATATGTCTTGACAACTAAGA
>KI259837.1 GCA_000467935.1 Peptostreptococcaceae bacterium oral taxon 113 str. W5053
TTCGGTAAAAAAGATGTCTGTTCTTCCTTTCAAGTAATTTTTTAAAGAAGCTTCCTCCTCTTTGCCTTGTCGACCTCACAAAAATGCCCCTATTCTTCTTAAAATACGAAGGAGGGATAAGTCTGGAGAAAAGTTTCTTCCCTCCCTTAAATTAAAGAAAGAACCTAACAAGAGCTCTTTTTTTCTTGCAGTCGAGGCAAATCCCGTTTGATAAAGAAAAGGGTAATCATCCACGCAAAGAAGTCGGAGACGGGGCTGGCAATCCAAATTCCTATGAATCCGAAAAGACCGGAGAAAATATAAATGGAGGGTAAAAGGATTAACAGCTGTCGGGATAAAGAGGTTAATAATCCGATAAAGGGTTTTTCCGTGGCTTGAAAATAGTTGGCGCAGATGATTTGACTGCCGATGGATGGCAGCATCAAAAAATAACATCTGGCGGCCTGAATCTGGGCGGCTATGTTTTCCGGATTTTTTTCTTTGCCGAAGATATTCAAAAACCAAGTGGGTTTAAGTTCAATAAAAATCCAAAAAAGCAGTGCATAGGATGTGGCGATGATCATGGCGGTTTTTAACGTTTCTTTCACTCGACGGTAATTTCCGGCGCCATAATTGTAGCCCATAATGGGTTGGGCACCTTGATTAAGTCCGATAATGGGCATGAGTACCAAGGTGGTGATAGATTGAATAACACCCGCAGCGGAAACGCCGAAGTCGCCGCCATATTGTTGCAGTTTCATATTATAGACGACGACAATTAGGCTGGAGACTACTTGCATACCGAAATTGGAGGTGCCCAGTTTCAACGCGGGTAAGATTAAAGAGGTTTTCAAGGTAGGGGGAAAGTGTAATTTCAATGTGGAGCTTCCCCAAGTAAAGTAGTATATCAGGCAAAGGAATGAACAACATTGCCCGATCCCTGTCGCCCAAGCCGCACCGGCGATGCCCCATCCCCATCGGACGATAAAGATATAGTCCAAGACCGTGTTGACCAGGGCACCGATAAGCATGGTGAGCATGGAGATCTTCGGATTGCCCTCCCCTCTTGTAAAGGCGTTGATCCCGAATTCCACCGTATAAATAGGCAAAAACAAGATGATGATGCTCAAATATTCGGTGGCATAGGGTAAAAGTTTTTCGGAGCCTCCGAACATCAAGAGCAGGGGTTTCATGAAAATCGTATAGATGCCGGCTAAAACCAGACCGCACAAGAAAAGCAAAACGAAAGCGTTGTTTAAAATCTGTTCCGATGTTTCCCGATGCTTGCGTCCCAATTCGATGGAAGAAAGAGCATTTCCGCCAAAACCGATGAGCATGGCAAAAGCCATGGATACAATCATAAAAGGAAAAGCCAGATAAACACCGCCGATAGCCAGTCGACTGATCGCCTGTCCAAGAAAAATTCGATCCACGACATTGTATAATGCATTGACCAACATCCCTACAATGGTAGGGATGGAAAATTGAATCAACAGTTTGGGTACTGGCGTACTTTCCATCATTCGTCCTCGTTGATCATTCATTTTTCCTCACCTTCTTTTCCTCTCGTAATTTTTTGAAAAATTCACTTAAAATGTCCGCACATTCTTTTTCTAAGATTCCCCGCACCGTTTCCGGACGATGGTTGAAATGTTCCTCTTCCAATAAATTCATCACACTGCCTGCACAACCTCTTTTTTTGTCCATGGCGCCAATGACAACCCGACGAAAACGGGCATGAATCATCGCTCCGGCACACATGGCACAGGGCTCCAAGGTTATATAAATCTCCGCTTCCGGCAGACGTGCTTCTCCTATTGTCTTTGCCGCCTGATGAATGGCTATGATTTCCGCATGATAGAGAGGATTTTTCCCATATTTATTTTGATTGTGTCCCCGTCCGATAATCTCACCGTTCAAAACCACAACGGCGCCTATGGGGACCTCTTTTTTTTCGTATGCTTTTCGCGCTTCTTTCAATGCTTCCTGCATATAATATTCATCCATATGTTTTCCCTCACTTTATCATTATTGTAACACAAAAAAAGGACTGTCCGAAAGCCTCGGAAAAGCCCCTTTGATTTTTTCATCAAACTTCTTCCTCCTTATGATCTCCATGATGAACGAAGAGCATACAAACAAGGGCGATGACATAACATGCCACGGCGTAGATAAAGAGGGTGGAATAAGTTTTGCTCAAATCTCTCAGCCAACCGAAAAGAATCGGGCTTACGATGGCGGCGGTAAAAGAGAAGAAATAATAATATCCGGTAAAGCTGCCGATGGCTTCCGGTTTTGCCATTTCCACAACCATGGGAAGACTGTTGATGTTGATACACGCCCAGAAGATGCCGGCGATAAAAAGAAGCACCAAGACAACGGTTACATTCTCAATCAATAAAATGGGCAGAAAAGTGGCGATCAATCCGCATAATCCGATTAAAATCATTTTTTTGCGACCGACTTTTTGCGCCAAAAATCCGGAGGGTACGGCAAAAGCCAGAAAGGTCAAGGAAAAAGCGGTAAGCATCATAGCGGCTTGCCCTTTCCCGACACCTAAATTATTGGTGGCAAACAAGGTGAAGAAGGTTTCCACCGCATTATAGCCGGAGAACCAGGCGAAGATGGCAAAGAGGAGAAAGAGTAAACTGCGTTTTTCTCCGGAGCTTAGGCTTTTGAAGCCTTCCACTTTCTTGGAGAAGAGTTTTCCTTCCGATTCTTTTTCCTTCTCCCCATTTCCCGCCGTTTCCGGCACGTCTTGTTCATATCGTTCATAGAGAGCCTGTTCTCTGGCGCTCAAGGCAATTGCGTGACGTTTGCGATAGCGTAACATGGCCGGCTCCCGAACGAAGAATAAAAGCAAAAATAAAGATAAAAACATAACCATAGCACCCATAAGAAAAGGAAGGTTCATGCCGCCGCTGCTTGCCGCCAGTTTTCCGCCGACCAGAAAAGCGATGATGGAACCCACACCGCCCATTAAATTGATAATGCCGTTGGCACCGCTTCGAAGAGATGCAGGGGTTACATCAGGCATCAGGGAGATGACCGGACTTCTCCATAAAGACATGATAAAGTTAAAAGCGATAAGAACCGCCATGGTACCCGCCAAGGTAGTCATGCGGGGAATAAAGGTAAATAACAGTGCACAAACGGGCAATCCGAAAGCAATCCAAGGCATACGCTTGCCCAGTTTGGTGTCCGTTTTGTCGGATAGGATACCTACCGTCGGCTGAAAAACCACACCGAAAAAATTGTCGATGGTCATAATCAGACCGATCAGCGCGGTGGACTGCAAAAAGCGTTCCTCCAAAATCAGGGGAACGAAGCTGTTATACAAGCTCCATGCCAAGCTGGACGCCAAAAAACCGAAGCCGATTAAAAAAGTGTTTTTATAATTGAGTTTAGGTTTTGTTTTATCCATAAAGTTCTCCTCCGTTTCGTTGTTCTATGATTTGTCTTTATTATAGCATAGAAAGAGGCAAAAACTTCTCCGCCTCTCGGGGATGTGCACAAAAAAAGAAAGCGATTACTCGCTCTCTTTCTCTTTCGTTTCTTCTTCTGAAATCATATCCCGGTCTTGTTCGTATTCTTCTTCCCTCCCTTCGTATTCATCTTCCATGACAGGAATTTTTGTCGCCAAAATCCATCCTCGAAGAGCTGAAATCAATAGAAACAATACCAGACAGATGACCATATATCCTTCACGAATTTGCCAATCGGGAATAAAGCGACCCGGCACAGCCAAAATGCAAAAAACAAGCAAAAAATGATCGCTGAAAGTTTTTTTGCCCGGATTTTCGTTGCGTACCCGATCAAAATGATTCAACCAGGGCAAATAGATAATCAGTGAAACCATTTCGACAACAAGTAACAGCATATATCTTTTTTGTGCTCCATAAAGCACCGTATAAGCCATCCCTGCAAGTAAAATCAGAGTGGGTATTCCCCAAATCAACAAAAATCGCCTGTCTTTATTCATTCTCTTCTCTCCTAATATTCGGATTTTCCGATGATATGATATCAACTATGCTTTGGTTTCTGCGGACTCGGTTCATTTTTCCCCCTCTTTTTTCCGATTGAAATAAAAGGACAAATATCCGCTAAGGACAATTAGAACCATTCCCAAAAGAGTTCTTATCCCGATTTTTTCCTGAAAAAGCAAAAAACCGATGATGGGTGAAATCACAACGCCGGTGTAATCAAAAATGCTTACTTCACTGGCAGGCGCATAGCGATAGGCTTTGGTGACAAAATTTTGTCCCAAACCGGCAAAGACACCGATTAAAATCAAAAGCCCCCAGTATTTAAGACTCAAACTTTTATATTGCATCAACATAAAAGGGAAAGATGCCGCAGAGGTGAATGCGCCAAAGTAAAAAATAATGCGAAAGCCCGGCTCCCGGTGGAGTTTCCTCAAAAGGGTATACGCCAAAGCGGAGAAAAATGCGGAGCCTACCGCCACCATAAAGGGAAAGAGGGTAAAGTCTCCGTGAGGACGAATGACCACGACAGCGCCCATAAATGCCATGCATAGAGATACGGCTTTCCATTTGGTCAGTTTTTCTTCCAAAAAAGTTACGGCAAAAACAGTGATAAAAAAGGGACTGAGTTTCTGCAAAATCTGAGCGTCGGCCAGGTGGAGATTCCGATTGGCGTAAAAGACGCAGAGCATCCCCAAATACCCGAAAAGACAACGGAAAAACAAATCTTTCTTTGCCCCTTTGGAGGGTACAAAAGAAATGCCCTGTTTTTTCATCGTAAAAAATGCCAACAGAAAAATGATAAAATTTCGAAAAAAGATTTGCTGCATCAAAGGCACCTGTCCTCCGGACAATTTTACCGTAGCCGCCATAAAAGCAAAGTTTCCCGATGCGGCAAGCATACACAAAATGGATTTTTTTCGATTCATTTTCATTCCCCTCCCACAGTTTCATCATACATGAAAAAGCATGGAAAATGCAAGATGATTTTTATCTTAAGGTTCCTTTATCTTTTTTCTCAGTAGGTCGCTATCTATCCCTGTATAAAAACACCAAATAAATATTTACTCAAATCATTCGGTTC
>KI259838.1 GCA_000467935.1 Peptostreptococcaceae bacterium oral taxon 113 str. W5053
TTCAACCTCGTTGCACTTGACTTGACAATTCAAGAGACAAAAAACAACCACCGATAATATCGATGATTGTCCTTCTCTTTACATCAATGCGGCTGTTAAAATAGCCAATTCATATACATCTTGCTCAACGCATCCACGAGATAAATCGTTAATCGGTGCGTTTAAGCCTTGAAGAACCGGTCCGATAGCAGCAAATCCGCCTAAACGTTGGGCGATTTTATATCCGATATTTCCTGCCGCGATATTGGGGAAAATAAATACATTGGCATGTCCTGCAACCTCTGAATCCGGCGCTTTTAACTTAGCAACGGTAGGTACGAAAGCCGCATCAAATTGTAATTCTCCGTCAATAACCAAATCCGGCGCTTTTTCTCTTGCAATACGAGTAGCTTCTTGAACTTTAGTAACTTCTTCATGGGAAGCGGAACCTTTTGAAGAGAAGCTTAACATAGCCACTTTGGGCTCCATACCGCAACGTTTTGCGGTTTCCGCAGTCATAATTGCACATTCCGCCAAATCTTCCGCAGAAGGCTCAATATTGACGCCGCCGTCGGCAAAAATATAAAGTTGCTCACCTCGACGAAGAATAAATGCACCGGCAACTTTTTTGAATTCCGGACGAGTTTTTACAATTTGAAGAGCCGGGCGTACGGTGTCGGCTGTGGAATGGATAGCTCCGGATACCAATCCGTCCGCTTTTCCCATATAAACCAACATGGTTCCAAAATAGTTTTCATCGGTCATCAACATTTTATAAGCGGCTTCTTCATTCACTTTACCTTTTCTGCGTTCCATAAATGCAGCAACCATTTTGTCAATTTTCGGGTATTTTTTCGGATTGATAATGCGAATCTTGGAGATTTCATAACCGTGCTCATAAGCAATTTCATTGATTTTTGTCTTTCCACCAAGAAGAATAGGGATTAAAATTCCTTCATTTTGTAAACGTTCCGCTGCTCCTAAAATACGAGGCTCCGTACCTTCCGGAAACACTATACTCGGTTGTACTTCCTTGACTTGTCTTTTTAATCTCTCAATTAAATCCATTTTTTCCAACTCTCCTTTTTGTATTTTCTCTCTCTTGATAGGGTTTGATTTTTCATAAAATTGATAGCGGTAAGAAATCCCATTTTCTTCTTTTGGAATACTTTCTCGAATCAGTTTCCATTCTGCCGGGTTTAAAGCTTCAATTCTTGCATCTACTTCTTTTGTATCTCGGTCAATCATCGTGATGATTGCTTCTGAAATCCAAGGCAATAGTCGCTCTACGATTTGAGCACCGCCAATGACAAAACATTCTCTTTGATGATTTGGGTCAATTTTTTCCAAAATATTCCACAATTCATGAATGCTTCGAGCATGGTAAGCGCCTGGGAACTCTCGTTGTGCTCGAGATAAAACAACCATTTCTCTCCCCGGCAATTTTCTGGGCAAAGATTCATAAGTCTTCCGTCCCATAATCAGAATGCCTCCCATGGTCGTTTCCTTAAAATGTTTTAAATCTCTCGGTAAATGATATAGAAGTCTTCCTTGATTTCCTATACTCCAATTTTTATCCACTGCTAAAATCAGTTTCATTTCGCCCCTCCTCCACTATTATAGCATTGTATTCAAGCTTTTAGAAAAATATTCCAAAATTTTTTCATTTTTATCTTTTGTGGAAAATTCAGGATAAATTGGAAAAGCCAACAGATTTTCTTTTCGAAGTCCTCCCACTCGTTCTCCAGTGGTTAGTTTTTCAAGATCTCTGCCCAATGTGATTATCTTTCCGTGAGAAATCATACCTTGAACTTTTCTTACTCCAATTTTTTCTGAAAAATCTTTTGTAAATTGAATTTCACCTGGAGCCATTGCTTTATATTCTGAACTTTTTCCGCCAAAATATTGATTGATCCAAAAAAATTGATTGCCTAAAGCCAATACCGGCTTATTTTTTTCGATGGCTTTCTTAAGCCAACAATTTTGGCGAAACTCCTGCTGGAAATCCAAAGGGTTTTCTTCCATTGAATCTAAGCTGATTCTCTTTATGTTATCTGACGGAGGAAAAATCAAGGCGTCTACAAAATGCAAAAAACCGTCAATAGTTTTTTCTTGATGAATATCGGGTGCGAGAAAAACAGAGCGTCCCAAAGCGTGAAGTTCATTTATATAAAATCCATTTGCTCCGTCATAAATTCTTCCGTCTTCTTTTTGTTTCATTGAATAAGTAAAAATGGCAATTTTCATCGTTTTTCTCCAAAAAAATAATAGAATAGATTAGGTATGTCGAAGCCGGACCGAGTTCTTTCCGGATGAAATTGAACGGCTAAAACTTTTTGATCCGTCGTCTCAACAGCTTCAATGATATGATCCTCCGATTTCGCCAGAATTCGTAGTTCCTTTCCTAAATCCTTAATCGCCTGATGATGAACCGAATTGACTACGGCATTTTCTCCTAAAATTTCTACAAGTCTGCCCTCACAATGAATTTTATGATAAGCTTCAATTCGATCATCCGCCGGCGCATGACGAATAGGACTTTCCCTTTGTGAATGGATGTCCTGAATCAAAGTTCCTCCTTGAGCTACATTGACAATTTGTAATCCTCGACAAACACCAAATACGGGAATATTCATTTGTCGTGCCGTTTTATACAATGCCAGTTCAAAAAGATCTCTCTGCGGCAAAAAATAAGCGGTTTCCTTATGAGGATTTTCTCCATAGAAAAAAGGCCAAATGTCATAACCTCCCGAAAGAATTAATCCGTCCAGTCCTTCCAACATTTCTTTGATTCCGGTTAGATTTTCAAGAAGCGGTAAAATTATAGGGATAAATCCGACTTTGATGATTGCCGTAGAGTAGGCATGATCTAAACAATGAAGGGGACCAAAAAAACTTTTGCTCCCCGAAATTCCGATTCTCATCATTTTGTTATCTTCCCATTTTATAAAGAGGTGTTCCGAATTGTTCTTTTCCATATGAAGAAATCAGCTTTGTAATTTCTTCCGATTTCATCATTTCAAAAACCTTATCTGCCATATTTTCTTTAACTTCCGCTTTGCCATCGGAAGGTAAAATCATCACTAAAGCTTCATTGCCTAAAGATTCTTCCCCTTCAACCGCAATAACCAATTTTATTTCCGACTCATGTGCAAAATATTGTGCACGGTCTAAAAAGGCATAGGCTCCATCCTCTTGAGCTTTCTTAACAACGGACATTGCATTCCCTTCTACCGTCACAATTTCCAAATCTTCCATATTCATCATCTGTTTTAACTGCTCCACTTTTCCGATAATCTCAGGATTTTCAGAAGGCAGGTAAAGCTTCCGCTTCATTTCTTTTAATGCGGCAACCGTGTGTTCTAAATCTCTCCCCACTTCTTCCGGTCCCAAGAGCATCAACGGATTTTCATATAAGCTGCCCCAAGCAGGAATGATTTGCTTTTCCTGCAATTTATTAGCCAGTGTATAATCTTCCGTAATGAACATTTCTCCGGCACCTGTTTTAGCCAACTTTTCAAAATCTTCTCTATTCGCATAATCGAGTTGGATTTTCATCCCTTTCTCTTCCAATGCTTTTTTCACTTCTTCGAAAAGAGAAAAACCGGATAATCTTTTGTCTACAAAAACACGAAGATATTCCTCACTTTTTTCGCTTTCTTCCACCGTTGGCGTTTCGTTCATTAAATTTTGTGTTTTTTCCACTGTTTCCTGTTCTTTGGATCCGGAAGTATTGGAAATCTGTCCATTACAAGCGGTAAAAAACACCATCATTGCCAATAAAATAATCCCAATCGTTCTTTTTTTCATTTTTCATTTCCTCCCATCCATTCAATATGGGGCAGAGAATAAGCATCTTGTGCAATAATCCCCTCTTTAGCCCCTCGAGTATAGATTCCTTGAAATTTTTCCAAATAATAGAATATCCCGATAATCCAGATCATGGGTTCCACAGTAAAATGATTTTCTCGAAAATTGATGACCGGCATGGGTTTTGGTCGGATTCGTTTTTGGAGTAAAGTATGCTCCGAAGCATCTTCCAAGATTCTGATGAAATCTTCTGAAGATAAATCCTCTCCGAAAAAGATCCCCTTTCCACCATAACCGTCCTCCGCTTTAATAACCAAATCATCTTTTTTTCTAGAATATTCTTTAAGTTTTGTTTTATCTAAAATTTGCGTTTCAGGAATATGTTTCTCAATAAAATCCAATTCTTCACCGGATAGAAATTTGCGACAAAAAGGATGATGTAAAATAGCAAAAATTCGTTTTGTGTGCATTAACTGACTTCGAAATCCCCCTAAAAGCATGATTTTATCCGCCAAATAGGCATCGATTAACGGTTTCGCCCGCTTGATATCTCCCATCATCTCCCCGGTGACCAAACGTCGATAAACCATATGAATGACATCATCTTTATAATAAAGATGTTCTCCGTCAAAATCAAGCTCTTTCGGATCGGCAATCACCGTAAAATATCCCTTTCTCTTATAAGCTTCCTGAAAAGCTTCAAATTCCGCAGATGTTCCGCTTTCCAAAAAATCCACAATAGCAATATTGGGTCGATGCCCTTTTAATTTTTCAAAAAGAGCCGTAGATTTTAAAACCCACTCTTCAATCAAATCATGATGCACTGTCTTGTTTTGTCCCACAAAGTCTCGGTAAACTTTGGTTTGGATAAATAACTTTCCCAAAACGTTATCCTCATTCATAGCGGAAGATCCGTCGGTATTTAATTCACAAAACACAAAATTTTCCGGTTCTTCATAAAAAATGTCATAACGAGCCATGGGAACGGTCATGGAATAACCGGGATCTTTTAAAATTAATTGTTCCAGCAAAGGTGAAAAACCATAAAGTTTTCGAAATTCCGGATTCTTTTCGTATTCTTTCGCTATTTTATTGCCAATAGACATCATCATTTTTCCGACTTCTTCAAAAGCCCTTCGATCCTTCTCTCCGTAAAACACGGCTTGCATGGATGTTTTAACCACTTTCCCGTGATAAATGGCACGAGACCTATTAACCTTTTGAAAAAAGTCTCTCGCATCTTCCACATAGTCTTGAGGTTGACTCATTATCTGTTCTACATATTTTTTTGCATATTCTCTCATAAACTTAAGGCATTTTTTTCCACTGCCTTATAAAATCCCTCCTTGGCAAAGTTTTGTTCAAATAGCATTTTTAGGGTTTGATGCTTTTTCACCAATTCTTGCAACGGCTGAAGAAATTTGCACTCTTGCTCGCTTAAAGAGTGATGAGCTATCTCGAATAACTCCTTTCCCCAATCGCCAATGTTTTTTTCTAAATATACCGTTTTTAATCCCTTTTTCGTTGCTTCCTCCTTGATCCTTTGAACCTGTTCAAAGGTGACCTTTTTAAATTGTCTGTTTAGAAAATCCACATTATCCCTGTTTAAGAAGATCCCTTTTATCAGGGCCACAGCCGCTATATTCAAAGGATATGGAAGAGAGTCCATCATTCGAATTTCCAGATATTGTTTGACTCGTATATCCGGAAAAACAATGGACAGCATATGGAAAATTTCTTTTTCCCCCATACTATCCGGATCAAAAACTTCTTTAAACGATCTTTGCTCCGCCACAAGTTCATCTTTTTGTTCCATAAAAATAGGGGAAATTTTCAAAAGCCACTTGGCATAAGCTTCATATCCAAAATCTTCTTCAAATGCCGTCGGAAGTAAGCCGCATCGTTGCTTATCCGTTTCTTCCCAAATGCTCTGTCTTAAATTATGCCTTAAATAAGGTGTTCCTTCAAATTGAGGTCCATTGTCAAATAAAGTATAAAAAATGGGGCTCATTGCACTCAACAGATGATATTTTTTTGCAAAATCTTCCTGATCCGCATAATCGATAGAAACTTGAAGTGAACAAGTTCCCTTCATCATATAATGAGCAAAACGCCCTGTTGTCTTGAAATAAGCCTCCATGAAAGCATAGCGTTCTTTCGGTAAAAGTTTAATCTGTTCAATTTTTGTTGTTGGATGATAAGCCATATTGACAATCCATTGGTTTTTTCGAGAAATAATGGTATTTAGTTTTCCCATCGTCTCCAAATATTCTCTTTCAATTTCCCCAATGGATTCTCTTGGAGCCAAACTTAACTCCAATTGTCCGCCGGGCTCTGTGGTAAAATTATAGTCTTTTTTATGAAGTTCCAAAAGATGTCCCGATTCTTCTTTTCCCTGATACTCTCCGGTTTCCATAAGACTTCTCATCGTTTCCTCTACGCCGTTTTTCCCGTAATAACTAACTGTTTTTAAATTTTTTTTATCTATCAAAAAATTTTCGATTTCCACACCTAATTTAAACTTATCTCGCCCCGTTTCTCCTGATTGAAAGTAGGAGACAATTTTTTCAACTTGTTTTTGAGTATTGTATTTCATAAACTCACCTCCTTAAACGTAAAATATATACCCTATTATTTGATGATAATCAAAAAAGCTTTGGATAATTTTCCAAAGCTTATCGATATTTTTTTGCTGTTAATCGGTTCAACAAATCTCCTTTGATACGGAAAGGTACTTTCTTTAATTCTTCCAGATTTTTTGCCCCCAAAAGCAACATAATCATCTTGACTTTATAAATCATCCCTTCAAAATATTGCTCCGTATATTCATATCCTCCATGAATTAGAAAATTCAAAATCTCACCGCTCATACCTACTAAATCCGCTCCCAAGACTAAGCTTTTTACAATATGAATGGCATTTTTAATGCCACCGGAAGCCATCAACTTTAAATCATCGGGGAGTTCTGAACATTGAATCAAAACCTCTGCCGTAGGATTTCCCCAACAATATAACTCGGAAAAATCTATGGACTGCTGCCTGCAATTCTCAATCTCCAAAAAATTCGTCCCACCGGATCCGGATATGTCAATCCAACGAATCCCCACATCATAGAGTCTTTGTGCCGTAGCTTTGTTGATACCGAAGCCTACTTCTTTAATCATTAAAGGTTTTTCGTAATTTTCCTTTATATATGCAATATTTTTCAAAGTACCTCGAAAGCATCGATCTCCTTCACACATGGACATTTCTTGAGCTGCATTAAGATGGAGCTGCATTCCGTCGGCTTGAATTATTTCAGCAGCGGCTTCTACATCCTGTAAAGTGCTTAAGGCACTAAGATTGCCCAAAATAATTCCTTTTTCACCCATAATTTCCCGAACAATGCAAAAAGACTCCCTAGCTTCCCTATCTTCTAAAGCAATTGTTTCACTTCCCACAGCCATGGGAATTTGGAATTTAGCCGCCAAGATGGACAAATCTCTGTTAATCCCTTCAGAAATATCCGCTCCTCCTGTAATGGCATTAATCATCAACGGAAAGCTTGCTTTTTTTCCGCAAATCGTACAAGAAGTGTCGATCTCGTCAAAATTCAATTCCGGTAAGGCGTTGTGATCCAAAATGATATCTTGAAATAAAGTATCCCCTAAATAACAGGTTTTTAAATAGTTCTCCACATGCTCCCGTTTACGTTCTTTTCTCATTCATTTTCCCCCGAATCTTCCCAAGATTGAGTGTTTTGATTTTCTTCATAGTATTGTGTATTATCCGTATACTGAGGCTCCGTATACTGTGGTTCCGTATATTGAGGTTCCGTATATTGACTCTCCTGAACGACCTGATCCGAATTGTCCTCTTGAATGAATCTATATTCTTTAAAGTAGGTATTCAACATCTCTGACGTATCTTCCCAATCGATAATATAATAGGATGTATCTCCGATATAAGCACCTTTACCGGGTATAGTATGCATATCCATTGCATCGGAGGAAAGTTTTGAAGCCAGGGGCACCATTTTAATCATCTGACCCATCAAAAGATTGGTTTCAATATGAGAATAGTATCCGGAAATCAAACTGGGCAAATTGATAATATTTTTGGCGGAAAGCATCTGTTTGATGAATTCCTTCATAAAATATTGTTGTGCGTGAACTCGACCGATATCTCCGTCCGGATAGCCTTCACGATAACGAACAAACATTAAAGCTTCGTTACCGTCCAATTTTTGATACCCAGGCTTTAAATCCACATGTAAGGTAGGAACACTGATAGGCACGGGAACATTTAAATAAATTCCACCAATAGCATCTACCAATTCTTTCACCGCACTAAAACTTACTTTAATATAATAATCGATTTTTAAGCCAAAGTTACGCTGTAAAGTAGAGAGCAATAAAGGCATCCCTCCATAAGCATGGGCATGATTGAGCTTATCTAAATTTCCTTCAATATCCACTCGACTATCTCTTGGCAAAGATAAAATATCAATTTTTCCGGTTTTAAAATTAGCCTTCAAAAGCATCATGGTGTCCGTTCGACCTTTACTGCCTTCCTCCGGTTTTTCATCTTCATCGACACCGACCATTAAAATCAATATATTATCTAAATCAATAGGAGGGGCTTCTCTTACCAATTTCTTCTCCTCTTCGGATAAATTTGCCATTGCCGCCGTTTGAATTTGATTTCTTGTAAACATAAAGCTCCCGCTAAAAATCAAAATTGCCAAAAGCATGGAAATCAAAAATCGTTTTTTCATAAAGCACTCCTTTCCATATTCTTCATTATACCATATACAAAAAAAGAATGGAGTTTTCACTCCACACTTTCAATTTTTCTTGTTTTAAAATATGCTACACTCTAATGTTTTTCCCCGTCTTTTGAAAGTTAACCCATTTTTGTACGCCGTCATGATATCCCAACTTAAATAGATCGGGGACAACATCAAAAACAAGAGGGCGTAAAGATAAGAAAACCCTACCCCTCCCATCTTTTCAAAAACTTCATCCATAAAAAGGATTAAACAAAAGATAGTTTGATGGCTAACTTTTGAAGTGCACTTCAATTCTCTCTTTAATTTCTTCTTATTTGACCAAATTGGAAATCACTTTGAAATTTTCTGATTTGGCATCTTTTAAAAATTGGAATAACACCGTCTCCGTATTAGTAATCCACGCACCTTTTTGTTGCATCAAAGCCTTTCCGTTTTCTATATTGTCTTTGGTTCTGCTTCCCACTGCATCCCCTACCAAAAAGACTTCATAACCTTCTTCTAATAAATCAAAAGCGGTTTGAAATACACAGACATGAGTTTCCGTACCTAATAAAATTATATTCTTTCGACCAAGACTTTTCAAACGTTCTCTAAGTTCCGGTAATACTGCAGAAAATTGAGTTTTTTCAATCACTAAAGCTTCCGGGCAACAGTCTTTTGCCTGCGGTAAAGTATGACCTAAACCCCTTGGATATTGTTCCGTAAAAAGTACGGGAACCTTAAAAATTTCTAATCCCTTTAATAAGGTTTCCGCATTTTTCAGCATCTTTTCATTTTCAAAAACCGCCGGCACCAAGCGCTCCTGTAAGTCAACTGCTACACATACACTATTTTCTGTTGTAAGTCTGTTCATCTTTCTTCTCCTTTCCATTTTTTCCCTTGACGGGAATTTCTTTCTTTTAAGTTTTTTTCAATTTGATATAAAGTATTTAATTTATCTGTACTCCATTTTGGGGCAATCAACAATCTCCTGGGAGGATCTCCGGTCAGTCGATGAATAACTGTCCCGGACGGCAAAATTTCTAAAGCTTTTACTACCAAATCAACATATTCCTCTTGTTCCAATAAGGGAAACGGATTTTTTTCATAGAGCTTATACAACTTCGTGTCTCGTTGAATATAAAGATTATGTATTTTTATTCCCCAAAAATTCACATCGGAAACATACTGCACTGTCCGAAGCATTTCTTCTTCATTTTCTGTCGGAACCCCGAAAATCACATGAACTAAAGTTCGTATCTTTCGCTTTTTCAGTTCTGCAACACTTTCTTCGAATCTTTGATGACTATAACCTCGTCGAAGAAATTCAATACTTTTTTCATGAATACTTTGCAAGCCCAATTCTATCCAAAAAAAAGTTCTTTGGGACAATTCTGCCAAATAATCCAAAACTTCTTCAGATAAACAATCTCCCCTGGTGGCGATGGCAAGTCCAACACAACTTTCCTCACAAAGCAAAGGTTCAAAGCGTTCTTTTAAAATCTCCACCGAAGCATAAGTGTTTGTAAAATTTTGGAAATAAGCAATCCAAAGATTATCTTTCCATTTGTTTGCCAAAAGTTCTTTTTGAAAAGCAATCTGTGCCTTTAGATCGCCCTTACTCGTAAACTCTCCGGCTCCTGCCGAACCGCAAAAAATACAACCTCCAGAAGCCAAGGTGCCATCTCGATTGGGACAAGAAAAATTTCCGTCCAAAGAATACTTGACAACTTTTCTTCCAAAAGTTTCCATGGAAAAATCGTTGAAACTCCTGTAAGGTTTCATCTCTTTAGAGTTCTCCTGTAGTTCCGGTCAAAGTTTTCTCCAAGGCTATGTCTTCCAAATTTTTATGAAGATAATATATAGGCGTGCGAGACCCCATGCGATTCACAATACCCGAAGGCGTAGTACTCTCTCCCGTCATCCGAGCGTGCTCATCCAAAGTAATGGTCGCTCCCTCTTGAGTCCCGAAAAAGACCACTTCATCGCCTACTTCGGGATTGTCGATATCCGTTACATCAATCATTAACTGATCCATGCATATTTTACCGATAATCGGAACCCGTCTTCCATGAAGCAAAACTTCTCCCTTATTCGCTAAGGTGCGATATGCTCCGTCCACATAGCCTACCGGTACAACAGAAACCTTGGTCGGGCGGGTGGTTTTGTAAGTGCATCCATAGCCTACATATTCATCTTTTGGTAGCTCTTTTAAGCTGACCAGTCGAGATTTTAAACTCATAACAGGTTTAAAGTCCAAAGTCGGATCTTTTTCCATAGATTCGGATGGATAGACCCCATAGATTGCACTGCCTACACGAACCATATCCCACTGCATTTCCGGCCAGTGAAGTGTGGCTCCGGAATTGGCACAATGATGAATGTCAAAGAACACTCCCAATTCTTCCAAACGTTCTACAAAGTTTTGATATCGTTTAAACTGTATTTTGGTATAGTCTTTCATCCGTTCATCTCCAATGGCAAAATGTGTCATAATGCCTTCCGGTTTTAAATTGGATAATTCAAAGATCTTTTTCACTTCCTGAGCGCTTTCCTCTGTGGGAAGATAACCTAATCGACCCATTCCCGAATCCACTCGAATGTGAACGGGAACCGTAATTCCCATTTTCTTGGCGATTTCATTTAATTTAATCGCATCTTCATAACGTTCCAAGCCGATACGCAAATTCGCCTTTAACACTTCCTCATAGTTTTCCGGAAAAACATAGCCAAAAATCAAAATGGGTTGTTTAAAGCCAAGACGACGGATTTCATAAGCCTCTTGAGGAAGAACCACCCCGAACCAATCGACCCCCTCTCGCGCAAAATCATCCAAAAGGTTTTTCATACCGTATCCATAACAATTTCCCTTGACAACGCCTAATAATTTCACACCCTCTTTCAGATGTGATTTTATAAATCGAATATTTCCACGCAATGCATCCACATTGATTTCAATCCAAGTCGAATCCATTTTTATCACCCTTTGTAACTTTTTTCATACTATATATTTTATCACAACTTTATGGATTTCCATAAATTAAAGAAACATTTTGTCAGTCTTTAAAAAATCGATAATACACCCCTTCAAAAAATGCAAGCACGCGGGTCAATCTTTCCCGCATCAAATTTCTACCGAAAAAACACAAGTTTTTATTTTCCAACGGAAAAACATACAACTCAAAACCGTAACAGCGAGCCAAATAAGAACATCTGCCGCAATGATAGGCTTGAGTGACCAAAACCGTATATCCGTCAAAACCCTTGGCGTGTTTAATGCTGTCTATTGTTCGAAAACTCTCTTTATCCAAAAGAATCTTTTTCCTCTCCAGTCCCCTTTCCAAAAGATAATTTTTCATCGCTTCCATCTCCTGTCGGGTTCCGCTGACCACTAAAACACCGCGGTTTTCTCGATATAATTGAATTGCCCCTTCCAAACGCTCTTCAAGCAAAGGTGAAACCTTCCCACCCTTGACTTCCGCCCCCGGAATAAGAATATATTGAACCTCTTCTCCCTCCTTAAATTCCAAATAATTTCCGGCTACATATCCATTGATTGCCAGGAATATGATGAGTAGCAAAGCAACGACAAAGATTAACTTTTTCACCATGGAAACTCCTCGAAATTTTTATCCCGATAGATGACAACGGATTCCATAGGGATCCCTTGTTGCAAAGCATATTCCAATAAATTGTTCCAAAATTCTTCATACTCTTCTTTGGGATTTAAAACTCGATAAATGAATAAAGTTAAACGTTCTTTTCGTTTATCAGGAGATAGTGCCAAATATTCATGACTGACCCTTTCCAAAAACTGGGGAGCCATGCCTGTCAAATGTAAATTTCCATCAAAAATTTTATTGCATAAACGGACGATTTTGATATCAGACAAAATATCTCTCAAAGCATTGATAAGTGCTTTTTGAAAGACTCGAACCACAGAAAAAGAATGTAAAAAATCCCTACGTCGGATAAAATCTTTTTCACACAAAAGAATGGATTCCTCCATCATCATCATTAGAAAAATCATCTCCGGCCATGACCTTCGAATCGAAAACCAAAGATTTCTTTTCGGATATAAGTTAAATCCATCTGTATTTTGCTCCATCCCGTTTGGTAAAAGTTGCACCTGACCTTTTGTCGGCAAATTTCCTATTTCTTGACAAAAAATTTCCAATTTTTTGCCGATTCCCATAGCCAATCCTTGAACATAACCGATTTCCAACAGGCATTCCATTTCCTGTTTCAGATATTGAAAATCCGATTGTTCACCATATAAATCCAAACCGCCAAATTGTTCCGTGCTTTTTGCAAAAAACATATATTCCTCCTATTAAAAAAGCAGGGAATTACCCTGCTTCTATACTTCCGGTTTGATATGTTCCATCAAAGGAATATCCATCTCTTGATTTAAATTTGGAATCCATTCGGATTCTTCATTCCCATGGCTTACGCGAATTAAATAATCTTGACTTTCTTTACACACGCGAAGAAGAATCACATCCTTATCCTGTAAAGTATAAGAATAAATAGGTACTTCGTCTTTGATTTTATTGCCTTGCTCATCCGTTAATAATTCATACAATTCCACTTTGGTATCTTTATATTGAGGAATCAGTAAAAGTTCTTCCTCCATGGCATTCATGGTCGTAAATAAAAGGAAATGAAAACCGTTCTCTGTCCATTCCATCCGTTTCGATTGAAAATCTTTCATCAATTTTTCATCATTTTCAAAATCGTAAATGCCGATCAAGCTGTCCTCTCGCTGGAATTTTAATCCTTTTTGCACTGCATAAGCATATTGTCTTTGCTCTTCTTGCGTTAAATCTATTGGAATATCTTTCGTTGTTTTGGTTCCCCTTTTCATTTCTGTCGGACGTTTTTCTTCAACTGAAACACTTTCTTGAATCGTTTCCTCATGCGTTTTTTTTATTTGTTCACCATTCACTGTAGCTTCGCATCCGAAAAAACAATAAGAATACAGTAATAATAAAATCCAAATCTTCCCCATTGTTATCATTCCTATTCCATGAAAAATTTTTTAGTTGTGAATAGTTTATCATCTTCCAAAATTTTTAGCAAATTTTATATGGAATACATGATTATTTTAAATATTTTTACTCAGTTTTTTAAGCACAAACAAAAATGAAAGAAAGCAGAAAAACTCTTCCGACTTCTCTATTATCCTTACAGACAAGCTCGATAAATATTTTCGATATCCTTTTCTGTCAATGAGCGATAGGTTTTATTAAAAGATCCGTGAGCATATGCACATTTTGCCATTTCTTTCACTCGTTCTTCTCCGATCCCAAGTTGCCCTAAAGTCATAGGAATACCAATGGATTTAAAAAAATCAAAAGTTTTTTTAATGGACTCTTCGGCGATAGCCCACGGCTCTTTGTCTTTGTCAATCCCCCAAACATTCATACCGTAGTCTACAAATTTTTCCAAGCTTTTCTCATCCAAAACTCTTTCCATCCAACGTGGGGTTAAAATGGCTAAACCCACTCCATGGGTTATATCATAAAAAGCGCTAAGTTCATGCTCCATAGCGTGGCAGCTCCACGGGCCCGGCTTGCCCACTTCCGTCATATTGTTTAAAGCCATAGTGCTTGCCCACATTAAATTACTTCGTGCTTCTTGATTGTTTGGATCTTGAATAGCAATTGGCGTATAGTGGATGACCGTGCGTAAAATCGCTTCCGCCAATCCGTCTTGGATAGGAGCTTTTTCTTCTTTAAAGTAATTTTCAAAAACATGACTCATCGTATCGGCGGTTCCGGCTGCAGTTTGAATAGTCGGCAGACTATAAAGATATGTCGGATCCAAAAAACTTGCTTTTGGATAAACCAGCTCACTAAAAAAGCCTAACTTTTCTTGCATTTTAGGATTGCTGATCACTGCATTTCCATTCATTTCAGAGCCTGTGGCATTAATGGTCACCACAGTCAAAAGAGGAAGAGCTTTACGAATTCTGGCTTTTCCCGTTACCAAGTCCCAGGGATCCGCTTCATAATAATAACCTGCCGCAATGGCTTTGGATGCATCCATGACACTTCCGCCTCCAACAGCTACGATAACATCAATTTTTTCTCTACGGCAAATTTCGACCCCCTGTCGTACACTCTCAATTTTCGGATTCGGCTCAATTCCTCCTAATTCAAAAACTTCGAACTCATCTTCCAATTCTTCCATCACCGCTTCGTAAATTCCGTTTTTTTTAATACTGCCTCCACCATAGGTCATTAAAACTTTTTGCCCGTATTTTTGAACTTGTGTTGACAGATAACCGATTTGATTCTTACCAAAAAATATTTTTGTCGGTGAATAAAATGTAAATTTTTGCATTTTTTTCTCCTTTTCTTTTTATTTTTATAAAATCGTCTACATCCTTATGATTTATATTACCCATAAAGCGGTATAATAAAAAGAGTATATAAAACAAATTTAAAGGAGAGTGTTAAAATGAATATACTTGTCTGTGTTAAACAAGTCCCTGCCGTTTCTCAATTGGAAATCGATCCGATCACCCACGATTTAATTCGCATCGGGACTCCATCGAAACTAAACCCTGTAGATTATTACGCTTTCGGGCAAGCTTTAAAATTAAAAAGACAAGTCGGCGGAAATATCCATGTCATAACTATGGGTCCTCCCTTTGCTGAAAACGTTTTAAAAGAATGCATCGCTATGGGCGCGAAAAAAGGTTATTTGATCAGCGATCGGGCTTTCGGTGGAGCGGATACTTTAGCTACCGGTTATACTTTAGCAAAAGCCATCGAACATATCGGTTCTTTTGACCTTATTTTTACAGGCAGTGAGTCTTCGGACGGAGATACCGGACAAGTTGGACCGGAAATTGCAGAATTCTTGAAATTACCTCAAATTACTTATGCAAAAAAAATTAATTTATCCGGTAATTCTTTAGAGGTTCAAAGGAAAGGTATTGACGGCGATGAATTGATTTCATGCCCTCTTCCCGCCGTTGTGACCGTATGTCGTGATGCTGACGAAAAAGCTCCAATGCTTTTTGAAGATTTTAAATCTATCAAAGCAGATATCGAAGTCATCGACGGCAAAACTCTTTCCCTTAATCCTGAAAGAATCGGAAAAAACGGTTCCGCTACTACAGTTATCAAAGTGTATGCTCCCGCATCTGTGGAAAAGGGAGTGCTTGTTGAAGAAGCAAACCCGGAATCCTCTGCAGAAAAAATTGTAGAAATTCTTCGGGAAAAAAATCTGCTTTAAGGAGGACTAAAGATGGATCATAAAAATATTTTCGTTCTTATGGAAATCAATCAGGGGCAATTGTTCCCTGTCAGTTTGGAATTAATCAATATCGGAAAACAATTAGCCTGTCAAAGAAAACAGGAATTGGTAGCGATTCTTATCGGTAAAGATATTCAAAAAATTGCTGAAGAAATCCTATATTATGGTGTCGATCGTATTCTTCTGATAGAAGGGGAAGAGTATGAAAATTATTCCACCGATGCCTACACCTATGCTTTGGAAAATGTTTTAACCAAACATCAACCTTTAGCCTGTCTGCTTCCGGCTACACCGAACGGAAGAGATTTAGGCGGTCGAATCAGCGCTCGCATGAACCTGGGGCTGGTTGCCGGGTGTACGGATATCTATTTTCAAGAAGATACAAATACGATTAACTGGGTTCGCCCCACGTTTAATGGAAAATTATATTCCGCCATTCAAACTACTACCCATCCACAAATTGGAACGATAGATATGGGTGTCTTTCGAACTGCAAAAAAAGTCACCCATCCTAATGGTAAAATTGAAGAAGAAAAAATTTCTTTCCAAACAGAAAATATTCGTACCAAATTTTTAAAATTTTTACCCAATGACAAACCAACTAAGAAAACCCCTTTAGAACAAGCAGATATTGTCGTTTGTGCGGGAATGGGTGTAGGGTCTGAAGAAAATATACAATTGGTTAAGGACCTTGCCGATGCTCTTGGAGCAACATTCGGCGTTACAAAATTATTGGTTGATGCACGCTGGGCTCCCTACGATATCCAAATCGGAGCTACAGGAGTGACCGTAAGTCCTAAACTTTATATCGGCGTAGGCGTTTCCGGAGCAGGACAACATTGGCACGGCATAAAAAAAGCCAAAACCATCATTGCCATCAACAAGGACAAAGACGCTCCGATTATGCATGAAGCACATTATTCTATTGTTGGAGACTTATTTGAAATTTTGCCCCCACTCATTGAAAAAATAAAAAAACAGGCTTAATTCAAAAGTTCCATTCCTTCTTTTAAATTTATATACTACATATAGATAAAAAGATGAATCTCAACATTTTGTTTTCATAATTTTCACATTTTCGTCTTATTTTCCGGGTACTATATAGACAAGAAAGATGGATGACCATCTAACCGTTTGTATCATATCCTTGTCGGCTAAGCGATTGCTTAGCCTTTTGTCTGTCTATATACCTTTCGGTTTTTACCGGAAGGTTTTTTATCCTATAAGCCTACTTTTTCTTGTTTAAATAAAAAAGACAGCTACCTTTTCTTTAGTAACTATCTCTGCTTCTTACTTATTTGGTTTTCCAAATAGCAGGATTTGAACATGCCTATAATAAAGCGGACTTAAAAAAGCATTAACCGGTGCAATGTAAGATAACCTATAAATTTACTGTAACATGATTCTTTTGCCTAATTATTATAGACATAATATTTGTTGGAGAACTGATGTGAAAATTGTTAAAACAAAAAATATTAACATTCCTTTATTGGTTAATATATCTTTCATTGCTTCTTTTAAAGATACTTTTAATCCCTCATACTTCTTTATTTTTCTTACTAACCGAAATAAATAGACCATGCCTGTCACAAATATAATTCCTGCATATATGACTAAATATAATTCGGAAAAATTAGAAAGTGTTTTAGGCACTAAAAAAATAATTAAATTTGAGAACGAGTGAAGCATTATTGGAAATATTATCTTTCCCGTTTTTAAATAAACGACCGATAAAAGAACGCCTAATAAAAATATCATAATTAAAGACGCAGCGCCTTGCGATACTATATGGACTAATGCGAAACAAAAAGAAGAAGTTAAAACATAAAATGTATTACCATGTCCTACCATTTTTTTTGCGAGTATCTTTCTAAACACAAACTCTTCTATAATCGGATAAAACACAAGTGTTAAAAACAGAGAAAATATCGTTAATTCATATGATACATTGATTGACTTTGTTAATCCATTCTGTTCTCTTAATAAGGTATATATACCTGTAATCAATATATTTATAGCAAAAATCGAAAAAATAAAAAAATAGATTTTAAGAAAAATAGTGTTTCCATTTTATGTTTTCTTATGTCCGTATTAGGTAAGTTATTTATTATTTTAATAAACACAGGCAATCCGATCCCGTATAAAGAAAATATTAAAAATAAAGTTCTTTCATTTTTAGTAAATTCAAAAAAAATATCCATAACTATTTTACTGTACCAATTTATTGAAAACATCAGACTAAGACCTAAAGAGACTCTTTCTAAAGTTAGTATTTTATTATTCTTCATATCTTTGCTCCTTTTTACTTTCAAGATCCTTCAATTTTTATTCTATGATTTCCGTTTTTTGTTCTTTGTTCTTTGTTCTTTGTTCTTTGTTTTTAATTTTTAATAACTGCGCTCTCCATCGCAACTCTAACTTTAACACCAACAAAATCAGAATACAACATTCCATCTTTGAAAATAAAGTCAGTCTTATTGTTTGATTTGGAAGTCTTTTTAAAAATCTTTCCTTCCTTAGTTTTTTTGAAATAATCGCCTCTTATACCAATGATATTTATTATGTAATGAAACACTTATCACATCACCTCCAACACCATTCTTGAAAGAACACAGTAAAAAAGTTCGTATCAAAATACTCACCCGATGTGTGATAAGCTGTCCTTATCCGGAGATACTCCTCTTCATTATATTAAATTATATAAACTGTTTTGTCATAAGGAATTCTATTTTTCTTGAAGTTAAAATCTGTTTATTTTGCCGGCTTAGTTGATGGTTTTATTGGGGTAAATCCACAAGCAAAAAGGCAGCGTATTTTTCCACTGCCTTTCTTCGTCTTATTTTACTATTGTATTTTCCCATTCAAAATTTTTAAATTCACAGGTTCCAATTGAATGTTTTCTTTCAAATAAGCCTCATATTCCTCTTGACTAATGCTTTTTGTCTCCAGCATACGTTTGAGGATATATTCTTGACGATATTTTGTATCCGGATTCATCTTCCAGGACCAAAGATCAATATTTCCTGAAAGTAATAATTGATAAATCTCTTCGGAAATTTTTCCCCCTTTCCATAAACTTTCCCACAACTTTACATCTTTTTTAGCCTCTCCTGTATGCCAAGTTACAAAAAGATGATTTTCTTTCGGCGTCATGACCTGCTCAAGCAAAATAGGCGTATAATGTGCCGGCCAATTGGTGATACCGATCAAATAAACGCACTCCGCTGTAGATAATTGATTTGCATCTCGATTGAAAAAAGTTTTGGCACCTTCTCTAACTCCCACAATCCCTTTGCTTAAACCGATGGTATTTAAATAGCATTCCAATATTTCTTCTTTTGTAAGTTCCTTTTCAATCACTGTGGCATAGTACATGTCCAGAATCTTTCGACGAAATGTTTTTTCAAAACCGGTAAAGTGATTTTTAGAAAGTTGCATGGGAATCGTGGATGCTCCATAAACCAGTTTCCCATAATATATATCATAAAGAATCGCTTGGATGATTCGAATATAATCAATGCCGTGATGTTGATAAAAGCGGTGATCTTCCGCTGCCAAAGTTGCAGCAATCATCTTAGGCGGTATTTCTTCATAGGCGATCGCATAAGGCATATTTCGCACTTCTTCCAAAAGCTTTCTCGGAGAAATTTCGGGAGCATCATGAATAATTTTGCCTACTATAGATGAAAAAATTAGAAGCGCAAAAAGACACAAAATCAGAAATTTTTTGATTATTTTTTTCCCGTATTTTTTCATCATTCTCCCCTCCTTATGATTCTATTGTAGCATATGAATTTCTCTATCCTCTTACATCCTTCTTATAAACTTTCATTCTCAAAAAAAGGAATTTGAAATGTCCCCAAAAGTGAGCTTTCTTAAGCGTAACCGTTTCGAGACTGCTAAATTATTGAGCCTGTGTTGAACTGGTCTTATCCAATCCGGTTTTTCTTTCATCCGTTTTTCGTTGTAATCTTTAATGGTTTATTGCATTTTTTCTATTCCCCGTCGAAGCATAGTATAAGTCACGATAAAATACAATGTATAAATTACGCATACTGTACCGCCCATCACAAGTGCCGCCCGAAGACCGGAGAAAAGCCCTGACCCCATTACACCCATCATCATTTCCAAAAAGGCGTGAATGCCGAAAAATGTATGAATAATCCCTACGACAAGAGGAATCAAAAAATAAAAGGAAATCTGCTTAAAAAGTACTCCTCGGATCTGTTTCTCGGAAGCCCCTAACGTTTGAAGCACACCATATGCCTTCAAATCCGCTTCCTGCATGGATAGCTGTTGCATAGCCAACAAAGCTGCCGTAAAAAAGATAAAAATCAAACCGATAAAAGCTGTAATGACCATCATCATAAACTGCATTCCCTTTTGATCCTGTAGGATCTCCTGTCTACTTATTGAAAACACAAAATTAAAATTCTTACCGTCATCAATTTTCTCCAATTTTTCTATCAAAGATTCTTGAGTTTTCAAATTTTCCGATTCATAGAACCTTGGAGAACAGGCAAACCGTTCGTCATCCTCCGGTCTCAAATAATTAATATTCAAAACTCGACGGTTTACCTTTCTATGCGCTAATTCTTCATCCTGTAAAATAAAATAGAGAACCTCCTCTTCCGAACTGTTTTGCATCCCAATCGGACCGACAGTGGCAAGTCTATACTCCTTCCCGGATAAATGAAGCATCTGTCCTGTCTTTTCCTGAAGTTGTTTTGTTGCGCCTTCCACTTCATTCAAGACCAAAACTTCTCCCTTTTTTAAAGGCAGTATGTTTTCTCCCTTTAATTTTTGCGCCGATACATAATCACTGTAAGGAATCATCACGACACTCATATGCCCTAATCTTGTTAATCGACTTTCTCCAAATTTCGTTAAAGGTTCCTGCAAAAACGGAAAAACATCCATATTGGTTTGATCAGAGTCGATGTATTTTCGAAGCTCCATATATTCTTTCGTTTCTTTTTTCAAATCAATCCCTTGTGATTGCAACAATTTATCCAAAGAAAACTCTTTTCGATTGTTTTCGTTCTCTGTAAGAGCTGCTTCTATACTTAAATCAAAAGAACTTAAACTCTTTTTGTAATGGTTCCATTCATTGCTAATGGCGGTACCGGCAATTAAACTGCCCATACCGAAAAGAATGAGGATGGATATAATCGCCATGGAAAAATAAGCCCCTCGAATGTTTTTTGCAATCTGTCGAATGAAAAAGAGATTTAAATTTTTATAGTAGCCCGAAAAATGTTTTATCATTCGTAAAAACGCAGCCGCTAATCCTCGAAAAACCAGGATTGTGCCGATGGTGCCGAAAAGAATGGACATGGAAAAATCCGTTCCGAAAAGCACCATAAACCCACTTCGATGAATCAGATAATACCCATAGGATAAAATCCCCAAACCGATAAAAAATAATAAAACTTCCCAAACTTTTCCTACATTCACCAGTTTTTCATTTTTTTCCCTTAGTCGCATCAGGCTAATAATTCGAAAACGATAAGATCGAATTACATTCCAAATCAAAATCAAAATAAACATGACAACAAAAGCGCCTATAGAAAAGAAGATTCCGTTTTGTGAAATAAAAAAGTGAAACATCGCATTTTGGATATTGAAAAAGCGAATAATTAAAAGCACCATAGCTTGGGAAATAAAAACGCCGAAGATTAAACCCGCAACGCATGCACACAAACCGATTAACAAAGTTTCGAAAAAAATCATTTGAGCTACCCGTCGATTTTCCATTCCCAAAAGCAGGTAAGTTCCTAATTCTTTGGCTCTGCGCTTTAAAAGAAAATTATTGGCATAGACCATTAAAAAAGCCATCACTCCCGCAATAAAAAAGGAAATTACGGAAATTGCATCGCCTACATTTTTTAAAGAAAATCTCTGCCAATTCATCAGCGTTAAAACTTGATCCACATTTTTAATACTGTTAAAAATATAAAAAATGGAAACCCCCATGGCAACGGTGAGAAAATAAATCCAAAAGTCGGAAAAACTGCGTCGAATATTTTTAAAGGCCAGTTTAAGCATCATGTAAATCCCCTCCCAAAAATCCGATCACTTCCAAAATTCTCTCATAGAAAACGCGTTGTGTTCCTTCTCCTCGATAGATTTCATTAAACAATTTCCCGTCTTTGATAAAGAGAACTCGATTGGCAAAAGAAGCCATATTGGCATCATGGGTTACCATAAAAATAACCGCACCAAGTTTTTGGTTTAAAGTCTGAAATGTCTCCATCAAAATTCTGGAAGAGCGACTGTCCAAAGCTCCTGTAGGTTCATCGGCCAAAATCAAACTTGGATTTTTGACCATAGCTCTGGCACAAGCGATGCGTTGTTTTTCTCCACCGGAAATTTGATATGGAAATTTGTTTAAAATCGCCTCCACATTTAAAAGTTTTGCCATCTCGTTTACTTTTCCGCGAACATCTCCACCTTCTCTAGAAATACTCAAAGCCAAAGCTATATTTTCTTCACAATTTAAACTATCCAGTAAATTAAAATCTTGAAAGATAAAACCTAATTTTTCTCGACGAAAATGGGCCACATCTTTTCTGGACAATTTGGTAATGTCTACACCCTCCACCAAAACATTTCCTCCCGTAGGGGTATCGATTGTAGAAATACAGTTTAACAAGGTGGTTTTTCCGCTGCCGGAAGCTCCCATAATGGCTACAAATTCCTTCTCTTTCACATGAAAACTCACATCATCCAACGCTTTGGTTGTATTGCCGGCAAAGCCGTAATTTTTGCTAAGATTTGTTACGGATAAAATATCCATTTTCCCCTCCTTAAATTTCATTGTAGAACCATTGTTCTTTGTTGTCTAAATTGTAGCAAAGAACAAAAATGCTTATGTGACAGGAAACTTACAAAAGCATTTTCTTTTCCTAAAGATTTTTCACAAAAATACCGCAATCTTATTGCGGCATTGTGAAAAATTTCTTCTCTTTCGGAATATAGAGGGTTACCCTGGTTCCTTCTCCCTGTTGACTGACTACCTTTATGTCCATATAAAGTTTTTCGCAAAGCTTTTTGCAAATATAAAGACCCATTCCCGTAGACTTTCCAAATTTTCTTCCGGTTTCTCCTGTATATCCCCGTTCAAAAATTCTAGGCAAATCCGAAGCTTTAATTCCTATTCCATTATCCTTTAACCCCAATTCAATCCATTCATCCCTTTCTTCACCGAAAAAGCAAAATTCTGAATTTTCTTTCCGATATTGTATCGCATTATTCATCAGTTGGTTTAAAATAAATATCAACCATTTGGAATCCGTATACCCTTGAATCTTTAAATTTTCTTTTTCAATATGAATTCCCTGCTCAATCAATCGAGTTGAATTTTCCCGAAGCACTCGATTGACAATATCTTCCAGAGAAATTTTTCGAATCAAATAATCTTCACGAGGACTTTGACTTCGCGCATAGTACATAGCTTGATCAATACAAGCCTCTACACGCGATAATTCTTTTTTCATTTTCGATGAAAAATCTCCCGGTTTATTCTCCGCCATCAATCCTAAAGCCGCCAAAGGCGTCTTCACTTCATGAACCCATAAAGCCATATATTCTTCCATTTCTTTTATTGCTGTATTTTGTTTAACCAATTCTTCCTGATAAGCTAAACGCATTCTTTCTCCCTTTTCCGAATAAAATTTGGCAAAATAAGCTTCTTTTCCTTTCCACGGCTCAGAAAAAAGATAGTCCGATGAAGATAATTCTTCCATTTTCTTCATATCTTTTCTTTCTTTTATATAGGGAAAGAAAAATATAAACCAGCAGCCAAACAATACAAGCATACTAATCCACAAAGCAAAAGATTGATTACTGTAATAGGAAAGAAAAATATAAATCCCGACAGGCGTAGATATACCGACGAAAAATGAAAGTCCATGATACTCTATATATTTGTTCATTCCTCCACCCTTACCTGATATCCTAAGCCACGCCTGGTCACAATAAAATCTTCCAAACCGATTTCACTCAAAGTTTTTCTCAAGCGATTCATATTTACCGTCAATGTATTGTCATCCACAAATTCATCCGTTTGCCACAGATGATTCATCATCTTTTCACGATTCACAATCCCTCCTTGAGCTTCCATTAATAAGGAAAATAAAAGCAATTCATTTTTTCTAAGCTCCAAACTCTTTCCTCTGAAACTCACTTTTCCGGATATTTTATCCAACTTTACATCACGTAAAAATAGGATGTCTTCCATCTTCGGATTCGCCCGCTTTAATACCGCTTGAATTCGAGCCAAAAGAATTTTTGAATTATAAGGTTTCGTCACAAAATCATCTGCCCCAAGCTCCATGCTTAACAGTTCGTCCATTTCCGTATTTTGCACCGTCACCACAATAATCGGAATCTTGGATTTTTTTCGAATCTGACGACAAACAAAATGACCGTCATTAAAAGGAAGATTTAAATCCAATAAGACCAAATCCGGTTTACAATCCAAGACATCTTCAACCGTCTTGTCAAAAGTCCCCGGAGCAATCACTTCATAACCATTTTTTTCCAAAAACGTCTTTAATTCTATACGTATACTCTTTTGATCTTCCACGATCATAATCTTTTTCATAAACTTTTCCTCCATCTTTATTTATTGTATAAGATATTCAAATTTTTAGAAAAATAAATTGTAAATTTTTTGTGACTTTTTTTAAATAATTCCTATTTTATGAACCGGATACTCATTTTTTTGTCAAACTCGTTTTCCATCCTGCACTTTCGTTGCAACTGTTTTCCTCGTTATTTTATAAATTATTTACTATAAAACGTGATTATTGCAAATGTTTTTTTGTTTTCTTAATTTTACGTATCTTTTTCTTGCTTTTTTAATTTTATGCTTTTATTCGTTAAATTAAAACATAGGGAAAACGTTTCCTTTGTTTTTTGATTTTTTGGTCATTCCTCTTGACATTCAAAAAAAAATCATGTAATGTAAGCTTAAGGGATAATGTATAATGCATTACATACATAAG
>KI259839.1 GCA_000467935.1 Peptostreptococcaceae bacterium oral taxon 113 str. W5053
AAACAAAAAATAAAAAAACGCTATGATGATATTACATCAGAAATTCATCTTTTAGAAGGAAAAAAGGCTGCTTGTGAAAGCACTCTCGCTCGCATCTCTTTAGGGGATATCATTATCGCTAATCACAATCAATCACAGGATAAAAACTTTTCAGATATTCAGGTTGAAAACATTCCTTTAAATTATATGCTTTATTCTAGAGAAATCATGAAACAATATCGTAATGTAGATGTTTCTCTTCAACGCTGGGCAGATATTTATGAAACCTGTACTTCTTATGGTATTTATATGAAAAGTCCCATTATTGTAACTTTCCACACCCCTCCTTTAAATCAATTTTTAATGAATGACTGTGATGTCGAATTTGGTGTAATTGTGGAATCAAATCAAGTTCTTACATCAAAGGTTGCTAATAAAATTCGTCAATGGGGTGGAGTTGCTGCCGCTACAATACATCATATTGGAAGGTATGAGGAAATCATTAATAGTCATGTTTTATTGCTTCAATGGATTCACCAAAACGGTTATACAGTCTGCGGTCCTGTGTCTGAACAATTTTTAATATCTCCCCTTGATACAATAAACGAAAATAATCATGTAGTGAAAATTTTAATGCCCATCAAAAAAGTATAATCGTATTAAAAGCAAATTCCGAAATTCGGATAATTAATACATTGGAGAAACTATTTTATGTTTTCGATAAGTAAAAAATAAGAAAGGGGTTGTGAATAGTGATAATGGACAAAGCCGTTTTTTCGGTATCTATAAGAATATAAAATTTTTATTGCAAATTGGCTTTAGTAAGTAACATTAACAGTTTGGCACTTTACTTGATTGAATATAATAATGTAACAATGTTAATTTGTAAATGGTGTGATAAAAAAATAAAATTTAGAATAAAGATTTGGACTCGTTAAAATGTCTCATAAACTCAAATATCATCTCTTGATCAGAATATTTACCAATTGACATAGAACTTACACATAATAAGCTCTATTTTTGTCTGTTTCTGTAAAGGAGAGATAACCACCTCATTGAGGTATTGATAGAATGTTGAGATAAGGTTTTATCTGTATTTTCAAAAGAGAAGTTTAAGAGGTTATAGAAACGTTCCTGATTATTTTTGTGACTTTTCTCAAATTTGTGATTTTATGCCAAGGAGTCCGGGTCTTATGAGGCTGTGTACAATTGCCAAGGAAATTATATCTTTATCAAATGAATGTATGAGTTTGCTTTCTCTTTGGATATGTAAATTCAATATCGCTGTCGATTTGAACAATCTGTATAACCGAAATAACGCAAGCTTCTTTTAGCAACCCTCGTGTTGTAATCTTTATAAACGGAAGGAACAGAATATTCTAATTGATAAAGTTTACAGACATGAACGTATCTAATTCGTGTGGTGTATATTCTTCATGGCAATTGAAAGTCTTTCTTTAAAAAAAGTTTGTTAGTAAAAATATTGTAATAACTTCAATCGTCCTTTTCTATATCCGAGATTTCCCATTTATTGATCACGTCTACCCGTTTCTTTTGCATAATTCAAGCTGATTCTTTTCAAAGTTTGTGATAAAATTAGAAATAAAAATAAATATAAAAGTAAAGCAAATAGAAAGGTGGATGAAATGACAATACCATATCCTTATGTGATTATACTGACAAATAAAAATGGCTTAATTGTAGATTGTAATCATGTTTCAAATACTTTTTTTTCGAGGAATGTTAAAGTAGGGGAAAATATTTTAACCTATTTAAAACAAGAAGCAATAAAAAATTCACTGATATTTTTTACTGCAGGAACTATTTATGATATATATGTTATAAAAAATATTATTGATTCTAATTTTTTGGAATATATTTTGGAACATGCTTATGATGAAATCTTTGTGACAGATAATAAAGGCATTGTGATTTATTGCAATAAGGCCTTTGAAAAAAATTATGGAATTAAAAGAGAAGTTATATTAGGAAAAGATGTAAATCTACTACAAGAATTAGGGATAATTGATCAAACTTTGGTACATCAGGTAATAGACACAAAAACTATAGTCACTTATAAACAGCACACCAATACAGGGAAAACGATATTGACAACTTTTAAACCGATATTTGATTCTAATGGAGAAGTTCTTTATATTGTTGAAAACTGCAGAGATATAAGTAAAATGACACAACTTGAGGAGAGTTTAAAAGAAAAAGATATAGAAATTAAAGACTATGCAAAGAAGCTCAAATATTTTAATACAATAGATAAACAGGTTTTTTTAGATTTTAAAAGTGAATCAATGATAGCTCTAAGTTCTGTGGTAAATAAACTGTCAATAAGAAATGTTAATATTTTGCTTCTTGGAGAATCGGGAACGGGAAAAAGTCATTTAGCAAATCATATTCATGATATCAGTCTAAGAAGTAAAAAGCCATTTGTGACGATAAACTGTACAACAATTCCGGAAAAATTAATGGAGTCAGAATTATTTGGACATGAGAAAGGAAGTTTCACAGGTGCTAATGAAAAAAAAGAAGGGTTGGTGGAACAAGCAAATACTGGAACGCTCTTTTTAGATGAAATTGCAGAATTACCATTACCTATGCAAGCTAAATTATTGCAGCTAATACAAGAAAAAACATATACTCCAGTTGGAAGCGTTATACCCAAAAAAGTGGATATTCGAATTATCGCCGCAACAAATCAAAACTTAAAAAAATTGATGCTGTCAGGGGAATTTCGCGAGGATTTGTATTATCGTTTAGCTTTAGGAGTAATAGAGATTCCGCCTTTAAGAGAGAGAAAAACGGATGCCTTGAATTTAATCAATTATTATTTAGGTGTTTTTAATAAAAAATATGAATCTAACGTATCTTTGTCGACAGAGAGTCTATATATTCTTAAACAATATTCTTGGCCTGGGAATATTCGTGAATTAGAGCACGTTATTGAATTTCTAATTGTTAATGCTAATTATCCACAAGAAGAAATTGGGAAAAATTCGTTACCAAACAATATGATTGAGGAGGTTAAAATCCCTGTCAATTTTGAAAATTTTAAGCGAATTAATGATGTAGATCAAAGTCTAGAGGAACGAATGGAGACGGTAGAGAGAAAAATTATTGAAGAAGTTTATCAAAAATATAAGAGTTCATATAAAATAGCAGAGGTGTTAAAAATTTCTCAGAGTAAAGCTCACAGGTTGATTAATAAATATTGTAGGAAATAAAAGAAGTATTAAAATATAGGAACTTTAAAACATTAAGGCAATAAAACAATATCAGTAACCGTTAGAACTGTCAATCACTTAGGTTGACGAATTGATGCTGCCTTATAACTTTCATGAAACTTTATTGTCGACATTTTGTTAAATTTTTTATGAACCCTGTTATTGTTTAGTAGGATAAATATCCCTCTTGTATATTGCAAGTCTTTATCTGTATGTACGAATTTTTTCGCATAAATCTTCATTAAACGTATATTATTACTTCTATACTTTTAGTTTTTTTAACCAATGGCAATAGCAGGATTTGTTTATTGAAGCTATTTGGAAAGCTCATCTACAGAATAAAATCTCTTGATTAACTTTTTTGATTCTGTTTTATTTTTTGCTCCACCGATGGAGAGTTTGCTTTTCGATATCGTATATTTCGTAGATTTTTCTCGTTTTTTAGCATGATGGTTCTTCTTTGCCAATTATCTTTACCATTCATCTTAAGATTTTTAAAAGACGACTTTAAAGTTTATAGCAAGCTAAAAAGCAGAACAGTTCCTCTAAAGTCTGCATAGATGGATACTTTTTTTAAAAAAAGTTATAAAAAAAGAAAAAAATACTAAGAAAAAGTTGACTATCCAGTTACTATACCGTTTATAATTATTCATAAATATAAAGTAAGCTTACAATTTTAATTAAAAAATGGGGTTTTAAATATTTTGTGAAAACGTTATCTTTTATGTATTAAATTTAAAGAGATTTATGCTCGCGCGATTATAAAGGAGTTAAAATATGGATGAGACCTTCGTTTACAATCTGTTATGCGCATATCAAGATTTGAAGGAGAGTAGATTTAACTTAAAATATGATTTAAGGAAAGGGGTATGCATATGAATAAAAACCTAAATAAGAAAGGAAACCTTAAAGGAGCTGCTTTGTTTTTGTGTGGCGGTGCATTATTTTCCATGCATTTTGGAGCTTCCAGTATGGTATGGCCAATGAATTGGGGGAAAGAAAGTGGTAATTCAGTATGGATGGCGTTTGCTGGGGCGTTTATTACTTCTTTATTATTGGTCGTTATAGCTTATATTGCATTAGCGAAAGGAGAAGGATCCTATCATAATATTACATGTAGAATTGTTGGAGATAAATTTGGAAAGTTTTATACAAGATTAACTATTTTAGTTTTAGGTCCATTTTATGCTATTCCGCGTATGAGTGCGGCGGCGTGGGATTCTGTAACTCAAGCATTTGAATTGAACCCTGAAAGTAAAATCCCGCTTATTGTATTTACAGTAATCTTCTATGTTATTACATACTTTTTCCTAATGAATCCTGGAAAAGCGATGGATAGAATTTCAAATTTGCTCTTTCCAATTTTATTAGTAATAGTTGTAGTTATTATCGGGAAAGGTATAATTAATCCAATTTCAGTTCCAAAAAATAAAGTTTATGCGGGTTCAGCCTTCGCATATGGATTTACGAATGGATATGCTACAGCAGAAATTTTGTGTGCATTGATATTTGGTGTTGTTATCTTTAATACTTTAGAAAATAAAGGAATTGTATCGGATAATATGTGCAAAAATATGATTCGAGTAGGTATTGTTGGAATTTTGATGCTTTCTTGTACACATTTGGCACATATGTTGATTGGGGCATCAACAGGGAGTGTTTTTGAAAATTTAAATTATACAGCTCTTTATACTGCAGTAGCTGGGAGATTGCTTGGAAAAACAGGAGGGATATTGTTTAGTTTAGCGTTATTTTTTGCTGCACTAACAACTGCTATTGGAATGACATCTGGATGTGCAGAATTTTTTGTAGATACAACAGAAGGTAGGTTTAATTATAAACAATGTTCAATAGTTATTTTGATTCTTAGCATTATTTTTGGAAGTTTAGGGTTAACAAATATTTTGTCTATTCTTGGACCGGTGTTAGATGGAATTTATCCTGCGGCAATTGTTCTTGTCGTATATTATGCTATTGTTCCAAAAGCTAAGGAAAGTCGTCAGTTATATGCTTGCCGTTGGGCTATGTTTGTTTCATTTGGCTTTGGAATGCTTGATATGGTTTGGAAATATATGGTGAAAGCTAAATTGAATCCATTTGGAATTTGTGATTTGTATTTAAAATTACCAATGGCTGACGTTTCACTTGCTTGGTTACCATGGACTGTAGTAGCTTTTATAATTGGATGGGTTATATATCGTAATACAAAAAAAATAAATAAACAGGAAATGATTGAGGTATAATTTTGGTTCTTAGGTTTTAGGATTAATGAAGAAGAAAAATTAAGACAACGAAACGTTGGTGAGAGGAGAAAAAAATGTCAACAAAAAAAGCATTGGAAGGTTTAAAAGTAATTGATTTAACGACAGCACTGAGCGGTCCTTTTGGTACTATGTTTTTTGGAGATTATGGAGCAGAGGTTATAAAAATTGAACCTGTAGATGGAGATCAATGTCGTAGCTGGGGTCCTTTTGATGAGAAGAGTGGAGAAAGCGGATTCTTTGCTTATATAAATAGAAATAAAAAAGGTTGTACTTTAAATTTAAAAACAGAAAAAGGCCTGCAAATGTTTTATGAGTTGGTTAAAGATGCCGACTTTTTATGGGAGAATTTTAAAGGTGGAGTTACAAAAAAATTGAAGATTGATTATGAGGTAATTCGTAAAATTAATCCGAAAATTATTTATGTTTCTGGTTCGGGATTTGGACAAACTAGTCCTATGAGTCATCGTCCTTGCTATGATATTGTAGCACAGTCTATGGGAGGAATTGTAAATTTAACAGGCTTTAAAGATACTGAACCTGTAAAAGTTGGACCTTCTATTGCAGACCATGTATCTGGAATTTATCAAGCGGTAGGAGCTTTGATGGCATTATATCATAGAGAAAGAACGGGAGAAGGTCAGTTAGTAGATGTATCAATGGTTGATACTATTTTCAGTCTACTGGAAAATGCCATTCCGAATTATACTATGACAGGAGAGGTTCCACAGAGAAACGGAAACGTGGATCCGTCTATTGCGCCTTTTGATATTTTTTCTTGTAAAGACGGATTTGTAGCATTGGGTGTAGGAAATGACCGATTGTGGAAAAAATTTTGCGGACTTATCAAAAGAGAGGATTTATTAGATGATGAAAGATTTACGACAAATGATTTACGAGTTAAAAATTATATTCCAAATTTACAAAATTTAATTAGAGATTGGTCCAAAAATTATACAAAAAAAGAGTTGGAAATGATGATGGATGAAGCAGGGATTCCCTGTGGTCCGGTTTTGAATGTTAAAGAAGCCATTGAGCATCCTCATATAAAGGCAAGAGATATGATGGTTCATTGTGAGCATCCAACAGCAGGGGATTTGTATTTTCAAGGTGTTGTAGCTAAGCTATCGGAAACACCCGGAACGATTGAAACCCCACCTCCAACTTTAGGACAACATAATTGTGAAGTATTTGGAATTAGTGAAAAAGAGGCTGTCAAGTTACATGAAGAGGGAATAATATAAAAACAAATTATATAAAAGAAAGAAGGGAAAATATGGCTAGGAAAGTATCGTATTTAAGTTACAACATGACGACGGCAGATGCAAGCAATCCGGAAGGAATGATTCCATTTGGGAGACAATTTGATTTTATTGGAGATGTAGAAACGGAACAGATGATTCTTAATGATGGAGATGAATCGTTATGTTTGGGATATCATGATGTAAAAATTTATCATGATGCTTATGTAGGGGATATGATGGAGTATAAAGCGACTATGACTTACGTAGGGAATACATCTAGAGATTGTAAAATTGAAGTGTATAAATTAGCTACACCGGCATATCGAATGGGGAAAAAGGATTGTAAGCCTGGAGATATGGTTTGGTTTGAAGAACCGGTTCTTTGTACAGAGGGAAATGTTCGTTTAGTTGTAAAAAAACATTTACAACGTGGGGAACAACCGGATGGAACTGTTATAGATCCATGGCGCGAGTTGGAAGATTTTCCGGAGTCAGAAATTTAGAAGTTAAATAAAAATAACTTGTTAAAATGTAAGGGCAAAAAACACATAAACATAAATAGAAGTTAAGGAATAACAAAATTAAGGATTATAGGTTACCTTTTATTAAATCTAAATATAATTATATAATGAGGGAGAAACAATATGGAAACTATTACAATGCGTTATAGAATGTCCGATCGTGATGTCTTTTATGGTGGGGGTGTTGTTAATGGAGCGCGCAGCATTACTTTAATGAATGATGCAGCAAATCGTTTAATGGCAAAAGTATTTCAAAATACCGGTCACTGTATAGAAGTAAAAAAAGTACGTTTATATGTACCGATTTTTGCAGGAGATTATATGGAATATATGGCACGTATAAAAAAAATTGAAGGTAAAAAAGCCTTGATTGAGGTTCGAGCATTTAAAATTATTGAAGTTCCAAAAAACCCTCCATATCCGAGTTCAATTGATGTATTGGAGGATCCGCCTCTTTGTACTGTTACGCAGTTTGTTTATGAAACGTATTAATTTCAGATTATAAAAAAATAGAGTTGTAAAACAAAACGTTTGCAACTCTATTTTTTATAATCATCATAGCGTTTTTTTATTTTTTGTTT
>KI259840.1 GCA_000467935.1 Peptostreptococcaceae bacterium oral taxon 113 str. W5053
GGGGGGGGGGGGGGGGTGTATACTAATAATGTACTGAGCTACTTAAAACAACGAATATACATTGTTATAATATTCATAATGGAGGATATATGAGTAAATTAAAACTCAATGCTGATACTAGATGGATGAAAATTAAAGGAATTCCTATAATAGGCAATACTAAGACATCTTCAATAATCGGTCTTGATGAGAAAGGTTATTCTTTAGTTAAAGAAATTGAAAAATCAGGCTTAGATTTAGAAACTATGCAAGATGAAAATTCAGAATTGGTTAATGCGCTTATTGAGGGTGGTTATTTCAATAATATTAAAAGTAAAATTGAATCGGCATATTTGCATGTGACGCATAGATGTAACTTGCACTGTCTAGGATGTTATTCATATGAGGATATGAGAAATGATCTTTTAGATTTAGACACGGAAATGATGAAACACATATTAGATGAATTAAAATCTGTCGGGGTAGATAACTTAGTAATATCTGGTGGAGAGCCATTCTTAAGACAAGATCTATTAGAAATATTACGGTACGCAAAGCTTGATTTATCTATATCTAATATAAGTTTGATTACAAACGGTACAATTCTTGATATTGATTGGGAAGAAGTAAAAAAATATATTGATCTTTTATCATTTTCATTAGATTCATATAAAGATGATATATCCTTTATAAGAGACGAAGGAATATTTAACAAGATAATCAAGAATATAGAAGAATCAAAAAAATATCTACCTACAAATATAATAGTTACAATACATAAAAAAAATATAGATTCTTTAGAAGAATACAAGAAATTAACAGATAAATTAAATGTTTCTATGAATATAAGTCTATTTGTTGCAAAAAAAGATGAAGTATTTAAAGATTATATATTAGATAGTTCGGATTACGAAAAACTATCAGAAGTTATAATGACTTCTAATATAAGTATACTTGATTCCTCAATAGAGGGACAATTAGGTTGTAGGGAATCTTGTGGAGCTGGAAAGAGTATTATTAGCGTGGATGCTAACGGCAATGTAACACCTTGTCATCTGTTTTATGAAAAAGAATTTATTCTGGGAAATATACAAGAAAATGGTTTGGCTAAAATATTAAATAATAGTAAATTAAATCCTGTAGTAGCGTTTACAGTTGAAGACATAGATGATTGTCAACAATGCGAATATAATTATTTATGTGGGGCAGGATGTCGATATAGATCTTACTGCACAAAAGGCAGTATCTCAAGTGTTGATCCAGTTTGTGGGCTTTATAAGGCTTACTTTAATAGCTTCTTTAAATCCCTTTAACATATGGAAATATTTTATTAAAAGGAGGTGAAACATATGTTATTCAAAAGCAATAATAAGAAGGGTTGTGGAACTTTTAGTGTTTGGGGAGTTCCAGTAACAGTTGGTGTATTCGGAATATAATTAAATTAAGAGACTAGGTCCACAAAGCAACTTAGGTTTTGTGGACCTAGTTGTTTTAATAAAAACAGCTAGAAATCAGGAGAAAGATATGAGTAAATTTATTTGTTTAAAGGCAACAGATTTTGGCAAGAGCTATGGAGACAGGAGAATATTGTCAAATGTAAATTTTGAGATAAAAGAAGGCGAAATTGTAGGATTACTTGGCAAAAATGGTGCTGGCAAGTCAACTTTATTAAAGGCTATAGCTGGCATTCATGCATATGAACATGGTAGTTTAAAGTTTAACGGAAAAGAAATAAAGTCCAATTTCAATATTGTTAGAGATTTCGGAGTGTTAATAGAAAGTAATTTTTTAGACTATTTGAGTGGTTATGAGAATTTAAAATTACTACTTCAACTAGATGGAGAAATTGAAGAAAATAGACTTGATGAAGAAATAGATAGAATGTTAGATATAGTTGAATTAAAAGAAGCTAAAGAGAAAAAAGTTAAAGACTATTCATATGGGATGAGACAAAGACTTGGTCTTGCTCAAGCTTTATTAACATCTAAGAATTTTACAGTCCTTGATGAACCGTTTCTTGGATTAGATCCAACAGGGAAAGATCTTGTTAAAAATGCTATTTTAACAAAAGCAAAAGAAGGTATGCCAATCATATTTTCAAGTCACGATTTAGATGATGTAGCAGAGGTATGTGATCATATAATTTTAATTAAGAACGGCACTGTATCATACGATGGACCGATGAAAAAGAGAGTTGAGTTTAGAATTTTATTGGATAATTTAAATAAGGAAGTTTTTTTAGGATATAAGAATATTAAGTTTAAGGAAAATAAAGTAATATGCTTATTGGATGAAAATGAATCCATTAATAACTTTTTTTCTAATATTATCAATAATAACATGAAGATAGTAGAGATAGAAACTAAAGAGAGGTCATTGGTTGATATGTTTTACGAGGGGTTAAAATGAATTTATTAAAAGTAGAAAGATATAAAAATTATCATAGGACAGAGTTTTATTTGTCTTTTATAACTCTATTGATTCCACTGATATTTGCCTATAGTATGGTTTATACAGATATGCCTCAGCAAATGGATTACGATAAACCTGGTGGGATTTCAATATTTACTATGTTATCTACATGCTTAGGTATGGCTTCTAGTATAGGGATATTTCATATATTCTATTCTGTAATAGCGGCAAACTCAATGGCATACGAGTTAGAAAATGGTTATTATATGATGTATTTCCCAAAGCTACCATCAAAGACTAAGCTTTTAAGAACAAAGCAGAGAGTTATAACTGAATCCTTAATTATCTCTTTAGTTGTATTTATTGTTATGGCTATATTAATATTAAAGATATTAGTCAAAGATAATGGTATAATTACTACCAAATTTTTCGACCAGTATAGTTTTTATATGGGTATGTCAATGCTTGCTATTGTTTTTGAATTAATTGCTTTTGTGAATTTAACTTTAGTATTGGGCTTGTTTTTTAGAACTTTGCAAACAATTATCATCTCAGTCGCTTTGTTTTATGGTCAGATAATCGGAGCTTCAATACCCCTAATCAAGTATTTGATGCCCAAACACCATCTGCAAAATATTTTAGATTTTAAAGATTGGACGAATCATAGTCAGGTATTAAATCTAACGCTAGTATCAATAGGGATAAGTGTTACTATATTATTAGTAGCCACTTATATTGGGCATAAAAAGGTGAAAAATGACTACATCTAATAAAAACAAATTGAATAATGGGGCTATATTAAAAAATTTTAAGAGCCAAATAATTGAAAAACAGTCAGAAATAGTTGATATTATGACAGTAGTGATAGGTTCGATGTCAATAATGGGTGTGTGCTTAGTTTTATTATTGACATTAGCAAAAAATGCTAGCGATGCAAATATTATTATATTTTCTGCGTTTTCTTTACTAATAGGTTTTATAATATTTCCGATATGTATATTAAAAAAAAGATATAACTTTAATTTCTCTGAGATAGGCGTAAAAAAAACCAAATTAGATTTTTTGCTTATATTAAAAATCGTTATAACAATAACTATATTTTTTTTGTTAACAAAAAGATATGATAATAATGAAATTTTAAAGCTTGTGATTTTGCAAAATATAAGTGTAGCTATAGCAGAGGAATTTCTATATAGAGGGGTAGTTACCTACTTATTAGAAAAGATAGTTAATAAACGTTCACTTGCACATATAATTTCTGGTTTAATCTTTGTATTCGTATTACATTCAGGGGAGAGTTTATTAGAAAATATGATATATAGATTACCGATTACGGTATTACTATGTGCGATTTATTATAAATTAAAAGACTTAAAAGACACTATTGTTATCCATTGGCTATATAATGTTTTTGCAAGCAGCTTTGTTTAATGATAAAAAGGAGAATGAAATGAAAAAAACATCGATTGTAGTTTTTATAATTACTTTAGTAGCAATGCTTGCTATAAATTTACTATCAAATAGTTTAAATTTTATTACATATCTAGTGATAGTTATTTTACCTATTCTATTTACTGCCGTATATATTGTAAAAGAAAAGAATAATGGTATGACATATAGTTTCGGGAATAGCTTGATAGATACTATTATATACACATTAATATATGCTGTAGGTAGTTATTTTGCGTTTATAAGTGAGGGTTATAAAAAAATATTAGAAAATAGCTTCAATATTGGTTCGCAGAATATTAAAATCGGATCAGTTGAAGGTTTAACAGCTACAGACTTATTTTTACCATTCTTCGTAGCTTTAATAGTTTTCTATTTAGCAGGTAGAAAGAGTCAGAAAGATGAAGAAATCAAATAAACTAATTGAAATTAAAAGCTTACTATTGCCGATAATCATATCAATAATTTATTCTGCTTCAATTATTGGATTTAGTTTATCTATGTCAACTATAATTGATAATCTTGGTAAAAAAAATTTCGGCCAAGCTAAATATTATATATTTTTTTCATTAAAGATATTGTTTCTTCAAGTTTTGTTTTATTTTTTTCATATAAAGTGCGATAATAGATGGGTTAGAAACAGGAATAGAGAGATAAAAGACAAGCTTGTAAGTGGCTGGAATAATTACAAATATGAGAATTTTTTAAAAGAAAAAAAGTTAGGTGTAAACAGTTTTATTCTAAAAGATCTAGATATTATTGAAAGTGATTATTTAAGATCAATTTTAACTTTTACAACAAATTTGCCTTTACTTTCACTTTCTTTGATTAGTTTATTTCAAATACATAACATATTTATACTTTTACTGTTAGCTTTGTTAATAACTAGTTTACTTGTTACGATTATTTTTTCTAAGAAAATAGAAGACTCAAATAAGCTGTACTTAGAAAAAGTTAAAAAAATGAATGATATTTTAAACGAATTTGTAAATGGCTTTGCAATAATGAAAATTTTTAGGCTAAGTAAGATGGTGATCAATAAATTAAAGGATAGAATAAATTCTCAAGAATTTGAAAGAGAGCGAAGAGCTAATCTAGCTCAGGGGGCAAATGGAACTATAATGATGTCAACGCTTTTTATTCATGTAATAGGCTACGCACTAAGTGCTTGGTTAATTTATAAGGGAGAGCTTTCTATCGGACTTATGATCGCAAGTATTGAAATCATTGGCTATGCATTTGAACCTATAGTAACTATAACTGGAGCGTTTACACAAATGAAAGCTTGTAATACAATTATAAGCAGAATCAAGATTATAATAGACAGTGAAAAGGTAAAGGGGAAGGCTATAGACAAATACGTGGAAAGAATAAGTGTGAACGACTTAAGCTTTTCTTATGAGGGGACAAATAAACCAATCATCGAAAATTTTAATATGGATTTTGTTAGAGGCAACTCATATGCCATTATAGGTAAAAATGGTAGTGGAAAATCAACATTATTAAAGATATTGGCTGGTTTATATCACTCATATGAAGGGACTATAAAGTTAGCTGATAAAGAGTATAGGGAGCTTTCAGAAGAAGATCTATTTGAAAAAATCGCTTATATACCACAAGCATCATTTTTGTTTTTAGCTAGCCTGGAGGAAAACTTTAATAGTGATGGAGATGAAGATATAATAAAATACTTAAGAGCTTTCGATATAGGCTATATTGATTTGCATAAAATTAGTGAAGATCTTTCAGGTGGGGAGCTACAAAAACTTTCCATTATAAGAGCACTTATTAAAAATACAGATATAGTAATAGCTGACGAGCCAACTTCAGCATTAGATGATGCTTCAAAAGCGATATTTTTTAATATGATAAGAAACGATGACAAATTATGGATAGTAATAACTCATGATTCTAGAGAACTAGACAACTTTGATTATGTGATTGATTTAAATCAATGATAGCTTGTAAAATTAAGTGCGGCACTAAATTAAAAAAACTCATACTAACTTCATATAAAATGTTAATGACGACAAAAATACACACTTAAGGTCAATATGAGCTATAAATATTTTATCATGAACAATCGAAGTAAGATAGAAGTTTTGCATAGGAATTGACAATCCTTAAGAGAAATGGCGAAAATTTTGGGGTCCTATCATTCCACTATTTCTAGGGGATGAAAGTGATGTAAGCTTATATAACGCTACTAATACACAAGAAGAAAAAGACAAAAACCAAATGAAAAGGCCGAAAAAGTAAAACTAAGCAAGAATTACTTAATGATATTAAAGGACAGAGCTAAAATGTTGAATGAATATATGCTAGAATGCCTTTATCAAGGGACTCTAGTTTTAAAAGCATTTACAAGAGGGGCTATACTTTGGATGGGGTCTTTGTCGAACAGTGTTGGTGAAGAGCTGAAAATGAATTAGATAAGGAGTTAGAAGTAAAATTCTAACTCTTTTTTATCTCTTGAATTTATAAACTAA
>KI259841.1 GCA_000467935.1 Peptostreptococcaceae bacterium oral taxon 113 str. W5053
ACCGATCCGAAAGGATTAACCTCTTAGGGACAGAGAAAATAAAAAACTTGGAAAGGAGGTAATTCTCATGTCAAATACAAAAAGAACAGGACAAACAGCCCTTTATGAGCGTTTAAGTCGAGATGATGAAATGCAGGGAGAAAGCAATTCCATCACTAATCAAAAGCAACTACTTGAAAGTTATGCGAAAAGAAACGGCTTTGCAAATATCTATCACTATACTGATGATGGAGTTAGCGGAACAACCTTTGATAGACAGGGATTTCAAAAAATGATAAAAGCAGTAGAAGAAAACAAAGTATCTACTGTGATAGTAAAAGATATGAGTAGGTTTGGCAGAGATTACCTCAAAGTAGGCTTTTACACCGAAATACTTTTCAAAGAAAAGGGAGTAAGGTTTATCGCCATCAATAACGGAATAGACAGCGAAAAACAAGCAGAAAGCGACTTTACCCCATTTCTAAATATTATGAACGAATGGTATGCAAGGGATACCTCAAGAAAAATACAATCTATCTTCAGAGCAAGAATGGAAGAGGGTAAAAGAGTATCACCAAGCGTTCCATACGGCTATTTTAGAAACCCAAAGAACAAACAGGAGTTACTTGTTGATAAAGAGAGTGCAAAGGTCGTAAAACGCATTTACAGGCTTGTAATAGAGGGATATGGAGTAACACAGATAGCAGATATACTAACCAAAGATAAAGTCCTTATCCCATCAGCCTATGCCCAAATACATTACCCCGAAAATAACCATAGCTCCAAGAAAAGAGGAATAGAAGACCCGTATTTTTGGACACCGACTACAGTAGGCTATATCTTAGAAAAAAGAGAATATATGGGACATACCGTACTTGGTAAAACAATATGCCTTGATTACAAAACTAAGAAACGCAGAAAGGCGAAAGAAGATGAACTCATTATCTTCAAGAACACTCATGAAGCCATCATTGACGAAGAAACATGGAACAATGCTCAACGATTAAGAAAAACAGTGAGAAGAAGTCCAAAGTATGGTACAACCTCACACCCGTTTACAGGACTTTTAATTTGTTCCGATTGTGGAGGAAAGCTAAGTTACAGAGAGCCGGCAGAACATAAAGAAAAGAAATATGATAGTGATTACTCTTTTGTATGTCAACATTACCGACACAGAAAAGGCACTTGCAGTATGCACTACATCAAAGTAAAAACAGTAAATGAAATTCTATTAAAATCAATCAAAGAAATCACAGACTTTGCCAAAGAAGAAAAGCAAGAATTTCTAAAAGTGATGAACAAATTATCCGATGAAAAAAGGGAAGGAAAGTATCAAGATGATAAAACGAAATTAGAAAAATTATCTTCAAGAAATGAAGAACTAACAACCCTTATTACAAAGCTATATGAAGACCATGCACTTGGAAAAATTCCTGTAAAACACTTTGATAGATTATTTAACACCTATGATACAGAGCAACAAGAATTAGAAAAGCAAATACAGTATTTTGAAAATGAAATAGAAAGCTATCATCAGAGAAAAGTTGACACCGATAAATTCCTAAAGATGATAGAAAAATATACCGATATTGAAGAACTGACAGTCCCAATGATAAATGAGTATATAGAAAAAGT
>KI259842.1 GCA_000467935.1 Peptostreptococcaceae bacterium oral taxon 113 str. W5053
AAAAGGAGGACTTCTACACTTTGGCGTAAATAGTCCTCCGAATTGAAAAGAGTTTACCTTTTCTTTAGATGTATTTAATTGTTTGAGAGAATAGACAACTATAAGGCAAATAGAAATTTTTATTATTTATTTCTTTTGTATATAAAGATTTTTTCATCTTAATCACCCATCCCTTATAGTTAAATAATGTTCATACATCAAACCTTTCTCATTTTTTTTGTCTTTTGAGCTACCTAACTTTTTGTAATTTGTTGTTTTCCCATTTTCCTAAGTTCATTAAGCATTAAAAACAGCCCAAACATAATCATACTAAAGTCTACGATAGGTTCTGTCCACCAAACTGCTGACGCTCCAAATGCCTTTGGAAATAATAATATTGCAGGAATAAATAAAACTAACTGTCTAAGCATTACAATCATACCTGCTTTTTTCCCATCTCCTATGGATTGGAAAAATGTGAGTGTCATAATCATAATTCCATATAAGATGAATGTAGAATAAAACATCTTAAAATTTACAACACCAACTTCAATAATCTCCCTTCTTACACTGAATAATGATAGTAATTTTTCTGAACAAAACATTGATGGTATCCATGAAGCTGCTGCAAGAATTGTTGCACCATACATAAAAATCTTCATCGTATCTTTTACTCTTCCGTATTGTTTCGCTCCGAAATTAGCTCCAATAACAGGTTGTAACCCTTGACTCATCCCCCACAATGGAATAAAGGAAAACATATATAATCTCATTGTAGCAGACATCAAAATTCCCCAATCATCTCCTCCATACGCAAAGGCTTGCTTAAACAAAAATGTTTGCTGTACTGCAAATAAAATTTGCATCATCATTGCCGAACTTCCTATACTGAACATTTCGCTATAAATTGCCTTGTATTTTTGAATTTTATGGATACCCACAAAAGCACTTTTCTTTGAAAAATAACTGAAAGTCAATATAGCTTGTACAATTTGAGATATAACAGTGGCAATAGCCGCACCTTCAATCGCATATTCTCCCATTAACTTCATAAAAATAGGGTCTAAAATGATATTTAATATAGCTCCTGCTCCCATAATCTTCATAGATTGCTTTAATGCACCTTCACCACGCATTGTCATATTGCCGGCTTGAGCAAAATTCACAAATATTGAGCCGAAGAAAACTACTCTTAAATATCTCACACCAAGTTCTTTAATATTTCCTTTAGCTCCTACCAAATCTAAAAAATGAGGTGCAAAAACTAAACCCAATATTGTAATAATTACAGAGAAAAATATTACCCAGTAACAAAAATTCCCGAATATTTTATCTGTTGTTTCTTTGTCCCCTTTTCCAATCGCTCTTGATAGTATTGAGGCACTGCCGACTCCTATCAATGCCGATATTCCTCCATTTATAATCGTTAAGGACATAGATACACTAATTGCTGACATAGCATAATCACCAATCAACCATCCTGCAAATATTCCATCCATAAATGGATACAACCCTATAACAATCATTCCAATTATTCCGGGAATTGCCAACTTAAATAACAGTTCTTTAGGACTTTTGGTTAATAGTTGTGTTTTCATATCTTCTTTCATTGTATCATTCTCCTTTACCTACATTTATTTCATAAACTCATATACTTTTCCGTTACATCTATCTATAAATTCATAATCGTGTGTGATTATGATAATTATCTTTCCTTGTTCGGTCATTTTATTAAGAAATCCAATCAAAATATCCATCTGCCTTTTACATAGTCCGCTTGTCGGTTCATCGAAAATTATGATAGGCTTCCTGCTCAGCATTGACATAGCAAGTAATAATCGTTGCTTTTCACCTCCCGATAATGAGTTTGGGTGCATTTCTTTTTTATCAAATAAGTCTACCATCCTCAAAATTTCATTTTTTAATTCATCCTCTTTAGTAATAGTTGAAATTTCTTGCCATACAGATTCTGTAAAAAGTTGATAATTAACATCTTGCATAATCGCAAAAATATTTTCACATCGTTTTTTTACTTTTATTCCGTTATAAAACACCTCTCCTGTTCCTCTTGTCAGTCCCATCAGTAAATTGATAAAAGTGCTTTTCCCAACACCATTTTGACCAATGATGAAATTGATACCGGATTCAAAGGCAATACTGAAGTCAAAGATTTCCTTTCTTTCATATTTTTTTTTGAAATTCAAACAAGATAATGCTTTATAATCAAGATTTAAAGAGTTTTTCTTTAACAATTCTACTTGTTCATATTTCCTGTTTGAAAATTTGTTTTTAGAAATTGCATTAAAACTCCTTAGATTGTGTTTTTCAGAAACCTGTTCAAAGAAATCATCACAAAAATGCTCTTTTGTATATTCTTTATAAGTTCCATTTTCTATCACACACAACTTATCAATCGTATCTTTCAGATAAAACAATCTATGCTCCACAATGACGATAATTTTCTTTCTTTTTTTCAGTTCCTCAATGGCTTTCTGTAAATGCTCTATTGCAGCCTGATCTAAAGAAGAAGAGGGTTCATCCAATAAGATAATTTCATTTTCAGAAATTCCACAAGCCGTTACTGCAATCAATTGTTTTTCGCCTCCGGATAATTCAAAAATATTTCTGTCCAATAATTCTTTTGTACCTAAAACCTCTGAATAATACCTAATTTTATCTAAAATCAAATTCTTATCTATGTTTCTATTTTCTAACTGAAAAGCCAGTTCATCGGTTGAATTGATACAATAAAATTGTGTTTTAGGATTTTGAAACACTGTGGATATAAATTTAGATCGTTCCAATATCGTCAAGCCAAACAGTGATTTTCCGTTAAATACAATATCTCCTTCTAATTCTGCATTATTGTATTCCGGAATAATTCCATTGATAACTTTTAGTAAGCTACTTTTTCCTGTTCCTGAATGTCCTGTAATGACGGTTACTTCACCGGGTTTGAAAATCATATTTATATTTTTCAATATGCTTTTGCCGTCAAAACTCACTGTTAAATTTTGTAATTCAAGCATATTTCCCCCTCATATACAGATAGATTATCCATACCATTATTGAGAAAAATATATAATCCATAAGTCCCATATATGTTTCACTAATACTTGTCCTCTTTTGATTTACAGCCAACCCTTTCGTCATAGCTGATACCGTCAAATCATCTGCTGCTTTTGACAAGCACATCAATAATGGCACAAATCTATATTCAAATAATAAAATTGGACTCTTTATTAACTTTTTAAGCGTCAATCCTCTCAAACGCATAGCTTTTTTTATATGACTATAATCAATCCTTGCTGCATAAAAGAAACGTACCATTACCGTCAAGGGAATGGCTATTTCATCAGGACATTTCATTTTTTTTAATGAGTAAATGCTTTCTCCAACATTTGATGTAAGTATGGTATATCTCCCCATCAAAAATGCAGGAAGAATTTTTTTAATAACCATTACTATTATCAATAAAATTGCAACCATAGGATTGTAATTAAGCCCTATCAGAAATTTATCAGCAGCATAAACAAACAAAAGAGTAGCCACTCCAATAATAGCTACTCTTGTATATTTTGCGTGAATTAAAAGTATTATCGGAATTGTGGATATTAAAATGGCTTGCACGAAATACTTTGTTTGAATATTGCCTAATACCATCACATATGAAAGAACTATCGTCATAAAAAGTTTTGTACGAAAATCAAGTTTGATTATCATCCTAACTCTCCATGAAATCTTATTTTTCCATACCGGTTTTTTTGAAGTGTTTTTTTAGAAATGCCATTCCAATGCTGCAACCTATATATGCACCGATAATTCCTACTATTGCCATTACAACAATAATCCAATTCGGCATAACACTAAGCATCTTATCAATGAACTCTTGATTGTATCCTTGTTCTAACATTTGCTTAATATATTCATTTCTCGATATAAAAATTGGAAGCCAATTTCCTAACGTGCAAAGAGGAGCAATTGAAAATGCTAATCTTGCTTTCTTTACATTGGTATATTCTCCTGATTTCAAAATTATTTCAGCAATAATACCGGCAATAACAGCAGTTAATAATGCCCAGGGTCCATGTCCCATAGCAACATATACCAATGCAATCAATAATGATTGAATAAAAATCATTCCTCTTTTTTTAATCTTGGTAGAATACAGCATATTTACAGGTCCTACCAAAACTCCCTGTGCAAATGGGACAAGTGGCATTAAAACTGGAACCATTGCTAAAAATGACCCAATCATCATAAATATAAATCCTAATACGGAAAATAATCCTATATTGATTAAATCCTTTACCTCTAATCGTTTGCTCATTTGAAACCTCCTAATTGTTTTAATTTTTCTTTTCTACATCAACAATATAATTTATCATTGTTTCTTTTATATATCGTTTATGCTCGCCATAAGACTTTCTCGCACCTAAAATTTCTGAACTTAATATCAATCCATTGATATAATTAACTAAAAAACCGTCACCAAATATATCTGCCTTAATTCCAAGCTGCTTGGCGATTAAACTTAGCTCATTAGTCGTATTAAGTTTCAATTCTTGATACAATTTTTCCAAATCCTGATTATATTTTTTTGCTTGTAAAAGGAGTGTATACAATCTCATCAATTCTGTATCAGCCAGCGACTTATCAACCAAAATATCACCCATTTGCTGATATTTATCTTTTCCTCGATTGTTTTTTAAATACTCATTTATCAAGTTGTTTCTATAATCATTACCATCAAGCATTAAGTCTTTAAGCATTTCATTTGTACTTGCATAATGATGATAAACACCCCCTCTACTCATACCTATCTCTGTAATGACATCTTCCATTGTTGTGCTTTGAAAGCCTTTTGTTAAAAAACATTTTTTTGCAGCTTCTCTAATTTTCTTTTTTTTAATTTGTCCAACCTTTTGTTTTTCTTCCTTCAAAATAAAGACCTCATTTCTATTACCAAATAAAAAACCGACGATACTGTCGGTTTTTATTATATCCTATATGATAGTTAGTGTCAACTAATTATTGTATATCAATTTTGTTTTTTTAATGTTCTTAATATATTCACTTACCGGTATCCCTGTTCTTTTCAAACTCTTCAGCTTTTCCTGTTTTTTCTCCTCTCTCCTCGCCTTATATCTGTCCTCATACTCTTTTTGCTTGCCGTTTGCTTTACGCTTGAGGTAGTTTTGATGAAGCCTGTCTTTTCTTGCCCTTTCTTTTTCTTCCTCCTCTGTTAATTTCTGCATTTCTTCTTCGGATAATTCCTCTTTCGGCGGTTCATAGTTCCCGATAAAGTTGAAGTAGATTTCGACTTTCTGATTGGCGGTTTGACTGCCTTTTCGATCTCGTTCGTGGATTAAGATTTTTTCTACAAACTCGTTGATGATGGTCGGTGTCAGTTCGTCAAAGTTATCATAGCGTTCGATCAATCGGATAAACTTCTTGGCTCTGTCGGTTTCTTTTTCGTATCGCTTGATGGCTTTTTCCAACCCATCGATTTCTTTGCTAAGTTCCCTTTGCTCGGTTTCATACTGATTGTTTAAGATTTCATATCGGGTATTCGGTATTTTCTCCAGTATCATATCTTCGTATATTCGACACATTAAGCGTTCCAGTTCCTGAAGT
>KI259843.1 GCA_000467935.1 Peptostreptococcaceae bacterium oral taxon 113 str. W5053
AAAGGAGGACTTCTACACTTTGGCGTAAAATGTCCTCTTAGGTTAAAAACTAATACTTTATATGATTTTCTACTTTGTTGGTTCTGATAAAATGATATTGCTATGTGTAAGCAATTACAAACATAAAAAAGGATAAATATATCTTATGCTAATAACAGAATTTGATGTTCCCATTATTTATCCCTCCATTGCTTAACTACATACTTCTTCCTCCCGATTGAAATTTAACTAAAGTTTTAAATTACTCCCGCTTTTTCAAAATGCTTTTTCAATATTCTCATGGAAATCCATGCCCCTAAGAAGCTCGTTACAATGGTTAAGGCTACCATAGAACCATACATCTCCCAAGAACCTACCACTTGTAAGTATTGTTGTAATGCCTCATCTGTTAAATGTAAAATTTCTTTCCTCTGAACAAAATATTCTCCATGCGACATATACATTGGCAATGTAAATAAAGCAGTCTGTAATGTTGAGCCGACTACATAAGGGATTATTATTGCCTTTTTATCCTTATATTTTATTTTTGTTGCAATAATTTCTGCAATCAGCCATCCAATAATTGAAAGCCCTACACCAATGCCATTCGCTGCCATAAATCCCGGTAAAACAATGATTGTTCCCATGATAAGAAAAGATCCTGTTTTTCTCACTTTGGATACCAAAAGCATAAATGCTATTGATACAAAAAACAGAGTGATTGGAATGTTGGCAATCGTACCGAACACTGTTAATGCAGCAATTGCTCCTGTAACAAAGAAAATTAGTAACGCAACTGCTCCAAAAATACCAATGAAGATAAAATCTTTGGCATTTAGTTTGTTGTTTTTTTGAGTCTTTTCCATAAAATTCCTCCTTAAATTTTTGTCTGTTATCAAAACTGTAAGTAGAACAACATACTGACAGCAATAACCGTAAATAAAGCATATCCTGCATCAATTTTTGTAAATTTCAACGGATAAATATTTGTTCTATTTTTATAATTTTCAATTCCTCTAAGTAATACTGATGTTGACAACTCTTCCGCTACTCGAATACTCCGAAATAAAATAGGAACAATCATAAACTCCAGTGAGCGGATAGGGTGAATAAAAAACTCAATTCCGGAAGTTCTAATTCCTCTGATTTTCAAACTATCCTTTAAGTATCCGTAATCCTCTCTTAAAGTTGGCATATATCTCAATATGACAATAAACGGAATTGCAACAGCATTTGGAAACTTCATCGTTTGCATGGCAGATATAACATACGGCATTGAAGTCTTTCTCTTCAAAAATTCAATCATCATCACGGCAATAACAAACTTCTGAACAAAATAGCTTATCGAAACAATTGTTAATGCCAATGTCGTATTGGGAATATGGTAAATATAGAACATCAATCCGGCAATTATTATATAAATCACGCTATATAAAACACATTCCCGATACGCTTTTGAAGTTATTAAATATATATTGCAAATCAACAGTAAAATATGTGATGATAACGGTTTATTGATAGCAAGCCCAAGTGTGATGAAAATAAATACGATGCCAAGAACGGTTCTGGGATCTAATTCTTTTTTTACATTCATTTTCATCACCTGCCTTTACTCAAAATTTTCCAAAGTTTCTTCTTGGTATCATTATTTAATTTAAAATCAGCCTCTATACTTCCATTTTGGAAATAAATTATTCTATTGCATACTGACAATAAGAATTCATAATCATGAGAGATTACAAATAAAACTTTATCAGCATCGGAAATTCCCAAAATGCTTTTTGATACTAAATCCATCGAATTTTTATCTAATCCGCTCGTAGGCTCGTCAAAAAATATCACTTTACTCTCGCTACTTACCGCAGTTGCAATGGTCAATCTTTGTTTCTGTCCCCTTGACAGAGTCATAGGATGTCTATCTTCAAAATCTGAAATTCCAAACTTTGATAAAATTTTATTTTTCTCCTCATCTGCAAGTTTTACATTAGGTTTTCCAATGCTAAGCTCTTCCTTTACGCTTCCTGCAAAAAGCTGAAAATCAGAATCCTGCATAACGAAATAGACCTTCCCTAATCTTTTTTTATATTTGAGTTTTTTACCTTGAAGAAATATACTTCCATTTTTTTCCTTTAACAAACCTGCACAAAGTCTACCAAAAGTCGTTTTTCCGACTCCATTTTCACCTATAATTCCTATAATTTCATTACCAAATGCGGTGATTGATATATCCTTTAAGATACTGTAATTTTCTGTTTTGGAATGAAAGTATGAGAGCTTTTTAACTTCCAATATAGATGTTTCCTCTATCTTAGACTCTTTCTGATTTACAACTTCTAAATCATTCAAATACAGACTTCTAATATCTCGATGTTCACTCTGTATCTCTATTAGATATTGTGAAGAATATTCTCCTTCAATTTTTCCATCATTAAGTACAATGATACGATCCAATAGCTCCGTAAGATAAAACAATCTATGCTCTAAAACCACTATTGTTTTTCCGGTTTTTTTTAATTCTCTTAAAATATCTCTTAAATCAAAAATAGATTGAATGTCTAAATTCGCAGTAGGTTCATCGAACAAATAAATATCCGGTTTCATAGCATAACAGGATGCAATTGCCACCTTTTGTTTTTCTCCACTGGAAAGCTTAAAAATACTTTTTTCTTTTAAGTGTTCTATACCGAAAATCTGTAAGCTGTTTTTAACACGCTGTTTTATCTCATCTTTGTTCAAACATCTATTGCATAAACCAAAAGCAACTTCATTAAATGGATCCATCATAAAAAACTGACTTCTCGGATCTTGAAATACAGTTCCTACCTGATTGCCTATCTTAGAAAGCTCCAAATCATTGATTTTCTCCCCATTGATATATGCTTCACCTGTTAAAGTACCCTCATAATAATGTGAGATAAGCCCGTTAATTACTGAAGTAAGTGTAGTTTTTCCGCTGCCACTTTTCCCTGTAATTACAACAAACTCACCTTTTTTTATATTTAAGTTTATGTCATCGAGGATTTTTTCATTAGAATTTGTAGTATATGAAATATTCTTAAGAATTATCATGACTACACCTCATACTGTGCTTTCCATAATTTTTTGTAGTACCCATCTTTCTCTAAAAGTTCCCTGTGCTTTCCTTTTTCCAATAGTTTTCCTTTTTGGAACACAAGAATTTGATCTGCCTTTTGAATGGTTCTTAAATGATGAGCAATCACAATGACAGTTCTGTCCTTTGCAAGCTCTGTAATGGCATCTTGTATCAGCGACTCATTGACAGGGTCAACATTACTTGTCATCTCATCAAGAATTAAAATCGGTGCATCTTTCAGAAACGCTCTTGCAATGGATATTCTCTGTCTTTGTCCGCCTGACAATATTCCGCCGTTTTCGCCAATATCCATTTCATAACCTTCAGGCAAACTCATAATAAAATCATGGATTCTTGCTTTCTTTGCAGCTTTGATGATTTCTTCTTTTGTTGCCCCTTTTTTTCCTACTCTGATATTTTCCTCAATCGTATTATCAAACAGTTGAACATTCTGCATAACAATGCTGATACGATCCAAAAGTTCATCATAAGGAATATCTCTAATATCCACACCGCCAAGTGTAATTTTGCCTTGCTGCACATCATAAAATCTTAATAACAGGTTAGTTATCGTCGTCTTGCCACTTCCTGACTCACCAACCAGTGCAGTCATTGTTTTTTCATCAATATCAAAACTTAAATTTTCCATTTTGAACTCATCTTTTTCATAGGAAAAACCAATGTTCTCAAAAGCTATATCATTATCTTTCGGAATAATCCCATCCACTTTATCCGGTATTACATCTGCATATAAAATTCTTGAAAGTCTTTCATAACTGTCCACCGCCGAAACATAGTACATATAGTGTTGTTCCATAGAAGCGAACGGCTTATAAAACTCTTTTGAAATTACCGCAAAGATAATAAAATTAAGTACATCAAGATTTCCCTTTACAACAAATATTGTTCCTGCAATTAAAAGAACCAAATATCCAATATCCAGTAAAAACCCAAATATAGATAATTGTTTTGCCTTAAATCTTGAAGCTGATTTACTTGTTTCTCCAAACTTCTTTGTTTTATTCATAAGCTCATTATCCAAGCTCTTATTGTTTGAAAAACTCTTTAATACAGGTATTCCTCTCACATATTCAACAAATAGGCTAACCATATCAAGAAGGCTTAAGTTGTTCTGATTTTCTATTTTTTCAGATTGCTTAATTGTCATATATAGAAAGGCAAGTGCAATTGGAACGGATACTGCCATTATCAGTGCCAACTTTATATCAATATTTGCAAGACCAACAAATACGACTGCACCTATCAAAAAATCACCAAACATTCTTGACCACATATGTCCTACAACAAGGGACATATTATCAACATCTTTGTGTAAAATTGTATTTATTTCCCCAAGTCGTTCATTGGTATAAAATCCCAAACTGAATTTCTTTAATTTGATAATCATGCGTTCTCTTATTTGCTGAACAATATCAAAACCTGCACTATGCTTTTTCATATCCGCAACCATGTTACAAATACCTTTGAAGACTACAAGTAATCCAATCGCAATAAAATATTTATAAAGCATATCTAAACTCGTCCCATCAAATATCTGAAACAGTATAGAAAATACGATAACAATCATAGCTATGGAGCTTAGTCCATAAAGGGCAAAGAATACACTTGATATAATCAAATCTCTCTTCCCGGTTTTTGTAAGTAGTTTTAACATTTCTCTAAACATTTTCTGTTACCACCTCTTTCAAATTCCATCTATCTACCTTGTTCTGTGCTTCCACCATATCCTTATAAAAATCACATCTTTTCATCAGCTCTTCATGGCTTCCTGCATCAAGAACAACACCCTTATCCATAACTATAATTTGGTCTGAATCTCTAATCGTGTTTAGATGATGAGCAATTGTAATGATGGTTTTATCCTTACTTAAATCATCAATCGCTTCACCTATTAGTCTTTCATTTTCACTATCAACAGCTGCCATTGCCTCATCTAATATTAAAATCGGTGCATTTTTAAGTATCATTCTTGCTATGGAGATTCTTTGTTTTTCTCCACCGGATAACTTAACTCCCATTTCACCTATTCGTGTTTCATATCCATTTGGTAAAGCAGAAATAAAATCATGGCATCTTGCTTTTTTAGCAGCTTCTATGACTTCTTCTTTTGTTGCATTTAGTTTTCCGATTGCTATATTTTCAAAAATACTTAAATCAAAAAGGATAACTTCTTGTTGCACACTACCAATCAGCATTGAGATATTTTCTTGACTATATTCTTTTATATCTTTTTCATTTATCAGTATTTGTCCTTCGTCTGCATCCCAAAATCCCATAAGCAAATTAGATACGGTACTTTTCCCACAACCGCTTGCCCCTACAAAGGCATTCAAGCTATTTTTCTTAAAAGTCAAATTGATATCTTTAAGCTCAAAACCATCTTTTCCGTATGCAAAATTCACATCTTTAAATTCTATGTTTCCAAATTCTAAACCTTGTTCTGTCTTTTTGTTTGGAAGTGGAACTGTTAAAACTTTTCCAATCGCCTTTAATGCCTCCCTAAACACAATAGAAAAATGTTGCAATGTAGCTGTCTTACTTATAGATGCAGTAAAAGCAGATGATAAAATTATTGCAAGAATAAAATTAGGTGTTGTAATATTTCTATAGTAAAGAAATATGCTTCCTAAAATCATGACAATAACTACTCCAATTTCCATAAATATGTCAATGAGTCCCATTGGAATTGTAATTGCTCCCATGCTCTTTTTAACCCAGTAAATATATTCCCTTGCCGTTTTTAATGTTCTTTCACTAATCTCCTCTTCTTTAGCAAAAGCCTTAATAACAGAAATATTTTTTACATATTCCATTAGCTCTTCTCTCATCTTGTTTTCATGGTTAAAGTAAATAGCAAAGTTTTTATCCATTGTTTTCTGTGAAAGAACTTTTACCAAATACATGAGTGGAACTCCAGCAATCATACCAAGTGCAAGACGCCAATCCACAAAAATCATGGCTATGAAAATGATAGTAGGCAGAAGTGTAACTGACATTATTTCAGGAAGACCATGGGCAAGGTATACTTCCACTTGCTCTACATCATGCTGAACAATGTTGGTAAGTTCTCCAGTGTTATGTTCTTTAAAGAATCCCAAACTTAGTTTTTTCAAATGCCCAATAATATCTACCCTAAGTTCTGTCAATTTTTCGTATGCTTTCTCATGAGCAACCTTTGTTGCAAAATAGTAAAACACGCCTTTTAATACAAACGATATAAAGATTACCAAGAATATATACTTTAAATTACCTTCGTTAATATTGTTTGCAATTAAGGAACTAATCAAATATACAAGTAAGATTTGTGGTATCAAATCAAATACTATTTTTAAAGCAAGAAGTGAATTGGATAAGCCGTTTTTCCCAATCACTTTTTTTCTTAATTCTTTTTCCGGCATGAACAACTCTCCTTTCAAAATTGAATAATATTGAATTATAATTCAATATTAAGGTTTAAAGTAAGACTTTGCTGATTACACAAAGTCTATTTTTTAGTGCTAATTATAAGGATTCCACTCCCTTGTAATAACACCTTGCAATGAGTTTTAGCATATCTTTTGCCCACTTTTCACTTTGATAGTGCCTTGCTATTTCAAGAAGCCCCTCTGTAAAGTTACTGGCTAAAATATGGGCAAGCATTGGATCATATTCCTGTTTCGATTGTCTTTTTAAACTTACTTCAATATGAACCTGCATTTGAGATATGAGTTTTTGTTTTGCTTCTGTATGCTTTGTACCTGAGCTCTTATCCATTAAAATAATTAACTTCTTACGCTCTTTTAAAAGTTCATGAATATAATTTTCTCCAACTTCATCAAACCTTTCAGAAGCAGAACCTTTTTCCAAAGATTCTTCCTCATTAAAAGCTGACTCGAAGTTTATATAAACAGAACTTACTACTGCATCAAACAAAACTTCCTTGTTTTTGAAATAGGTATAAATTAGTGCCACAGGAATATCTGCTTCTTTTGCAATTTCTGTTAATTTGGCACCTCTATAATCCTTTTTATAAAATACTTTTTCTGCTGCTTCGAGTATTCTATTTCTAACTTCTTCTTTTAATACTTGTGCCATAGCACACCTCTTTCTATACTAATACTGAATCTATATTTAATAATAAATCAAAATTCAATATTTGTCAAGTTAACTTTGTTTCCATATTTTTATACTCGCTTACCGGTATCCCTGTTCTTTTCAAAACCTTTAACTTATCCTGTTTTTTCTCCTCTCTCCTTGCCTTATATCTTTCCTCATATTCTTTTTGCTTGCCGTTTGCT
>KI259844.1 GCA_000467935.1 Peptostreptococcaceae bacterium oral taxon 113 str. W5053
ATTGGCTACAAACTTATTATACGAGGAGGTGTGAGAGATGATTTATACAGGTCCTGAAACATTGGTGGCACTTTTACCATTTATCGTTGTCATTCCGACGTTTTGGTTGTTGAAGAAAACGTTGCTAAAAAATGATGGACCCGAAAAGCGACCGGGATTCACACCGAAAAGACTGCTGGCATTGTTGATTTTAATGCTTGTATATGTCGTGCCATGTACGATTGGATATCATTTTTTGATTACACCTATTTTCCGGCAATAAAAAAGAGGGATGAAAGTGATGAAAAGCATAAAATTTCGATATAATAAATATTCGCCCAGCGTATTGTATATGATGCTTGTATTTGGAGTCGTGCTTGGTCTTTTATTTTTTTATGCATTTCTTGTCCTTTCCGGTATGGAGAAAGGACCGGAGTATGGACCTGCATATTTCAGAGAACATCCCAAGCATGCCGTTTATTTGATATTCGGCTTGATTCCGATTGCTATGGCGTTGCCGGCATGGGTTGCCAAAAAATGTTGGAGTAGCAAGGAAGAAGAAGCACAGCTTGAGATATATGAAGATTATGCTGTTTTATGCTTTAGAAACAAAGAGCTGCGTATTGAAAAAGGAGAACTGCGTATTAACATTCCGAATCCGCATCCGTATTGGTATACCACCTATATATTGAAAGTGCCGAAACAAAGAATGGTATTGGTTACATCTATAAAGGAAGCGAAGGAGAAGAAAGGCTCACGGCTTTCTTTGGATATTGCAATGGAGGAATTGTCGACGTACAGAAAATAAAAAAAGAGGAACGGGAAGAAAATCTGTCTGCCGGAGTTTACGGATATTAAAATTCTTTCGGGTGTGACAAAGGATGTTGTTTTTAAGAGTTCTCCCTGTTTTGTGGATGATGAAAGTCTGGTGACAATTCCAAAAGTACCATTTGTTATCTGTATGCTTAGAGAGAATCCTGTCCCTGTTGTCGGAGGTGTGAGAATCGATTATGTTTTTTGGAAACTTTCGATGATTATGCAACAAAGCTAAAGCAGCAGGCAATTTTGAAAATTGTAGAGCTGGAGGAACAGATTGAATTGTAAGACGTACGCATCCCGTGAAAGAAAAAATATTTGACTTCAAGGAGAAATGATGAGAAAAACCATTACAAAAATAAGATGTATCAATCATATTACGGTATTCAGTTTTTTGGCTCTTATAAGTATACTGGTGCTGGGTGTCTTTGTGTTGAAGCTGATAGAGGATATGGCAAAGGGAACGGAACTTTTTATACCGGGAGTAACAGTCTTATTTCTAGGTACCATTCTTGTTCTGATATTCAGCATAATGCGCATTGTAAAATATATAAGGTTGTTAAAGCGTTTTTTAGAACCTGAGGAGATGAGTCTTAAAATGAAGAAACATAAAGATAAGAAAAGCAAATTCTTTCTTTGGAGTCTGGTTCTTTGGAATATGTCGATATGGGGTGTTCTATTCTTTGTATTCGGGAAGTTGTTGCTTAGAAGATTTATCGAAACTTCTGCCCGTATTGAAGAACTTTTTTTCCTTGTCTTGATACCGGTTTTTTTGATTGTGAACATAAAACAGATCCTTGGAAATGTGAAAAAACTGTATCTCTCATATCGGGAAAGTTCACCGGATGAAATCGTGCAAAATGAACCGGAGACGGATCAATATGCTTTTATGAATATGTATCAAAAATTGAGTAGACGGCGAATGTGTATGCCTTTGATATTTCCGCTGCTATGTATTGGGGCACTGGCAGTCTTTTTCCCGATTTTAAGCAGGGGAATATTTTCGTGGCAATCCGTGCTTATGTTGTTTAATCATCTTCCAATTCAGTTTGCATTTCTTCCCGCTGTGTTGATACCGCTTTTTATCAGTTTGAAAATATATCGTTCAAGTAACCGTAATCTGGATATGCTCCAACAGGTTTATGATTGTTCTCAAAGACAGGAAATAGAAGCTATTAACAGCATCAAAGAAAAACAAGCGGCTTATGTATTTACCGGGGATTTTTTGATCAACTGGGATGGAAGCCTAAATATTGTTCCGTTGAAAGAGATAAAAAAAATAGAGTATATCAAGTATTTTTATCTGTTTCTCTATGGAACAAGATTAAGAATCAGATGCGATAAAAAATATGTGATATGGGCTTATGGTCCGTCAGGAACGGAATGGGTAGCGAGAGGTTTTATTCTCCCGAACGGGCAATCCGAAAAAAGCGTATCCTATGAAATCAATTTGCCGGTATAAGGGCATGTTTTACGAACAGCAAATCGGGGTCGAAGCTGAGGGTCAAGAAGGGTGAGATCGTTGGTCGCTATGGTTTGGCGTCGCTTACAGGACGGCAATCAAGAAGCCAACAGTTCCGAGTAGTGCCGGCATCTTCTTTTTATAAAAATTAAACACCGGTTATCGATTGGATCAATAAAGGAAAGCGGTAAACCGTAAAAAGATTTGTTGCTTGATATGGGTTACACTTTATTTCATGAAAAAACCGACATCTTTTAGATGTCGGTTGACATTTCCCTGAACGGGATGAAATTTAAAATTATAATCTTTCAAAATCTTCTTTTTCCGCTCCGCAAAGAGGACATACCCAATCAGCCGGAAGATCTTCAAAAGCAGTTCCCGGAGCAACTCCGTTCTCTTCATCACCAACTTCAGGGTCATAAATATATCCGCACATTGTGCATTCCCATTTTGCCATTTTGCCTCAAACCTCCTTTTTATTTCTGCCTTTCTAATATACCCTGTTAAGTTTTATTTACTCACTTTAAAAAAATTTTTTCTGATTTCCCCCATAAGATATAAGGAGCCACACCAGAGAACTAAATCGTCGGCTTTCGCCAAAGAAATCGAAAGGGCCAATGCATTGCCGATATTTTTTTCGATAAGAACCGAATCGTTCAAAGGGCGAATTTCTTCAGCCAAGTCTTCGGCGGAAAGCTTTCGCTCTATAGGTATTTCGGTGACGATAACGGTGTTTGCATGGGGAACGATGGTTTGAACCATTTCCATATGTTTTTTATCCTTTAAGATGCCGATGCCCAAAATCAAATGATGATAATTGTAGTTGGATAGATTTTTCTTCAGGGCGTGAATCCCTTGCATATTATGGGAACCGTCAAGTACCAACATGGGATTTTCCTGTAAAAGTTCCATGCGGGCGATTAATTTCGCTTTGGATAAAGCCTTTGACAATTCTTCGTTGGAGAATTGTATTCTTTTTTGCTTTCTAAGTTCTTCTACCGTCAAGACGGCTAAAGAAGCATTATAAGCCTGATGTTCTCCGCTCATGGGGACAAAATAGCGTTGGTTTTGAAAATCGAAGTCGGTTCCTTTTGGGCTAACGGAAATATTTTGCACTTTGTTTTTCTCATAAGAGAAACAAGGTGCATTTTTTTCTTTGGCGATGTTTTGGATGGTTTCCATGACTTCAACCGGATTGGGGTAGAGAAAAACAGGACAGTTTTCTTTGATGATGCCTGCTTTTTGTGTAGCTATTTCCGGCAGGGTGTCGCCTAAGTATTCCGTATGATCGTAATCAATAGTGGTAATAAGCGATGCCACAGGTTTTTCGATAATATTGGTGCTGTCGTAAAGACCGCCTAAGCCCACTTCCATCACTGCAAAGTCCACTTTTTCTTCCGCAAAATAATCAAAGCATATCGCGGTCAAGATTTCAAAATGAGTGGGAACCATGTTCTCTTTTTCCATGTCCTGTACAATGTTTTTGATATGTTGAATCTTTTTTAAGAGTTGCGCTTTGGAAATATTTTGATGATTGATTTGAAAGCGCTCTCTAAAACTTTCGATGAAGGGCGAGGTGAACAATCCGGTCTTATAGCCGGCTTCTTCCAAAATATAGGATAGATAAGTGGATACGGAGCCCTTTCCATTGGTGCCCGCAATGTGAAAGCAAGGAACTCTTTGTTCCGGATTGCCTAAACGCTCCAATAGAGTGCGGATATTTTTCAGTCCCAATTTGATACCGAATCGAGCTCTTTGTTCAATCCAATTCAATGCTTCTTCATAGTCCAAGTCTTGTAAAAGCTCGACAATATTTTTTTGAAAGACAGGGTGCATCAACTCCGAAGAGATTTCCATTAAAGGTTCCAAAACAAAACGGCGATTTTGTAAATCCGGATGAGGAACGGTTAAATTTTTTTCGTCGATGATGTTGTCTTCGTAAAACAGAATATCCAAATCGATGCTGCGGGGTCCCCAGTGTTCCATACGAACTCTTCCAAGGCATTTTTCAATGGACAGAAGACATTCTAAAAGTTCTTCAGGCGTACAAGAGGTCTCGACGATGCAAACTCCGTTTATAAAGGAGTTTTGATCGGTTCTGCCATAGGGAGCGGTTTCAATGAGAGAGGATATTTTTAAAAGTTTAAGACCTTCTTTTTTCATTTCCTTTAGAGCCCGAGCAATATTTTCTTCTCGATTGCCCATATTGCTGCCCAGTGCTATCCAAGCTTTCATTGTAAAGCCTCCATCATACGAACGATACGTACATTTTCTTTCACATCGTGGACTCGAATCATTTCGATATGGTGCATGGCGGCAAAAGCGCTAAGCGCCATAGTTCCTTCCAGACGTTCTTCCGGGGGAAGATTGCCCAGGGTTTGTCCAATAAATGTTTTTCTGGAGCCGGCTAACAGAATGGGCAGATGAAGTTCTTTAAAACAATCAACGGAACGGATCAATTCCAAATTATGTTCTAAAGTTTTTCCGAATCCGATGCCCGGGTCCAAAATTAAGCGCTCTCGTTTGATTCCTTTGGAGAGGGCGAAGTCGATTTGTTGTTCAAAAAAATTTTTGACTTCTTTTACGACGTTTTCATAGCGGGGATTTTCCTGCATATGCTTAGGCATGCCCTGCATATGCATTAAGATTACCGGGACATGATATGTTGCCGCTACATCTGCCATATCCTTGTCTCCATTTAAAGCGGAAATATCATTTAGAATGTCCGCACCGTATTCAAAGGCTTTAGCGGCTGTCGATGCATGATAAGTATCCACGGAAATCAATATTCCGGGAAAATTTTTGCGAAGGTTTTGGATTAAGGGGAGAATACGTTCGGCTTCTTCTTCCGGGGTAACCGGGTCACAGCCGGGGCGTGTGGATTCACCGCCGATATCTACTATTTCAGCACCCTCTTTAATCATTTCAGCTGCTTTGTTCATAGCCTTTTCCAATAGTGGAACACGACTTTCTCCGAAAAAAGAGTCCGGAGTGGCATTTAGAATTCCCATAATTTTCATTGTTGGAAAATTTAAAATTTGATTGTCTTTTAATAGCAGATGCATTATTTTTTCTCCTCACCACTGTAAGCACAGGCAAACGCATTGTGATTATGAATACTTTCTATACTCTCCACTTCGACTTTGAAATAGGAGAGATTTTCCATTTGTTTCAATTCGTTGTAGATATCCCGAGTCATATCTTCTACAAAACGAGGATTTTCATAAGCATATTCCGTGACTTTTTTTTCATCCACTCGTTTTAAGAGAGGATAGATGGCACAGGAAGCATTGCGTTCCGCCATGTCCGCCAAATCTTCAATCCATATCAAGTCGTTGGTTTCTACAGTGATTTTTGCCAAGGCTCTTTGATTATGGGCACCATAATCGGAAATCTCTTTAGAGCAAGGACATAGGGTGGTGACGGGAACTCCGACAGTTAAAGAAAAACGGAAGGAATTTTGAGTCAATCGAGCGCTGATTGTACAATCAATATCCAATCGGGAGGAAATTCCGCTGACCGGAGCTTTTTTGTCGATGAAATAGGGGAAATCCAAAGTTAAAAAGGCGGATTCCGCTTCCATCTTTTGAATCAAGTCCGTCAACAGAGAGCGGGTTTCATGAGGGTGTAATACATGAACCTCATTCATAATTTCCACAAAACGGCTCATATGAGTACCTCGAATGTCGTGGTTCAGGTCAACGGAAAGGGAGGCGGTTGCCACGGTGTGTTGAGTGGCATTTTTCGGATCCATCAAAATCAGCGGGGTACGAAAATTTTTAATGCCGACTTGATTTAAATAAACATTTCGAAAATCTTTTTGTGCTTGAACATCTTTCATTTTATTCACCTCGATAGATAATTCCTGATGTTTTGGTTTCCCATACTTGGATTTCATGGAGAGAAGAATTTTCTCTCTTGACCAACGGGAATAATTCTTTCCATACGAAGACGGCGATGTTTTCCGCCGTGGGATTGGGTAATAAGTCATTCAAATACGCGTGATCCAAACGGCTTAAGATTTTATCTTGAACCATATGTTTTAACTCTACAAAATCAAAAACCATATCTTCAAAATTCGGTTGTCCTTCCAACATGACAACGAGTTTATACGTATGACCGTGCAGATGTTCACATTTCCCATGATATTTTGTTAAATGATGCGCTGCATCAAATTCAAATTCTTTAATTAAAATCATTCGTCTTCTCCTTTAACATATGATATCGTAATTATACCACAGCTCGTGGTATAATACTCTCAATGAGGTGGAAAGGAAGTGTGGTGGATGAAGGTTATTTCTATGTATTTCAGTCCTACAGGCGGGACGAAGAAAATCGGTGAAGCAATCGGGGAAGAATTGGCGAAACAATTGTCGGCAGAGAAAATTACATATGACTTTACATTATCGGACAAAAGAAAAATATCTTATGCGTTTGAATCCTCGGATATAGTTGTTTTCGGGACACCGACCATTGCAGGGCGTGTTCCCAATGTTCTATTGAAATTTTTAGATACTCTGGAAGGGCATGGAGCAATCAGTATTCCTTATGTGTGCTATGGAAATCGGAATTATGATGATGCATTGATTGAGCTGGGGGATATTTTGACGGCAAAGGGTTTTGAAAATATTGCTTGCGGAGCATTTATTGCGGAGCACAGCTTTTCAAGAATCTTGGCGGCGGGCAGGCCCTATGAAAAAGACTTGGGAGAAGCTAAAAATTTTGCCGAAAAGATTGCCGAAAAAATTAGAAACGGAGAGAGAGGGATTGAACTTCCGGGGAATCGTCCTTACAGAGCTTATTATAAACCGATCGGTCATGACGGCAAACCGGCAGATATACGCAAGGTAACACCTAAAGTGAATAAGGAGCTTTGTATTGACTGTAAAGTATGTGCTCAAGTTTGTCCCATGGGTTCCATTGATTATGATGATGTGACGACGATGGTAGGGATTTGTATTAAATGCGGAGCTTGCGAGAAAAAATGTCCTACGGGAGCGATTTTTTATGATGATCCCAATTATATTAAACATCGAGGGGAGTTGGAAGAAGATTATCCCATGCGCAAAGAAAATTTAACTTGCCTGTAAGCTTGATAAATGTCAACAAAATTTTTAAAACTTTACTTTTTTAAAAAATTATAGTATATTTACAAAATATAGAGACAAGAAAAAATGAAGAAATTTTTGCTTTAGCGACCGAGGAGGGTGAAAGCTCGGACAAAAAACTTCATGGTTGGGCTTGTCAAAAAACTATAGGGTAATTCTCCCCTTATCGAGAAAAAAAGCCGGCCTTTATAGAAGGCAAAAAGAGTGGCACCGCGGAAAATCCTTTCGTCTCTTTACGAGATGGAAGGTTTTTTATGTCAGAAAGGAGTTTAAAATGGATAAAAAGGTTGTATTTAGTGGCGTTCAGCCCTCCGGTTTATTGACCGTCGGGAATTATATCGGAGCAATTCGAAATTTTCATACCTTGCAAGAGGAATATGATTGCTATTATTGTGTAGTGGATATGCATGCCATTACGGTAACGCAAGTTCCGAAAGATTTAAGAGAGAAGACTTTCCAGGTTTTGTCTTTATATCTTGCCAGTGGATTAGATCCTGAGAAAGCGACGGTATTTATTCAGTCTCATGTTCCTGCACATGCGGAACTGAATTGGGTTTTAAATTGTTTTACATATATGGGGCAATTAAATCGCATGACTCAGTACAAAGATAAGGCAGTCAAACATCAGGATAATTTAAATGCAGGATTATTTACCTATCCCGTGCTGATGGCATCGGATATTCTTTTGTATCAGACATCGTATGTACCGGTGGGAGAGGATCAAAGACAACATTTGGAATTGACCAGAGATATTGCACAACGTTTTAATGCACGGTACAGCCCGACTTTTGAAGTACCGGAAGGCTTGATTGCAAAAGAAATGGGAAAAATTATGAGTTTAAAGGACCCAGAATCCAAGATGAGCAAATCGGATCCGGATGAAAATGCATCAATTTTTGTCTTAGATGATGAAGATACCATTGTACGTAAAATTCGTCGTTCCGTTACGGATAGTGAAGCGAATTTCTGCTATCGGGATGAACAACCGGGACTTAAAAATTTAATCCATATTTATCAGGCATTTTCCGATGAGAGCGTTGAAAATATCGTCAAACATTATGAGGGTTCTTCCTATAATCAATTTAAAGAGGATTTAGCTCAATTAATTTATCAAAAACTATCTCCCGTACAAGAACGTTATAAAGAACTGATGGGTGATAAAAAACATTTGGAAGAAATTTATCGTATAGGATCGGAGAAGGCTTCCTATCAAGCCAACAAGACTTTGCGAAAAGTATATAAAAAAGTTGGTTTTTTGCCCCGATAAGAGAGGGATTTACTTTCTATTGAATGATTGGAAGATTTATCATTGGATGACACAGGGCGAATCTGAAAAAAAGTACTCAGGAAATTTATTTTATAATTGATATAAAAAAGGGTATGGAAGCATATCGCTTAAGGGAGGAAATATGTTATATTCAATTGGAAATCGAATTTGGATTTTATCTATGGAGGAGGAAACGGATCGTCCAAATTTAGGATATATTCAAGGGAGTAAAGACAGTCTTTTCATTGATGTGGGCAATTCTCCTCGTCATATGGAAAAAATGATGCAGGCATTAAATGTCCAAAATCTTCCTTTACCGACTATGGCAGTGCTGACGCATTGGCATTGGGATCATACTTTCGGTTTGTGTGCTTTTGAAGGGATCAGCTTTTCCACCAAAGAGACGGCGAGACAATTATCCTTGATGCAATCTTGGAAATGGGATCACCAAAGCATGCGAAATCGTTTAAAAAGCGGCGAGGAGATTCTCTTTTGTCATCATCATATGCGAATGGAATATGAAAATACGGAAAATATTCAAATCAAACTTCCTACAGTGACCTTTGAGAAACGATTGGAAATCAACTTGGGCGATAGAACGGTGGAACTTGAAAAAATCGGCGGACCTCACAGTGAAGACAGTTTGTGGGCATATCTTCCTGAAGAAAAAGTATTATTTGCAGGTGATGCGGACAGTGGGGACTATTACGGTTTGGAGGGACAATATGATAGTATGAAACTTAGAAAGTATATTGAACGATTGGAAGAAAAAGACTTTGAACTTTATATTCACGGACATCGTCCGATATTAAAGAAAAAAGAAATTTTAAAGGAATTATATTTGGCTTTAAATCATATGAAATGAAAAGAAAGAGGGAAAAGTGATGATTAAAATCTCTATTATCTATGCTTCCAAGACGGGAAATACACACGCGGTTGCAAAATACATGGCGGACGGAATGAATGAAACGAAAGATGTAGAAGCCCGTATTTTTCATTATTCCGATGTGGATGAGGAATTTGTGAAAGAAAGTCAAGGGATTGTTTTCGGTTCGCCAACTTATATGGCGGGACCGACGGCGGATTTCTATACTTGGTTGGAAGAATCGGGAAAGAAATTAAATCTGGAAGGAAAAATGGGCGGTGTTTTTGCTACGGAACAATATATTCACGGCGGAGCGGATTTGACAATGAATTCTCTATTGATTCATCTATTGATATATGGAATGATGGTCTACTCCGGAGGTCGTGCTTTCGGAAAACCGGTGATTCATTTAGGACCGGTGGAAGTCAGTCCCGAGAAAGAAAAATTTGAAGAACTTTTTAAAATTTACGGGAGGAGATTTGCACAACAGATCATAAAGATTTCAAAATAAAAGAAGACGAAAAAAATCCCTTTTGGAGTTTTTTAAAAATTTTAAAAGGGATTTTTTTATATTTTTTATTTTTTTAAATTACGGGGGAGGATGATAAAACGGAGATAAACAGGAATCAGCATCTTTGTTGTTCTTCATCTCATCGGAAGTTCTATCACAATAACGGTATATGTTTCCCCAAAATAAGATGTATCTTTTAAAGGAGAAAGTAATTTAAGCATTGATATGAGTATTTTTGATGAAAAATTCGATAATGTCTATAGTAACAGACCGTACCGGCATATAAGAATTTTTGAAGATATGATTAAAATCATTTTAGAATTTATATGAAATTGCATTTCTATATAAATTATTTTTCTTTTGTATTACCGGGCAGAATTAAATTCACCCCAAGAGAGACACCGATACCGATTAGGGTGTCCAGTACGCGGTGAAAACTAAAAAGCAAAGGATTGGCATCGGCGCCGTGCGCAACGGAGATGCTTAAAAAAACCACGCAACTGATATAGACGGAACCCGGAATCTTGAAGAATACATTGGTGTAGATAACACACAGGATAAACAGTGTAATAATCAAATAGTGCAAATAGCCAAAATATTCCAATCCCCAATCATTAAACAACAAAACCGCAATGGCGGCATAAAATCCTCCGATAAAGGTTCCGAGTACACGATTTAAAGCGACTCGTTTTGCATCGGAAACATTTTTTTGCATAACAAGAATGGCGGCAATGGCGGAATAAAATACAATGCCTTCACCTCTTAAAATACTGATAATAAAACAAAGATAAACGGCAATAAGCGTTTTTGTCGTTCTCCATCCGAATGGGAATTTTTTCGTCATAGTTTCGCCCCCTAAACTATTGTAACATAGGAGAATGTTTTTTGACTATTTTTCCGGATGTCTTGTTATCTGTAGACGGAGAAGACGACAGAAGCTACTTTCGAGTCCACAAGTTCGGAAAAAATGGGAGAGGCTTACCGCCACTGTTTGCAAAAGCTGGAGGAAAAGGGAATTACCGGAGAGTACCTTATAGCGCCCGATATGCAGTTCAAGCCTCTTTCCGAAAAGGGTCGGGAGGAGATTTCGGCTTTGCTTCGGAAAATGGAATATACTCCGATTACAAAAGGGGAAGAGTATCAATCGCTGCCCTATATTGACATCCGGTTTTCCAATGGAGTGGAAATCGGTTTTGTGGAAGATTTTTTGCAAATTTATTTTTTTGACAGAAAAGAAGACAAAGGGGAGACTTGCAGGGTAAAGGATGCGGAGAAATTTGCCCGGGAATTGGATGAAATTCTTAGTATAGAGAGGAAAATATGAATAATGTGCAGTTTTCAAGCCGCGAAAAAAGGTCTTATCTGAGGATAAGACCTTTTTGATGGTATTATTTTTTATTTTTTCTTTCAGGCTCATTTTGATTTTTGGTATAGATTAAAATCAGTCCTTTTAAAAGTAATGCGTCATCAAGTAAGATATGATGTTTGCAGTGCGGAATAATTGTATGGGACAGTCCTCCCGTTGCAATCACGGTGGCTTTTTCTCCCAATTCATCTTCAATTCGTTCAATCATTCCGTCTATGCATGCGGCACTGCCGTGAATCATTCCGCTTTGCATACATTCAATGGTGTTTTTTCCGATTAAACGTTTGGGCGGATCCAAAGAAATATTGGATAATTGCGATGCCCTGTTTACGAGAAAGTCCAATGAACCTCTTACTCCGGGTAAAATCATACCGCCGATATAGTTGCATGCTTTATCTACGACACAAAGTGTGGTCGCCGTTCCCATATCGATAATGATTAAGGGTACCGGATATTCATTCACTCCTGCAACCGCTTCGACAATCAAGTCGCTTCCAACTTGAGCGGGATTGTCCATTTTGATTTTTAAACCGTTTTTTACGCCCGGTCCGACGATAAGGGGATGGTGCTTTGTTACTTTTTCCACGGCTTCGCTGATTATATTTGTCAACTGGGGCACAACGGATGAAATAATTGCACCTTCCAATGCATTGGCATTGATATGATAAATTTCAAGAACGTTTTTTATGCCGATTGCATACTCTAAAATTGTTTTTTTTCGATCCGTGGACAGACGTTCTACAAAACGAACGTTCTCTCCGGATTTCAAACACCCTAAAACAATATTTGTATTTCCGATATCGATGGCGAGAATCATCAGGCTTTCCTCCATAGTTTAATTAATGAGTATGTTGCACGGATTTTTGCACGGATTTGGAGTGCATTAAGGCACGTACCACAGCGGTTACGATGATGGCAGCCACAATTGCTTCCGGTATACCGTTAAATCCGATAATTACCAAAATAGCGGAATATAAAGAATTAAGTGCTCTTTTGGTTGCTATTGCATAGCTTTGTCCAAAGAATATATAAATGAAGTTCATTACGAGAAGAGTATTGGTCATGGAACCTGCAAATCCGGCGATGCTCAATGCAAAACTTTGTCTTTTTTTCGAACAAGAGCCTTTTCCTTTTAAGGCGTAATATACATAGAAAGGGATAACTCCTGTTAAAATACGCGGTAAAAAGCAAATTACAATACTTTGCCAGCCTCCTTGAGCTATTCCTCCCGAATAGAACGGTGAGAATACAAAGGATGTAGCCGTCGGATTGATTGTGTTATTAATAAGGCTTGTCAATCCGAAAATTCCGCCGAGTATAGCTCCTTGTACCGGTCCTAAAATTATGGATCCGATGATGACCGGAATGTGAATAATTGTGGCTCTGGTAAATCCCAGCGGGATATACCCGAAGAACGGCGTAAAAGCCATGACGATGATAATAGCCGAGAAAAGGGCTATTTGTACCATTCCAAGTGTCTTTTTTGACATGGAAGATACCGATGTTGTTTTTTGTTTCATTTTTTTCCTCCTTGTTATTATTCCTTGTATTAGGATACAATACGTGTGCAGTATACCACAAAAGTATTTCGATGACAAGCAGACTTTTATTTTTTATTTGACGGCTTAAAACGGTTTTTTTTTCACAAAAAGATGATGTGCATTTCTATGGTATTTATGATAGAATGATTTTGGTTTTTTGTAATAAATATCCCGTTTATTGGGATGGAATGGAGAGTTGATATGTTAAAAGGAAAGACCGTTGTTCTTGGCGTAACCGGCGGAATTGCCGCGTATAAAATACCGAATTTGGCTAGTATGCTTGTGAAACTTCATGCTGATGTACATGTATTGATGACAAAAAATGCCGTGAATTTTATTCATCCGACTTCTTTTGAAACACTTACCGGAAATAAATGTTTGATTGATACTTTTGACCGCCATTTTGAGTTTCATGTTGAGCATGTATCGTTGGCGAAAAAAGCGGATATTGTATTGATTGCACCCGCGACTGCCAATGTACTTGCAAAAATGGCGCATGGGATTGCCGATGATATGTTGACTACCACTGTTTTGGCTTGTAATTGTAAAAAAATCGTCTCTCCGGCAATGAATACACGTATGCTTGAGAATCCCGTTACACAGGATAATATAAGAACTTTGAAACGATACGGTTTTGAAATCATACAGCCTTTTGAGGGGCATCTTGCCTGTGGGGATTTGGGACCGGGAAAGATGCCCGAGCCGGATATTTTGCTGGAATATATTTTAAGAGAAATTGCTTTTAAAAAGGATATGACGGGTCTAAAAGTTTTGGTGACGGCAGGTCCGACACTGGAGGCAATAGATCCCGTTCGTTTTATTTCCAATCATTCTACAGGAAAGATGGGTTATGCCATGGCAAAAGCTTGTATGTTAAGAGGTGCGGATGTCACATTAATTTCCGGAAAGACTTGTTTGCCTCCGCCTCTTTTTGTAAACCTTGTTCCTGTTATATCGGCGCAGGATATGTATGAAGCCGTTTTATCCAGAGCTTCCGATATGGATTTGATTATAAAAGCGGCTGCCGTAGCGGATTATAGGCCGGCTGTAATTTCTTCCGAGAAGATAAAAAAAGGGGATGGAAATTTGACAGTAGAGTTTCAAAGAAACCCGGATATACTGGCGGAACTTGGCGCTCTTAAAAAAGACGGGCAATTTCTTTTGGGATTTGCAATGGAAACAGAGAATATGCTTGAAAATGCACGTCAAAAATTGAAAAAAAAGAATTTGGATATGATTGCCGCCAATGATTTAAAAGTGAAGGGGGCAGGTTTCGGTACAAATACCAATGTGATGACACTGATTACGGAAGAGAATATGATAGAACTGCCATGTCTTTTAAAGGAACAGGTGGCACATAGCATTTTAGATCAGGTCTTGATGAAAATGTCAGACAATAAATGTTGATGAAGGATATATGAGGTATGAAAAAATAAGGATATTTTTCAAAAATTTGATAAACAATCAATGCATCAAGCATAAAAAATGTGAGATGGTATTGTGTTTTAATCTATCGGTCAGCAAATTTTTATAGCGTATCGTTTAGGAGAATTAAAAACGGTACAACTTTAATGTCTGTACCCTTTTTACCGGTTTGTTCGGCTTTTGGAGTACGCATCAAAAGTTGTACCGTTTTTAATTAGACTTGAGTTCCTTTTATTTCTTTAAATATTTTTATCATTTATTTCTTTTCCATTTTCTCTCTAACGGCACTTTGTGCAGCAGACAAACGGGCGATGGGAACTCGGTATGGGGAACAGGATACATAGTCCAAACCGATTCGACTGAAGAAATCAACGGAAGATGGTTCTCCGCCATGTTCTCCGCATACACCCAAGTGAATGTTCGGATTTGCTTTTCGACCAAGTTCAACAGCCATTTTAACTAATTTGCCTACACCTTTTTGATCTAATTTTTCAAAGGGGCTGGTGTTTAAAATACCTTTTTCTTGATAGTGGTGAATGAATTTGCCGGAATCATCTCTTGAGAACCCGAAAGTCATTTGAGTTAAGTCGTTGGTTCCGAAGCTGAAGAAATCAGCTTGTGTTGCAATTTCATCGGCTAGTAGAGCTGCTCGTGGAATTTCAATCATGGTACCGATATTAAAGGGGATTTGCATGCCTTTTTCTTCAAATACGCTTACGATTTCATCATACATTTCACCTTTACAATATTCCAATTCTTTAAGATCGCCGATTAACGGGATCATGATTTCAGGTTGAACGGTTTCGCCCTCTGCAACAATTTGAAGAGCGGCTTCCATGATGGCACGAGTTTGCATACGATAGATTTCCGGATAGGTAACCCCTAAACGACACCCGCGATGTCCCATCATAGGATTGACTTCATGTAAGTCGCGGATGATATCTTTTAAGTCTTGCATTTGAACATGCAATAAATCAGCAACCTCTTGAATATCTTTATCTTTTACGGGAAGAAATTCATGGAGCGGCGGATCCAAGAGACGAATGGTGACGGGGCGACCTTGCATTGCTTTGAAAATACCGTAAAAATCTTTTCTTTGCAGGGGCAAAATTTTGTCCAGAGCTTCTTTTCGTTTTTCCATATCTTCCGCCAAAATCATGCTGCGAACAATCATAATACGGTTTTCGTCGAAAAACATGTGTTCTGTACGGCAAAGACCGATTCCTTCAGCGCCGAATTCAAAACCTTGTTTAGCGTCTTTTGGAGTATCGGCATTGGTACGGACTTTAACTCTTCGAAGTTCATCAGCCCAGTCCATAAACAATTTGAAATTACCGGTCAATTCTGCTTGTTGTTTTTTGATTTGACCGAAATACACTTTACCGGTACTTCCGTTGATGGAAATTTGTTCACCTTCATGAATTTCGTCGTGCATGGTACGGATGACTTTGGAACTTTCATCTACACGAATGTCGGAACAGCCGGCAACACAACATTTACCCATACCGCGAGCTACAACGGCCGCATGAGAAGTCATCCCGCCTCGAGCGGTTAAAATACCCTCTGCAACAACCATACCTTCAATATCTTCCGGAGAAGTTTCCTGACGGACTAAAATAACTTTTTCTCCATTTTCAACAGCTTGTTTGGCATCTTGTGCTGTAAAGTATACAGCACCGGTCGCTGCACCCGGTGACGCAGGCAAACCGTTCGCTAAAACTTTGGCTTCTTCAAGACCTTTGGGGTCAAAGGTAGGATGAAGTAATTGATCCAAACTTTCAGGCTCTACTCGAAGAATTGCTTCTTCTTTTGAGATAAGTCCTTCATTGACCAAGTCTACGGCAACATTGACAGCAGCTAATGCGGTACGTTTACCGTTACGACATTGAAGGATATATAATTTTTCGTTTTCAATAGTAAATTCAATATCTTGCATATCTTTGTAATGATTTTCCAAAATATTAACGGAGTCTACAAATTGTTGATATACAGTGGGCATAATTTCTTTTAAAGTGGCAATTTTTTGAGGCGTACGAATACCGGCTACCACATCTTCGCCTTGGGCATTGATCAAATATTCGCCATAAAGTGCATTATCCCCGGTGGAAGGGTCACGAGAAAATGCAACGCCGGTACCGCTTTTATTTCCGCTGTTACCAAAGGCCATGGTCTGAACGTTTACGGCAGTTCCCAAAGAGTGGTCAATGCCGTGAAGCATACGATACACATTAGCTCTTGGATTATTCCAAGAACGGAAAACGGCTTTGATTGCCTGGAAAAGTTGTTGGAAAGGATCTTGGGGAAAATCCTCACCCAGTTGTTCTTTATAGAGTGCTTTATAATCTTCCACCAACAGTTTTAAATCTTCCGTTTCAAGATCGGTATCATTGGCAACGCCTTTTTTCTCTTTTCTTTGATCTAAATGATATTCAAATAAAGATTTGGGAATACCCATGGCTACGTCACCGAACATTTGAATGAATCTGCGATAACTGTCATAGGCAAAACGAGAATTTTGAGTGGAATTGGAAAGACCGATAACGGCTTGGTCATTCAGACCTAAGTTTAAAATGGTGTCCATCATGCCGGGCATGGAGATAACAGCGCCACTTCGAACGGAAAAGAGTAAGGGGTTGGTTTCATCAGAGAAATGTTTTCCGGTAATGCGTTCAATATTCCCGATGTGTAATTTTATTTCTTCAATGAGTTCCGGCCATAATTCATCATCTTCCAAGTATCTGTTACAAGCCTCCGTGGTAACGGTAAATCCCGGAGGAACGGGAAGACCGATATTTGTCATTTCCGCTAAATTTGCACCTTTTCCTCCAAGAAGGCTTCGCATATTCATATTCCCTTCGCTAAAATCATAGATGTATTTTAACATCCTTAACACACTCCTTTCAAATTTGGTTTATTTTTTTTAGGTGGCGTATCACCAAATCTGCCGTTTCTTCAATGGCTTTGTCGGAAACGTCAATAATGGGACAGCCTATTTTTTTCATAACTTCATTGGCAAATTCAATTTCTTCAAATATTCTTGCTAAATTGGTATAGCTAGTATCTGCATTTAAACCCATGCTTTTCATTCTCTCTTTACGAATGCGAATGAGTTTTTCCGGTGAATTCGTCAGCCCTATGATTTTTGAACTTGGCACTTCAAAAATAACTTTTGGGACCGGTAATTCAGGAACTAAGGGAATATTGGTTGCGCGAATGGATTTGTTGGCAAGATACATGCAAAGAGGGGTTTTTGAGGTGCGAGAGACACCGATAATTCCCACATCGGCGGTTCGAAGTCCTCGAGGATCTTTTCCGTCATCATAACGGACGGCAAATTCAATCGCTTCAACTCTTGAGAAATATCCTGCATCCAATTTTCGAAGTGCACCGGTTATAGGGATAGGCACTTGCTTGGTAGTTGCAGCAATCGCCTCTACACCCGGAGTCAGTACATCCACAGCGGAATATTGATGAAAGAGGCAAAATTGTGTAATACAATCCGTTAGTTCTTTTGAAGCAAAGCTGTGAAAGAAAAGAGGGGAGACATATTGCTTGGCTTCGGTAAGGATTTTTTCAAGATGTTCTTTGTTCGTTACTCGAGTATGGCGATTAAACTGAAAATCCATATTGGGAAACTGTCTTAATGATGCATTAGCGACATTTTCGGCCGTATCTCCAATAGAATCGGAGATAATATAGATTTGGTAATGCTCCATAACAGACCTCCTTATTAAACTTATAATATTGTTTTAATTATATACCCATTCCGTTAGTGTAAGAACGTAATATGAAAATATTTTTAAACAATTTAGTATATGGATGAACAGAACGAAGGAAGAAATCATTGACAAAGGCATAATATCAACGTATACTTTAACATAGATGTGAAGAAAAGGAGTAGTACATATTTATCCGTTTAGAGAGGAAATGGATGGTGAAAATTTCTCGGCTCTGGATATGGAAGTTACCTTGGAACATTTTTGGGGAAAGACAAAAACGTATGCAATGCGTTAAATTGCACAAAAGAGTCATGGTTTGTTTGACCGTGAAAATTAGGTGGTACCGCGAAATCCTCGTCCTATAGGGATGAGGATTTTTTTTATTAAAAGGAGGATAGAATGGAGAACTTACAAAAAACGTATAATCCGAAAGATTTTGAAAAAAGAATCTATGAACTTTGGGAGAAAAGTGGATGTTTTCATGCCGAAGTCAATCCAAATAAAAAACCGTATACGATTATGATGCCCCCTCCAAATGTGACAGGAAAACTTCATATCGGACATGCCTTAAACAATACCATTCAAGATATCTTTATTCGATTCAAAAGAATGCAGGGCTATGAAGCGTTATGGATGCCGGGAATGGATCATGCCAGTATTTCTACGGAAGCCAAGGTTGTCGAGAAACTTGCAGCTGAAGGTCGAAGCAAAGAGAACATGACTCGAGAAGAGTTTTTGGAGGAAGCCTGGGAATGGACCGAAATATATGGAGGTGCCATTAAAAATCAACTGAAGGAATTGGGCGTATCCTGTGATTGGGAAAGAGAACGCTTTACTTTAGATGAACAATTGTCCAAAGCGGTTGAAGAACAATTTTTGAAGATGTATAAAGAGGGTTTGATTTATCAGGGGGACCGTATTATCAACTATTGTATCAATTGCGGCACTGCTATTTCCGATGCGGAAGTGGAGCATGAAGATACGGAAGGCAAACTTTATCATATTCGTTATCCTTATGAGGATGGAAGTGGCGAAGTGATTGTAGCGACAACCAGACCAGAAACTATGTTGGGGGACTTGGCTGTAGCGGTTCATCCGGAGGATGAACGTTATACCGACAAGGTAGGTAAAATGCTCATTTTACCTTTGGTCAATCGAAGAATTCCGTTGATTGAAGATACTTATGTAGATCCGGAATATGGAACCGGTGCAGTAAAGATTACCCCATCTCATGATCCGAATGATTTCGAAGTCGGGGAACATCATCATTTGGGACAATGCGTTATTATTGATGAAAAGGGAAATATTCCGGAAGGCTATGGACGGTACACAGGTATGGATCGATTTACGGCACGGAAGGCTGTTTTAGAAGATTTAAAGGCACAGGGATATTTTATAAAAGACGAAAAAATTAATCATGCTGTAGGACATTGTGAACGTTGCGGGGAAATTATTGAACCTATTGTTTCTTGTCAATGGTTTGTCAAAATGAAAGATTTAGCTCAAAGAGCCAAAGCGGTTTATGTCAACGGGAAAATGAATATTACGCCCGATCGTTTCGGAAAAGTATATATTAATTGGTTGGATAATATCAGGGATTGGTGCATATCCAGACAACTTTGGTGGGGGCATCGCATTCCCGTTTATTATTGTGACCATTGCGGATATTATACGGCAGCTTCTCACCTACCGGAAACTTGCCCGAAATGTGGCAGTACCCATTTTCATCAAGATGAGAATACTCTGGACACTTGGTTTTCTTCCGCATTATGGCCATTTTCCACCCTGGGATGGCCGGATAAAACTCCGGAATTGGAGTATTTCTATCCCACCAGCGTGTTGGTAACGGGAGCGGACATCTTATTTTTCTGGGTTATTCGTATGGTATTTTCCGGATTATACTCTATGGATGAGATTCCTTTTAAAGATGTTTATTTTACCGGGTTGGTAAGAGATGATCAAGGACGAAAGATGAGTAAAAGCTTAGGCAATGGGGTGGATCCGCTGGAAGTCATTGATCGCTATGGTGCAGATGCACTTCGATTCACCTTAATTACAGGCAACAGTCCAGGAAATGACATGCGTTTTTATTGGGAAAGAGTTGAAGCCAATCGAAATTTTGCGAATAAGTTTTGGAATGCCTCTCGTTTTGTGTTGATGCAATTGGAAGAGGGCATAGGAGAGTATAGTGATAAAGATTTAGCCCCGGAGGACCGATGGATTTTAACTAAATTAAGCGATTGTATCAACAAAGTCACAGAAAATTTAGAGAAAAAAGAAATCGGCTTGGCTGCTGCGAAACTCTATGATTTTATTTGGAGTGAGTATTGTGACTGGTATATTGAACTGGTTAAACCGCGTTTATATAAAAAATCCCAAGCAAATGAAGATTTCGTTTCCAAAGAATCGGCAAAAGGAACATTGTCAAAAGTATTGGACGGAATTTTAAAATTACTCCATCCTTTTATGCCTTTTATTACGGAAGAGATTTATTCCAAAACGCCATGGGGGAAAGAAATGTTGATGATTCAGGATTGGCCTTTGGCGGAAAATTATCTTAAAGATGCACAATCTCGACGCCAATTGGATTTGCTTATTGGAGCGGTTACTCAAATCCGTAATTTACGTAATAATATGAATATTCCAAATAAAAAGCGCAGTGAGATTATTGTTATCGCAAAAAATGAAGAAACAGCCGAAAACTTTGAAGCCGTTCGAGACCATCTTTTATATATGGGCTTTGGAACGGAATTGAAGATTAGAGAAGAAGATTTTCAAGATACGCAAGATTATGTTCCGTTAATGACCGAAAATGCAAAAATTTATCTTCCGTTAAAGGAGTTAATTGACATGGAGGAAGAAAGAAAGCGTCTGGAAAAAGAAAAAGCGACATTGGAAGGGGAAATCAAACGGGGAGAGGGAAAACTATCCAATCCTGGTTTTGTAAACAAAGCGCCTACCCCGGTTGTGGAACAGGAGCGTAAAAAATTGGCAGGATATCAGTCTATGTACAAAGAAGTTTGCGACAGTTTAAAAAAAATTAACACAGTAAAGGGGAAGGCTTAGCTCCCCTTCTTTATTTTTAGGAGAAAAATTTGTTATAATGATGGTTGAAAAGGGGGATTTTTATGGATATTAAAATTCTTTTGGTGATTTTATTTTTCGTTATCTTGATTAGTATTCAATATACATTAAATTTAATCCTTAGAGAGGTTCGAGAGATTCGAAAATTTATGGTCAGAGAAGAATTTAATCGAATGGGAGAAAAGGTTCGTTGAGAAATCAAAAAAAATCTTTAAAAAAAATCAATATTTTATTTATGGTTCTTTCCATATTGTTGTTTTCCACAGCTTGGATTATGCAAAAAAACGAAACGATTACAGGGATTTTGATTACTGAATATGGGTTCGTGTTTTTACTTCCTATTCTATATTTATTTTATTATGATTTTTCGATTAAAGATTATATATCTGTAGATTTATTGTCTTGGTCGGAACTGGGGGAAATTTTTGCCGTAATGATTTTGGTCTATCCTTTATTATTGATTTTTCATGGGGTTAGCGGATTTTCCTTAAGAGATACGGTGACCAGCTTAACGATGCCCCGTGGAAATTTAAAGGTGTTGAGTATGGTGCTTTTAATGGTTTTTACTCCGGCTATTTGTGAAGAGCTTGCTTTTCGAGGGGTTTTTTTGAACAATTATAAGGAGCTTGGGAAAGAAACGGCTATTGTATTAAGTGGGATTTATTTTGCTATGTTTCACCGTTATTTTTTTCAATTTCCTCATGCCTTTGCTTTAGGACTGATATTGGGTTATCTAGCTTGGGAGAAACAAAATTTATTTGCGGCGATATGGGGACATTTTGCATATAATGCCTTGAGTTTTATTTTAAATTATCGACTGAGTAGAGAAAATATAAATTTGAATTATATCTCTCATATCAGCTTAATGGACGGAATTGTTTTGTTAATAATGCTTATTTCTTTGGTCATTGTTTTTACCTATATATTATTTTGGTGGAAAAAGCCTCAGTGGAGTATGAAAAATCTGATACAAGGATTAAAACAAATGAGGTTGAAAGAAAGTTGGCCAATTTTATTTACTTTCATTTTATATATTTTGGTTAATGTATTTTAGGAGGTATTGTGTATACTGAGTTTGCAACAATTTATGATCGATTGATGGATTTCGATTATCAATCTTTCATATTGATTTTAGAGAAAATATGGAAGGATACATCGCCAAAGACCATATTGGATATGGGCTGCGGGACAGGTAATATGGCATTTTATTTGGAGAATAAGTATTTCGTACAGGCCTTTGATTTGTCGGAAAATATGCTTTTGGAAGCAAAGAAAAAATTAAAACGGACTGCATTGTTTCATGCAAGTTTTTTAAATTTTCAAATTCAAGAGTCGGTGGATGTCGCTTTATGTATGTTTAACGGATTTAATTATCTGTCTTCATTGGATGAATTAAATCAGGCTATTTTTCGAGTGGCGGAGAACTTGAAAAAAGAGGGTTATTTTATTTTTGATATCAATACTTACTATGCATTAAAATATCGATATGGAAATGATATTTTATCGGAAGATATAGAAGGAATTCATTGTATCTGGAAAAACAAATTTTTTGAAAACGAAAGAAAATTATTCAGTCAGCTGAACATATACTTCTCTGAGAAAAATCAAAATCGGCATATTTGTGAAAAACAAGTGCAGACTTTGTTTTATGTAAGTGAAATTTTTCGACTTCTTGAACAAAATCATTTAAGAGTATTGGGATTAATGGATTTAGAAACAGGAAAAAAGCCTAAAAAAAATTGCTCCAGATTGATGTTTATCTGTCAAAAAATACGAAATAGAGCGGAGAGTTGATAAAAAACTCTCTTTTCGTTTGACAAGAAATTTAAAGAGCGTATAATAAAGAAGTAATTGACATATGTCATAAACTTGCGAGGTGAGAAAATGCCCAGACCGAAAAAACGAAGAATAGTGTGTTCTTTGCCGACGTCTAATTTATTTGGTCCTTTAAACAATCAAGACTGCAAGAGAAGACAAATTATTATGACCATAGATGAATATGAGGTGATTCGTCTGATTGATTTGGAAAATCTTACTCAAGAGGAATGTGCACAACAAATGCATGTTGCACGCACCACGGTTCAGGGCATTTATATGGAGGCAAGAAAAAAATTGGCATATGCTTTGGTACAGGGAAGGCGTTTATTGATTGAGGGTGGAGATTATCATCTTTGTGAACGACAAGAAAAGAACTGTACTTGTCATGGACAATGTTGGCGTCATCAGGAATAAAATCAAAAAAAGGGGATGTGGAAATGAGCGAAAATTGTAGTCAAAGTTGCGAAACTTGTGATGAAACTTGTACGGACAGAAAAGCCCCCGATGTCTTTGCAAAAGAAAAGTTGCATGAGTTCAGTCGGGTTAAGAAAGTGTATGCGGTGGTCAGCGGAAAAGGAGGAGTGGGTAAATCCTTAGTGACGGCTCTTTGTGCTGTAGCTATGCGAAAAGAAAGGTATCGAGTGGCTGTATTGGATGCAGATATTACAGGACCTTCTATGCCCAAAGCATTCGGGTTAAAGGACAAAGCCAAAGCTACGCATTACGGAATTTTGCCGGAGACAAGTAAAACAGGAATTGATGTGATGTCCATCAATCTTTTGTTGGAGAGAGATACGGATCCTGTGGTTTGGAGAGGTCCTATGATTGCCGGTGTGGTGAAACAATTTTGGAGTGAAGTGATATGGCAAGATGAAGATTATATGTTTATTGATATGCCGCCTGGCACCGGAGATGTAGCCTTGACTGTATTTCAAAATCTACCGGTCGATGGAATTATTATTGTCACTTCTCCCCAGGAACTGGTTTCCATGATTGTGGAGAAGGCAGTGAAAATGGCGGAAAAAATGGATATTCCGGTTATAGGATTAGTGGAAAATCTATCTTACTTCCATTGCCCGGACAATGGAAAAGATTATAAAATTTTTGGAGACAGTCATATTGATGAAATCGCACAAAAATATAATTTGCAAATTTTAGCAAAATTGCCCATCCAACCGGAAGTGGCGGCTCTTTGCGATCAGGGATGTATCGAGGATGCAGAACTTGGTCATATGAAGCAAATTGTAGAAATTTTAAAATAAAATAGGAGGGATTATGAAAAGAATAGCATTTGCCTGTGATGGAGGATTTGTTTCTCCTCATTTTGGACATTGTGAGCATGTATTGATTTACACAGTTGAGAACAAAACAATGGTTAAAGTTGAATCGATGGATTCGCCGGAACATCAACATGGAGCATTGCCGAATTTATTAAAAGAAAAAAACGTGGACTTGGTTATTGCCGGAGGAATGGGACAAGGTGCGGTGAATTTATTAAAAGAATATGGAATTGAAGTTATCACAGGAGCCAGAGGATTGGCACAAGAGGTTCTACAAAGTTATTTTGAAGGAACGTTAAAGTCTACCGGGACAATCTGTCAGCATTCCCACGAACACCATGAAAAAGGGGAGTGTCATCACTCTTAAATTGCAAAGTATTAAAGTTTTGATGGAAGAATGATTGACAAATGCTTTAATTTATGATATTCTTCATGAAGTAGAAGCGATTCTACAATAGATATTTTTGGAGGATTTTTTAATGACAAAGGGTACAGTAAAGTGGTTTAATGCTACAAAAGGTTATGGATTTATCTCTACTGAAGAAGAAGGCGACGTATTTGTTCACTACACAGCTTTGGAAGACACTGGTGAATTCAGAACTTTGGATGAAGGACAAGAAGTTGAATTCGAAATTGTTGAAGGCGAAAAAGGCCCTCAAGCTTCTAAGGTTGCGAAGTTATAATATAACCGATTTTCATTAGAAGTGTAAAAAAGCCCCTGGAACACAGGGGCTTTTTAACTATCCAAAATTATGAAGGAGTTAAATATGTCAAGAATCATTCGTGGATTTGATCGTTCCTTACGATTTCGTTTTATTTTTGCACAAACAAAAGAAATTGTGGAGGAAGCAAGAATTATACATCAAACATCAACAACGGCAACAGCGGCTATAGGAAGACTTTTAACTCAAGCTGTGATTATGGGAACCGAATTAAAAGGGGATAAAGATAGCTTGACTTTAACTTTACAAGGGAATGGACCTGCCGGGAAACTCATTGCTGTAGCCGATTCACATCATCATGTCAAAGGTTATTTGGAACATCCTGAAATTGAAATACCAAGCAGGGAAGATCATAAATTGGACGTGGGTGCTTTTATAGGTCATCAGGGTGTTTTAAGCGTGGTTCGTGACTACGGCTTAAAAGAACCTTATCAAGCGAAATCGCCAATCGTATCCGGAGAAATTGCTGAAGATTTTGCTTATTATTATGCTAATAGTGAACAGATTCCGACATTTCTCGTATTAGGAGTTTTGGTAGATACAGATTATTCGGTAAAAGCGGCAGGTGGATTATTAATCCAAGCTATGCCGGGAGTCAAAGATGAAGAGTTTTCTGATTTGGAAGAATGTGTACACAATCTTCCCGGATTTTCCAATCTATTGGCTGATCTTTCCATGGAGGATATTTTATCCCGATATTTTGCAAAAATGGATTTTGAAGTATTGGCTGAGGATGGCGCTTCTTATCATTGTGATTGCAGTGAAGAAAAAGTTCGTCGGGCATTGAAGAGTATCGGAAATGATGAGCTAAAAAGTTTGCAAGAAGAAAACGAGAATACGGAAGTGGTCTGTGAGTTTTGTAATACAAAATACAGTTATACCAAAGAAGACCTTCAAATTTTTATGGAAGAGAGGGGGACAAAAGAATGATTACAAATCCATCTACATTAGCCGGCTTTATGGAACTGTTGCCGGAAGATCAAATTGTGATGAACACAATGAAAAACATCATTCAAAGAACTTATGAAAAATATGGATTCTTACCCTTGGATACACCGGTTATTGAAAAATCTGAAGTGCTTTTGGCAAAGGGTGGCGGAGATACGGAAAAACAAATTTATCGTTTTAAAAAAGGGACAAGTGACCTGTCTTTACGTTTTGATTTAACGGTACCCCTGGCAAGATATGTGGCACAACATTTTTCCGAATTGAACTTTCCTTTTCGCAGATATCAAATTGGCAAAGTATACCGGGGAGAACGAGCGCAAAGAGGTCGTTTTCGTGAATTTTATCAATGTGATGTGGATATCATCGGAAACGGAAAATTAAATATATTAAATGATGCGGAATTACCGGCAATTATTCATGAAATTTTTACAAAATTCGGGTTTAAAGATTTTGTTTTTCATATCAATAATCGTAAAATTTTAAATGGATTTTTCCATGATTTGGGCATTAAAAAGCCATCCGAAGTTCTTCGGATTATCGATAAATTGGATAAAATTGGCGAAGAGAATGTCCGTGAAGAATTAAAAGAGATTTTTATTGAAGAAAATGTAATAGAACAATTGATGAATTTTATTCGTATTCAAGGAAATAATGAAGAAATCTTAGCTCAATTAAAAGAAATGCCTTGCCAAGATGAAGAATTTAAAGCAGGGGTTCGTGATTTGGAAATCGTATACCATGGAATTTTGGATTTCGGAGTAAGCGCCAAATATATCGCTTTAGATTTAAAAATTGCTCGAGGATTGGATTATTATACGGGAACCGTTTATGAAACCTTCTTGACCGGTTATGAATCCATCGGCAGCGTTTGTTCCGGTGGAGCTTATGAAAATTTAGCGTCCAATTATACAACACAAAAACTACCCGGTGTGGGTATATCTATCGGGTTAAGCAGACTCTATTATCAACTCAATGAAGTCAGACTTCTTAAATTCCCCATTGAAAACCATTTAAAAGCGCTAATAGTTCCTATGGGTACAGCGGAATCGGATTGTATTATTTTAGCTCAAAAACTTCGTCAAGCGGACATTATTACTCAGGTTTATCTGGAAGGCGGTAAAACGGGCAAGAAGTTTAACTACGCGGATAAATTAAATGTGCCCTGGGTTGTGGTTGTTGGTGAAGAGGAAATTAATGAAGGAAAATATTCTTTAAGGAATATGGAAAATGGAGAACAAGAAAAATTATCTTTAAACGAATTAATTGAAAAATTAAAATAAATCTTCTGAAGCCGAGAAAAACTCGGCTTTTTTAGTGAAAAATTTAAACTAAATCAGAAGATGAATTTTCGGGTAGAATGACCATAGTCAATAGTTTTTGAACAAAGCTTAAAACTATTAGACGAGGCTATACATTAAAGATTAACAAAAAAAGGAAGTAGCTCTAAAGAGCTGATTTATCAGTTTTTATGCAAATGTCTGTATACTTATCGTGCTTGCTCATATACGAATAATATGAGAACAGTATTGAGGATGGGTTATCATATGAGTTGGCTGAATTTTTCAGATAATATTTGACAAATAAAGGGGAAAGGAATAAAATGATAACTAAGTTATCTAAAATGTTGACGATATTAATCGGCAGCTAAGGGGGGGTGAGAGAATGACAGATGCGAGTGGATTTGAGTTAACTCATAAAAAAATTATAGAGAGTGGAAAACTGAATTTCTTAAATTATGGGTTTGAGCGTGCAAATTTAAGAAAAATATGTAAAGATGCAGGTGTTACAACGGGTGCTTTTTATCGTCATTTTGAAGATAAAGAAGATTTATTTGTTGCTTTGGTTGAACCATTGGCAAAAGAGCTTCTGGGGTTTTATAACAAATTTGAAGAAGAGGCTTTTAAAAGTATAGATAGAGATGAATTTCATAGTTTAGCTGAAATTAATGTAGCTGGATCAACAGAAACAGCGTTATATTTATTTGAGAATAAAGGAATATTTGAGCTTTTAATTTACAAAGCTTATGGAACAAAATATGATAATTTTATCGAGAAATTAGTTGAGTTTGAAGATGAAAATCGAAAAAAGATATTTCAAATAATTATGTTTAAGAATGAACGACTTATTGAAATTCCCGAACCGGCAATTCATTTACTGAATCATGCTTATATAAACACTTTATGTGAGATTGTGATTCATTCTAAAACAAAGGATGAAATTAAGATAAATTCAAAAATAGTTGCAGAATTTTTCAATGACGGTTGGAGGAAATTGCGAGGATTCTAAAGGATGAAGGCATTCAGCTCCAAATTTTTACTAAGAAGATAACTAAGTTAGCTAATCGAGTTATCAAAATAAAATTTAACTACCTAAGGGTGTTAAAGATAAAAAATTTTTAGGAGGGATAAAGAATGAAATTAAAAGACATTGTACAAATTGCAGTTTTAACGGTTATTGGATTTGCTATTGGAATGGCTGTTTCA
>KI259845.1:0-2806 GCA_000467935.1 Peptostreptococcaceae bacterium oral taxon 113 str. W5053
TTCAAAAACCTATGGAGAATATAAAAATATCCGATTAACCGAAGAAGAATACCGAAAGCTGAAAGAAAAGCTGCAAGGGCATACCGATATGATGATTGAAAAGCTGTCAAGGTATATCAAGAGTACCGGAAAGACATATCAAGACCACTATGTAACTATCCTTAACTGGTATGAGCAAGACAAGGATAAACTATCACAGAAAAAGACCCGCAAGATTCCAACTCTTGAAGATTATGACAAGGGGGAACATTTATAGCTATCATACAAGGTAAGTGTAAAGGCATTTTTAGAGTACTAATGGGAAAAGTGGTGTCAGATTATGGCTAAGTGTAAAAAGCATTATGTGAGGGCTTAAAATTGTGGTATGGAAAAAATATCGATTTCATGGTACAATGATAATGATATGGTAATAAACTCAGTTACAAAGAGAGGATATATAAATGCGAATTCAATTTACAGTAAGCGATGAAGAACTGAAAATTTTAACTAAAAAAGCAGAAGAGGGTAATTACCCAAGTATTAGTGAATATTGTAAGTGTAGCAGTTTACAAGAAAATACAAGTTATGTTGACTTATATAATACCTTACTAAACAAAATAAGCTCCTTACCAAAGGGCAAAGAGTTTGTTCTACGAGAGTTAATCGCAACACCGCCGGCGTTGATTGGCAGATGGTTTTATGAAAATGTAAATAAGGGACTTGTAAAAAATGTAGAACACATCGGAAAAGCTGAAGGTGGAGTAGAAAAATACAAAAGGACATGATATTGATTTCAAAAAGTCACGCAGTGTGTGGCGGATTGGAAAAGATATTTAGATAATGTTGGAGGTGCATTTCATGGCAGAAGAAAATAAAGAGATAGTTATTGTAGATGATAAAACTATACAAGAAAAAATATATTTCATTCGTGGGCAAAAAGTAATGCTTGATTCGGATTTAGCTGAAATATATGGTTATGAAACAAAAATGTTTAACAGACAGGTTAAAAGGAATATCGAAAAATTTGAAGGGGACGATTTTATGTTCCAATTAACTGATGAGGAAGTATATGAACTTTCAAGGTGCCATTTTGGCACCTTGAATAATGGACAAGGCAGAGGCAGTAACATTAAATACAAGCCATATGCTTTTACAGAACAGGGTATATATATGCTTATGACTGTATTAAGAGGCGAACTTGCGATTAGGCAAAGTAGAGCATTAATACGAATGTTTAAGCAGATGAAAGACTACATTGTTGAAAATAGGGACTTTCTTAGCTCAAAAGAAATGGTGCAACTGTTATTGCAAACAAACAAAAATACAAATGACATAATGCAACATTCAAAAGAAATAGCAAAGTTAGATGATAAAATTAGCACCTTAGCAACAAAAGAAGATTTGAAAAAAGTAATGGATAATTTTATAGATCCGGACACCTACAAGCATTTCCTTTTGATGAATGGAGATAAGATTGAAGCAGATGTTGCCTATACAAAAATATATAAGTCTGCAAAAGAAAGCATTTATGTTATAGATAACTATATAGGACTTAAAACATTGGAACTTTTAAGAGCTGCAAAAGATAATGTTGAAGTCATCATATTTAGCGACAATGTCAGGAATAAAGATATGCTTACAAAAAATATCTTAAACGATTTTAGAAGAGATTACCCTAACATCAACTTAAAAATGAAGATTGCAGGCAAAAGGTATCACGATAGGTATATTGCAATAGACTATGGAACAGAGAATGAAGCCTTTTATCTTTGTGGAGCATCATCAAAGGATGCAGGAAATAAAATATCAAGCATTACCAAGATAGAAGAATCTTCTAAGGATATGTATCATACAATGTTTGCTGGAATGTTAAACAATAAGAATTTGAAAATTTAATATACAGATAACAGATTAGACAGTTATATGAGCTTTAAGCAAGGCGGTAGAAGTAAAAATCTATCGTCTTTTTTAATTGCAACAAACAGGAGGTAAATAATATGCACGAAAATAAAAATGAACAGACTACAGGCACAAAGACCATAAAGAAGATTGGAAAGACCACTTATGAGGTGATTGTCCATTTTAATGATAAAAGCAGTGAAACTATGCAGGATAAACTAAAAAGGATAATGCTGAGGGAATTTCGGAGAAAATCGAACGAAAAAAAAGATAATTTTGATTAAAAAGTCCTTGACAAGTAGCAACAGGAAAAACAGCGAAAAGTATATTGATTAGCTGTGGTGCAAGGCTTGCTCCCTTTGATATTCAGGAACTACGGGATTTGATGAGTGAAGATGAACTGGAACTTGATACACTGGGAGATAGAAAAACAGCACTCTTTGTTATCATTTCCGATACCGATGATACCTTTAACTTTGTAGTGTCCATTATGTATTCACAGCTATTTAATCTTTTATGTGATAAAGCCGATGATGTATATGGTGGAAGATTGCCAGTTCATGTAAGATGCCTACTTGATGAGTTTGCAAATATTGGCTTAATTCCAAAGTTTGAAAAGCTGATTGCAACCATCAGAAGCAGGGAAATCTCCGCAAGTATCATTTTGCAGGCACAATCTCAGCTAAAGGCAATTTACAAGGATAATGCCGATACCATTGTTGGCAACTGTGATAGTACCCTATTTTTAGGAGGGAAAGAGAAAACAACTCTAAAAGAGCTTTCCGAAACACTTGGTAAAGAAACCATCGACCTTTACAACACATCGGAAACAAGGAGCAATCAAAAGAGTTTCGGATTAAATTATCAAAAGACCGGTAAGGAACTGATGAGCCAAGATGAAATAACAGTAATGGACGGCAGTAAATGT
>KI259845.1:2906-4346 GCA_000467935.1 Peptostreptococcaceae bacterium oral taxon 113 str. W5053
AAAGCACAAGAACTATAAGCTACTTGAGGACTATGACAAGAAGAATTTGTTTGATATTGAAAGCTACATGAAGCGAAAAGGAAAAGCAAAACTGAATAGGGATACGGTTATTACAAGAATGCAGTAAGTCTAAAAAATAGATTTGCTGCTTTTTTATTACTCAAAATCAGGAGGAAAGATGATAAGGATAAGAAGTCCCACTAAGGAAAAAACTAAATAGCAAAAGCATCAGCGATTGGAAAAGTAAAAAGTCCGGTCGCTTTTTTTATTGAAAAGAAAAGGAGAAATTAAAAATATGAAGCAGGAAATGATGAACATCAATGCCAACTTGGTTGCAGAGCCTATTTTCTCAAGTTTTGAAAAAGACGGAGAAACGGTAGAAGTCGTTAATTTTGCACTTGTAAAGAAGTACGGGAAAGGCAAGGAGTATATCAACTGTGCCGCTTACGGTGAAAAGGTGGAAACAGCGAAAGACTTTGTAAAAGGCAATCTCATTCATATCTTTGGATATTTCAAAGAGCGTGAAAAAGACGGTAAGACTTACAAAAACTTTGTAGTGAAGTCATACAACAAAATTGAAAAGAAAGAAAACAAGGAGGAAGAATAAAATGGAATTTTTTACACAGGCAGTAGATGTACTGAAAGTATTGGTAATGGCGGTAGGAGCAGGACTTGGAGCATGGGGCGTGATCAACCTGATGGAAGGTTACGGGAACGACAATCCCGGCGCCAAGAGCCAAGGCGTGAAGCAGCTTATGGCAGGGGGCGGTATCGTCCTTATCGGTTTAAAACTCATTCCGCTTCTTGCCAATGTACTAAAGTAGGAAGAAAAGGAGCGATGAAATGTTTGGGATATTCGACAAGATAGAAGAATTTTTCAAGGAGCTTCTACTGGGCGGTATCCAAGCAAACTTAGAGTCCATGTTTCTTGACATCAACAATCAGGTTGGGAAAGTGGCAACAGATGTAGGACAGACACCGATGGGATGGAACGGAGAAGTATTCAGCTTTATTAAAAATATTAATGACTCCGTTATTATTCCCATAGCAGGGCTAATCATAACGGCAGTTCTTTGTATCGAGCTTATCAATATGGTCATGCAAAAGAACAATATGCACGATACGGACACCTTTGACTTTTTCAAATACATCATCAAGATGTGGGTTGCCGTATGGTTAGTATCCCATGCCTTTGAATTTTCGATGGCAGTCTTTGATGTGGCACAAAGTATGGTAAACAAAGCGGCGGGGGTGATTAACACCTCTGCTGTTGTTTCCGGAGATCAAATTGTTCAGATGGTAGAAGCTTTAAAAGATAAGGGACTTGGAGAACTCATTATGATTCTCTTTGAAACCTCACTCATTAAGGTTGCCATACAGGGAATCTCCATTGTTATCATGCTCGTTGTGTATGGAAGAATGTTTGAAATCTATGTGTAC
>KI259845.1:4446-5775 GCA_000467935.1 Peptostreptococcaceae bacterium oral taxon 113 str. W5053
AAGAATGTTTGAAATCTATGTGTACTCATCGGTTTCAGCCATACCGTTTGCGACAATGGGAAACAAGGAATGGGGACAGATCGGAACAAACTACATTAAAGGACTGTTTGCCCTCGGACTGCAAGGACTCTTTTTAATGGTTTGCCTTGGAATTTACGCAGTATTAGTTAAGACAATACAGATTACAGACATTCATACCAGTACCTTTACGATACTTGGGTATGCAATTTTGTTAGGATTGATGATGTTAAAAAGCGGAACACTGGCAAAAAGTGTTCTAAATGCTCACTAAAAGAAAGGAAGATAGTATGAAGAAAAGAAAAACAATATGGAAAGCAGCCCTTCTTGTAACAGGCATTGCCTTTGTGATGGATAGCATAAAAAAACATAAGAAAATGAAAGAATTGAGCGAAAGAATCACAAGAATCGGACATTGTCATAATGATTTTTGTCTGATGCAGGGAAGAATCAATCAAAGCACAGAGGAACAGCTTGCCAGTATTCAGGAAGAAATCGGCTCCGTATATGAACACATGGAGGAGCTGTCAAAGGAAAAAGAAGATGGGAGGTAAATCATGGCGTATGTACCGATCCCGAAAGACTTAAAGAAAGTAAAAACAAAGGTCGCTTTTAACTTAACCAAAAGACAGCTAATCGGCTTTACTTTCGCAGGACTGGTAGGAATACCGGTCTATTTATTTATGAGAAAGTTTGTAGCAAATGATATAGCGATTCTTTTTCTCATCGTGTCCACACTTCCCATTTTTTTCATTACACTTTTTGAAAAAGACGGACTGACCTTTGAAAAGTATTTTAAGTATATCTATTTACACAAGTTTTACCAACCGCAAAAGCGTGTGAGAAAGGAGGTTTACCTTGAACAGCAAAAGAAAAATTCAGCAAATAAAACTCATGCAAAACGAAAAGGCATTGAGAAGTCAAAAGCGGGACTTAAAGAAAAGTAATTGCAAGTCAAAAAAAGATAAGGGAGGAATCCTTGACCTTATCTTTAAGAAAGACCCAAAACGCTATACCGTAGAAGATACCATTCCCTATCTAAGGCTTTTAAAAAGCGGAATATGTCAGCTTGACGAAAAGCATTTCAGTAAGAGCATTGTCTTTGAGGATATTAACTATCAGCTTGCCTTAGAGGAAGATCGAGATTTGATTTTTAATCAGTTTGCCAACTTCTTAAATTCCTTTGATCCGAGTGTCGGGATTGAACTGTCATATATCAATCAGCTTGGAAGAAACGAAGAAATGCAGTCGGCAATTCAGATACCGGATAAAAAAGACGGCTTTGACGATATACGATTAGAGTTTAGAGAT
>KI259846.1 GCA_000467935.1 Peptostreptococcaceae bacterium oral taxon 113 str. W5053
TTCATTTGTTGCACTTAGATTGTAAATTCAGGATTTAAAAATAAAAATTAATGAGGGGGCAATTATTATGAAATTAAGAGAAAGCTTTTTTAAAGGTAATTATATATTATTTTTTATTACAGTAATCCTTGGTATTGCAGGAACTATGATAACACTTCTTTATGCATATCTGCTACAAGAACTTTTAGATATAGCTAACAGAGGTAACATGAACGACTTAAAAAATATACTTCTTTTTGCTTTAGCTTTATTTATTGGATTATTTGTAGTACAGATGTTAATGAAAAGAGTAAGATGTGCTTTTGTTAGAAGGGCAATGATACAGTATAAAAATTTAGCTTTTAAAATTATATCCAATAAGAATATAACATCATTTGCAAAAGAGAAAACAAGTTCTTATTTATCAGTTCTTACAAATGATGCTACATATATCGAAGAAAATTATTTATACTCATTATTTGAAATTATAATGCTTTTATTTTCCTTTATAGGAGCTGTAGCTTTAATGTTGTGGTACAATTGGATTATGACTATAGTAGTAATATTATCATGTGTAATACCTATTATGATTTCATTAATATTTGGAAATAAAATGTCAAAATTAGAACAAAGTATTAGTTCTGAGAATGAGAGTTTTATGGGAGTTATAAAAGATTTATTTGGAGGTTTCTTTGTTATAAAAAGTTTTCAGGCAGATAATAAGGCGATAGAACTTTTTGAAAATCAAAATTCTAACTTAGAAAAGTTTAAAGAGAAAAGAAAGAATACCGAAGGTACTATTACAATAATATCAGCAGAAGTTGGATCAATACTACAAATTGGTATATTTGTTGTAGGTACAATATTATCTATTAAAGATTTAATAACTATAGGCGTAGTTATTGCTTTTGTTCAATTAATGAATAATATTATGGAGCCTATACAACAACTACCAGCTTTATTTGCAAAAAGGAAAGCTGCAAAATCTCTTGTTGAAAAAATGGAAAATTATTCCACCAGTAATGAAACAGAAGATGGTAGTATAGATATTGAAAATATAAGTCAAAGTATAAAATTTGAAAATGTTAATTTTTCTTATGATGATAATAAGAAAGCACTTGATAACATTAATATTGAATTTGAAACAGGAAAGAGCTATGTAATAGTTGGAGAAAGTGGAAGTGGAAAATCAACATTATTTCGATTATTATTAAAAGGATATTCTAATTATCAAGGAAATATATTCTTTGACAATAATAATTTAAAGGATATCAGGAATAATTCTTTATACAATGTTCTTTCAATAGTTCAACAAGATGTTTTTATATTCAATAGTTCAGTAAGAAATAATATAACATTATTTAATGATTATGAGAATGATAAAGTAGATCAATCAATAAAACTGTCAGGTTTAGAAAAATTTATTGAGAAGAAAGGTTTAAATTTTGATGTTGGAGAGAATGGTGTTAATTTATCAGGTGGAGAAAGACAAAGAATATCAATTGCAAGATGTTTATTAAAAGATACGAAGGTCTTATTGGTTGATGAAGCTACATCGGCACTGGATGCAGAAACATCTTATTTAATTATGAATTCAATATTAAAATTAGATGATATAACTAGAATTTTTATTACACATGATTTAGATAAAGAGATGATGAAAAAATTTGATGAAATAATTGTATTAAAAGAAGGAAGAATTGTTGAAAAAGGCAAGTATGATGAGTTGATATCAAATAAAGATTATTTTTACTCATTACTTAATGCTGGGGTGTTATAAAATAATAGGAGGTAAAGTTATGGAATGTAAAAAATGTAACATAAAAATGACAGAACTTGAAGCGCTTGGAGAAGAAGTTCTAAGCTTTTTCAAGAAAGAAGATGAAGAAGAAAAAAGAGCAAAGTTTTCCTTAAATATTGGAGGCAAGAAAAGTGGCGATGATGTAATTCATGGCACAGTAGATAAGGCTTACTATTGTGAGAATTGCGGAGAGATAATCGCCAAAATTAAAGAAGAAGATTTTTAAGTTTAAAGCTATTTATTAAGTTTATTAGAAATGCGGTATATAGATATTAATTTAGTATTACATTATAAAAAATTGATAATTTAAGTAAATTTCAAGAGTGGATATTCAATATGAAAAAGAAATCGAAAGATTAAAGATACCTGGAAGTTAATATCCTTAGAGCATACCTTGAAGAACTTGGCATAAATGGAGAGCTAGATATGGCAAGTAAAGAAAATAAAAAACTTTTAAGAGGAAGATTCTTCATTAAAAAACATAAAGAGGTACCTAACGCCTTATGAGGCTTATTATTCAACCTCGTTGCACTTGACTTGACAATTCAAGAAAATGATGAGCTAGATTTTATTATGCATACTCTATTTTCAGCAGTGTGTTGTAGTGTATATGCAGGTAGGAAAATGGAAGTAGCAAAAAAATAGAGGCGAGCAAAAACTAAAATCTGAGAGTATAAGATTTTTTCTGTAATTAAG
>KI259847.1 GCA_000467935.1 Peptostreptococcaceae bacterium oral taxon 113 str. W5053
TTGTTTCGTTATTCCCCTTTGTTAAATCTGTCATCCTTTTCTACCTCACTTTATGTACCAGACCCTTAACTAAGTCCGCATCTTCTATCTTTGTAATACCAAAACTCTTTTTACCTGCGTCCTTGATGGAAGCCCCTATGTGATAAACTTCTGTTTTATCTATGATTAAAAATCTATCATGAAAATCCGTATTCGTTTTAACCGATAGTTTTGGATATTGAGCGTTGAATTTCGTGATATCTTTCGCTGATAAGCTGCCCTTGCCGGCTGTCGCAATGACAACATCCACACCCTGTTTTTTCTTGCACAGGATATTCAGGATGTTAACACTTACTTCCACTGCCACATCACTTTTAAGCACAGCGGAAAGCATAGCAATACCTTGCTCTGTAAAAACATACGGCATATATCTTCTGCCACCATGAGCATTGTCTTCACTTGAGGTCGCATTTTGCGACCTCAAGTACTCATATTCTTCTGCTGTTAAGCGAAACATAAATTCAGAAGGAAATCTATTTTTATTTCTTCTGACTTGTTCATTTAATCTTTTGGTTGTAACCTGATATAAAGTAGCCAAGTCACTGTTTATCATCACTTGCTTGTCTCTAATGGTATAAATCAGATTCTGTATTTCTCTATTATCAACAATGACAAGATTTTTATCTTCCGCCATAAATACCTCCACCTTTTCCTTAAACCGGTCACAACCTGTTACCAGTCAATTCTACCTTATCTTGAGGTAACATTTTGTCACCTCAAGATTTATTTACTTTTCATGCTTTATAATCGAAACCATATCACTAAAATCAACATTTAGTTTTATTCCAATACGATACAAAACTTCCATGCTGACAAACTCTCCTCTGCCCATTTTAGATATGGTTGCAGGAGATAATTCACAAGCCTTTGCCAAGTCTTTTTTGTTCATATTTTTATCTATCAAAATTTTCCACAATCCATTATAACTGACTTTCATATATTCACCCCTTAATTACAAGTTTATGAAGTTATTTCATATATTATAACATTTTCATCATCATTTTTTAAGAGGAGAATTTTGAAAGTTTTTATTTTTGTACCCAAGAGATTACTTCTTCCTCTTCAGCAACAGCGAATGAATATCCCATAACTCTTTTGAGAACTTCTTAATAGATTCCTTCATATCATCAATATCGCTTTTATAAATTATCCCTGTTTGATTTACTCTCTTTGCAATCTGATTTAATTTGTTTGTAACAATGGATAATGTTCCGTATAAATCTCTCAAAGGCTCCAGATCAACTTCATAAATTTCCTTTTCCAAAACTGTTTTTCGTATAAAATGGCTCATGCTTTTTGCTCCGCTTTCTTCTTTTTTCTTTTCAAATAATTCTTTTTCTTTATCTGTTAAATCAAATCTCAACCTTATATTTCTCTCTCTATTTTCCATCTTAAATATCTCCTTCAACTAAGTTTTGGGGTCTTAGGGATCTCCCTAACAAGTTAAAAATGTTGCTCGAAATTAAATCTCCGATTTTATTTCTAAAGTCATTTTTCCGTAAGTGTACACACACTTACTGTGCTTGCTATTAAAGTTAATGTCGCATTCCATTTATCAAGCTTTTTCATAGTCTTAACTACCACAAAAATACTTCCTGTTTTATTTCCGTAAAATCTATAAAAGTTAAAAATTGTCGCTACCACTACCTCACTACCTTGTAATACGGGTAGCAAAGTAGCGGTAGCGGACTTTTTCAAAACTCTTAGAATGGCAATCCTCAGCGTTAACCTCAACAAAATCTGTATTAATACTTCGTTTATAAAACTTCTTGCTAACCCTTACCACTCCGTCAATTCTTACCTTCTTACTTTTTATAGAGGGTTCAAGTTTCCATTCATCCGCCATTTCGCTTGCCATCAATTCCGAAAATACTTTTTCATTCGTTTCAGGATATCTGCTCGTAAATTCGGCAAAGCATAGTAAATCTGGCGTGTCTGATTTTGCAGATTTCCATTCCATAAAGTCCAAGAAATTTTGTACATGCCTATTTTCACTCTTGTGGGTTTGGATAACATAATCTAAATCCATTCTTAGCTCTTTCGGTAAATAGAAATCGTGAAGTTTATTCTCGTAAATATACACGGCTTCTGCGATAGCTCCTTCAAAATCATGTTGAACAATATTACGATGTTCTTCTCTTGTGATAGTTTTCAGTACAGGAAATTTCTCTGCATCATACATGATTGGTAATTCAATATTCTCACTGTTCACTTTCACAGGTAGATACCGTCTTTCTCCGGAAAAGTCTCCTAAAAAAGTTGCATCATTGGTAGTAGCAATCAAGATACAAGTTCTCTTAACATCAGCAGAAAACCGTTCGTATGGTAGTCTTACCGTGCTTGTTCTTGCAGAGATAAACAACTTAGCTTCATCAGCACTTTTCGCATTTCTAAGAGCGACAAATTCTTCCAATTCCACTACAACTTTTCCAACAAGATTACTGACCGCATCCTTCCCTTTGATATTATTTAATGAGCAATACCATTCGGAAAACAATGCCAACTTCTCTATAAAACTTGTCTTTCCGCTTCCGACCTTTCCGCAAAAGAGTAAGCCGATATTTTCTTTTTTCATCTGCTCGTATTCTTTTACATAATTTTTCGCTATGATATAACTTTTGTCTTTCTCGCCTTTGTAGTTATCAAAGGTGTAAGCCCATTGGCTCATTGAAATAAAGCAGCTTCTTTTAAGCCGCTCAATTTCCTGTTCCTTTTCTCTTTGCTTCTGTTTTTCCAGTCTTTCCCTGTCGCATTTGCAATTATTCTTAAAGATAAATTTCGTATCCATAAAGCTTCTAACCTCACCATCTTTTCTTTCGTGGCAAGTTTTACAATAAGCGTGTCCGTCTTTCATATATTCCGTTTCAGGTCGAAGCTATATCTAACGCCCTCGATTAAAATTTCAGCCATTTCTTTCATCATAAATATTCTCCCATCTCATAATCTTCTAAGCTATATGACTTAGCTTTATTTGTTTGCTTAATGTTTCCCCGGTTTTTATAGAACCAGGAAAGAATAGTTGCTTTATGGTCTTTGTAAGTCTTTCCCGTACTTTGAATGTAGGTCGAAAGCCTTTCGATGTAATTATCAAAGAGACTTTGTAGTACTCTTTTAGGTCTACTACTTCATCCTCTGTTAAAAAGACATTTTGAAATATTCCATAGACAGCTTTTCTTAAACTCATATCAGAATTACTATATTCAGTATTATTTCTATTAAGATTACTTCCGTGTACATTCTTCATTTTTTGAGGTGTAGTTTCTACACTTCTGGAGTGTAAATTCTTCACTTCTGAAGTGTAATTTTTACACTCGGAGTGAAATACGCTCATAAAGTCTTTAACATAGATGATATTGGGCTTTCCAAGACCTCGTTTCTTTCTTTCGATAAGCCCTATACCGCCTGAGGTGCTATCAAGCTCATTAAGGATTTTAACTGCCGTTTTATTGGGTCTTCCTAAAATCTCCATAATCTCTTCCACAGTGAAGATGATATATACTCTATTTTCTTCATCAAGCCACTTATTCCTGAAAAACAGACTTGTTCGCTCCAAAAGGCAGGAATACAAAATCTTTGCATCCGAGGATAAATTCTTAAACCTTTCATCAGTTACTATGATTTTCGATAGCATATAGTAACTGAAACGGTCTCCGTCCCGATTATAAAAATAATCAAATTCCACTTTCCACACCCCCTCTCTTTTTAATTTTTTGCATAAGAAAAAGCGACTAAGATTTTCTATTTCTTAATCGCCTTGTATCTTCAATATTCAGTTTTATTCAGCTCGATAAGCTGGGATTTGTTTAATGAATTCAGTTTTCCCATGGTTTCTTTCCGTCCAGCCACCCCTGCTCTTTCCAGTACTTAGTATCGATTGGATTAAGTCCCTTTTTCTGGAAGAGTCTCATCACAGAGAATAGTACTCTTACCTTTATTCCGGGGCGAACCTTGTTTCGCCTGCTTAGTATTTTCTTTGCTATCGAGGAGACTTTCTTTTCAATGTGTCTCCGTTTCTTATCGCTTACCCGTTCCCAACTTGTAGCTGCAACGCCTGTTCCAAACCGGTATATCTTTCCAACGCCCCAGAAGAGGAGACTGTCCGCCATATCCTTATTAGTTGACTTAACTCCTGCACCGGCAGCTGTAGAAATACAGACTCCCTGCTTTCTAAACATTGAGTCCTTTGGTCTATGAGACATCCAGCGGTAACCGTAATGATCTAAGAAGCTCTTCATGGCACCTGTTGTGTGGAAAACATAAACCGGACTTGCAAGTATTATCACATCGGCATTGTCAATTGTCTCTGTTATAGGGGAGAGCTTTTTAAAATGGGGACATTTATCCTCTCCATTTATAAAGCAATTTGTACATCCACAACAAAATTCGTCGAAATCTTTCGGAAGGAAAATCTCAGTTAATTCACCATCCAGTTTTTCAGCAAGCAAGTGAGTTATATGGAATGTCGAACCCTTATGGCTCTGACCATGAATTATTGTAATTTTCATTTTCATTTTTCTCCTCAACTTCAAATTTACCAAACACTATTTCGATAAAAGCCTCCCACCAAAATGATGGAAGGCTTTATAAACTTTTTACCTAAATTCAACAACTCCCTTTTGAACCTGCTTTTTCTTGCTTTTCGTATCAAAATGGTATCCGTCAGGATTTTTTCGTTTCTGCAAATCACTGAGATGCTTCATTTTCAGGGCTTTATTGGCAGAAACATATTTGTTACTGTCGCTCCCGCTCAATAATTACAATAGCATATTTATTTCTTTAATTTTATTTTAGTATCAATTTAATTTCTATTTTCAATTGTTTTTATACCTGTTTTTTGTAGTTTTTAAATTTTTTTAGTATCAAAACAGTATCAATGATGATACTACAGTAATAGTGCTTTTCTGGCACACATCATTCATCCAGCATCAATTTGCCTTTTTTCGCTTTATCTTTTAAACGTTTCATCTGTTCCTTTTCTATCTGTTGAATGCTTTTCTCCGGAACAGGCAAATCTTCCGGCATTGTGCCGCCTATTTTTTCAATAGCACTTCTCACTTCTTTTCCTACTGAGTAGTGAACCTTTGTTGCCGCTTCTGCACTTTCAACTTTATCCTTCCTCAGCTTTTCTTCCGTCTGTGAAATTCTAAATAGATTAACAATAAGTTCAATGCTTCCCATATAATCCAAAATCCTTTGTCTTGCAGTTAAGCCTTTTCTATCATGTATATCCTCTACATCTAACCCACCATACAATCCCATGTACCCTGCATTCTGGAATATAGCAAATTCTTCATTTGTGATAACTCCCGCATCGTGTGCTGTTTCTACCAGAAGTTGATTCCATTGTTTAATGTCTCCACAAACCAAGTCTTCTTCTGTCTTCATCAAGTTGATTAAAATGATCTGCTATTTCCTGTCTATATGTTTGTATGGCAAAATAGGTTTGTCCAAGTGCAATAACCTCTTTTCTCGGATCGCCGTTTTGCACAATCAAATAGCAAGCATATCTCGTAAGTTCATAATCTTTTATAGACTTCCTTGTAGCCCCAGCCTCCACGATTTTGCTGAGGTCAGCAAAATCGTATGTGACCTCATGTCCGCTGTTCTCACAGGCAATCATCGCTCTATCAATGACCTTTTCAAAGTTTCTCCACTGAGAATAATCAAGTATATCAGCAAGTTCTCTTGCACTCCAATATTCGCTTCCGTCTTTTCTAATATACTTAATATCTTCAAATCGCCTATATTCTTTTGCTTTTAAATTTGACATAAGCCTACCTCTCGTTATTTTTTATAACAGATAACCTGTGTATCAACTATTTTTCTTTATCTCTATATATTTCGATAGAATTTCCTTTTAAATCTTTCCATTCTACCCATCCATTATTAGATTTACCAATAACTATCCATCCGGCACTGGATGGATTCATACATACAATATCTTCTTGCAAAATATTGTCTTTTATTTTTGCATTTCTTCTAATAGATGGGATATAGCCTTCGCCGGTATTACCACAAAAACTTCCTTTAAGCAGAGTGAATACTCCATCTTTTACAATAGCTTTCCCATTTACTTTTCCGAAACCTTTTATATTACGATTTAATACATACTCCCCATCCGGAACAAATCCTACATCAGATTTCAATTTTATTTCTTCTGTAGATTCTTTGAACACTTCTTTTTTACTTTTATCTTTAGGATAAATTTGTTTGCCATCTAAAGAAGATAATAAGGATTTTGCGACCTCAATATCTAATGCAAATAGTTCAGTACCGACAATTCTACTTTTGCTGAATATGTCATGAATTAGTTTTTCTTTCTCATCATATCCATCTACTTCTATAGCAAACTCCCTTTTTAACCCTGTGATATTGGCATATCCATTACTTTCTAAAGATCTCATTCTATTTTCAAATTGCTCATTTCCAGTCTTGCCAATCTTGATAAGACCGGAAACAACTGTAGTCATTAAATATATTATTCCTTTTGCCATAATTTATCCTCTCTCAACACACATGTCTATAAAGCTTAAACTAATCAATTATATTTTCCCTTTTCTTCTGCAACCAAAGACAAATTTTCCTTCGTAGAATTAATATTTAAATAAACCTTGTAATCTTCCCCAAAATGATAATTATCTGTCCAAAGTTCGCACTGTGTCATAACAGTCTGAACGGCATCATCCATACCTTCCGGCGGATATTTATGTTTTTTCAAAAGTTTTTTGATAAGCATACGCATTTTAGCTCTTGCCGATTCACGCCTTTGCCAGTCAATAGTCTTATTTTTCCGAAGTGTATCCGCCAATTCTTTTGTAATCGCTATCAATTCTTCATTCTCATAAAAATCTTTAATCGCCTGCGGTTTCGTCAAAGCATCATAAAAAGCGAGTTCGTCAGCCGTTAATCCTAACTGTTCGCCTTCTTTTTGATCTGCCGCAATCTGTTTTGCCAACTTTAACATCTCTTCTATAACTTCTTCATTGGTCAGCATCCCGTTAAGATAAGCATTGATAGCACGTTGCATAATTTCGCTGAACTTTTCGGATTTGACCACATTTGTTCTTCGATAAACAGAAACTTGTTCTGCAATCAACTTTTTCAAAAGTTCTACTGCAAGATTTTTTTCTTTCATATTGGCGACTTCTTGGAGAAACTTCGGGTCAAACAAAGAAAATTCTTCCTTAATGTCTGAGAACAAATTGATAACCCCGTCACTTTTAATGCTATGCTTTAATAATTCATTGATTCTTGCATTCATTTCCGGCAAAGAAATCTTTTTATCAACACCGGTATTGGTGAGTCTGAGAACAAGAACTCGAACAGCTTCAAAGAAAGCTGCTTCAAATCTGCTATCTTCATCAACTAACGATGAACAAAGGGAAAGTGCCTGATGGAGTATAAGGGCTTCTCTTCCAAAAGAATTTTTATCGTCGACTTTCTCTCTACCTATAATGAAATTCACAGCACCGCTGATGATTTTTGCTCTTTCAAGATCTGTCCCATTTTGAAATTTGGAATAATCATATCCATGGAATTTATCACGACATACGGACAACTTCTCTAAAAACTTTGGATATGCAACTTTAGCAACATCAGTATCGCCGTAATTCTTTTTATCACGGGAGGTGTAGTCGTTCATTGCCTGCTTCAATGCGGAAGCAATTCCAACATAGTCAACAACAAGCCCGCCTTCTTTGTCACGGAAAACCCGATTGACGCGAGCAATCGCCTGCATCAAATTGTGACCGGACATAGGCTTATAAACATACATCGTGGCAAGAGAAGGAACATCAAATCCGGTCAACCACATATCAACAACAATCGCAATCTTCATCGGACTATTGTTGTCTTTAAATTTCTTTGCAAGCTCATCCTTATGGTGTTTATTGCCGATAATCTGTCGCCATTCTTCCGGGTCATTGTTGCCGGAAGTCATAACAACAGCAACTTTTTCAGTCCAGGTCGGGCGGAGTTCCAATATTTTCTTATAGATCTTCATGGCAATAGGACGAGAATACGCAACAATCATCGCCTTACCGGTAAGTAGATTCTCTCTATTATTTTCATAGTGGTCAATAATGTCACAAGCAAGGGAATTTATAGTATTATCATTTCCGAGTACGGCTTCCATCTGACCAGGCTCTCGTTTGCTCTTTTCGATAACCTCTTCCTCGGCATTCTGAGCCATCAAATCATACTCAGCATCAATCATTTTCAAAGTTTCCTCATCAAGGTTAAGCTTGATAACACGGCTCTCATAGTAAACCGGACGTGTAGCACCATCCTCAACCGCTTGTGTCATATCGTAGATGTCGATGTAATCGCCGAAAACCTCACGAGTGCTGCGGTCTTTCGAAGAAATAGGGGTGCCTGTAAATCCAATATATGTAGCGTTAGGAAGCATATTCCGAATAATTCTTGCTGTCCCGATCACACGCTTTGCTACTTCATCACCATCTTTGTTCTTTGTCATCTTAATCTTTTCAGCAAGTCCATATTGTCCTCTATGAGCTTCATCAGCCATAACGATAATATTATGGCGTTCAGACAGAGGCTCGTTAGATTCCTCGAATTTTTGCATAGTAGTAAAGATTATGCCGTTTGCCTGTCTGCCAGCAAGCAGAATTTTTAGATTTTCTCTACTTTCTGCCTGTAACGGCTCTTGCCTTAAAAAATCTTTACACTTTACAAACTGACCGTAAAGCTGATCATCAAGATCGTTTCTGTCGGTGAGTACAACGATAGTCGGACTGTCTAATGCTTCCTGCAATAAATGAGCATAGAACACCATCGAAAGTGATTTGCCGCTTCCTTGTGTATGCCAAAAAACACCGCCTTTACCGTCGGTAATAGCAGCGTGCTTTGTGGATTCAATCGCTTTTCTTACCGCAAAATATTGATGGTATCCGGCAAGAATTTTATAGGTATGAATCCCCTCATTGGAAAAACAAATAAAGTTCTTGATAATATCGAGCAGTCTTTCTTTTTGGAACATTCCCTCAAAGAAAGTGTCAAACTGTGCATACTGTGTATTTTCGTAGTTCCCGTCTTTTGTTTTCCACTCCATAAAGCGGTCTTCACCGGAGGTGATCGTACCCGCTTTAGATGTCAACTGATCGCTCATCACGCAGATAGCATTATAAATAAACATCGACGGAATTTCCTGCATATAGTTACGGAGCTGCCTGTATGCTTCGGAAGCATCCGTTTCTTCACGAGAAGGAGATTTGAGCTCAACCAAAACAACCGGTAAGCCGTTCAAAAAGAGAATTACATCCGGACGTTTGTTGCTGTTCTCAATAAAAGTCCATTGATTCGCAACGATAAAGGAATTGTTATCTGGATTTTTGTAGTCAACAAGATAAACGATAGAGGAACGCTCCTCACCACCAACAAAGTATCTGACAGGAATACCATTTTGCAGATAGTCCATAAATATGGCGTTTTTCTGCACAGGCTCTCCGTTTTCAAAATTTTTGAGTTTATATAGTGCCTCGTGAATGGCATCATCCTGTAAACCTCTATTTAAACGATATAGCGATTCCAGCAGAACATCTTCATACAATGGACTATAAAAGTCTCTTTCAATATCGGGACCGTATGCGTGCTCGTATCCCAATTTATTTTGAAATAATTCAATGATTGAATTTTCGTATGATGCTTCCGTGTAAATCAAACGCATTGATATCCTCCTATTTATCTATAAGCTCCCTTATTTTTTTTGCATGTGTGCTATTTGTTCCTTGGCTTATTCTTACATAGAATTTCTTTATATCTTTGTCTTTTAAAATGTATTTTACCTGACTATTTGCTATTCCAACTTCCAATATTCTTTCTATTTGACTTTTTTCCCATTTATCTATACCACTCATTAATCCTATTATTTCATGCGTTTCTGAAAACGATGAACTTTCATTCAATTTGTCTATCAAATCTTCTTTTTGGATAAATTGTTCATCCTTGCTTCGTCTTTCAATCATCATTTCCTGTACACATTCCATATTTTTCATTTCCAAGATTTCATTCGCTGCCGTTCTATCTATAATATTTTTTAGTAATTTTTCCAATTCAGAACCTTCACTATAATCAGCTTCTGCAAAATATTTTATTCTATTTTCTTCTATCATCTTAAACACTTTATTCTTTGATTCTTTCCCATGCACCCCAATAGAGTATCCGCCATTTATGGATACAAGTTTCATACAAGGTATATCTGTATCACTATCTCCAATATATACCATATTTCTAAACGGAACTCTAGATTGATCCTCACTCAAATAATCATTTACTTTTGTATCATTAATTTCAAGAACACCTTTTTTGATTCGAAATAAGAACTGTGTCTTATTCGTATAGTTAATGCATTGTGCCGGCCATACCGCTACTCCATCTTCATCAAAATAGAACGAACTTGCATAAATTTTCTTGAAATATTTCGCAACTTCCGTTCCTTCAATCATTTCTTTCAGACCCGACGAGATAATGTAGTGTTCAACTTTTATTCCTTTTTCTTCTCCATACAGATTTATTCTATCAAACCATGTACTAACACCTGGAAACAAGTTTACATTCTTCCCATAGTTTCTTAACATCTCTTTATTAAAAACATGCGTCCCTCTTGATTCTTTAGTCATTTTATACATCCATGCCAAGTTTTGATCCATATCATTATCACCAGCTAATTTATTAGACTCATTCCAAAAATTTTCAACTTCCTGTCCTAATGACTGTATAAATCCTTGAGCTTGCATATCATCCGGAGAAATCGTCTTATCAAAATCATAACAAATCGCTAACACTATCTCTTTATCTTTTATATCATCCGTCATTTTAGTATCCTTTCTTTTTTTAGAATTTACTTTTATAAACATTATGTTAACAGGAATAAACAATAATTTAGAACAACAAGCTCAGGCAATTTTTGATGCTATTTTTCCGAGTATATCAAATGGAGAAAATACTATCGGAGATACCATAACGCCTAAAAGAGGCAAGAGCTTACTATCAAAAAACGCCGTATTTGGAAATGTTCCAGTTGTTGCTGGCGGTTTGGTACCATCAACTTATCATAATGTAGCTAATACAGTTGCTCCTGTTCTTGCTATATCTGCTTCAGGTGCAAATTCGGGATATGTTAGCTTATGGAATATACCAATTTGGGCATCCGACTCATCTTATATTGATAGTTCTATGACAGATGATGTATATTTTTGGTATATGCTATTAAAAAAGCGACAGAAAGAAATATACGATGCTCAAACTGGTTCTGCACAGCCGCACATTTATCCTCAGCATATAGCTGCTATGCCAATAAGCAACTTAGACTTTGACGATGTCCGCAATTACACAGCCACAGTAACGCCGATTTTTGAGATGATTGGTCATAACAAAGATGAAAATGTACGATTAGCTACAACTCGTGACACCCTTTTACCTAAATTGATATCTGGCGAGCTTGATGTCTCTAACATCGACCTTTAAGCCGCTAAATTATTGTTTATTTTAACATTTATTTTAATTTTTTCATCTAAATCCAAAAGAAAATAAGCTATTGCCTTTTGTTCCTGTTTATCAACCGGATACCTAACAATAATTTCATCCTGTAGTCTTTTACGATTGAGCTCAGTTTGTCCTGTTGAACCTTCTGCAAATCCTTCTATTTGACTCTGACATGCTTTTATTGCATAACCATAATACAGCGAATCTATATCATCCGTAGGTCTTAATAAAATCATATGCCCGTCAATTGTTGTTGGCTTCTGAATGTTTTGTAACTGTGCCACACGACCTGCGGTTCCTGTCCCAGTAGAATTAATCAGAACATCTCCATCCATCAGCATTTTATTTTCCGGAATTTTTTTAAAATTATAGTCATGTAATCTTGCATCAGAATATGATATTTCAAAGTTTCTATTACACTTTTGATTTAGTACCCAAATAGTACTTTCACTTTCATAGTCTGAGTATTTTGGTGGTATTCCTTTTGTAATAAAAGATGTTACTTCTCCTAAAGTTTTTTCTTTCCATTTTACCATCCAATTTTCCTCCCTATCCTATGTATTTCCGATGAGCAATTTTTACATTGCTTTGCTTGACCATTGCATATTGCAAAGTTGTATCAATCTTTCTATGCCCTAAAAGCTGTTGCAGTTGCTCAATGGGCATTCCTTTATCTATTGCCATCGTTGCAAGGGTACGCCTGAATTTGTGTGGATGTACCTTTTCCAATCCCAATTTCTTTCCGTATTCCCTTAATCTCACTTCAACACCACCGATTTTCAGCCTTTCGTGAGGCGATTTCAAGGACACAAACAGTGCCGGATTATCATCTATTCTACTGTTAAGATAATTCTGCAAATGAATCTTTGTGCGAGCGTCAAAATAGACCACTCGTTCTTTGCTGCCTTTACCGAAAACGATACATTCTCTCTCGTTAAAATCAATATCATTTCGGTTCAGCAGCACCATTTCACCGACACGCATACCGGTTGAAGCCAGCATATCAATCATTGCCAAGTCTCGAAGCTCCGTGCAGTTATCACGCATAAGTTCTAATGCTTCATCGGAATAGGTTTCCTTGATATTGGTACCGGTCTTCACCTTATGTATGCGCCTTACCGGACTTTTCAAAATGTAATCCTCATCCTCCAACCAAGAGAAAAAGCTTGAAAGAATACGGCGGATATTGTCTATCGTAACCTTACTCGACTTTTTCTTTGCTTGATATTCAGTTAGATAGCCTCGTATATCATCCGTAACAATATGCTTGACATTCTTTTTCAGCCCATTAAGCATCGCTTCGATAGTCGCCTTGTAGTATTTAAGAGATTTCTCGGAACAGCCCTCTATGCGTTTTGCCGATAAAAACAGTTCTACAAAGTTCTGTTCCGTGCTTTTCTCTTGTTGCTTTCTTTTTATGACTTCATACTTCGCAAGGGAGCATTGCAGTACCTCTTGCAACTTTCCATTTTGTGCGTTATTCAAATAAGGCAACATTTCCTGAATAACATCTTTGATAAACTCTTGTTTCATAAGTCAATTCTCCTTTGAATAATCTTAGAGAACGACTATGGGGCGGATGTTCCCGAATATTAACCCTCGCCACCCACGAGAGTTATGGGTTATATGTTAAACAATAATTTAGCGGCTTAAAGGTCGATGTTAGAGACATCAAGCTCGCCAGACATCAATTTAGGTAAAAGAGCATCTCTTAGGTCAATTAAACGAGCATTTTCATCTCTCAAGTTACGGATTTGAGAAAAAATTGGTTGAATTAGTTCATCGAAGGCACTCAAAGCATCCTTGCTTGGTATGATAGCAGAAACTTTCTTTAGGTTTTGTTGGCTAACCTTTTGCTGAACAGCTCCAGTAACGATTGATTTAATATTTGTCAAACTGAAAAATAAATATAGTTCTTCAACCGAGAAGCCCCCTTTACCTGTTATGATATGAGCGTGATTGTTGACCCAAAATTGTCCATAAACATATTGGAGAATTGGAAAACCTAAACTATCCACGACCGTACCATCTTCCCCAATTAAAAGATAAATGCCGTCAAAAAGATAGTTGTCAACATAATCCATCAGTGATGTAGCCCCATAATAAGGATAAATCTTCGCCATTTTGTTTCTTTCTGCACCCGAAAGAGGAACTCGCTTAGAGTCGTGAAGCTGAATAATATCGCTGACAGTACCAATCCACCAGCCATCAGGCAGATTTCCATCGGATGAAAACGGAGCAAAATCAAAAAATCAATTTTTATAGAGAGCTTTAGCTTGCTGCTCTAAATTATTGTTTATCGCATTATTTAATTCTATTTTTTCATCTATCGGATTAAGACAAGAAAGCGCTATTTTTTGTTCTTCTATTGACGGAATATCAAATTTAAGCCTGTTAAGAGTTTCTGTCCTCAGACTTGGAATGGTTGTTCCCTCATTATAGTTGTTTAAGTCTATAAGAGACATAACATAATATAGGTATTTTGGAATTACAATGTCCGTATTGATGATAGTATAAAAAAGCGTATCAACCGTCCAAAATGGATGCTCCACATATTTAACTTTTCCTATTGTCCCTTTTCTTCCAATTAAAACAGATGGTTTATCATAAAGGGCTGTTGTCGCATATCCCATTAATCCTCCCGTACCATAAATAGGAATATTCCCATCCTCTGAAAGAACTTTTTTCTGATTTTTCCCATATTTAATTATCGCCAATTCCGAAAGAGCGTATCTTTTATACTTCATACCCAATCGCCCCCAGTTTCTTACGAACCTCCTCTTCCAATTCATGAGATTTCTTGAACATATCGGAAAGTTCTGAGGTCAGTCTTGTCATCTTTTCTTCAAATGGTTCTCCATCATCTTCCTGTTCTTCAATGCCGACATATCGACCCGGAGTTAAGATATAGTCTTGTTTTGCAATGTCCTCTATGGATGCTATCGCTGAAAATCCTTTTTTCTCTTCCAATACTCCATTTTGAAAATCTTCAAAGGTTTTTGCCAATAAGTCAATGTCTCCAAGGCTTCCGTCTGCCTGTATCCCCTCTGTAAAATCTCGATGCTTGCGGTCAACCATAAAGCCCATTTTGCGAGCGTCAATAAACAGCGTTTTTCCTTTTTGTTTCTTGTTCTTTGAAATGAACCAAAGCGTAACCGGAATGGTTACACTGTAAAAAAGCTGGGTAGGCAGAGCGACAATCCCTTCAATCAGATCATCTTCTATAATCTTTCTTCGGATTTCCCCTTCTCCGGAAGATTGAGAGGATAAGGCTCCATTGGCAAGTACTAAGCCGATTTTTCCATTGGGTGCCAAGTGGTGAATCATATGTTGGATCCAAGCATAGTTTGCATTTCCGGATGGCGGCGTTCCATACTTCCACCTGACATCATCTTTTAATTTATCCGCTCCCCAATTAGAAAGGTTAAAAGGAGGATTTGCCATAATGAAATCCGATTTTAATGTTTTATGAAGATCATTAAAAAACGTATCCGCATGGTAAGACCCGAAATTCGCATCAATTCCTCTTATCGCCATATTCATTTTTGCCATCTTCCATGTATCCGCATTGGATTCTTGTCCGTAAACGGAGATATTCCCTCGATTGTCACTATGCGCCTGTACAAATTTTTCGCTTTGCACAAACATTCCGCCGGAACCGCAGCAAGGGTCATAGACACGACAGTTATTGAAGGGTTTCAGGATGGCAACAATGGTCTTTACAATGCTTGACGGGGTATAAAATTCGCCGCCCTTTGTTCCTTCATAGGCTGCAAATTGAGCAATACAGTATTCATAGGTTCTGCCCAATAAATCTTTGCTTGCCTCGGTGCCGTCCATTTTTACTTCATTAGTGAATAAGTCAACCACTTCCCCCAGTACTCTTTTATCCAAATCCGGGCTGGCATAATTCTTAGGCAAAACATTTTTTAAACTCACATTTTCTTTTTCAATCGCTCTCATTGCATCATCGATAACTGTGCCAATTTCAGGTGTATGTGCCGCAGATGCAATCTTTCTCCAACGAGCGTCTTCCGGTACGAAGAAGATATTTTCTTCTGCATAGGCGTCTCTATCGTTTTCAAAGCCATCGCCTTCTTGTAAAAGTTCCTCGTAGCGTTTTTCAAAGGCACCGGATATATAGCGAAGAAAGATAAGTCCAACAATTACTTTTCTATACTCGGCGGCAGGGATATGTCCCCAAAGGACACACGCCGCATTCCAAATTTGTTTTTCAAAACCGATATTTGCGTTGTTTTTTCCAGCCATTATTTCTTCTCCTCGTGCAGTTCAAAATTTGTTCAAAGTGGTAAAGTAAAAATAAATTTACAAAAAAACACACAGTTTATCTAAACTTCTCTTAAAAATAGAATGTATCTTCCGGTATTTAAGAAAGTTTCCATATTTTGACTGCATGTTTTTTTGTTTTCGTCTTTTACAATTTTTTACAATATCTTTCTCTTATTTTTTCAACAAATGTTTTGCGGCAATGCCCGGTTTGGTCATAGCCCAGGGGTCCAAAATCTCATTGAGTTCTTCTTCCGTTAAAAGCTTTTCTTCCAAAACCAATTGTCGTACCGGTTTGCCTGTGGCCAAAGCTTTTTTGGCGATATCGGCGCTGTGCTCATAGCCGATATGCGGAACCAGTGCGGTGACAGTTCCTACGCTCTTTTCCACATCTTCCTTCATCTTTTCTTCGTTGGCACGAATTCCGTCCACACAGTTTAAGCGAAGGGTATGCATGCCGTTGGTCAATATCTCAATGGATTCATATAAGCTGAAGAACAATACCGGTTCAAAGGCATTTAACTCCATCTGTCCCGCTTCGGAACACATGGAAATGGTTAAATCATTTCCTATAACACGAAAGGCTACTTGGCTCATGACCTCAGGGATAACCGGATTCACTTTGCCCGGCATGATGGAGGAACCGTTTTGTCTGGGGGGTAACTCCAAATCTCCTACCATAGTTTTGGGTCCTGAAGACATCAAACGCAAATCGTTGGAAATTTTGCTTAAATTGACTGCCAAGTTTTTCAGTGCGGAACTGACTTCCACCAAGCTGTCCAAATTATTGGTAGCATCAATGAGGTCTTGCGCCTGTGTAAGTTCCAATCCGGTTTCATGATTAATTGCGGGAACGATATCTACAAAGTATTGTAAATCTACGTTAATGCCCGTACCAATGGCGGAAGCGCCCATATTGACGGTTTGAATGGACTTTTTCGCTCTTTTTATTCTCTCCTTATCCCGTTTTAACAAACTGGCGTAAGCATGAAATTCCTGCCCTAAACGAATGGGGACGGCATCTTGCAATTGGGTGCGTCCCATTTTAATGAGCGGATCAAACTCTGTGGATTTTTTGATTAAGCTGTCCACCAACAAGGTCAATTCTTCTTCCAATGCCGGCAATAAATTCAATGCTCCGATTTTCCCTGCGGTAGGATAAACATCGTTGGTGGATTGGCCCATGTTCACGTGGTCATTGGGATGCACTTTATCATAGACTCCTAATTTTCCGCCTAAGATTTCGTTGGCACGATTGGCAATGACCTCATTGGCATTCATATTCGCCGTCGTCCCGGCACCGCCTTGAATGGGGTCGGTGATAAACTGATCCCACAATTTTCCCGCCAAGACTTCTTGACATGCGCTGCTGATGGCTTGTTCAACTTCCTTATTCAAGATGCCTGCACGGGCATTGACTTTAGCACAAGCCATCTTAATAGACGCTAAAGCCTTGACCATTTCCGGATGAAGTCGTTGTCCCGTAATGGGAAAGTTTTCATTTCCTCGCAAGGATTGAACGCCATAATAAGCATTAACCGGAACCTGTTTTTCTCCAATACTGTCGTGTTCCAAACGATATTTTTTATTCATGTTTTCCTCCGTTTTCTATAATTTTTTCCACTTCGTGATTGCCGTTTAACTGAAAAATGATATCTGCCAAGACCTTTGTCGGTGCAATATATTTTTCTTCATTGGGACGATTAAGTCCATCCCAATACTCTTTTGAAATACGAATAATTTCTTCCTTTGGAAGCTTTTTGAACGGATAGAAAAAATTATCCTCATCTTCACAAAGGGAAATATGATAAAAGACTCGGTTTAGATACCATTTCCAAGTGTTTTCTTCCGCCGCATTCAAATAAATGGTTCGGTCGTAATAAGAATGTAAACCCAATTGTAAATCTTCATCATAGAAAAGATTGACTCCTTCAATAATATTCAGCTCTCCCGGAATAAAAAGTTCCACCTCTCCCGGCAGAATATCATAAATGGTGTGAGAGTAAATCGGATGACTCGCCTTTTTCCCCGCTTTAATATCGGACAAAAAGTCTTTCAACCGCTTCCTGTTATAGGACTGAGGAAATCCTCTCGGAGCTTTAATCTTTCGTTTTTCCAACTCCTCATTGGAATAGAGAAAATGATCCGTTGAGCAGATATTTACCGATGAGAATAATCCACTTTTTTGTGCATCTTCTTGAATTGCCTGAGCAATCGTACTTTTTCCCACGCTGACCCTTCCCGTAATCCCAAGAATAAAGGGCTGTTTTTCTCTTTGAGTCTTTTCTTTTATTTCATGAAAAAATCGGTCTTGCCACAATTGATAATTCACCGTTTTTTCCTCCTTCAACAACTCTTTCTATCATTATACATGAATGGGAAGGTTTTCAAAAGAATAATTTCTGTCCAATTTCCTTTCCTATAAAAAAACCGGAGATACGCTCTCCGGAATTTTATTTTTTATTTTGTTTTGCTTTCTGATCGATACACTTTTTCATCAAATTGCTTTTCCTGTTTGGCGATAACAATGGAACATACCGCATCCCCCGTAATATTGATGGACGTACGACCCATATCGACCAAACGATCCACGCCTAAAATCAATCCCATGCCATCCAAAGGCAAGCCGATGGATTGCAATACCAAGGATAACATCAAAGCACCCGCACCGGGAACTCCTGCTGTTCCGATAGAAGCTAAGGTAGCCGTCAAAACGACCGTCAACATTTGTCCCAAAGTTAATTGAATCCCATACGCCTGCGCAATAAACAATGTCGCCACGCCTTGCATAATTGCTGTACCGTCCATATTGATCGTCGCTCCCAAAGGCAATGTGAAAGAAGCCACATTCGAGTTTACTCCCAACTCACCGGTAGTCACTTCCATATTCAACGGTAAAGTTGCATTGGAACTGGCTGTAGAAAAAGCCACCGACATAACTTTCACAAATTTTTTAAAGAAAATTCGCGGACTTGCACCGGCAAGAAGTTTTAACAAGCCGCCGTAAATGATAATCACATGGATTAGAAGTCCCAGATAAACCAAACCGACATATTTAGCCACGGGCACTACAACAGCCCAACCTAACTCTCCGAAAGTCTTTGCAATCAAACCGAAGACACCTACAGGTGCAAAACTCATCACGAATTTGATTAATCGAAGCATCACATGATTCATTTCTTCAAAAAAGACTCGAACTGTAGGTGCTTTTTTGTCTACCAAAGAAATACCGATACCCATAATAATAGCAAAAGCAATAATCTGAAGCATATTTCCTTCCGCAAAGGCGGCAATAGAATTTTTCGGAATAATTCCCGTCAAAATATCCACCAGGGGAACCGGATCTTTGGTTACAACTTCAACTTTATCAATATTCCCCAGATTTACTCCCGCTGCAGGCGGCAATAAAGAAGCCAAGGCTAAAGAAATAATAATGGCAATAGCTGTTGTACACATATAAAAAACTAAGGTTTTTCCGCCAATCCTTCCCAATCGTTTTACATCGCCCATATTGAGCACTCCGTTGACAATGGTGATAAATACCAAAGGTACTACCAACATCATGATGGAGCGCAAGAAAACCTGTCCTACAAGCTGAAAGATGCCTTTAATTAAAAGAGTATCTCTCAAATAAGATTCCGGCATTTGATTGACAATCAATCCGGCTATAAAACCGACAATAAGTCCGATAAAGATTTTTGTCGTCAAACTAAGTTTCTTTTTCATCATGCTCCTCCTATAAAATTTTCTTTTTATTATACACATATCTTTATCGATTAACAAGATAACCTTCTTGTATTTTCTTGTTTATTTTTTCACATTGCATCAAAAAATCCTCTCAATTCCCTTTGGTATGGAGAGGATTTTTTTGGCGCTTAACCCTTCGGAATGAACTCGAAAAACATGGTAAATAAAGTTTTTGCTTTTTCATTATCCAAAGCGGCAGGCTCAATTTTTACAATTTCTTCATTCAAATTTACAGCTTCTCGAGGCGTTACGGACTTTCCATCTTTCAATTCAACGGTTGGAATATACTCTACCTTCTTTCCTGCATATTCTACCACTATATGAACATTTCCGGGACTGTCCGATGCCGCCTTGCATAAGAAAACAGTATCCCCCACCGTTTGCAATACGGGATAATGACTTTCTATAATTCGTTTATCCGACTTTTCATCATAATACTCGTAAAATGCAGAAATCCTCGCATTTTTATATTTCGGAATAATTAAAAACGTATCCGCACCGACAACTTGTTCCTCCCCGTTAACATAGGGATGCATGATTCCCGCATTAAGCATTTTATCATCTATCTTTTTCGCTTCATATAAACCGATTACTTTTCGCATCGCAAAACGCAGACTTTCTTCATCATAACTTTCTCCTGCATAGTAAATCGCATAATCCTTATCCAAAGGAAGACCTAAAGCTTCATAGCTTGGATTGATTTCCGGCTTTTCTTCCGTTTTATCCAATTCAATCATCTTTTGCCTATTCCAATAAGCCCCCGGTAAAAAGTTGATTTTCCCGTTTTTTCCGATAAAAAACTCGATTTTTAAATCCCCTCCTCTTTTTAATAATTGTCTTTCTACATGATAAAACATACCCGGATAATACAACATTAATTCCGAAATTCCGTTCTCCCTGTTCTCTTTTGGAATACTTTCTTCACATGCCAAACGAATTTTGCGAAGAATTTGAGAATATATCGATTCTTTATCATAACCTAAACGCTCCATCGCTTCAAAAAAACTCACTTCTTCTCCTGTCTTTATGTCCATGGCAAAAGAATAATATTGATCCTGATAAGCATTGTCGTTATCGGCTATGGTATGAATCAAAAGGGAAAGAATACCGTCGTTCACAGAATATTCATAAGAAATATCGTGATAGGATTTCTCCGAATCCCATTCCCCCATATCCTCGCCATACATGGAAGGTGTATAGACTTGTAAACTCGGAATTATATTTTTTAAAATGAAATAGTTGATATAATGTGCATAGGGGAAATCCAAATTTACCTTGGGTAAATGAGCATTTTTCATGCTTCCTTTGCCGAAGATGACATATTTTTCTTCTTCCGACATTTGAGAAAAATAGTCATAATCCGTGACAAGCTCTTTGGCTTCTTCTGTTTTTCCCTCTTGTTTTTCTTCCGTCGCTCCGGGTTCTTTGGTTTGATCCGGTGCTTTTCCTCCTGCACATGCACTTAAAAGCATTGCCGCCAATAAAATCCCCGCTAAAAATTTTTTCATTTTTTACCCTCCTTTTTCTCGTAAGCATACGCTCTTCTGGGACTATGAGCTCTGACATAAATAATTCCACAATAAGTAAAATCGTTATTTTCAATTAAACGACGCATCGAAATGTTTTTTTCATGAGTGTCTACCCGCAAATATTCATATCTTTCTTTGCACCAATCCAAACAATATTTTCCCATGCCGGGAAGATTTCCCGCCGAAGCCATACGATGAATCGTTCCGTAAGCTTTGTCGGAAATCCAAGCCCCCTCAATCGTTGCATAGCTTGGCTCTTCTGTCCCCATCAAAATAAAAACCGCTTCGATGATTCCCTTATTATCCACTACATAAGCCTGCTTCTTTTGCATATCTTCCTGTAACAGTTCTTTCGAAGGGTATCCCTTATCCCACTGATTTGCATTCCCTTCTTCAATCATATATTCCCGAGCTTTTTCATAGATTCTCATGACTTGATCTAAATCTTCCATATTCATTGTTCGAATTTTCATCCTTATTCACTCCATTCATTCCCATTATATCAAAAAAAATGTTTTCTACACATCTTCCTTTGTACTTTCATAGGGCAGAAGTTTTTTGCGATTATTCCATCTCTTTTGTCCTCCTTCTTTTTAAGTTGAACGTATTGTTTTTTTATTTCCATAATATAAAAATACTCTGCTATCTAAGATAACAGAGTATTTGAATTTAAAATTATTCGTTTTGAAAAAAGCGATGCGGACACCATCTTCCCCATAGAGTTTTCCTTTATTGATATAGCCGGCTTGAGCTAATTCATTAAAGCTCCCTTCCACAAACGCTAAGCCTCTCTCTTTGGAATAAAGATGAATTAGTAATTTTTGTTCCGCTCCGCTTAAGCCGAACCGACTCAAGTCAAAACTCAAATGAAAACGCCTCTTTTGTCACAAGGTTTATCTTTCCACAGGCGGTCAAAATCCAAATTTTCTTGTTCATTTTTTACTCCTGTGTCGGATTGGCTACAATGCCCATAAACAAAGGCACACCTTTATATTGAAAAGCAAAAATAAAGGGCCGATTTAATTTGAATATCAGTTCCTTCGGTTCTTCCTGTTGGGTTTCCGCCATTGTATCCATAGTAGCTTCCGTAAAAGCAGAGGCCTTTGCTCCTTCTTCGTTCACCGTTATTCGGGTTCCCTGAAAAACAGAGCTGATCAAGGAATTCTTGAACCCCATGGCTGTAAAATCCGCTTCCCCACTGAAAGGTAGGGGCATTTTTTTTGCTATCTTTTCCGTCATCATATAATCCGATTTGTAATCAAATTTAGGTAATTCCAAGTGGATGACTCCATGAACTTCCTCTTGTGTTTTTCCGCAAAGGGCTTCGTAAAATTTTTCTTTATCCTTTACCAATGTCCAAGGATCGCTGCCCTCTTTGGGTAAAACAAAAATCATCTTTCCGTCTTGAAAGCTTTTTTCCCCTCGTATATACTCCGGTGTCGTCAAGAAAATGTCTTCATAACTTTGCTTCATCATAGGTACTTGGATTTTTTCACCGTTTGCTAAAGTAAACTCTTTTTCTTCCGTCAAATTTGTCAAGAACGGCTCTGTCCACATTCCTTTGAAATAGATGACATTGATCAGTTTCATCACCGTATCCGGAGTAGCCGGTTCGAATTTCGGCGCCAAATGACCATCCGTCTCTTTTTTAATCCATTCACTGATTTCTTTGGCACTTTCTTCCGTCGCCAAATTTCCATGATGCAAAGAGGCGAAATAATATTGCTTTAAATCCTCCAAGTATTTCGGCTCCGGCTCCCAAGGCACTTTGTTGTCAATCCATAGAGAATTGGACAGATTAAAGTCGGATTTGGTATTGACATAAAACCAACGATACATGGTTCCGATATCTTGCCCCAATTTTTCTTTATTATCTGCCTTAAGATAGCTTAAAATCTCTTTTTGAGTCTGACCGTTCGCGCCGGCGGCAGTCATGCCTAAAGCATAGTAAAGACTGACCGGCGAATAATTTTCATTTCTTTTGTCTTCATGGACAAAATCACGAAAAGTTTCCGCTCCGAATTCCCATAATTTTCCTTTAAACTCCTCCGGTGACGGATATTCTTGGAGAAATTTATCATAGCCTTCACCGTCTTTGTTCATATCGATGACCGGCGGTTTCTCCGGTATAAAATTTTCCGCCTTGGCTGCGGTACATCCTGCCAAAAGTAAACTCAATAAAATGATTCCCATTCTTCTTTTCATTACAATCCCTCCTTTAATAAAGGTGCCGTGAGAAAACGTTCAATGACTTTTTCGCTTCCTTTCAGCTCAATACGAACTGTATCTTCTCCGGAAAGAGCGATTAAAAATCCTTCCGTATTCAAGAATTTTTTCAGATTAAATACATTGACTTCCCCTTTTTGTAATACCGGAAGTCCTTCCTCATTCACCCCTACAGGATAGATGACAATCTCGTCTTTTCCCTGTCTAAATACAGTCCTTTCCCCTTCTTTTTCTCCCTGTTCTCCGGACGGAAAAAGCTGTTCTATGCCGGCAAAATTTGCCTTATTCAAATCCTTTTCTTCTTTCGCCTCACCCTTTGCCCCTTCCTTGGCAGATTCTTTGTCAAACTCTTGAAATTTGACCATTTCCTGATTTTGCGTCTCCTCTTTTGAATTTTTCATCGAGTCTCCTCGCATCGCTCGAAGGACAAATGGACTTGCAAAAAGAAGAATCAGAAGGCACAGGGGAGCCAGTCGATAGACCGGATTTGCCTTCTTCATCTGTCTCTTTGAACGTTTTAAAATTTTTTCCGTCATCCTTCTGGAAGGATGAATATGCTTTTGATATTCTTTGTAATCTTCTTTAAACATCAATATCCTCTCCTCCCATCAAATTTTTCAATTCTTTTCTCGCACGGGTCAGTTGCATACGCACAGCCGATTCACCGATACCTAAAATTTCGGCAATCTTTTTGACAGTTAAGTCTTCATAATAATATAAATGGATCACCGTTCGATATTTTTTGGACATTTTTTTCATCGCCCGATCTAAATCCAATGAGGCAACAGACACGTTCCCTTCTTTCGGAAAATCTTTTTCCAACGGCACCGTCCGTCTGAAAAAGGCGCTCCTGAAAAAACTGTTGCATCGATTCAAAGTGACACGCAAAAACCATGCCTTCGCATGCTCATCACTTTCAAATTCCGGATTTTTATTTAAATAGCGCAAGAAAACTTCCTGACAAATGTCTTCCGCATCATGACGATTGCCCATTCGCGCATAAGCCAGGCGAAATACACTCTCCTGCCAGCGTTCAATCTGTTCAATCTGAAGCTCTGTAGCCATACAAACTGCACCCCCTGCATTTAATATACCTGATACCCCCACTTTTCGCCACAAATTTTTTTATTTTTATGCAATCATTTTCTCAATATCAATCAACTCTATTCTATTCTCTTGTTTTTTGTTGACTTATATTTTAAATGCTGATACACTGTAGCTGAGGAAAACGATTGTCCGTATGCTCTTTATCGTTTTCAAATTTTATATCAAGGAGGTGTTCAACGATATGAACTTATTCAAAATGAAATCGGAAATTATAAGTTTTCCAACTTTTGAATCCGCTTTCAAAGAACTACCCATCGGCAAAGGCGATTTAGTCGTTACAATCCGTGAAATCTACGACGCTTTTTTAACGCCCTTTACCGGAGAATGTAAAGTACTCTTTGTAGGAGATTACGGTCTCGGCGAGCCTACCGACTCCATGATGGACGCTATGCTCAAAGACATCGGGGATTATACATACCATCGTGTTATTTCCATCGGTGGCGGTTCCGTTATTGATATCTCCAAAATCTTTGTCTTAAAAGATATTACCACTGCACAAGCTGCATTTGAACAATCCATTCCCATTATCAAAGACAAAGAATTATTTATTTTCCCTGCAACCTGTGGTACCGGTAGTGAAGTAACCAATATTTCCATTGCTTTTTTGGAAAAAAAGAATGTTAAGATGGGACTTGCCAATGATGCAATCTTAGCCGACAAAGCGATTTTAGTTGCACAGGCTTTAGAAGGACTTCCCTTTAAGCCTTATGCCTGCAGTGCTATTGATGCACTCATTCACGCTTTGGAATCCTATCTTTCTCCGAAAGCCAATATCTATACGGAAATTTTCTCCAAACAGGCCATCGAAATGATTCTGAAAGTTTTTGTAAAGCTGGCTAAAGAAGGTCCTGAAGCTCGTTTTGCACATCTTGAGGAAATGCTTATTGCCAGCAATATGGCGGGCATCGCTTTTGGAAACGCAGGTGTCGGTGCAGTACATGCCATGAGCTATCCTTTGGGAGGCAATTATCATGTTCCTCATGGAGAAGCCAACTATCAATTTTTAGTAGCCGTTTTTAATGCCTATACACGCAAAAATCCCGACGGCAAAATTAAAGATTTGAACCTTTATGTTGCAAAACTCTTGGATGTTCCCGTCGAAGAACTCTACACCTGCCTTTCCGCCATCTTAAGTCAATTGGTTGTAAAACAACCGCTGAAGGATTACGGTATGAAAGAAGAAGAAATCGAAACTTTTGCAGATTCCGTAATTGCTACACAACAACGTTTGTTGGCAAATAATTATGTGGAACTGTCCAGAGATGAGATTCGCGATATTTACAAAGAAGTTTATTATTAGGAGGAATTTGTATGGATAAAACTATACCTGAATATTTTAATAAAGAAAGAACTCCCCTTAAAAAGCGTCAATACGGTGGAGAACAACCATTTATCAAACTTGGACCTTTTAAGATGAGACTTCCAATCATTCACCATGAATGGCAATGGACGGAATGTTTGGCCGCTATGTTTCTTGGCGTAGCTTGCTTAGGTGCAGGGGTCAACGTGACCATGAGTACCTTAGGCATCGAAAATTTCCATATTGCATTGACTTTCGGTGTCTTAAACGCTCTTTGCTACTATCTGCCTGCGCTGTTGGGTGACCCGGTAGTTCCCGGATGGATTACCCCGGCTTTGCCCCTTACTTTAAACTACTTGGCGCCCTATGCAATCGGAAACGACCGTACCCATGCATTAATTGCACTTCAAATGTTGGTTGCCGTACTGTTCCTTATCATGGGCACCACCGGTCTTGGAAGAAAATTGGTTAATTCCATTCCCGTTTCCATCAAATCCGGCATCGTCATCGGTGCAGGAATTTCTGCAGGTATGAATGTTATTAACGCTCGCATTCCGATTGCTCCCTATACAGTTATCGTATGTATTGCGATTGCTTATATCTTTCTATTCTCCAATGCCTTTAAAAATTTAGCGAATCGAAGTCGATTTTGGGCGGTCATTCGTAATCAGGGTATTGTCCCGGCTCAATTATTTGCGATTATCTTTGCCCCAATTATTTTCAAAGAAATCGATCTTCCCGTTATCGAATGGGGACTTACGCCGCTAAACTTTGGCTATGTTTGGAAAAACTTTACCATTTTCGGTATCGGTTTTCCCGCAGCTAAATACTTTATCGCTGCGATTCCCATGGCTTTAACCGCGTATATTATCGCCTTCTCCGACTTCGTTTTGGCGAAAGAAATCGTAGAGGACGCCACCGCTCGCCGTCCGGATGAAATCGTCGAATTTGATGCCGGCCGTTCCAATCTTGTAAGTGCATTACGTAATGCTATCATGTCCTTATTCGCTCCATGGACTCCCATGTGCGGACCTTTGTGGGCATCCGGTCTGTTAACCATTACCGAACGTTATAAACGTGGATACAAAACTATGCGTACATACTGGGGCGGTGTAGGTACTTTCCGTGCCGCAACATTCTTAGCCGTCATGATTATGCCTTTAGTCACTTTGATTAAACCGGCTTTCGGTATTTTCTTCGGTTTAACCATGGCTGTTCAAGCCTATGCTTGCTCCAATATCGGAATGAAGATGACTGCCACTCCGAACCAAAGGGGTATCGCAGGGGTTATGGGCGTCGTCATGGCTGTTAAGGGACCGACCATCGGTCTTATCACCGGTATCGTTCTATGGTTAATCGTAGAAGGTTTTGCGAAAGATGAAACCGAATCACAAGTTCCCGAATGTTCCCACAAAGTAAATGCAAATCCGACGGATCCGGATAGAAAAGGTTGCTAAGTTTTTTAGAAAAAACGCCGAAAAAATTTCGGCGTTTTTTTGTAAGATTTTCTATTTTTTTTCGTCTTAATATTTGAGGAGATGAAAATTATCCATGAAAGATAAAGAGCAATTTGAACTCATCTATACAATTTATTTCGAAAAAGTATACCGATACTTGCTCCAACTTTCCAAAGATTCCTATTTGGCGGAAGATTTAACCTCGGAAACCTTTTTGCGAGCCATGAAAAATATCTCTTCTTTTCGTGGAGAAAGTAAATTGAGTTCCTGGCTTTGTGCTATTGGAAAAAACCTGTATTTTTCTCATCTTAAAAAAGAAGAAAATCATCTCCGACCGGATACGGATTTTGCCGGCGGTATTGAACCGGATAAAATTCTGCTTCAAAAGGAACAACAATCGGAGCTTTATCAAATGCTCCATGAGCTTCCCGAACCCTATCGAGAAGTTTTTTCTCTTCGTTTTTTTGGAGAATTAAGCTTTCGGGAAATCGGAACGCTCTTTGAGCACTCCGAAAACTGGGCTTGCGTCACTTATTACCGAGCCAGAATGAAAATCCAAGAAAGGATGAAAAAAAATGGATTGTAAGTTAATGGAAGATTTGCTCCCTTTGTATAAGGAGAATCTATTACAAGAAGAGAATAAGATCAAAGTCGAAGAACATTTGAAACTTTGTCCCCTTTGCCAAAGAAAAATAATCGACTATGAAAGGCCAATGGATAACGAGAACCTAGCCTCTATCCCGATCAAGAAAATACGACATCAGTTATTTTGGAAAAAATTAATAGCCGTTTTTTCCGCTCTTTTCGTCTTTACTCTGATTTGTCATTTCTTTTTAAAGCCAATTGACCTGTCCTATAAGGAAATCAATACCCGGATGTTCTCTACGAACGGAGAAAAATTTGTCGATCTTTATAGCTACAATGTATCTTTCTATAAGGACCCGAATGAAAATCTCTTACTCAACGCCTGGACCAATCGCTGGCAAAAAATGACCGGTGAAAAAACCCACCACTTATTTTCTCTAAAAGAAGAAGGCGTAAAAAATGTATATTATACACCTTATACCGGAGGCTTAGCCATCCCCATCCATGAAGAACATTCTATAAATGGCAACTTTATGATTCTTCCCCGTTTAGTTCTGTCCTATTATGTGACTCTTGTCTTCATGCTTTCCCTGTTGTTTATGATTCTATACCTGTTTTTCAAAAAAAAATCTGCGGGCAAAATTTTTCAAAGAATTGGATTTTTTTTCCTCTGTTATCTCTGTGCCCATGGATTTGTTAAGGGAACCCACACCTCCTCCTATCATCTCTCTTATGATTTGTTGATGATTTTATGGTTGACCCTTCTTTTCTATGGAATCCTTCAATCGTTCATTGAACTTAGAAAATAATATAAAACCCCTTTCGTTAGACATTTTGTTTCACGAAAAGGGGTCCTCTCCTCTTTTGAAAGATATTTTTTTATCAATATTTTATACCTTCTTCAATTTTTTCTATTTTTCTATACTTTTAATTCTTCATTTGCGTTATTTTAGATTAGGAGTGGGTAACTATCAAATAGTTTTGAGTTGAATATTCAAAGCATAAAAATTTAAGGAGGTTTTTTTATGGAAAACTTACAAGAACAAAATGTACAATTCCCGCTGATTGGAACAAAGGCACCGGAATTTATAGCACAAACTACACAAGGAAATATTCATTTCCCTAACGATTTCTCCGGCAAATGGATTATCCTATTTTCCCATCCGGCTGATTTTACACCCGTATGCACTACAGAATTTATGACTTTTGCAAGTATGCACGAAGAATTTAAATCTTACAATTGCGAATTGGTCGGTCTTTCCATTGATTCCATTCACTCTCATTTAGGATGGCTTCGTGCCATTGAAACCTACTCTTGGAATGGAATTGAAAATCCAAAAGTAGAATTTCCTTTAATTGCCGATATTAAAATGGAAGTGGCAAAAAAATACGGTATGCTTCAAGGAGAATCGGACACAAATGCCGTTCGTGCCGTTTTCTTTATCGATCCGGAAGGAATCATCAAAACCACTCTTTACTATCCCGCTTCTTTAGGTCGTAATTTTGCGGAAATTAAACGTATCCTCATCGGTTTGCAAAAATCTGCTGCCGAAGGAGTTGCTCTTCCTGCAAACTGGGAACCCGGAAAAGATGTTATTTTACCGCCTCCGGGAACAAAAAAAGATATTGCGGATCGCATGGCGTTAGTTAAAGAAAAAGGTTATGAAATGAAAGATTGGTTTTTAACCTTTAAAAAAGATCAATAATATTTTTTGCTCAAAAAAATACCAATTTTTTTGCTCCGTAAAAGATTTTTGCGGAGTTTTTTAATTCGCTTAAACTACAGAAAATAGCCGCTTCTTACTTTTTTTGTTTTTTTAATATTTTTTTTATATCCTTTTTTTATCAATCACTGTATTTTACTATATTTCATTTTTATTTTTTCTGTGATAAAATATTAGTGTAAGACAACAAACATTTTTATTGACTATCTTAGAATGTTTATTTTACAATATTTTTACAGAGAGGAAGATTGTATGTTTTTTTTGAAAAAATATGATCGGCTCAATAGACTGCGTATCCAATTCCCGTCCTTGGATGAAAAGAGATTAAGCGGTCTTGAAAAAACGCTGAATCAAATGGATAGTATTTGTACATGTGAGGCAAATTATGTGACGGGATCCTTGACTATTCATTACGATGAAGGGTGTCGGGAAAAAGTTTTATCCTACTTAAGTGCATTGAAGCATAGTGAAATTCCTGTCGGTAATTTCAATGCGAACATGATAAAAAAAGATATTGTGCAACGCACTGCGCAAATCTATGCTAAAAAAGCTCTTATGGGTCTGCTTTTTCCTAAAGCGAAACATATAAAAAAATGTTTCCGATGAAGCAACTAAAAAAGGGAGGAATTTGAAATGGTATTCAAACACTTACTAAAAAGCACAAAAACTCATTATTTCTTAGGCGGTATTGCCGCTGCGTTGTTAGCACCGGTTGTTGCAAAGTCCCCAACCGTACGAAAAGCTGTTGTTAAGACTATGGCTAAAGGAATGGAAATTCAAAAGCAAGCCCAAGTAAGCTATGAAAATATGAAAGAGGAAGCAGCAGATTTAGCTTATGAAGCTCGTATGCAAGCAGAGTCCAATATGGTGGAAACCGCCGTTGAGGAAGAAGCTCCTGTTGCAACAGAAGAATAATTTATGAAATTTCAGATTATCCGAGATATGCCCCGGCGTTTACGTTTACGTGCAGGGGCTTACTCTTTCTCTGATGAATTAGGGCTTGCGATAGAAGAAACTTTGGAGAAAGAGGATTTTATCATCAAAGCACGGAGCAACGGAGAAAATGGAAGTTTGTGCATTGAATATGTACCGGGCACAAGGGAAAAAGTTTTGGAAAGCCTTCGAAAATTAAATCTAAACAATTTAAAAGAAATCTCTTCCGGAGATCGCTATAATCAATATGCCTTAAATAAAAAATTCGAAAAAGATTTTATAAAACTTATTCTTCGAAGATATGCCGTTAAGCTTTTCGTTCCACGCCCTATTCGTAGAATTTTATCTTGGACAAAAGCCGCGAAATATTTTGATGCCGGCATTGAAAAATTACTACAAGGCAAATGTACTATTGAAGTATTGGATGCATCCGCGATCGGTGCAAATCTGTTCCAAGGGCATTTTGAAACGGCAAGTTCCATTATGTTCTTCTTATCCATCTCCGAACTTTTGGAACGCTACACCACAGAAAGAGCAAAGCTGGAACTTTCCGAATCTTTGTCTCTTCATGTGGATAAAGTCTGGAAAATTTTCCCCGACGGCGAGAAAAAATTAGTTCCCTTGGAAAACATTGAACCGGGCGATGTGGTATCCGTTCAAATGGGCAATACGATCCCTGTAGACGGTTGTGTAGTCAATGGAATTGCCACAGTGGACGAAGCAACCATGACCGGAGAAAGCTTGCCGGCACCGAAACAAATCGGTTCTACCGTTTTCGCCGGCACCGTTATCGCCGATGGAGATTTAAATATCAAAGTTACAGGAATCGCCAGTGATACCCGTATCCATAAAATCGTGGAAATGATCGACACTGCGGAAGGCTTAAAAGCTTCCATTCAATCGGAAGCGGAACGGATGGCGGATAAAATTGTACCTTATAGTTTTCTTACCGCTCTTGCCATATATGTTTTAGGAGGCAATATAAACAAAGCCTTAGCCGTTCTGATGGTGGACTATTCCTGTGCGTTAAAATTATCGACACCGATTTCCGTATTAACCGCCCTTCGGGAAGCTGCACAACACCGGGTAATGATTAAGGGCGGACGCTATCTGGAAGAATTTGCCGCAGCGGACACCATTGTATTCGACAAAACGGGAACCTTAACCAAAGCTTGCCCGACCGTCACCGATGTGGTTGCTTTTAGACCTTATTCTCGAAAGAGTTTATTAAGAGATGCGGCCTGCATTGAAGAGCATTTCCCTCACAGTGTAGCTAAAGCCATCGTTCATCAGGCTGAAATAGAAGGTATCATCCATGAAGAGCGCCATACGGAAGTACAATATATCGTCGCTCATGGGATTAAAACGACTTTGGAAGGTCAAGAAGTCAATATCGGATCCCATCATTTTATCTTTGAAGATGAAAAGGTAACAGCAAGTCCCAAGCAATTGGAAACCATAAAAGCCTATGAAGAGAATCATTCCATGATTTATATGAGTGTCGACGGAAAATTAGCCGGTTTTATCTGTATTAACGATCCTCCTCGAGATGAAGCCAAAGAAGCATTGGAAAATTTAAGAGGCAACGGCTTTCGTGAGATTCAAATCATCACCGGAGATGGAGAGCGTGCGGCACGTACGATTGCACAAGAATTAAGTGTAGAACGCTATCATCATCAAGTACTTCCTGATGGGAAAGTGGATATTATCAAAGAAATCAAAAAAGATCATGCTCATCTGGTTATGGTCGGCGACGGCATCAACGATTCTCCCGCCTTAGCGGAAGCCAGCGTATCCGTCGCTATGAAAGATGCCTCGGATATTGCCAGAGAAGTGGCAGATATCGTAGTCTTGGAATCCGATTTAAACCGATTAAACTATATCCGAGACTTAAGCCAATCCGTAATGAAACGCATACAAAGTAATTTTCAATGGATTGTAGGCATCAATACCGCCCTGATCGGTTTGGGCGCTTTTGGAATTTTTGCCCCCACGACTACAGCGTTGTTGCATAACAGCTCCACCTTTTTAATCAGTATTCGCTCTGCAAAAAAATATCATTAAAATTAAAAATAAACGATATTGATTTGTCGGACGAATATCTGACACAAGAATTGGAAAAGGTTCATTGAACCTTTTCTTTTCTTGCTGGTAATTTGCTGGTAATGCACCGATTTTTTAAGAACTACAAGGGCATTTTCCAAAAATCAAGAAGGCACAAAAAAACCTTGGAAGATTGAAATTCCAAGGTTTTCACTGGAGCTCATGACCGGACTTGAACCGGTGGCTTCTTGCTTACCATGCA
>KI259848.1:0-29639 GCA_000467935.1 Peptostreptococcaceae bacterium oral taxon 113 str. W5053
CTTATTGTATCAAAGTATCTCTCTTTTTTATTTATTTCTGTAACAGTTGTCTTATCACATTACAGGTGGAAAGTAAAAAGGTCTGCAATAATCAAATATTTGTGACACACTGAAAAATAGTTAAGGGAACAAAAAAATAATTGATGAGATTGACATACAAAAATGTAATGGATATAATGTACTTATAGGTACATGACACTTTAAAATTTAAAACATAATAAGGCAGGATGATGAATATATGAAGTTAATCATTAGTAATAATAAATTGATTCCGATATATGAACAGATAACAAATCAAATTAAGGCATTGATAATAAATGGAGATTTAAAGTCCGGAGATAAGATTCCGTCCATAAGAGCACTTGCAAAGCAATTAAAAGTCAGTATTATTACCGTTCAGCGAGCATATGATGATTTACAGCAGAGTGGATTTATTGAAACTTCCATCGGAAAAGGAAGTTATGTATTGGATGAGAATATAGAATTGGTTAAAGAAGAACAACAAAAAGCTATAGAAAATTTGCTCAAAGAAGCAGTTGAATCTGCAAAAAAAATTGCTTTAAGTGAAGATAATTTCATAAAATTAGTACAAATCTTATATAAAGAGGAGGAACAATAAAATATGGAAAGATATCAGGAAGAATATAATACAGAAAAATATAGTGTATTGGTTCAGAATGCGATTAAACATTATGACAATTTCGAATTATCAGTATCCATCAATATACCGAGAGGCAATATTGTAGGATTAATTGGAGAAAATGGAGCAGGGAAGAGTACTTTATTGAAATTAATTTTAGGTCTTATAAAAAGAGAAAAAGGAAAAATAATTGTTTTAGGTAGTGAAAATATCAATTTAAATAGAAATTTGTTAGAGGATGTAGGAGTTATATTGGATGAAAATGTAATTCCGGAAAATTTGAATATAAATCAAATAAATAATGTAATGAAAAGTATTTATAAAAAGTGGGATACAAAAAAATATTTTGATCTGATAAAAAGATTTAAATTACCTCTTGATAAAAAAATTAAGAAATTTTCCAAGGGAATGAAAATGAAGCTTTCTCTTATTGTTTCTATTGCTCATAATCCAAGATTGCTTATACTTGACGAACCGACAACTGGGTTGGATCCTGTTGCAAGAGAGCAAATTCTAGATATGTTTTTGGAATTTGTTCAAGATTCTAAAAATTCTATTTTGTTTTCTTCTCATATTATGGCAGATTTGGAAAAAGTTGCAGATTATATTATTTTTATAAAAAATGGACAAGTTCTTATAGATGGAAAAAAAGATTTATTGATTTATGAGTGGGGAGTGATTAGATGTGATGAAATAAACCTTTGTAAAATTCCTAAGAATTCTGTGATTGCAGTAAGAAAAAATGATTGCTATTATGATGTTTTGATCAATAATAAGGAAAAAGCACGAGGGAAATATGAAAAATTAATCATTGATGATGCTTTTTTGGAAGAAATTATGCTGATTTGTATAAATAATGATGAGGAGGTAAAGAAGAGGTGTTTGGGTTAATAAAAAAAGAACTCTATTTTTTAAAAGATAGTTTAATGATATTGATAGCGAGTATGATAGTGATTGGAATTGGAGCCTCTTTTGTAGTCAGTTCAGAAATTTTTGTAATAATTTTTCCGATATTGATTAGTTCGGTAGTGCTTACAACAATTAGCAAAGACAGAAATGCAAAATGGGATAAGTTTGTAGCGACTATGCCTCTTTCAAAATATTCTCTTATAAAGAGTAAATATATAATTTATGTTATGACCGTTTTAGTGGGAATAGTAATTGGAATTATAGCAATGTTGGTGGGAAGTTATGTGAGAAATGGATTCAGTGCTACAACATTATTTATCAGTATAGGAATAGGACTTACGGTATCTTGTGTTTCTGGTGGAATTTCAATTCCGATTAGTTTTATTTGGAGCGAAGAGAAAGCTTTGATGGCTCAGATTATGTCTTATGCACTGGTTGCATTTACTTTAACAGGAGGGATGTATGTCATAAATAATTTTATATCTGTTAAGGATAATATTACTTTGATTATGGGGATAATGGTCGGATTTAGTTTATTATTTTTTGTATTATCATGGTTTTATAGCAAGAAGAAAAGTTTAGATATGGAATTTGATTAAAGGCTGAAAGTTGGGAGGTATAGAGGTGGAAAGAAAGATGATGCTAAATAATTTTGAAGCATTGAATAATCATTTATTTGATGTTCGTGGGGTGGAGTATTCAGCTAAAGATTATTTTGAGAATTATGATAAAGGAATGAAAAGATAGATAAAAAAAGAACTTTTTCCTGAAAATTATCATTATCCAACCGGAGTACAATTAGAGCTTACATATAAGTGTAATCATCGATGTATACATTGTTATAATCAATCTGGGGGAAAGTGTAATAATGATGAGTTAACTATAGAGCAATGGAAAAAATTGGCCAAAAGATTGGGAGAGATAGGAATTTTTCAGTGTGTTATATCTGGAGGAGAGCCTACTATTTTAGGGGATTCATTAATTGAAATTATGGAAATTTTAGATGGATATAATATAAAATTTATATTTATTTCAAATGGATTTCTTTTAGACGAAAAATTTATAAAAAAATTATCCAAATTTAAATATACTTGGTTTCAAATTAGTATTGATGGTTCTAGACCGGAACTTCACAATTATGTAAGAGGTGTTAATTGCTGGGAAGAAGCGATTAGAGCCGCAAATTTAGTGAAGAGAGCGGGGTTACCATTGGTAATTTCTCATGCAGTGGTAAAGAAAAATTATTTATATCTTGATGAGATGATAGATTTATCTTATTTATTAGGGGCAAGTAGAATGATGACGGGTCCATTTACTTATACGGGAAGGGCATTGATAAATGGTGACGAGTTAGAGTTGAGTAAAGAAGAAAAGATAAAAGTCTATGATTTAATAGCAGAGAAAGCTGAAAAATATAAAGGGCAAATGGAAGTTCTTGCATCTGCTGAAGAACCGGTCGGATTACGTGTAAAGGCTAGTGAAGTTAATGGCGTAATGTTGGTTAGACCGAATGGAGATGTAAAAATTGACTGTATTGCACCATTTAAAATAGGAAATGTCTTAGAGGAAGATATATATATTCAATATGGGATAGTATTGGCAGAGATGTATGGCAACATCCGAGAGTCATTGAGTATGTAAATAATATAAAGACATCTAGCGATTTAAAGAATGTTAAACCGAGAATAAATTTAGATGATGATGAATTATTAGAAAGAATTGAAAGGACGAAAAAGCGATATGATTGATAAGTTTTACGATTTAATTGAAGATAGAATTCCAATTCCCAATAAATATAAGATGAGAAAAGATAAAAACTTTTTTATAGCTTTGCCGCAAAATGTGGGGGTATTAGTATCTTTAAATTCTATTGCAGGTTTTATTTTGTATAATTGTGATGGGAAAAAAAGCATAATAGAATTAACCGAACTTTTGCATGAAAGATTTAGTAATGTTGATAAAATAAGGATAAAAAAAGATATTGTCATGTGCATTAGAAAACTTGAGGCAATGAATTTAATTTGTGGGTATAATTGAAATTAATTATATCAAATATTATTAAACAGGAGGGTATAATTATGGAAACCAGTGTAAATGCAGTAGACAAATTGGAATTTTTTGATGGAGAACCTTACCGTTATGCCTACAGTAAGTAATATATCACCAGAAGAGTTTGTGATTCCTGCCATATTACTTGCTGCAGTTGTTAGCGGAGCGGTAGGAGGAGCAGTTGGTGCTGTAGTAAGCAAATTAATGAGTTGAATAAGTTTGAACAAAACAGCAGTTCTTTAAAAACTGCTGTTTTGTGTTTCCGGCATTCAATGAATGCCCACAGAAAGCTATAAACAACATATAGTCTTGATATTAGATAGCTACATTAAAGGGTGTGTTACCTATTAATTTAATTAAACCGTTGTGTATTAAACGGTATGTACGGCGATGTGATGGGCGGAATTTCTTAATTGTGAAAAATTCTTCTTGCTCGATTTTTATTTAAAGAAGGGGGCATTATGAGTAGAGTAATTATATCGATTGGTGTAACTCTATTATATGTAATATTATTGTTATCATTATAGATGTTTATACTAAGGCATTTAAAAAACAATCAAATATATTGCGGAATTCAATATATTATATTTATATTTGCATTAATTTACCATTTGTATAGTGATCGTTTGTATATAATGGTAATGGTTATAGTACCCATTGTATTGCCTATTTTTTTGAGTAGAGTATTAAGTTGGTCATCAAAGGATACAATTATTAATAAATCAGTATTTCTGATGATTTTTACAAATGGAGAAATAATTAATATAATAATTTACTTTATGTTATCTCCTATTTTAGAGGAGCTTTTTTTAGAGAATTTTTAATAAATCATATATTAAATAACAATACATTTGTAATAAAAGTGCTTATTACATCAATTCTATTTGGGTTATCACATATAAGACAAAAGTTAATAATAGAAGCATTCATTGGCGGTGTAGTATTATCTATTATATTTATTAAAAGTCAAAATATATATTTAACAATATATATACACAGTATGTATAATATGTTTTGTAAAGTAATAAAAGAAAACTTAAAATAAATAGTGAGAATAGTTGTTTTTTTCGAAAGTATAGAAAGTATAATCTGTAAAAAATTAAAAAACTTTTCTTCTTTGTTTTCATTTATGGTAAACTGAGAAAAGGGAGTGAGGATTATGCGTGTCATTGTTATCGGCGCAGGTGCTTCGGGAATGTTATCGGCAATTTTAGCGGCGAAAGAGGGGCATAGCGTTATTTTGCTGGAAAAGAATGATCGTCCGGGAAAAAAATTGATGGCTACAGGGAACGGTCGTTGTAATTTTTTAAATCGAAGAGCATCTTGGATAAATTATCATGGAGAGGATCCTTTGTTTGCCAAAGAAGTTTTGAAAGCTTTTCCGCCTCTTAAAGTGGAGGAATTGTTTGCCGATTTAGGTTTGGAGACGGTGGAGCTGGATCGGGGAAAATTGTTTCCGGCCAGTTTGCAGGCGAAGAGTGTGTTGGATGTGCTTTGCCGCGCCATGCGAAAGTATGGGGTTCGGGCGAAGTATCGCTCTTTGGTGAGAAAAATTGAAAAGCAGGGAGAGGAATTTGTCGTCGAATCCGAAGAAACTTATCGAGGCGATCGGGTGATTTTCGCTGTGGGCGGTTCGGTGATGAAAAAGTCCGGTTCGGACGGTTCCGCTTATGTTTTGGCAAAAAAATTTGGACATCAGATTACGGCGATTATGCCGGGTATTGTCAAGTTGAATCTTAAAGAGGATGTAAAGGATTTACAAGGGGTGAAATTTACCGGTCGGGTTTATTTTGAGGGCGATGTTCCCAATGAAGAGACGGGGGATGTGTTGTTTACCCGGTCGGGGATTTCCGGTCAGGCGATTCTCAATCTTTCCGCCAGTTTGTTACGGCAAAAGGTGTCTGTATTCTATTTGGATGTGCTGCCTTTTTGGAAAGACGCAGGGGAGAAAATCGCAAAAAGAATAGAGCGCTTCGGGGAATATTCTTTTTACGATTTGTTGGTGGGGGTCATTCATGAAAAGTTAATCGATTTCTTTTTGACTCGTGCAGAAATAGAAAGTAAAGAAAAAGTTGGTGCCGCTTCAGGTCGAAAGAAGGAGTCTTTGGCAAAAATTTTAACGGCATGTCCTTTGCAGGTGGCGGGGGCATACAGTTTGGATGACGGGCAGGTAACCCTTGGCGGAGTGGATACGTCAAAGGTCAATCCACAGACTTTGGAGTCGAAACTTTGTCCGGGTTTGTTTTTTACCGGAGAGGTTTTGGATGTGGATGGCGACTGTGGAGGATATAATTTAGGCTGGGCATGGGCAAGTGCCATGGCGGCAGTGAAAGGAATGAAAGGATGAGAGCAGTGTATGAAACAGCATTGGAGATGATGAGGCATGAGGTGGAAATTGAAGAAGATTCCTTGGCTTTGGTCTCCAATGCGACGGCAATTTTGATGGAGTGTATGGAAGATATCAACTGGGTCGGTTTTTATTTTTGGAAGGGAAAGGATTTGGTTTTGGGACCGTTTCAGGGCAGAGTCGCCTGCAATCGAATTGAAGCGGGGAAAGGTGTTTGCGGGACGGCTTTTGCACTTCAAAAGACACAGTGTATAAAGGATGTGCATGAGTTTTCAGGGCATATCGCTTGTGATTTTCGCAGCCGAAGTGAATTGGTTTATCCTCTGATGAAGGATGAATTCTGTTTCGGGGTATTGGACATCGACAGCCCTTCTTTGAATCGCTTTGGTGACGAAGAAAGGGAATTGGCGGAAAAAATAATGAAAATATTGTGGGATAAGGCGGATTTTCATCCGTTTTATAAGGAGCAGGTATGAAGAAGATTTTGAATCAATCCAATTTAAAGGTTTTGATTGCCGGTTTGGCAACGGCTTTTGTGCTTTATCATTCGCACAAAAAATATAATTTATCCGGAATAAGTTTGGTTCTATTGGGGGTACTTATCGTCCTTGCCTTCGTGGTGGTCAGTTTGATGGATGCCAAGCAAAAACAACGCATTTTATCGGAACAATTGATGGAGACACGTCAATTGTTGACTAAAGATTCGGAGGAATTTTTGCGAAAGAATGAAGAACTTTATCAGCGCTATAAAGATGATTTTTTGCGTTTGAATATTATTTCCAATATGATTGTGGGTTATGATCAGAAGAAAGATTATGAAACTCCCTTAAAGAAAATGGATGAATTAAATATTTATCGTTATACAAGACCTATGAAAGAATTTTATTTTGCCACCAAGGCGATGTTGCTTTTCAAAGCGGGCAAGGACGAGGAGGCGGTTCGCTTGATGAACAGTGAAGAAGAGTTCTTTGAAAATCGGGAAGAAGATTTCTCCGGTTTGGGAAGCCTCTTTTATTTTGATTATTTAAAGAGATTGGCTTTTGAAGGAAAGACGGAAGAGTTGAAAAAAAGCTTGAGCAGGACAAGAAAGAAGATGGGAAATAATTTCCTTGCGGATGATTTTCCTGTGGAGGATGAATAAAATAAAGAAGATAAAAAGTCGTTCCAAGGCGGAACAATTTTTTTTATCCTTTGTGTTCAAAAATTTTGTTTCGATAAGACAAAGAAAACGTATTTAAAAAAGAAAAAAAGAGGTATAATCAAAATATAAAAAGTTGTTTTTCGCTAATCGAAAGGAAAAAGATAAGGAGGAAGATGACAATGACAGACAATGCATTACAAGGCGTTATGCATACTCTTTTTATTCCGTTGGAAGCGAGAATTTTTGTATCGAAAAAATTTCCGGAATATTTTTATGATGAAAAAGCTTTGGAGTTGGAATGTCATATTTCCGACCGACAGATACGAAAAAAGTCTTCCGAGTATGCTTTTATGGCTTCTGTAGCACGATATTATAATCTTGATGAAATGACACAAGCTTTTATGGCTAAACATGAAGCGCCCAATATCGTATTTTTGGGGGTCGGTTTGGAGACGGCTTATGATCGAATCAAACCTTCAAAGGGGATTTTTTATCAGATGGATTTGCCCGAAGTGATCCGTATTCGCCGTAGGCTTTTAGGGGAAAGAGAAAGGGAGGTTTTCATCGAAGGGGATTTGTTTGATTTAAAGTGGGCGGATAAAATGGATGTACAATCCCCTACATTGTTAATTGTCTCCGGTGTATTTCAATATTTTCATGAAGAGGATGTTTTAAAATTGATTCAAGGACTAAAGAACATTTTTCCTAAAGGAGAATTAATTTTTGATGCTACCAATGAAACGGGTATCAAGTACGCCAATCGCTATGTGAAAAAGACGGGAAATCAGGAAGCGCAGATGTATTTTTATATCAATAATGCTGAGGAATTTGCCAATAAAACGGGAACGGTTTTGTTGGAAGAGAGAACATTTTTCAGGAAAACGAGAAAGTTGTTATCCGGCAAGTTGAAAATTTATACCCGAATCGCCATGAAATTGGTGGATGATAAGAAACGGGCAATCTTAGTGCATTTGAAACTTAATGAGTAGTTCTTCCGAATAGAAGGATAGGAGGGAAGAGCGATGAGAATCTTATGGGTTGAAGAGGAATTGGAAATAATTGCCCTCAAAGGAACAATTTTTCTATTGAATTTTCAAAAAATCTTTGGATAAAAAATAAAAGACTTTTCTTCATCGAAAAGTCTTTTTCTTTATCCAAAGAGGAAAAAGAAAGAAAAAAACAAAAAAATTATTGAAAAAATAAATTGAAATTTCAATCAAATATGCACTGTGAAAAAATAATTTTTCAAAAAAACGGAAAATTCAAAAAATCTTAACACGGTCTTTATACTCTTCGTGTTATCCTATGGGTGAGGTTGAGAAAATGAAAAACAAAAAAATTATTACTTATGCAACATTACTCTTGGGAATCCTCTTTATTCTATACGGTTCCTACAGAGGAGAAATTAACACTGTATTTACAAAAGCCATTCGTCTTTGTTTGGAATGTGTAGGGATCGGTTAAGGAGGTGTGCATGTGAAAAATCAAAAACAAAATTCAATTTTTTCTTTTTTCAAAAAGCGCGGATTCATTCAGGCTTTAGCAACACTGGGGACCAATCCACACATCGCTAATTTTTTGCGAGGCGCCTTATATACAGGGCCGGGTAAAAAATTGTGCGTGCCGGGGTTGAACTGTTATTCCTGTCCGGCGGCAACGGGGGCTTGTCCTATCGGTTCCTTTCAAGCGGTGGTCGGTTCAAGTCATTTCAGTTTTTCTTACTATATCACCGGTATTCTGATTTTCTTCGGTGTGATGGTTGGAAGGTTGATATGCGGCTTTCTTTGTCCTTTCGGTTGGTTCCAAGATCTGCTACATAAGATCCCGTTCAAAAAGTTCAGTACGGAGAAGTTAAAACCCTTACGCTACTTGAAGTATATTATTTTGGTCGTTGCTGTTGTGATCCTGCCGGCGCTTCTGACTAATGAAACGGGTATGGGACCGCCCTATTTTTGCAAATATATTTGTCCTCAGGGCATTTTAGAAGGAGGAATTCCTCTCTCTATTGCAAAAGAAAGTATACGCAACACTTTGGGAACTTTGTTCTCGGTAAAATTCACTATTTTAAGCATTATGGTCCTTCTGTCTATTGTTTTTTATCGACCGTTTTGCAAATGGATTTGTCCTTTGGGAGCTTTCTACTCTTTATTTAATAAAATATCCTTTTATCAATATCATGTCGATGAACATAAATGCATTTCTTGCGGACGATGTAAACGAACTTGCAAAATGGACGTGGATATCACAAAGAATAATGCCCATTTGGAATGTATTCGATGCGGCGAATGTAAAAATGTTTGTCCGACCGATGCTATCAGCTCCTCCTTTCAATGGGTGGACAAGAAAGACAAAGTAAAAGAAGTAAAAGAAGCATAGGAAGGAACAAATTGTCCCATGGGTCAAACTGAAAAGGAAAGAGAATATAAGGTGAAGATACAGCGAAAAATCCAGGGACAGTTAGTGAGGTCTTATCTTAGAGATTGTATTTGCCATTACCGTTCTTCTTACTTTTTATGTCTTATGGAGAATGATGAAAAGGCCTTCCCTTACGGTGCGGGAAGCGAAAGAATAGCACCTTTCAATATAAAAATACCAGCCTATATCGGTTCAGGCTTTTAATACTCCTTTCAAAAACACCTGTGTCTTTCAAGAAACACAGGTGTTTTGTTTTTAAATTTATTTATTATGGGTATAGTCAAAATGATAGAGGAAAGGAAGTGATTTGATGAAAATGGAATTAATGGTATCCACCTTTTGTCCTTATTGTGTTTACGTGAAAAGCTATTTAAAAACCCGACCGGACTTGAAGGTGGAAATCGTAAATATCGACAAAGATAAAAATGCTCGAGAGAAACTCATCGAGAAAGGAGGCATGCTTCAAGTACCTTGTCTTTTTTCAGATGATAAAGCCTTGTACGAATCCAAAGATATTGTTGCCTATTTAAAAACTCTGTGATGAAGCAACAAAAAGCACCTAAAGTGTGTCAGAAAGAATAAAGCGGTTGAAAAACAAAAGTTTTCAATCGCTTTGTCAAACAGTCTGAAACACTTAAGGTGCTTTTTTATTGTGGATGATTTCTTTATAGTTACACTCCACCGATTGTAAAAGTTTTCATGAATGGATTATCCTTGGATATCTTCCATGTATCTCCGGACTTAACAAATTGAACTTCACCTTCTTTTACAGTCGGTTTAATATCTTTGAGAGTCTTACCGAAAGTATCCATCATTTTTTTTGATTGCAGCTTCTTCGTCCAATTTTTGCACTTCTTCACTCATGAAAAATTCCATGGATGTAAAAGCGATTGACAAATCCTTGGATTCAAATTTTGCCTTTAAGGTCCCTTTATCTCCGTTAATGGTTTCTTGTGCTTCCGAAATCTTTACATCACCCATCAGTTCGAATAAAGCAGCTACATTTTCTTGGCCCAATTCTTCTTCCATACCCACTTTGTTTAGATCTGCCTCTTCAAGCTCTTTGGGATCTTCTAGAAATTGAGCTGCTGTCTTGAAATCTCCGACTTTTACAGCTTCAAAGAATTTCGTAGCCGTATCGACCAAGGGAGTTTCTTTCTTAGTACCGCTACCGCAAGCCACTAAAGTTAACATGAACACTGCTATCAACATAAAGGACAATGCTCTTTCCATATGCTTTTTTATCTTATCAACCGCCTAAATTATTCTATATTTAAAAAAGAAAAAAAGGAAATCCTTTTCTTTTGTCATATTTTATATTTTTGTGATGCGACAGGGTAATAGAATGGCTGTGGGAGGGTATATAAGGAAGAAAAAAGGGGTTGAACGGATGAAAAATATAGATTTACTTGTAGAAGAACATGATTGTATACTAAAATTAGTAGAAAGTATTGAAGAAGCGGCATTCCAAATGTATGAAATACATCAAGTGCCCGTAGAAGATTTGCGTTTAATCATCGATTGTATTCGCACTTATGCCGATAACTTGCATCATCAAAAGGAAGAGCGGATGCTTTTCGAGCCTATGTTGGAAATCTTGGGAGATGTAGGAGAAAAGCTTGTTCGGTATGGGATGAATGTGGAGCATGATTTGGCACGCTTTTATGTACGCTCTTTGGAAGAGGCTTTGGACGCTTATGAAATCAATCCTACAGGGAAAGGGGTATTGCAAATTATCGGACATGCGATGGAATATGCAAACCTTTTGAGACGTCATGTGGATAAGGAAAACCGGGTGGTTTTTCCTTTTGCCGTGCGAGAGCTTCCCGGGGATGTTTATGAAAAAGTTTTGAAAAATATGAACGGTTTTCAAACAGAAAATCAGACTTTAATCCAAGAAAAGCTGAAACAAATTTGCTATTTGCATCAAAAATATGTGGAAAGTCAGGAATGAGGAGAGAGTAAATGAGAAAAATAAAAGGAAGTATTACGTCCCCCAAGGGATTTACCGCTTCCGCCGTGGCGGCGGATATCAAGGAAATTGGCAAAACAAGAGAAGATCTTTGCGTGTTATATTCCGAAAAGCCTTGTGTGGCGGCAGGTGTATTTACGAAAAACACATTAAAAAGCGGAACGGTTTTGCTTTGCCATAAGACTTTAGAAAATCCAACGCATCAAGGAGTGGTCGCTTTAAGCGGAATTGCCAATACATTGACCGGTGATGATTTTGAAAAGGCACAGAAGTTACAGGCTTTAGCGGCGAATTTTTTGCATCTTTCCGTGAAGGAAGTTCTTTTGGCCAGTACGGGGAAAATCGGAAAAGTTCTTCCTATGGAGCCGATTGTTGCCGGATTTCAAAAAATGCCCGAACCCGACGCCGCATTCGGGGATGCTGCGGCACGGGCAATTCTCACCAGTGATACGGCGGAAAAAGTGACTTCTTACCAAGAAGAAATTGGCGGAAAAACGGTGACCATTTCTGCTATGGCAAAGGGGAGCGGGATGATTCATCCCAATATGGGGACAACCTTGTCTTTTGTCACGACGGATTTGGCGATAGAAAAAGAACTTCTCCAAAGGGCATTGTCCATAGCGGTGGAAGATACCCTCAATATGATTAGCATTGACGGAGATATGTCCACCAACGATACCTGTCTGGTTTTGGCGAACGGGATGGCTGAAAATCCGAAAATCCTTTGTGGGAAAAGTGAAGATTATCGTCGATTTGTGCAACTGTTGGTTCAAGTATTACAAGATTTGGCACAAATGATTGCCGGTGACGCAGAGGGATCGACAAAACTTCTCACGGCTCATGTCAGCGGTGTTGACACCAAAGAAAAGGCGCGAATTTTAGCCAAAGGGGTGATTTCATCGGCAAGGTTTAAAGCGGCTATGAGTGGAGTGGACGGATATTGGGGACGAATTTTGGCCAGTATGGGTGCTACCATGGTGGATTTTGATTTGAAGAAAGTAAAGGTCTCTTATACCTGGGGGAATGAAAAGCATACGGTTTATGATCACGGGAAAAATATAGAATTTCCAACGGACAAATTGGAGTCTATGGGAAGTTCTCCGGAAGTGGTTTTGGAAATTTCTATGGATGCGGGCAAAGAAGAGGCGACCGCTTATGGCTGTGATTTGACGGAAGATTATATTCGTCATGTGGTAGATTATCGATAGAGATAAGGCGAAGAAGATGAAAGAAGAGGTGCTTTGCTTTTTTCATCTTTTTTTATGAAAACATGCCTTCAAGACTGGAAAATCCATCAGTTAAGAGTATAATAAGAGGATAACGGAAGGGCGGAGAGGGACAATGTTTGAAAAATATTTATTTATATTATCTGTTACCGCAGGTCATGGGAAAAATGTTCCATCACCGGATAGGATACGAAGTGTTTTTGAAAAGACGGGTCAATTTAGTCGTTTGCAAATCATTGAAACTTCTTATGTGGGACATCCCATGGATGCGGCTAAGGAGTTTGCGAAAGAATATGGTGAAAGAGGAATTGTCTACGCTTGCGGAGGAGATGGAACCATTAATGAAGTCGCCAGGGGAGTTTATGGAAGTCGGTGTTATATGGGGGTATTACCTTGCGGCACGGGAAATGATTTTTGTCGTCATCTCTATGGAGAGCAAACGGTAGAAGATTTGTTGATGAAGACTTTGGAACCGACAAAGGGAACTTGTGATTTGATGAAAATCGGGGATTTATTATCCGTGAATGTGACTTCTTTCGGTTACGACAGCCTGGTTTTATTGAATGTTCAAAAATTATTGAAAAAAATTCCAAAACTTGGACGATGGGCCTATTTGGCGGGGGTATTTGTGTCTCTATTTAACAAGCGAAGTTTTTCGCTTTCCTATGAATTGGAAGATGAAAAAGGAGAAATTCACAAGGGTGACGGAAAATTTACCTTGGGAGCCATCGCCAATGGAAGTTATTATGGCGGAGGATTTCATCCGGCGCCCTATGCGGATATTGAAGACGGTATATTAGATGTTCTGTTGGTTCGTCAATTGGGATTTTTTGAATTTTTGTCTCTGATTCCCAAATATCGAAAAGGAGAACACTTATCCAATCCTAAAGTATTGACATGGAAAGCTGTTCGAGGAAAGATTACGGCGAAGAAAAATGAGATTATTGCAAATTATGACGGAGAGTTAACCTCTTTTAAAGAATTAGTCTTTGAGGTTCTTCCTAAAGCCGTGTTTTTTGCGTATTTATAAAAATTTTCATGAAAAAAATATAGACTTATGCTATAATGATACAAATCATAAAGAAAAGAGGAGGTAAAAAGAGATGAAATACATTGGAGAAGGCTTAACGTTTGATGATATTTTATTGGTTCCGGCGAAATCGGAAGTGCTGCCTCATGAGGTGGATTTATCAACAAGACTTACAAAGAAAATCAAATTGAATATTCCTCTAATCAGCGCAGGGATGGATACGGTAACAGAAGCGAAGATGGCAATTGCCATGGCTCGTGAAGGCGGTATCGGAATCATTCACAAGAATATGTCCATAGAAGAGCAGGCAAAACAGGTGGACAGAGTGAAGCGTTCCGAACATGGAGTTATTACGGATCCATTCTTTTTATCCCCTTATCATCAAGTTAAAGATGCTTTGGCATTGATGGAGCACTATCATATTTCCGGTGTTCCTATCACGGATGAGAATAATATTTTAAAAGGAATTATTACCAATCGTGATATTCGCTTTGAACACGAAACGGACAAATTGATTGAAGATGTTATGACCAAAGAGAATTTAATTACCGCGGGTAAAGACGTCACCATGGATGAAGCGTTGGCTATTATGGCAAAATATAAAATCGAAAAATTACCTTTGGTGGATGCAGACAATCACTTGATTGGATTAATTACCATCAAAGATATTGAAAAAAGCATACAATATCCCAATTCTGCAAAAGATGTCAATGGTCGTTTGCTTGCAGGAGCAGCGGTAGGGATTACCCCGGATGTTTTCGATCGCGTGAAAGCATTGGTCGGTGCGAAAGTCGATGTTGTTGTTATCGATACGGCGCATGGACACAGTGCGGGTGTCGTAAAGGTTCTTCGAATGATCAAAGAAGCATTTCCGGATTTGCAAATTATCGTAGGCAACGTGGCTACCGGAGCAGCGACAAAAGCTTTGATTGAATCCGGTGCCGATGCGGTTAAAGTAGGAATTGGACCCGGATCCATCTGTACCACTCGCGTGGTTGCCGGAATCGGAGTGCCTCAAATTACAGCGGTTATGGAATGCGCAAAAGTTGCCAAAGAATATGATGTGCCTCTTATCGCCGACGGCGGTATCAAATATTCCGGAGACCTTACCAAAGCCATTGCGGCAGGCGGCTCCACCATTATGATCGGATCTCTTTTTGCCGGCACGGAAGAATCTCCGGGGGAAGAGGAACTTTACGAAGGCCGAAGATTTAAAGTCTATCGAGGCATGGGCTCCTTGGCTTCCATGAAAAAGGGTTCCATGGATCGATATTTCCAAAAAGATGCTCAAAAATTAGTGCCCGAGGGAGTCGAAGGACGTGTGGCCTATAAAGGCGCATTAGGCGATGTAGTCTTCCAATTGCTGGGCGGATTACGAGCGGGCATGGGTTATGTGGGAGCGAAAAATATTGAAGCTCTTCAAAGCAATACTGAATTTATGAGAATCACCTCAGCCAGCTTAATTGAAAGCCATCCCCATGACATCAGCATTACAAAAGAGGCGCCCAACTACTCAGTAAAGTAGAGGAGGAAATATGAACACTAAAGAATTCATCGATCAAAAAATTGTCGAAATACAAAAACAAGTCGGTAACGGGAAATTGGTTTGTGCGCTATCCGGCGGTGTGGACAGCTCCGTATGTGCAGTTCTTGTCAACAAGGCAGTTGGCGACCAATTAACCTGTATCTTTGTCGACCACGGTTTGATGCGTAAGGACGAACCCGAAGAAGTTGTGGAGACTTTTATCGAAACTTTTGGCATGAAACTCATCCATATCGATGCGCGGAAACGCTTCTTGGAGAAATTGGCAGGTGTATCTTCACCGGAACAAAAACGAAAAATCATCGGTGAAGAATTTATTCGTGTTTTTGAGGAAGAAGCCAAAAAATTAGGGAAAGTAGACTTTTTGGTACAAGGTACCATCTATCCGGATATCGTGGAAAGCGGAACGGAAAAAGACGGAAAATTAGTAAAAAGTCACCACAATGTAGGCGGATTACCGGAAGATATGGCCTTTGAATTGGTTGAACCGGTACGTGAACTCTATAAAAATGAAGTACGTGAAGTGGGCATCGCTTTGGGTATGCCGGAAAAATTAGTGTATCGTCAACCCTTTCCGGGACCTGGACTTGGTGTGCGCTGCCTTGGCGCCATCACCGAAGAACGCTTGGAAATTTTACGAGAAGCCGACGCCATTTTCCGTGAAGAAATTGCCAATGCAGATCTTGACCGTAAGATTTGGCAATATTTTGTAGCCCTCCCCAACGAGAAATCCGTTGGAGTCAAAGACGGTGCACGAGTCGATGGACAAACGATTATCTTAAGAGCGGTACACTCTGTAGACGCCATGACCGCCAATATTGCAGAAATTCCGTGGCAAGTCTTAAGAAAAGCATCCAAACGCATTACCGACACCCTACCTGCCGTCACACGCGTTGTCTATGACATCACCGATAAACCCCCGGCAACGATTGAGTGGGAGTAGAGAAGGTTTCTGCAAAAATGGCTTATTTTCAAGGCTTATAGCCTGCTGAAATGAGCGATTGGGACAAAATTGGGTAAAGATTTTCAAAAGAATAAATCCGATAATAGCTCAAAGTGGCTTTACAAAGGAATACAAAAAATTAGACCGTAGCTTACTTGTTATGGTCTTCTTTGTGTCTCTTTGAAAGCAGACATTCTCTGTAAATATTATTTAGATAAATTGGGAGTTACAAATTACTATCTAACCATGTTTTAAGTTCATCAAAACTGTAATCTCCTTTTAACGCTATTCTGTCTTTAATAATTGAGTTTTTACATTCCTTTTTGTAATCTTCAATCATTCTCCCAAAACCGCCTCTACCATGCGTACAAAACGGAATGATTGTCTTTCCACTTAAATCAACCGTTCTTAAAAACGATAGAACGGGTGGGGCAAAGGTTTTAAGCCAGTTAGGAGAGCCAATAAAAATCACCTCTGCGTTTTCAATGGTTTCTGCCCCTTGAATAAGAGGAGGACAGTATCCTTTTTCAATTTCTTTTCTCGCTTCTTTTACAGCTGTATTATATGAAAATGAATAAGGCTTTTGTGGCTTCAGCTCTCTCAAATCTCCATCAGTAATCAAAGCAATATCTTCTGCTAATCTTTTTGTTATTCCTGAATATGAATAATATACAACTAAAGGATTCAATAAAATCACCTCCTAAACTTCCAATTTGACTATTTTTATTTATCACATGAAAAATTTTCATAGTCATAATTCTACAATCATTCTATGCTATGCATATGATTATTACTTTATCTATGCTTCTTTAAAAATCTTGATTTCTTAGGAAAAGACAATTTCCAATCTTCAAACTCTTCGTCTGTAATTTCCCCGTTATAGTGTTTCTTCCTCATTTCGTCCCATTCTACTAGAAAATCATCAAAATGTGGGTTGTGAGATAAAAGAGCAGTAGGTTCACCATTTCCTGCAAGGGGATGAAACTTCATTTCCTTTTCGTAATCAAAAACAATGTGCATGATTTCAAAAATAGAATTCGGCTCATGGTCGATTAAAGTGGAAATATCACAGTTAAGTGCATCTGCTATTTTTCTTAATTGTTCAATGTTCGGTGATCTATTTCCCAATTCATAATTACGAATTGCAGCATCAGTCAGTCCGGACATGACGGCAAGTTCTTTCTGTGTTAGTTTTCTAAATAAGCGAATTTGCTTTAATTTCTTCCCGGAAACATTTTAGGATTCCTCTCTTAAAAATTTTCTATTATATTTTATCACAAATCCGAACATAGCACAGCAGAAGTGTTCTGTTTATAACAGAGAATAATCATGCAATAAGAGTTTATATAGAACAAGAAAATTTATATTAGGCTTGATAGAGCACAAACGAACTATTGCAATATGGATATATAGTTCATATTCGAACTGCAAGAACGCAAGATATTTAGATTGACGCTCGTCCTAATTCAAGATAGGAATGCAGAATCTTGCAAAAATTATGAATTGAAAAGAGGGCTAGAAATGCAAAAGGTATTCATGACAGCGAAAGAAGTTCAAGATTTTTTAGAAGTCAGCAGAACGACTGCATATCAGTTGATAAACGAAATGAATCAAGAACTTACAAAGCTCGGCTATCGAGTACAAAGAGGTAAAGTGAATCGACAGTATTTCATGGAAAAGTATTGTTATGGAAATGAAGTTAGAAAAGAGGTCAAGGAATACAAGATAAGAGGGTAGAAGGCTTTTCTTTTTTCAAGTATAATAGATAATAGGATAAGAAGAAATCAAAAAGAAAAGAGGATATGAATATGAAATTGGTTTTAGTAAGACATGGGCAAAGTGAATGGAATTTAAAGAATTTGTTCACCGGTTGGACAGATGTGGATTTAAGCGAGAATGGAGTAAGGGAAGCCAAGAATGCAGGTCATTTGATTAAGGCGGCGGATATTGAATTTGACATTGCTTATACTTCCGTTTTGAAACGTGCTATTAAGACTTGCCAATATATTTTGGAGGAGTCGGATCAACTTTGGGTGCCTATGGAAAAGCATTGGCGCCTGAATGAGCGTCATTACGGGGCTTTGCAAGGCTTGGACAAAGGGGAAACCGCTCAAAAATATGGGGATGATCAGGTTCATATTTGGCGTAGAAGTTATAATGTATCTCCTCCAAAGATGGCGGATGATCAAGCAAAGGTTTTTTTGGCGGATAGACGTTATGCGGATATGGATGAAAAGTTGATTCCCTTAACCGAGAATTTGAAAATCACTTTGGAACGTGTAATGCCTTTCTATGAAGATCATATTGCTCCCGCTTTAAAACAAGGGAAAAATGTTTTAGTGGCGGCGCATGGCAATTCTTTGCGTGCTCTTTGTAAATATTTGGAAAATATTTCCGATGAAAGGATTCTCGGTTTGGAAATTGCAACGGGGCAACCTATTGTCTATGAATTGTCCGACAAATTGGAGATTGTGAGTAAGACGATTTTGACAGAAAAATAAAAATATTGGTAGGGAGCCTCTTATCCTTTGCGGTAAGGGGCTTTTTTATGTATGGGTAAGATTTTGAAAAAACACGAGACCAAAAGCCCTCCTGATTTGTATTATAGGTGAAGGATCCTTTAAGAACGGAGCGATAAAACAGCATGAGATTATCAATGGATGATGTGATTTATAAATATAAAGAAAATATTTTTCGAGCGGCGCTCAGTATCAGTCGAAATCCCCAAGATGCGGAAGATATCCTTCAGGATACACTCCTGGAGTATTTTCAAAGGGACAGGGAATTCGACAGTGAAGAGCATATTAAAGCATGGCTTCTTAGAGTGGCAATCAATAAGTCTAAAAATATCGTGTTGAATTTTTGGCATCGGAATAGAGTTTCCTTGGAAGAGTATATGGAGGAGGTTCCTTTTCAAGAACCGGAAGATCGAAAACTGGCGGAAGCGGTTTTGTCTTTGCCGAAAAAATATCGTATCATCATTCATCTTTATTATTATGAAGATTATTCGGTGCGTGAGATTGGCGATGTGCTGAATTTGACGCAAAGTGCTGTAAAAAATCGACTTCTTCGGGGAAGAAAAATGCTGAAGGAAATGCTTAAGGAGGAATGGGCAGATGAATAATAAAGAAAAATATAAGAGAGCATTTTCAACGCTTCGTACATCAGAACATTTTGAATTTAATTTGGAGGGTGGAAAAATGATTCGAAAAACTTTTAAAATGCGAAAGGCGATCACAGCTCTTTGTTTCGCTTTGGTGTTGACGGTTGGCAGTGTTAGTGCGTATGCGGCAAATGTCGGTGGAATTCAAAGAATTATTCAAGTCTGGATACAGGGAGATCGAACCGATGCAACTTTGACAGTCAATGAAAAAGAAGGAACGTATACCATTCAAGATGCAAATGGCAAAGAAATTCAGAGCGGAGGCGGGGTCGCTATGGATGGATTGGGGAATACAAGACCTTTAACGGAAAAAGAACTTACAGAGCATTTGGAGAATGAAGTGACAACGGATACTATTGATGGTCGTATGTATCTTTTTTATAAAGAACAAAAGTTGGATATTACCGATAAATTCAGTGATAAGGATTATTGTTATATTACCTTGAAAGATGGAGAAAAAAGTATTTATGTCACCGTTACAAAAAACGGAGGAATTGCAACAAGTGAAAATCGATATCTGATGCCTAATGAATTTAAAACGGAATAAAGCGAACAAACAAAACGACGGATACATTGATTCGATGAAAAATCGGTATCCCTTTGCGCTTCCAATAAAAGCCTTTTACCTTTTATGGTAAGAGGCTTTTTGATAGAATAAATAAAGAAAGTGATTAACAGCAGCATTCATCAAAAAAAGATTTTGTAAAGAAAAAAGAAAGAATATAGGAGAAGAAACGAATGGAATATGTCAATGATGTTTTTTGGGCAAAGAAGAAAGAGATGAACGGTCAGTTTTTTTGGCTTTCCTTAAAGCAACATCTTGAGGATACGAAAAATATTGCAGGTTTATTATGGGAACATTGGCTATGTGAGGGACAAAGAAAATTGATTGAAGAATCCTTGGATGATAGTTCCGAGGATAAAGGAAAAAAGTTGGCAATGTTTTTGGGGGCGATTCACGACATAGGTAAGGCGACACCTGCTTTTCAAACAAAAAAAGGATATGAATATTCCGAAGAGTTGGATTTCCGATTGCTTGAAAATCTGGAGAGAGATGGGTTTAGCGGAATAGGCAGTTTGCATTTAACTATGCCCGGATATACTCCGCATAATATTGCGGGACAATATTTGCTGATGAGTTATGGTGTAGGCAAAGATATTGCCGTTATGATTGGAGGACATCATGGAAAAACCGTCGATGTGTTGGCAGAGATTGGAGAAGGGATTTTTTCCAATACGGCAAATTATTTTCAAAAAGAAAAGAAAAATCATGAGATTTACAGAAGATGGGATAGGGAGCAGAGGCATATTTTTAAATGGGCATTGGAGTCCTGCGGATTTGACAGTGTTGAAGCTTTGCCGAAGATAAAACAACCTGCCCAGGTGATTTTGTTGGGACTTCTCATTATGGCGGATTGGATTGCCAGTAATGAAGATTATTTTCCACTACTTTCCATAGAGAGGGATGAGCGTGTGAACAGTTCATCCAGAACAGAGCAAGGTTTTTCGGCATGGAAAAGAAGTGATGTATGGGAGGCGGAATACTGTTCAGATATTGAAGAATTATATAAAATGAAATTCGGCTTTGCTCCAAGAAATGTTCAAAAAGTAATGGCAAAAACCATTGAAAGCATACAAAACCCCGGGATTATTATTTTGGAAGCGCCTATGGGAGTTGGAAAAACGGAAGCGGCTTTGGCGGCTTGCGAGCAGCTAGCATATAAAACGGGAAGGAGCGGATTATTTTTCGGACTTCCCACACAGGCGACCTCCGACGGTATTTTTTCAAGAATTGTAAAGTGGCTTCCAAAAATAAAAGAGGATCAAGACGAAGCTGTTCCTGTGAGACTGCTTCACGGGAAAGCGTATCTCAATGAAGAGTTTACAAGTTTATCGAGAAATATAAACATAGATGGGGAAGAAGATTCCTGTCTAATTGTTAATGAGTGGTTTTCCGGACGGAAAACGGCTTCGTTGGATGATTTTGTTGTTGGAACGGTGGATCAATTTTTGATGGTGGCTTTAAGACAAAAACATTTGGCATTAAGACATCTGGGTTATAGTAAAAAAGTTGTCATTATCGATGAGGTACACGCTTATGATGCGTATATGAACAGATATTTGTTGCAGGCTGTAAAATGGGTGGGGACATATGGTGTACCTGTTATCATTTTATCGGCAACTCTTCCGGAAAATCGACGATTGGAATTGATGAAAAATTATATGTCGGGTATGGGGATAAAGTGGAATAAAAAGGAAAGAAAAGAAAGAGACAATTCGATTAGGACGGATGCTTATCCTCTGATTACCTATAATGACGGAAAACAAATCCATCAAATAAGGGAATTTATGATTCAGGATAAGGAACGACAAGAGATAAGAATTCAAGGGCTTTTGGAAGAAAATTTAGAAGAAAAAGTGGAAGATATGCTGTCCGGCGGCGGAATAATAGGCATTATGGTCAATACCGTTAAAAGAGCGCAAAGTATAGCGAAGCTGCTTTCACAGAAGTTCGGCGATGAAGTTGTAGACGTATTACACTCTTCTTTTATTGCCACCGAAAGAGTTGAAAAAGAAAAAGCTTTAATCGCTATGATAGGGAAAGGGGCCCATAGACCGTATCAAAAAATTATCATCGGAACACAGGTGATAGAACAGTCACTGGACATTGATTTTGACGTGTTGATTAGTGATTTGGCGCCGATGGATTTATTGTTGCAGCGTATGGGAAGGCTTCATCGACATGATGAGACGAAACGACCTGACAAACATAAGTCGCCGGTATTATATATTATGGGTATGAATGATACATTGGAATTTGAAGAAGGCTCCTCCTTTGTATATGGAGATTTTCTGCTTGCCAGAACACAGTATTATTTGCCAAAAGTTATCCGTATGCCGGAAGATATTTCGGTTTTGGTGCAAAAAGTTTATGGGTTTACTTTAGAAGAAAAAGATGGTAGAGTACTCATGGATAACGATATACAATTTTCGGATTCCCTCAGTGAAAAGTATTTAGAATTTTTAGAAAATTATTGTTCTAAAATTAAAATGAAAGAGAAAAAGGCAAATGATTACAGAATTGAAGATCCTGTTTTAGAAGAAACCATTGCCCATGAAGAAAATTTAATTGCGTGGACGAAAAATCCGGATTTGGATAATGAGAGTAAGTCCTATGCTCAAGTTCGAGATATTGAGGATAGTGTAGAAGTAATTGCGTTGAAACGAATCGGTGATGGCTATGGTACGTTTACAGAAGGCGTAGATATATCCGGCAGCATTGGCGATAACAAAACGGCAAGAAAAGTTGCAAGAAATACGCTTATTCTTCCGAAAAATTTGACAAAAATATACAATATAGACGAGACAATTAAGGCGTTGGAAAATTATAACAGAGAAAACTTAAGTGATTGGAGAAATACAATGTGGTTAAAGGAAGCTTTAGGAATCATTTTTGATGAAAAAAACGAATTTGTGATGGATAATTTTAAACTTTTATACGATAAAAAATATGGAGTAAGCATAGAAAGGGTGTGAGGGTTTGGGAAAATTTAATTTGTTGGATGAACCTTGGATATCCGTAGTGATTGATACAAAGGGAAAAACGAAAGAGGTATCGCTAAAGGAGTTATTTCGAAATGCCCATACATATTTGGATCTGGCAGGTGACACCAAGACGCAAGATTTTGCGGTGATGAGAATCCTTTTAGCCATCATACATACGGTCTTTTCTCGCTTCAATGCCCAGGGTGAGGAATATGGTTATTTTGATTTGGATGAACGATTGAGACAGGTGGAAAAAATCGATGAAGAAGATGTGAACGATTACCGAGAAGACTTGTATATGACCTGGTTTGCGTTATGGAAGAGTCAAAAGTTTCCGGAAATTGTATGTGAGTATTTGGAAAAATGGCGGAACAGATTTTATTTATTTGATGAAGAACATCCGTTTATGCAAGTGAGAAAGGAAGATATTGCTGCTGATAAGATAAATAGACCCAAGGCAAGTAAGGTAGCGGGTAAAAACATGAATCGACTTATTTCGGAAAGTGACAATAAGATTGCATTATTTTCACCGAAGTATAGCGTAGACGATAATAAAGAAAAGCTTAAAGAAGCGGAAATCGCAAGATGGCTTATTACTTTTCAAGCTTATACCGGTTTATCCGATAAGGTGATTTTCGGGAAGGAGAAATATAAATCATCGAAAGGGTGGCTTTTTGATTTAGGGGGAATTTATTTTAAAGGCTCCAACTTGTTTGAAATATTGCTGCTCAATTGCGTTTTGGTAAGCGATGAAAACGGTAATGTAAAGAATGCGCAAAAACCGTGTTGGGAATTTAACTGTGATGAAAATATAAAACGTTCTTTTTATGAAGGCAATATGGATAGTATTGCAGGTTTATATACTGCGTGGAGTCGGGGATTGTATATGAATCCTGATTTTGATAATACAAATCTATTTGTATGTCATATCGTGAAATTGCCGGATATAGATCATAGAGATAAATTTTTAGAGCCGATGACAATTTGGAAATATAATGACAGTGGAGATAATAAAAATACGTATACACCAAGAAAGCATCAGCAAAATCAATCTATGTGGCGTTCTTTCGGATTATTGGCAGTCAATGACAAAGAAAGTAATCAAAGAAAGCCTAAGCTCATAGAATGGTTTAGTGATATCAAAAGAATAGCAAAAAATAAAAATATAACAGTTCACACCCATCCTACCCTTGTAGCAGTCAGTATGCAGGATGACGGAAATGCCACGTCATGGGTGCCTACAGATGAAATAGTGGATTCGCTGTTCATAGGAGATTTTATTCTTACCGACTTAGAAGAAAATGGGTGGGTCGAAAGAATCAATGAAGTGATAGAAAAAACAAAAAGTATAGTTGGATTTACATATAAAAAGTATATATCCGATATTAAAGAAATCAGAAATATATCTTCCGATTTATTTACAAGTCAAAAAGTTGAAGATTTATATTTCAAAATCGATGCTCCTTTTAGAAAATGGATAGCAGAGATACGGTATGAAGATGAAAAAGAAATAAAGACCAAAGAGTGGTGGAGTGTATTATACAAGCTTACGACATGGGAAGCACAAAGTATTTTGCAAAGCGGTTCATTAAGGGATTATACAGGAATTGAACGTGAGGGTAAAATAAAAAATATTGCAACGGCTTATAATACTTTTGTATATTTTCTAAATAAAGAAATTGGAGTGGAGGAGGTAACAAGTGGAGACAAAGAATAAAGATTCGGTTTTTTCGGTGACAAAAAAGATCATGGTAAAATTGGATGCATTATCCGAATATTCTTCCGGAAAGGCTGCTTTGGCAAAAATCAGAAATTCCGTAGGAAAGCCTGTGAACGAAGTAACCGAAGTTTGGCAGTTACTCTTTGAAAATTTGCCGGAGGAATTTTTAGGCAGCAGAGGAACTCCAAGTGATGAGGAGTTGTCTATTTTGACAGCAATTCAACTTTATGCACTTCATAAACAGGGAACGAGTTCTAAAGGAAATGTAGAAGAAAGCGAAGGCTTTAAAAATCTTGGGTATTCTTTGGGAAAGTTAAGAATTGCCGACGGACAGACGTCGATTGACAGAAGATTTAATTCGATGATTACTTCAACGACTTTTGATGAACTGATTCATCATCTAAGGCATTTAATAAAAATTTTGAAGGCAAAAGTGCCTGATGTAAGCGTAGATTATGCAAAGCTTGCGGAAGATTTATTTGGCTATTTAAAAGGTTATGAAGCGGAAATTCGCTTAAAATGGGCAAGAGAATATTATAGACAAAACAATAAAGGAGAGGATAATTATGAACAAGAATAGATTATTTTTAGATATCCATGCAATTCAAACATTACCGCCATCCAATATCAACAGGGACGATACGGGCAGTCCTAAAACCGCTATGTATGGAGGCGTAAGACGTGCAAGAGTAAGTTCTCAATCGTGGAAAAGAGCAATGAGAGAATATTTTAATAATAACGGAGAAGACGGAAATATTGGAGTGCGTACATTAGAAATTGTAAGATATGTCGGTGATAAAATCAAAAATCTTGACAGTTCCGTTTCGGATGAAGAAGCCATGGAAATGGCAAATGAAGTATTTAAAAAAGCGGGAATTACAACGACAAAAGATTTTAAAGCCAAAGCACTTTTCTTTTTAGGAGAAATTCAAGCAAATTTATTGGCAAAAGCTGCAATTGATAAGATTAATGATAAGAAAAAATTGCAACAAATTATAAATGACAATCCGGCTATAGATATTGCCTTATTTGGCAGAATGGTTGCTGATGATCCGTCATTAAATGAAGACGCTTCTTCACAGGTTGCCCATGCAATTTCCACCCATGCAGTCCAAACAGAATTTGATTTCTTTACTGCAGTGGATGATTTATCTCCGGAGGATAATGCAGGAGCGGGTATGCTCGGGACTATTGAGTTTAATTCCTCCACATTATATCGATATGCGAATATTGCTGTTCATGAATTAAACAAACAACTTAAAGATAAGGAAGCGACAATTCATGCCGTCAAATTGTTTGTTGAAGCCTTTTCCAATTCATTACCCACCGGTAAAGTCAATACTTTTGCCAATCAAACGATCCCTCAAGCGGTAATTGTGACATTAAGAAATGACCGACCGCTCAGCCTTGCTACCGCATTTGAAGAACCGATAAAATCTTCCGATGGGCATGTGGACAAATCGATACAAAAGCTTTCACAAGAATTTAAAAGGGTTGAAAAATTTGTCAATAAACCCTTGTGGACCCTCTATGTAACGTTTGATGAAGTGGAGGCTTTAAAAGAGATAGGAGAAGGGCAGGATTCATTAAGAAATTTATTGAATACTTTGTCTGAAGAACTTTCAAACGCAATACAGGGTGAATAAAGTGAAAACTATTTTATTGAAATTTGCAGGTCCGTTACAATCTTGGGGAACCGATTCTCATTTTGAAACGAGACATACAGATTTCTATCCTTCAAAAAGCGGAGTCATCGGTCTTATAACAGCCGGTTTGGGGTATGGCAGGGATGAAGACGAAAAGATTCAAAAATTAAATGATGTCAATTTTGCGGTAAGAGTAGATCAACAGGGTTTTTTGATGAAAGATTACCATATCGCTCAAAAATATAAAAATAATGGAGAATTTGAACGAAATTATGTTACAAACAGATATTATTTGGAGGATGCCGTATTTGTTATAGCCATTAGTCATAAAAGTGACGAATTGATGGACAAAATAGAAGGCGGGTTACGTTATCCATATTATCAACCGTTTATGGGAAGAAGATCTCTGCCTTTATGTGCAGATTTTATTATAGATACGACGAGTAAAGGTGCGGTTGAAAGTTTGAAAGATTGTCCGTGGCAAGCAGCCACATGGTATATGAGAAGGCATAAAAAACAGAATAAAATCAATTTAGAAGTATATGCCGACAGTGATCTGATTGATGGAAGCAGGCGTTCATTGAGGAAAGATAGAGTGATTTCTTTTTCGCAGAAGGAGAGAAAATATGGTTTCAGATATGAAAATATGTTGAATATGGAAGTAATCAACAAGCTTGCAAGCGACAGGACCGAACATGATGTGATGGCGAATATATAGGAGAAAGACATGTATATATCAAGAGTGGAAATAGATATGGATGACAGAAAAAAGATAAGAGATCTTACGCACGTCGGAGCATATCACAATTGGGTGGAGAGAAGTTTTCCATCGGAAATACAAGAAAAATCAAGAAGTAGAAAATTATGGCGATTAGATGCCATAGGAGGTAAAAGTTATTTGCTTGTTGTCAGCGAAACAAAGCCTGAATTGGAAATGTTTGAACGATATGGAGTAAAAGGCAGTGTGCAAATTAAAGCATATCATCATTTTTTATTTTCGCTACAAAAAGGAAATCGTATGCGGTTTAGAGTTGTACTTAATCCGGTTAAGACATTCTCTAAGGGGGTTGGAAATCGGGGAGAGACAAAGCCGATTTATACGACGGAAGAACAAATGAATTATCTCATAGAACGAGCGGAAAAAAATGGATTTTTGCTAAATGCGGAGGATTTTTCCGTTGTGGAAAAAGGAAATGTTGTCTTAAAAAAAGCAAACCAATCTTCTACAAGGCTTAATAAAGCGGTTTATGAAGGAACCTTAACCATATCGGATGTGGAACTTTTTAAAAATATTTTAACCTTGGGGATGGGCAAGCATAAAGCATATGGTTTCGGTATGATGACGGTAATTCCTATGGTTGATTAAGATGAAGGAAAAATATGGAGCGAAGAAGACGGAACTTAGAGAGTTGCCTAAAATAAGCGATAGAGTCAGTTTTATCTATGTGGAGCATGCCAAAATAAATAGAACGGACAGTGCAATAACGGTTTTGGACAGCAGAGGAACGGTTCGAATTCCCGCAGCGATGATAGGGGTGCTTTTATTGGGACCGGGAACGGATATTAGCCATCGGGCTGTTGAATTAATTGGCGATACCGGCACCGGAATCGTTTGGGTTGGGGAAAGAGGTGTTCGAAATTATGCCCATGGAAGAGCTTTAGCCCATTCCACAAAATTTTTGGAGAAACAGGCGGCTTTGGTTTCCAATACACGAACTCGCTTGGAAGTGGCGAGGAAAATGTATCAAATGAGATTCCCAAATGAGGATGTTTCAAAACTTACGATGCAGCAATTAAGAGGTCGCGAAGGTGCAAGAGTTCGTAAAGTTTATAGAACCTTATCAAAACAATATCAAGTGGAATGGATGGGGAGAGAATATGATATTGATGATTTTGAGAGCGGAAGTATAGTCAATAAGGCTTTATCGGTTGCGAATGTTGCTCTTTACGGACTGGTTCACAGTGTAATTGTAGCTCTTGGAATATCCCCTGGATTGGGTTTTATTCATACGGGGCATGATTTATCTTTTGTATATGATATTGCAGATTTATACAAAGCGGGATTAACCATTCCCATTGCATTTGAAATTGCAGGAAGTTCAACCGAAGAAGAGGATATAGAAAGAATGACCAGACTGAAAGTGAGAGATTCATTTGTCGATGGAAAAATGATGCAGCAAATAGTAAAAGATTTACAGTTTTTATTAGATATTGAAGAACAGGAGAAATTTTATATAGACTCTATTAATTTGTGGGATGATAAGGAAAAATCGGTGCAATACGGTGTAAATTACAGAGAGAAAGTATAATTATGCCTCTGACAGTTATTACAGTGAAAAATGCACCGCAATCATTAAAAGGTGATTTGACAAAATGGATGCAGGAAATTGCAACAGGAGTATATGTCGGAAATTTCAATACAAAGGTTAGGGAAGAACTTTGGAGACGTGTTAAAGAAAATGTAGGAGACGGAGAAGCGACAATCAGTTATGCTTTCAGAAATGAAATCGGTTATAGTTTTGATACGATTCATGCAAAACGAGAAGTAATCAATTGTGAAGGAATACCTCTTGTTCTGTTGCCTTTAACAGAAAAAATAGATATAAAAGCAAGCGATATAGGATATAGCAAGGCTGCAAAGTTTAGAAAAACTAAAAAGTTTTCAAATAAGAAAAGGAAAATAAATTTTAAACCCTATGTGATAATTGATATTGAAACCGACGGATTAGATGAAAGTAAAAGTTCTATCATTGAATTGGGGGCAGTAAAACTTGAAGAGGGAGAACTGAAAGAATTCGGTTGTGTAATTGAATATAATAAGCAACTGTCGGACAGGATAACAGATTTGACAGGAATAACAACGCAAATGCTAAACGAGGAAGGCATACCATTGGATGTGGCTTTGGATGAATTGCTCCAATTTATAGGCGATTTAAAAATAGTAGGATACGGGGTGGAATTTGATATAAAATTTATAAACAGTAAATTAAAACAATATGGCAAACCATTACTTAAAAATAAAAGATATGATTTGATGAAATATGTAAAAAGTGAAAAACTGTTTTTAGATAATTATAAATTACAAACCGTGTTGAAAAGTTATGGAATAGAAGAGAAAGTACCTCATAGAGCCCTATTAGATTCTTTGCTTATCTATAAGCTCTCGACAAAGGTGAATAAATTTTTGAGGATAATGGAGAAGGATTAGCTATTTTTATGGGATTTTTTAGTATGTTACCCGCACACGCGGGGGTGATCCTCGCCTTATCGGAACTTTGATGTTTAATTCCAAATGTTACCCGCACACGCGGGGGTGATCCAGCAGCCATGTCTTCTGCATCAATGTTTT
>KI259848.1:29739-30013 GCA_000467935.1 Peptostreptococcaceae bacterium oral taxon 113 str. W5053
GGATGTTACCCGCACACGCGGGGGTGATCCTGTGGATTTGACAAAATGTGCATAAAATCTAAAATGTTACCCGCACACGCGGGGGTGATCCTCGCTGTCTTTTGTTTTTTCAAAGCCGTTTTTTATGTTACCCGCACACGCGGGGGTGATCCTCTCATTATGACAGGAAATCAAATTTTAAACGGATGTTACCCGCACACGCGGGGGTGATCCCAAAAAATGGATGTTTTTTCAAAAGGAATTGAAATGTTACCCGCACACGCGGGGGTGATCC
>KI259849.1:0-7855 GCA_000467935.1 Peptostreptococcaceae bacterium oral taxon 113 str. W5053
TTAGTTTATAAATTCAAGAGATAAAAAAGACACCTCCTTTTGGTGTCTATTAATACAATAATACTATTTATTCATTGTGTCCACTTTTATAAGTATAGTGCACGGCAGGATAATAGAGAACTGATGAAATCAAAAAGCTTGAATAATATTCACTCATAAATCTTGTTATATATGGCTAACTAGTGTATAATCAATAATAGCGTTATTGATAATTATATTATTGATTATGTTTTCTATTGAGTGGAGGAACAGATATGGCTAATAAAAATCATGAATTAGATAAGCCAATAATTGAAGCTGCTAAAATGGAATTTTTAAAAAGTGGATTTCAAGCTGCTTCAATCAATACTATTGCCAAAAGAGCAGGAGTTACAACCGGAGCTATATATACAAGATATAAAGGGAAAGATGAACTTTTTTATAGTTTAATTGAAGAACTTTTACAAGTCTTGGATAGTGAAAGAAAAGATAACAAAGAAGCATATATGAAATATTGTATAGATAAAAATTTTGATAATTTTCTGAGTGGTATAGAAAAAGAAACTGCAAGATATATAGATGTTTTATTTGAATATTATGATGAGTGTAAACTTCTGTTATGTTGTAGTAAAGGAAGCTCAGTTGAATCTATGTTTGATGAGATGATGAAAAACAAGATATCCGAAACACAAATATTCATAAAGAAAAATATTGATTCAGATATTAGTAAGCTGAAATTAGATTTAGTGGAATTACTAATGAATGAGCAGTTTAATGTATATGCTTTGATAATCGAAAAAGGATACAGCAAAGATGAAACAGTTGAGTATATAAAAATGTTGGGGGAGTTTATTGGAGCAGGTTGGGAAAAGATTTTTAAAGATTTTATAAAATGAGGGTTTAATTTATGGGCAGGACGAGTGAAGTATGTGAAACTATTTTAGATTTTAAAATGGACTTTTCTTATGAATCAAATAAAGAAAAGGCATTAAATAATGTGATCGGTAGTATATCAAAAGGGCAATGTGTAGTTCTTTGTGGTGAAAGTGGTTGTGGAAAATCGACATTACTTAGATGTTTAAATCATCTGATTCCTGAATTTTACGATGGTATATTTAATGGACATATATTAGTAAATTCTGAAGATATAGGTAATAAAAATGTTGGAGAAGTAGGGGAGACTATTTCATCTGTTTTTCAAGACCCAAGAAGTCAATTTTTTACAATGGAGAGTGATACGGAAATTGCCTTTGGTCTTGAAAATAAAGGATTAACGCATGAAGAAATAAAGAAAAGAACAAAAGAAGCTTTTTCAAAGTTTGGGTTGGAATATCTGGAGAACAGAGAAGTCTTCAAACTTTCAAGTGGAGAACGGCAGCTCATAGCAATTATGGCTGCATGGGCAATGGATACAGAGATTATTTTACTTGATGAGCCGACTGCAAATTTAGATTATTTAGCAATTAAAAAGTTAAAGGAAATTTTATTGTTACTTAAAAAAGAGGCGAAAACTTTAATAATAAGTGAACATAGATTGTATTATTTGCAGGATTTAGCAGATGAATTTTGGCTTATAAAAAATGGAACTATATATGAAAAATATGATCATAAAATATTTATGTCATTTTCTCAAAGTAAATTAGATGATTTGGGCTTAAGAATTACTGATTTAAAACAGTTACAAGCACAAGACGAACTGTTAAATATAGGAAACAATAAATTGGAAATAAAAAACATATCCTTTGACTATAAGAAACAAAAAATTTTGAAAGATTTATCGTTTACAGCTTCTTCAGGAGAAGTCAATTGCTTTATTGGGAAAAACGGTGCAGGGAAAACAACTTTAGGAAAATGTATATCTGGATTACTTAAGTTTCAATATGGGAGTGTGTTCCTAAATGGAGAAAAGCTATCTTACAAGGCACTATCACAAAAAAGTCTATTTATGATGCAGGAAGCTGAATTTCAATTTTTTACGAATTTCGTATTATCTGAGCTTAAATACGGGGTAAAGACATCTAAACACGAAGAAATAGAGCCTCTTCTAAAAAAATTTAATATGTGGAAGCTTAAAAATAGACATCCTTTTTCTCTTTCCGGTGGACAAATGCAAAAATTGACTTTAATGATAGCATATCTATCAGATAAGAGTGTAATTGTTTTGGATGAACCAACATCGGGATTGGATAAAAAAAGCTTAGATACAATAGTAGAGCTGATAAAAGAGATGAAGAAGGAAAAAATAGTGATATGTATAAGTCATGATTTGGAATTTATTGCGGCAGTTTCAAATAAATGCTTAGAGATTAAGGATGGTGTTATACGACAGATTTGCGAAGTAAATAGCAGTAAGGATATTGAAAGCATAAAAGAAATATTTGATACAGAATATCCTCAGGATAAGGGGCCTTCAAAAAAGTGTGAAAAAATTTTGGATCCGAGAACGAACTTACTGTTCTTATTTCTTTGTATGACTGCTGTTGTAATAGATAATAAACAGTTGATTTTCCAATATAATCTGTTAGCACTTCTGTTTTCGCTTGCAAACAGAAGATATACAAATTTTGTAGGAACTTCAATAATATTAGGTGTTATTTATGGGTTTGAGATTATAATCCCTTGTGAAATTACAATGTTCATGGCAAATTTACTACCGCGATTTGCTCTCCTGTTTTTGTTATTTCCAATTATTCTTGGAGGGCGTGGAGCAACCAATATGCTTGCAGGCTTAAGAAAGATAAGAGTACCCGAAAGATTATTATTGATTTTTTCTGTTTCGTTTCGATTTTTCCCTGTACTTAAAAATGATTTTAATTTGTCGAGACAGGTTCTGAAAAACAGAGAAAATGGTGAATGTAAAAACATATTTCAGAGAAAGATTGCATACTTGGAAGCACTTGTTATCTCCTTGATTTTTAGAGTTATAAGAATCGGGGAAACGTTGTCGGCTTCTGCTGAAACAAGAGGGATAGGTTTAAGACATAAAAAATCATCTTACATTTCATTGCGATTTCGCATTTGTGATTATTCGCTTATGATTGCTATGGTTTTGATTTTAATGATAAATGTTTTTGAGAAATAGGAGTATTAAAGATGAATAAGAATAAGTTGAAAGTCAAAGATATCATTACGGTTACATTATTGTCATTATGTAATATTTTGATATTTTCATTAGGAACATTTATGTATGCAACACCGATTACCATACTTCTAACACCCGTGTTGTATTCATTACTACAAGGTATAGTTTTCTTTGTTATAGGAGTAAAGGTGAGAAAACGTGGAGCATTTTTGATATATTCTTTTATTCAAGGGGTTATAGCTTTTTATCCACCATATATCTTAATGTTCGTAATTTCAGGTTTAATCGCTGAATTTTTGCTATATAAAAATGGTTATGGAAATTTGAAATCTATTGGAATTGGTTATGTGATTCAGCAAATATTGGCTTCTATAGGAAGCGTAATTTATCCCTATACCATAGCTCTGAATAAAACGTTAGGAAATATGAAAGAAAAAGAATTAGTTTCTAATATCACAATGGCAGGTAAAATGATTTCTTCTTGGGGAGCGCTCGTTTTACTAATTTTAGTTATTATTTCCGCAATAATAGGAGCTTATATAGGAAGTAGAGTAGTACAGAGACATATTTTGGTGAAAAAAGCTAACGTGTAGGTGGAGTCATGAAACGAGAGAAAGAACCAAGCTTTTTTAAGGAAATGGACCGTTTTATAAAACCATATAAAAAAAGATATTTTCTATCTGTAATACTAAGTATGATTTCCATTTTATGTGAATTATTATCCTATGCTTTTATTGGAATTTTGGCAGGGAATGTTTTTAACGATATTAAAGATGATAGTAATATATTGATGCTAGTTTTAGTAATTATATGTAAAATGGCAAGTATCATATTTTCAAATATATCAACATTAATATCTCATAAGGCGGCATATTTTACGTTAAAAGATTTAAGATATGCAATCTGCGACAAATTTGTTAGATTGCCGATGGGATATTTTGATAAGAACTCAAGTGGCAAACTAAAGACGATATTAGTGGATAGAGTAGAGGATATCGAAAAAACACTAGCACACTTACTTCCGGAGATGACAGCCAATTTATTTATACCTGTGGCAATGGTTATTTGGATGCTTGTCATTAATGCACGGCTTACCGGTATTGTTTTAATATGGATAATATTTGGATTGTCTATTGGAATGGCTATTATGATTGGATATAAGGAAAAATATGAGGGACAAGTACAGGCAGGGAAAAATATGAACCAATCAGTTATAGAATATGTAGAGGGTATTGAGGTAATAAAAACCTTTAACATGGGAGATAACTCATATATTAAATACAGAAATGCGGTTGCACACCATGCGGAATATGCTATAAACTGGATGAAAAGTTCACAGCTTTATGCTTCTCTTTCATATAGCATAGCTCCGGTGTCCGTATTTCCAACTATTGTTATCGGATTGATATTTTTAAATAAGGGAAACATTACTGAGCAAAGTTTATTTATATTTATGATGATTGCACTTGGAATTTTTAAACCTATCGTAAAGGCATCCGGCTATGTTGACCAATTGGCACAGATGGGGACAGTTACAAAAGAAATAAAGGGAATTTTGGATTATCCGGAGATAAAGAGAAATGAGAAATCTATTCTTAAAAAAGATATGATATGTGATATTTCATTTAGTAATCTACTGTTTTCTTATGATGGAACAAAGAATGATATTGATGTGGCGAATTTAGAAATAAAAGAAAAAATGATGACCGCGATAATCGGAACTTCGGGTTCGGGAAAATCAACTTTGATGAAACTTTTAGCAGGATTTTGGGATTTTGAAAGAGGAGATATAAGAATAGGAAATATTCGGGTAAAAGACTTGTCAATGAATGATTTAAATTCTCTCATTTCTTATGTAGATCAAAACACATTTTTATTTAACGACAGTATTATGGAAAATATAAGAGTCGGAAAAAGAGGGGCTTCTAAAGATGAAATTATAGCAGCTGCTAAAAAAGCCGCTTGCCACGATTTTATCGTTGGGCTGCCAAGAGGATATGACACTATAACGGGTGATAGATTGTCAGGTGGGGAGAGACAAAGAATAGCTATTGCAAGGGCGATTTTGAAAAATTCTCCAATCGTTATTTTAGATGAAGCCACTTCAAGCACAGATATTGAAAACGAAGAGAAGATTCAAGAAGCATTACTTGAGTTTACAAAAGATAAAACGGTTATAGTTATTACACATAAAATTAAAACTATTATAAATGCAGATAAGATTATATATATGGATAATGGTAAGATTCTTTGTAGCGGAACACATGAAGAACTTATGAGGGATTGTTCCAAGTACGGATATTTATATGAACTCACAAATTGATTGGAGGAAAAATATGTTTGAATCTATAAGAAGTATTTGGAACTTTAGTCTGAAAAGACAACATCAATTAGCCAAAATTTTACTTCTGTCATTTATAGAAGGTATATTCGTTATGTTGAAAATGATTGCAATAATTTTTGCTGTGAATGCGATGTTTAATAGGTTTTTGGTAGACAGTTACATTTATAAGGTAATAATACTTGGAATAATCTGTATTGCCGGTGTATTTGTTTTTGGGTATTTTACACAATTAGGTTCTGTTAGTGTCGGATTTAATATGGCTAAAGATAAGAGACTGTATTTTGGCTCGTTATTTAAAAAATTTTATCTTGGATTTTTTAATGAAAATTCAGTCGGTAATATAAATTCAACACTCACTACATCAATTTCTCATATAGAACAAGTTGCACCGATTATTCTAATCCATGTGATAGGCGGATTTTTATCTGCGGTATCAATAGTTTTGGGATTTGTTTATTATGAATGGCGAGTTTCCATTATCGTGTTTGCAGGAGCAGCGGTTTATTTATTTGTTGTTAATCATCAAATGAAGGTTTCAAGAAGAGAGGCTCCTAAAAGGCAGTTATCACAAATGAAATTAACGGAAAGTGTTATTGAATTTATACAGGGAATAAGTGTTGTTAAAGCGTTTGATGTGGAAAATAAAGATGAAAGAGTTAAAAAGGGTATAGATGACAGCTGTTTAAATAACATAAATCTATCTGAAAAGTCTATTCCGTCAAGTATATGTGCAGAACTTACAATACAGTTATTTGAGATTTTAATTATTGTGTTTGCATTTTTTATGTGGAATATCGGAGAAATCTCTCCTCAAAAAACTATAAATTTATTTATTATGAGCTTTGTAATATTTCAGTCAATAAATCAAGCAGGTTCGATTCTTTCGATGATTGGTATTCTGGATAGTACGTTAAAAGAGGTAAATGGTATAGAATCATCTAGAGAAACAAAGATATTATCACCTGCCGAAAGCATGAAATCGAATGAAATTGAATTTAAAAATGTGAGTTTTTCTTATGGAAACGGAGAAATTCTAAGAGGAATATCTACAATAATTAAACCAAATTCATTAACCGCAATTGTAGGTCCTTCCGGTTCCGGTAAAACGACATTTTGCAAACTGATACCGAGATTTTATGATGTATGTCAAGGTGAAATTCTTATCGGCGGAGCAAAAATCACAAACATACCCACTGAGAAATTGATGAAAAAAATAAGTATCGTCTTCCAAAATGTTTATTTGTTCGAGGACAGCATCCTTAATAATATTAAATTTGCAAAGCCAAATGCCGGCAATGACGAAGTGATGGAAGCCGCAAAGAAAGCAAGGTGTTATGACTTTATTATGGCTCTGCCCGACGGTTTTGACACTATGGTAGGAGAGGCGGGAGATACATTATCCGGTGGAGAAAAGCAAAGAATAGCGATAGCAAGAGCCATACTGAAAGATTCGCCTATTGTTATTTTAGATGAATTTACCAATGCTCTTGATGTAGAAAACGAACATCATATTTTGAAGGCTATAGATAATTTAGTTAAAGACAAGACTGTTATAATCATTGCACATAGACTGGAAACCATAAAGAGAGCAGATCATATTATTGTTTTGGATAAAGGAAAAATCGTACAAGAGGGAACACATAGTGAACTTATAACCCAAGATGGAGTATATAAGTCTTTTATCTTAATAAGAGAACGGACAAACACATGGAAATTTAAGTAATTTTTATATGTTTTTGATGTTCGTTCAAATAAGATGAATGATTGTTAGGAGGAAATTATGTTTGGATATTAGTAAGATTATTAAAAAAATGACTGATTTCCATTTTTAGAAAATTGAAATAAGCTACAGCATATAGATTTTTTATTTTTTAATTTCATATTTTTTCTTAATAGAGAACTATTTACACCAAAGTGTAGAAGTCCTCCTTTTTCATTCTCAAGAAATCAAAACAGAGAAATGAAAAAGGAGGATAGCATTTTGGAAAATAGAAAATATTACCTCTATGTAAGAGGAAAGTTGGTAGAGATTACAGAAGAGGTTTACAAAGCTTATTGGAAAATAACAGAGCAGGAAAAATATCTTATTAAGAAAGACTGGAAGCATAATGTTATTCCATTTTCAGCACTGGATTATGACGGACACTTTGTAGATAACATTATAGATGAAAGAATAGACTTAGAAAAAATTGTAGAATTCAAAATGCAAATTGAAGAACTGAATATGCAACATAGTCAAGTAGGTGGACACAATTTTACAACATGATTTTAAGAAAAGCCGGAGTTATGCCTGCCTTTCCATGAAAAATTCTTCTATTTCTTCTATTTCATCTGGAGTGTAATTGCCAAGTGTAGAATGAGGTCGTTTCAAGTTATAATGGTTAATGTACTCGAAGCAACATAGACGCAGTTCTTCCAAGGTGCGAAAGGATTTACGATTGATACATTCT
>KI259849.1:7955-8332 GCA_000467935.1 Peptostreptococcaceae bacterium oral taxon 113 str. W5053
AAGAAGCGTTCACAACATGCATTATCATAAAGATAACCTTTCTTGGAAAAGGATTGAACTCAAGTATTTGGCGAAATGCAAAAGCGGTATACTCAGCTCTTTAGTCGGAATGAAACAGTACATACTCAAGTTCATTTCTATCGAAATAAGCCTTTTCAAAAGCTTTCATAGTCAAGTCCACATCATGGCGATTAGAGATATTCCGGCCGATGATTTTCCCTGAAAATAAATCCATCACAACACAAAGGTAATGGAAGATTCCGTTTACCTTAACATAAGTGAAATCACTGCCCCAAGGGATGTATTCACCATTTTGGCTATTTCTTCTAATTTCTCTTCAGATGGATGATTTGTTTCTCCCGAATAAAGTTGAACTT
>KI259850.1 GCA_000467935.1 Peptostreptococcaceae bacterium oral taxon 113 str. W5053
TTAAAAACCATAAATCTTTAGTTATATTAATATTAATATGAATAGTTTATTAAAGTAAATTAGGAATGTTTATTATGGTATATTGATTTAAAAATTTTTCCTAAAAAGTATGAAAAAATCTAAAAATGTTTATTTATTAGATTAAAAAAATCCATTCTTAATTTTCAAGAGAAAGCTCAGAATAAAGATATTAAAACATTTCAATCTAAACTACAATACAAAGCTTGAAACAATAAGAGATTGCATAATTAAATTAAGAGATGAATTTTATGAAAAATTGCATCAGATGAAGGCATAAATGAGAGATTGAGCAGGTTAATACAAGTTGAAGATATGTTTTCAAAAATTAAGGAAGATTAAAATTACGATAGATTTAGGGATAGAGGATTACATCGTTTGTAATATGCGATAAATCTACTAGTCCTAGGATTAAATCTGAGTCGATTACATAGGAAATTACAAAGAGATAGGTTAGGAATTATTAGGGACAAAGTAGCTGTTTAAGAAAAAACGAGAAAAGTTGCTGGAATTTGGTTTTTTATGTTCTTTTTTTTCGAATAACTATGACAATCTGCCGGTATATTAAAATTGAGTTTCTATTAGAAGCGAGTAAATCATCATAAGGGGACAAAAAAATAGGTAGTGTGTCAGAAATTTTTATTTTAACACACTACCCTAAAATAGAGGGTCTAATTAAATTCTAAAAAATCTTTCTCATGAAGAGAAGATAAGAGTGCTGGGATGACTTCATATAAATCACCAACAATCCCATAATCGCAAATATCAAAAATAGGTGCATTTGGATCTTTATTGATGGCTATGATATACTTGGATTCATGCATACCTGCTTGATGTTGAATAGCACCGCTAATACCACAAGCAATATACAAATCGGGATGAACTGTTGTTCCGGTTTGTCCAACTTGATGAGAATGTTCGATCCAACCAGAATCAACAGCTGCTCTAGAAGAGCCGACTTCTCCTTTCAGCGCTGCTGCAAGTTGTTCAATTAACCGGAAACCTTCTTTTTGTTTTAATCCTCGACCACCGGAAACAATGATTTTGGCATCGATTAAATTAACTCGTTTTTTTTCAAATTTTTCTTTACGGATTAATTTTGTTTTAATATCGGATTCATTTAAAATAGGATGAATCACTTCCAATTCAGATGTATGATTCTCATTATATTTTGCTTTCTCCATGACACCGGGGCGTACGGTGGACATTTGAGGACGATTTTTAGGGCAAATAATAGTGGCCATTAAATTCCCGCCAAAAGCTGGACGGGTTTGTAATAGTTTTCCATCTGTAGGGTCAATCTCCAATTTAGTACAATCAGCAGTTAAACCGGTTCCAATTCTAGCAGCTAAGCGAGGGCCGAGGTCTCGTCCTAAAGATGTAGCACCTATAAGTACAATTTCCGGCTTCCTATTTAAAATGAGCTCAGAAATAACCTTTACGTAAGCATCTGTTGAATAATCTTTCAGGAGTGGATGATTTAGATAAAAGATCTTGTCTGCTCCGAAATGTTGTAATTTTTCAATAGAGGAGTTTAAGTTACACCCTGCAAGTACGACATATAAATCTTTTTGTATAGAATTTGCAAGCTTTCTTCCTTCTCCAAGAAGTTCAACGGTAACGGGATGAATTTCTCCATTGACTTGTTCGCCAATTACCCAGACGTTATTATAACAATCTAAATCTATATTCTGATTAACTTTTGCTCTATTCATAATATCCCCTCCTATATCAGATTTGCTTCCGCTAATTTATTAACTAAAAGATTTGTAGAGTCTTTAACAGTTTCTCCATGTAGTATTTCAGAATGCTTATTTTTCACAGGAACAAAAGAACGAAATACATTGGTAGGAGATCCCTTTAAACCGATTTGAGTAGCATCTACAGGAAGATCATCAAAGGTGAAAATTTGAACAGAATCCGTTTTTCCAAAATGTTCAAGAATTCCCTTTACATTTGGATATCTTGGTGTATTTAATTCTTTGATTGCGGTAAGGAGTACAGGGGTTTTGACTTCATATGTGTAGTCCCCATATTCAGTAAAGCGGGATACTTCCAAGGTATTCTTTGGTGTCTTATGAATTTCTTTCACATAGGTAATTTGAGGAATATTTAAGAATTCTGCAATTTCAGGACCTACCTGTGCTGTGTCACCATCAATGGCTTGACGACCGCAAAAAATAATGTCATAGTCAGCAATTTTTTTAATAGCTGCAGATAATATCGTTGCCGTGGCCCAAGTATCGGAGCCACCGAATTTACGGTCGCTAATTAAAATGGCTTCATCAACTCCCATGCTTAAAGCTTCTTGTAATACTTCTTTTGCTTGAGGAGGGCCCATACTCAAAGCCACAATATGTGCTTGCTCGTTGTCTTTAAGTTGTAATGCAGCTTCAAGAGCATTTTTATCATCGGGATTCATTATACTGGGGACACCATCTCGAATTAAAGTGCCTGTTTCTTGGTTAATTTTTACTTCGTTGGTGTCCGGAACTTGTTTTAAACATACGATAATTTTCATAGATCCAACCTCCTAACCTAAAACTGCGCGAGCAATGACAACTTTGTGAATCTCAGAGGTGCCTTCATAAATTTCAGTAATTTTGGCATCTCTGGACATTCTCTCTAATGGATAGTCTTTCATATATCCATAACCGCCGTGAATTTGCAGTGCTAGATTAGTTACAAAACGAGCATTTTCAGAGGCGTTTAACTTTGCCATTGCTGCTTCCTTAGAATGCGGTAAGCCTTGAGCTTTCAAGCTTGCTGCGCGATAAACCATCCATTTAGCACATTCGTTTTTTGTTGCCATTTCTGCAATATACCATTGTAGACCTTGAAGATTTGCGATAGGAGCCCCAAATTGAACTCTTTCATGCATATATTTGATACTTTCATCTAAGGCGCCTTCTGCAATACCAAGAGCTTGTGCAGCTACACCAATGCGTGCGCCATCAAGCATAATCATAGCGATTTTAAAACCTAAACCTTCTTTTCCAACAAGGTTTTTTTGAGGAACACGACAATTATCAAATATCAATTCAGAGGTTTCGGAAGCTCGAATACCCATTTTATCTTCCGTTTTACCAATACTGAAGCCTGGCGCGTCTTTTGGAACAATAATGGCACTTAATCCTTTCAATCCTTTAGAGGGATCGGTTAATGCGAAAACAATAGTATAGTCTGCATGTGCTCCTCCGGTAATAAAACATTTGGTTCCATTAATAATGTAGTCTTCTCCCTGTTTGATGGCACGAGTCTTTGCAGCGCCGGCATCAGAACCCGCATTAGGCTCTGTCAATGCAAAAGCTCCGTGCATTCCTCCGTTGGTAACTTTGGGAAGATATTCCTTTTTTTGTTCTTCGGTTCCAAAATTAAGAATACATTGACCAAAAATTCCGTGTATAGATAAAATGCCCGCTGTTGCAGCGCATTTTTTTGCGATTTCTTCAACAACAATACATTTTGTGATATCATCCCCTCCGGATCCGCCATACTCTACAGGTACCCCAATTCCTGTAAATCCGCAAGAGACCATTTTTTTAAAAGTCTCAACAGGATATTTTGCTTCTTTATCAATTTCCTCTGCGATGGGAGCTGCTTCTTTTTCTGCAAATTCTTTAGCTACTTCACGTATTTTATCCTCTGCTTTACTAAACTTAATTTCCATGATTACCTCCTTAAATGTTTATTTATAATATTTTTAAATTTATTTATCGGATTTTTAATGAAAATAAATAATAAGAGATGCATCTCTAAGTTAAGGTTGTAACGTATTTATTCTAACATATTTATTTTGAGGAAAACTTTTTCTTTAATAAAAATTATAAAGAATACATCAACTGGAGAGTCAAACTGTTTTTTAAAAAGAAAATTATTTCCTGAAAAAATTAGGGTGAAAAACATCCATATAGGAGAGATTTTTAATTTTGTAAATTTCAATTCATTGTAAGAGGTATAAAAGTATTAAAAAAATAAATTTCTTATTTTTTTGTTAATACACCTGAGCTATAAAAGGCGTAAATATCTTTTTCAGTATAGCTTAATTCTTTTAAAATTTCTTCGTTATGTTCCCCGATAAGAGGTGCATCCGATTTCATTTCAACATCTATGGTGTTGAATTTGACAGGTGTCATAGCCATCAAATTTTTGGTATGATCTCTATTTTCGACTTCATAAATATAATTATTTTCTAAGGCTTGAGGATCGGAGAGCACCTCTTGAACATGTTGAATTCTTTCATGCGCAATGTCTGCATTGCTTAAGCGTTGCACCATTTCTGATTGTGTAAATTTTGCAAAACCTTCATCGATAATATGAATTAACTCAGAAGCGTTATTTTTTGCATTTAATGTAGTGGTAAATTTGGGGTCGGTTTTTAACTCTGGACGTTCAATAACATCGCAAAGAGCTTCATAATACCTTTCGTGTTCCAAGATGCTTAAAAAAATCCAGTTTCCATCTTTGCATTGATAGGAGTTAATTACAGGAGAAATAGCATTTTTACGAGTTTTTGGATAAACATCAGAAAACTGAGTGGATGCAACTAATGCACTTAAATTCCAAATCGCCTGAGAAAATAAAGAAATCATAACCTTTTGTCCTTTGCCTGTTTTTTGTTGTTCATATAGTGCTGCGCAGATTCCTCCGGCCAAACTGCAGGAAGTGGTGGCATCGCCAAAACCGATAGGTGGATTGATAGTAGTGCCTTTTTCTGCAATATCAATCATTGCTCCACTACGAGCCCAAAAAGCGACTGTATCAAAACCCGGGTTGTCTTTTGCGGGACCAAAATCACCAAAGCCATTGATTTGAGCCCATACCAAATGAGGGTGTTTTTTGGAAACATTTTCATAGTCCAAGCCCAAACGAACTAGAGCATTTGTTCGGTAACTGGAAACAAATACATTGGCATTAGATAGTAATTTGTCCATGATTTGAAGACCTTCTTCTGTTTTCAAGTTTATGGAAAGACCGCGTTTATTTGCATTATATACGCTGTAAAAAGGATTAAGTTCGTTATCAATAACGGGCATAGTCATAGTTGCACCGGTTTTTCTTCCCGGATCTCCAAAACTGGGTTCAACTTTGATTACATCGGCTCCCCAGTCAGCTAAAATTCTGGTAGTACCGGGACCAGCTACAAAATACGTTAAATCAATTACTTTTACACCAGATAAGGGTTTATTCATTAGAAACCTCCTTTAAAATTTATAGAATATGATTTTGTATAAAACTTAAGGTAAATTTGGAAATATAGTAAATAAAATTACTGCAAGCACAGTAGCCAATAAGGGAACAATAACAGTAAGTTTAAATACAGCACCATAAGCATCTTTATGTGTTTCATTACAAACGCCGTTTGTAACCGTTACAATATATCCGTTATGAGGAAGAGAATCCAAAGATGAAGAAGAAATAGCCATTATGCGCATAATCGTTGTTGCTGCGATTCCTTTTGCCATAAAAACAGGTCCAAGTAGAGGAGAGGCAATTCCTAAACCACCGGAAGCGGATCCGCAGATACCGGCGATAACCATTGTTCCTACAGCGACACCGGCAACGGGAGGACCGGGGATGTTGGTCATGGCATTAACAACAAATGGAAATGCAACAGAGGCTTTAACTACGGAACCGAAACCTACTACTGCGCATGTATTCGTGATTGAGAATACACTGGATTTAATGGCTACGCCAACTTCGTTGGAGAGAGTTTTAACATTAATGAATTTATACATCAAGAGAACGGTTAATATTGTCCCGATAAATAAGCCCGATTCTAAGTGAACGATGTTTTTTCCGCCGGATTTAATATTAATCAATAAAACGGTTACAACTAAAGGAATCAATGCAATGAATCCATTAGGAAGTTTTTCTTGAGGATTTTCTTCAAAAACATCATTTTCCTTTGGAATGAAATGAGCACCCTTTTTCTTTTCTTTTTGAATCATCTTATACAACCAAATAGATCCAAGAATTAACATGAATCCACAGCTAATAAAACCATTCACAGCTCCGGCCATAATATCGGTGCCTAAAGCATTTGCTGCAATTGCATTGTGTATTTGTGGTGCTCCGGGAGCTACCATGGCAAAAGTGGAACAACCGAAACATAATGCGGCAGGAATGTAGCGCCTTGGAAGGTCTGCTTCATGGAATACTTGTAAGGCAATAGGGAATACGGCAAAACTTATTACGAAGGCACTGACTCCTCCGTAACCTAAGATACCGCAGGCGAGGGGGATTGCAATCAATGCTTTTTGAGCTCCGAGACCTTTGATGAGCATCTTGGAAATTGATTTAGCACCGTTGGTTATCTCCATGGCTTTTCCAAGCAGGGTTCCCGTCAAGAAGACAAAGAAATTCGCTTTTAGAAATCCTACAAAGCCTGAGATATAGTGTTCTTTATAGGCTTCATAAATATTGATTTTTCCGGTTAACGCTACTACAGCGGTGCACAAAAAGGCGATAAGAAAGATATTAACTCCGTTCATGACAAGTTTAACCAGAATAATCATTGCAATAATAATGCCAATAATGCTGATGACGGTAGAAGTGTTCATTGTTAACCTCCATTATTTATTGATAAAGTTTGCTGGACGTTTTTCTAAGAAAGCGTTCATACCTTCTTGTTTGTCCTTTGTGCCAAAACTTAGTGCAGCTACATCTTTTTCAAATTCTAACGCATGGTATAAATCCATATTGATTCCGGTGTTAATAGCAACTTTGGAATAACGAATTGCGATGGGAGCTTTTTCTAAAATACTTTGCATCAATTTCTTTGCTTCATCTAACAACTCTTTGTGATTGACTACGCGATTAACTAACCCCATCTGCAAGGCTTCTTCAGATTTAACCATTCGGCCAGTATAAATCAAGTCTTTTGCTCTGCCTACACCAATTAATCGAGATAAACGTTGTGTTCCTCCAAAACATGGTATAACCCCTAAATTTACTTCAGGCTGACCAAATACAGCCTTATCAGAAGCAATTCGCAAATCGCAACTCATAGAAAGTTCACACCCGCCTCCTAAAGCAAAACCGTTTACGGCAGCAATGACAGGTTTTTCCAAAGATTCGATTTTATTGAATACGCCTTGTGCAAAATTTGCGTATTTTCTCCCTTCTTCGCTGTCGTAATCTTTCATTTGTGAAATATCTGCTCCTGCAACAAAGGATTTTCCTTCTCCGGTAATAATGAGCCCTGAAATTTCATCGGAATCGTTTGCCCATTGAATAATTTGATTCAGTTCGAACAGTGTATCATTATTCAAAGCATTCATAGCTTTGGGACGGTTCATGACAATTAGGGCAATTCTACCTTCAATCTTTAGTTGAATGTTTTTTAATGAACTTGTGTCTAGCATAAAAATCAACTCCTTTTCTAATCTATGTTGAGGTCCTCAATTGATATTAAAGCAAAAAACATGCCAAAAAGAATAGACATTAAAATTTCAAAGGTGGTGGAATCGTTTTTATAAAAACAGGAATAAAAGTATATCATATATGAGAAAATATCTCAAAAAAGATAATATTGTGTGTATAATCAGCTAATAAGTGGAAAACAAAAAAGGGCATCTATTAATTTGTCTCAAAAAAGATAATATCGTATACTATTATTGTGGGGTGATACGATGATGGAAAAAGAAACTCGATATTTTGAAATTTTTAATAAAGTCCTTGAACTTACTGATGACGGTTTTATTGTTACAGATATTGATGGCATCATATTGGACATCAATGAAAAATATTGTAAGTTTTTAAAGACTACAAAAAAGGAAGCTGTAGGGAAGAGTATTTTTAAATTTATCCCAAATTCAAAAATGTTAGATATTGTGGAGAATAGATATACAGAAGAAAGCGTTATTCATACCTATGAAGAAGGGACTACTGAAGAGACAAAGGTTATCGTCAGCCGTTCTTATGTAGAAGATGATAATAACAATGTTGTAGCAGGAGTAGCTCAAGTTAAATTCAGATTGGATAGTTTAGATGCAGCTAAAAAATTAATGGAACAATATTCTACACTGAATTATTATAAGGAACAATATCAAGCCTTACAGGAAAATGCTTATGAATTTGATCATTTAATAGGGGAAGATCCTGTTTTTGAAGTGCAAAAACGAAGGGCGTCGCATATTTCCAAAACTCATTTTTCTGTTTTGCTTACCGGTGAGACAGGAACAGGAAAAGAAGTTTTTGCCAAAGCGATTCATAATAGCAGTGATAGAAAGGATTATCCTATGATTAGCATCAATTGTGCAGCAATTCCTAATGAATTGTTGGAATCTGAATTATTTGGCTATGAGGAAGGTGCTTTTACGGGTGCAAAAAAGGGAGGAAAAAAGGGTAAATTTGAAATTGCGAATCATGGGACTTTATTTTTAGATGAAATTGGAGATATGCCCTTATCGATGCAGGCAAAATTGTTGCGCGTATTGGAAGAAAAAAAGGTGGATCCAATAGGCAGTACGAGTTCCATTCCCATTGATATTCGGTTGATTTGCGCAACAAGAAAAAATTTACACGAGATGGTTTTAAATGGGACTTTTCGAGAGGATTTATTCTATAGAATTAATGTAATTAATTTAGAAATGATTCCTTTGCGTAATCGTAGAAATGATATTAATCTTTTAGCAAAATATTTTTTGGAATGTTTAAATGAAGAATATCGAAAAGAAATTGATTTTTCGGAAGAAGTGAAAATCTGTTTGTATTCTTATAATTGGCCAGGGAATGTTAGGGAATTAGACAATATTATTAAAAGCGCCTATGCTGTTTGTGACGGACTACAAATTCGGTTGAAAGATTTACCTTCAAGACTTGTTCGGGATAAACAAAGTGATGTTAATCAGCTGGAAAAGGAAATGAATTATCATAAAGCAATGGAGAAATTTGAGGAACAATTAATTCGAAATTACCTTTTACAAAGCAGAGGAAATGTGCAAAAAGCTGCAGATTTAGCAAAAATTCATCGAAGTTTATTGTATAAAAAGCTTCAAAAATATAATATTTCAATTTATGAGTATCGAAAAAGATAATAGCTATTTGGTGTAATTTTAATATTTTGAGAGATTAAAGGATGGGTATTTTTTCAGTAACTGGAATACAATTTGAGTTGTTCTTTTACAAAGAGAGTTTATTTTTGATTAAAACTCTAATATGACTTTTAACTATCGTCTGTTGTTTCAGGCATTTCCGGCATTTTATGTATGGAAGATACTCACATATTTTCTTAAATCTGCTTGTATTTTCGCTTTGAAAGGTAGTAAAGAAGTAGTAAAACCTCTCTCTTCCTTTAAGCTGCCAGTCTAGATTTCGCCTGTGCGCTGTCAAAAGTAGCAT
>KI259851.1 GCA_000467935.1 Peptostreptococcaceae bacterium oral taxon 113 str. W5053
ATTGGCTACAAACTTATTATACGAGGAGGTTATAAATGAAAAAATTGAAGAAATTTTTATATGTAATTTTAGCTTTAACACTGTGCATTTCTTTTCCGACAAGCGTTTTTGCAGAAGAACTTTCCAAAGAAGAGATCTTAAAAATTGAGCCGGATGTTCAGGTAACATTCGTTCCGGAAGGAAAATGGATTACCATCACAACCAGAAAGGGCTTTGAGGATTATTATATTTTGGAAGATGTAAAATGGGAAGATAATACTCAAATAACCTCACTCCCGGAGAAAAAGGTAACGGCTCGTTTTAGCCACCCCATCTATGATTATAAAGGGAAAGAGGTTGCCAGAGCGTATGCAACGGTTGTCGGTTACTATAGTCAGGCGGATCATGCCGGTGTAATAACGTCCATAAACGGATCGGTACGAGGATTTTATACTAATCTCTTTACATCCTCCACCACTATAAACGGAAATAGAGGCTCTTTAAATATTTATCATAACGGTGCCTTTCAGTTAAAATTCGATTATCATATTTCCACCAACGGACACATTTCAACGGCGTCTCGTTCTGAAACAGCGTTATTGATGAAAATATAATCCAAGAGAAACCCTTTCAAGTTCTGTATAAAGTCCAAAGATTTATGGAAAGCGACAAATGAAAGCTGTTTTCTAACTTCTTATTTTTTAAACAAAAAGTGTCGAAAGTTTTTTTCGACACTTTTTTTGTCTTCCTTTGAGCTTTTAAAGTTTATATTCTTTTCCACCCCAATAAATCGTATTGATTATCATAAAAAATATTAAATATATGAATGAAATCAGTAGATTGATTTTTAAATCCGTCGAAAAATTTCCGTCGAAGTATAATTTAAACGCTTCAAAGTTTAATACAGGCAAATATTTTCCAACTTTGGAGGCTCTTGCTATAATTCCCATCACAATAAATAGAATAATCAGTATAAGCTTGCTTTCATTTCCTTTATTAAGAATACCGCTTATCAAAGTGACCATATTTATTACGGCAAGAGAAGGGAGAATATTTAAATTGTAAATCATAAAATTTTTGAAAATATGAAGAGCGTTTAAGTCTGGCTTAAAGAATATCAAACCGACGATTTGAGCTATCAAAAACATTATCCAGGATAACAAAACATAAAGAATAATTTGACTGAACAATTTCCCCAATATATACTTTTTTCTGTCACTCACCTTTATGATTTCAAATTTCATAACTCCTTTCCAATAGTCTCCGATAAAAAGTTCCGATAAGGCAATTCCGATAATTATACTTCCAATAGGTAAGAAAGGCTTATTTAAAAAATCTGTAGAAAACAGTTGAACAAATTTACCGGAATTAAAATCGATTAAATTTTTTGTTTCTATAATTTTATGATACATATTGACCGATACCAAGGAAAATAAACTATAAAAAATCAATATAAATATCCACGTTTTCCTTTTCCACCTTTTATACAATTCATTTTTCATGATATTTATCATTCCGTTAACTCCTTTTTCATGAATAAATAATAGCTTATTACCAATAATACAGGAATTTTTATCAAATATGCTATACTTTTCATTTCACCGTGTAGCGCCGTTTTAAAGGCATAGGGATAAAGATACTTTTCCGAAAAAGAGAAGGATTCCGTAACAAACAATAGAAGAAAATGAATCAACAGGCAATAGAGAAAATTATTGCCTTTACTGATTATCGATAGGATAACAAAAACGAAACACATATTGATAATTGCAGGGATACTATAGAAAAAACTTTTCGTTATGTTCTGAATATATTCAAAACCCTTTATCTTTAGAACGAAAAAAGTCATGAAATGAAATAATAAACTTTCCGCAATCAACAAAAAAATCATTCCAATTATTTTAGACACAAAAATTTTATTTCGCCCGCCTCTTAAAATGAAATGTTTCATACTTCCTTTTTTGATATCTACACTGAAAATAAAATCAACAATTGCAACCCCTATTAACGGAAATATATAATACATCATTTCAAAATGAAATTCCTCAGCCAACATTTGACCTTGAATCCGAGTTAAATCTTGTGCATTGATTCCTTTCAATCCGAAAAAAGCATAAAGCAAGGTAATGCCCAAGAAAATCAGGCTTGAAAAAAATATCAATTTTGAATGAATAATTTTTTTTATCTCCCCAATCATAAAAAGAGTTCCTCCATTTCGGCGATTTGACTATCCGAGTCGTTCATATTCTCCCTTTTTGTAATTACTCCGTCATACAAAAAGCCGAAACTTGAACAGATATTTTTCACTTCGGACAAGTGATGTGAGCAAAAAATAATTGTCGTACCCATATGATTTAATTGTTTAATCAATTCTCTTAAATCGATAATTGCCTTCGGATCCAAACCGTTTGTCGGTTCATCCAAAAGCAAAAGTTTCGGATTGGATAATATAGCTCTGGAGATTGCCAATCTTTGCTTCATGCCCATAGAATATTGAGATACTTTTTTATCTTTAGCAAAAATGATTCCCGTCATCTCCATGGCATCATGAATATCTTTTGTGTGCAAACCGAGGATATTTTTATATAATTTTAAGTTTTCTTCTCCCGTTAAATATTCATAAAAGCAAGGCTCTTCAATAGTCGCACCGATTTCTTTTTCTATGGTATCGCTATGTCCTTCAAAAAAAGTAATTTCACCGCAATCTTTTTTTATCAATTGTAAAATCAATTTAATTAGAGTGCTTTTTCCCGCTCCGTTCGGACCGATTAAGCCGAAAATTTCTCCTTCTTCCAAAGATAAGTTCAAGCCTTTAATCACTTTTTGATTGCCGAAGGATTTTTCCAATCCCTTTATTTCAATGACTTTCATTTCTATGTCCTCTCTTTTTATTTACATAAGTAATCAATTGTTTTATGAGAATAATTATAATTAAAATACTATAAGCTCTCATTTGATAAATAAACTTTATGAAATTTGTATTTCCAAAATTATATGCTATTTTAAAATTATTTATAAATGTTAAAGTTTGTGTAATTAAAAGAAATCCAATAAATATTATTGATATTAACGTATATATAATAATTGGTAATTGTACTTTTTTCTTCTCTTTACCAAATGATTTTAAAAGATCAAAAGAATTCTTACGTATATTGGGTTTCTTTAATATAGTTGTTAACATTAAATATCCATCTAAAGGCATAAATGGAGAAAGATTTGTAACAACTCTAAATAAATTTGGTAAAGCAAATAAAAAAAATATTTCTTGTTTTGTTAAATTAACCAACATTATAAAAAAAGAATATAAAAATAAATTCATTTTAATTCCTGCTGAAAAAATCTGCATACGTTTATCAGATTTTAATGTGTATATACCAGGAGTACTCACATAAACTATAGGAGTAAAATAAAAATACAAACTAAAAATTATATAGTTTGGCGTTAACCTTCTTTAACAGCGGTAATCATATGTCCCAATTCATGTAAAAACAACATAATAGTCGAATTTATTGCTAATAAAAGCATTCCCATAAAGTAAGAGTTTTTAATCGCTATATACTTAACATCCAAAAAATATTTTCTGTTTGATATTATTTAGGATATCCTAGTAGATAGAGTATAGCGCTAAAATATATAGATGTCAACTTATACTATATATAATCATAAAAAATATATAGATAAATAAATATTTATATCTATCTTTATAGTAAATTATTTCGTGATTGTTAATATTGTTTTCAATATTTTTTAATACTCGATTTCTGACATATTTTTTGATATCTAACAATTGGTAGTATCTTTCTTTAGTGTAATGTGATAGGTAACTGTTACAAGAAATAAATAAGCTTTTGATACAATAGTTTCGACGAAAAACTATAATTATCGAAAGGATCTCTTTCATGAATAGCATAACAAATGAAAATTCGCCAGAAATTATGTAAATATACCATCAAAAATAGAGTCATCAAAGCGGCAAGGAAATATCATATTTACAGATAATTTGTATATAGACAATTAAAAAAATATGATGGAAACATTAAAAGTTTGGAACTTAAATCCAGAAGACCACACAACAGTTAAATGCACATACAAAGAAAAAACTCGCATTAATAAAAAAAATACTTCTCAAAATTGTAACATATGTTAAATGATAATAGAACTGTGACAAAAAAGAAAAAA
>KI259852.1:0-81816 GCA_000467935.1 Peptostreptococcaceae bacterium oral taxon 113 str. W5053
TTAATTTACAGACTTTTTCTCACACTCTCAAAAATCTTAAATTTTAAAAATGAGAGATACAAAAAAAATGCACGCGTATACGCGTGCATTTTTCAATCTGCATACTTTTTATTATTGTGGATTCATCAAGCCGCCACTCATGATATTTTGAAAAAAGCTTTGATTTTCAGCTGTTTCGGCAATCTTCCATTCTCCATCGACTTTGACAAAGTCAACTTGTCCGTCAACATCTACTTTTTTAGCCTCTTTAAGAAGTCCAATCATAATTTCTGCAGCTTTTTTTTGTAAAGCTGCCGGATCTTTTTCATTTTGCATAACTTCCGCCATTTTAGCAGGCGCTTCGTTCATTAAAGTTTTGAAATCGACGATAGCAAATTTTGCTTTGACAACGGCCTTGTCTCCATTGACTTCTTCTTTAGGTTCTTTGATTTCCACATCACCTAAAACGGATAAAATTTCTTTGATCCCTTCTTTACCAATCACTTGTTCTTGTGAAGCAAAAATCTTTTCGATATCCTGTGGATTTGTTTTTGTTTCGGTATGCTTGGAAAGGTTGTCATAATTTCCTGCTTTGAAATCTGCAAAAAAAGCGGTTAAAGTTTTAAGCGGTCCGTTTTCCTCCGTGGGTGTTTTCCCTCCGCAAGCGGCAAGAGACAAAACGAGAGCTGAGAATAAAACGACACTAAAAATTCTTTTTAATTTTTTTGACATAAATTTTAAAGCCTCCTTATAATAATATTGTGTAATTATTTTAACAGCATACGGCAGTTTTTGCAAGAGGGAAAGATCATATATGAAGAAATATGAAGAAATAAGAAAGGAATAAAAAGTTCGTTCAATGTGTTTTTTGTGGGAAATTTGGTTGACAAGGGATCTTTTCTTCTGTATTCTTATAGTGACGATGAGGGAAAGAGTATCTTTTTTATCAGTCGACAGAGAGCGTATCCGAGGCTGGAAGATATGTGACGAAAGAAAAAGAGAAGATGGATCCGGAGTTTTCGCTTTTTAAAGGAATGGGTTTGCGCACGTTACAGCGCTTATGAGTCCTCTTATCTTTAAGGGGAAAATTAGAGTGGTACCGCGAATGTCCTTCGTCTCTATCTAGACGGAGGCTTTTTTTATGGAAAGAAAAATGGAGGAAGAAGAATGACAAAAAAATATTATTTGACAACGCCGATTTATTATCCGTCAGGTTATTTGCATTTGGGACACACGTATTCTACGGTGGTGGCGGATTCTTTAAAGCGTTTTCGTGAGAAACAGGGTTATGAAGTTTTTTTTACGACGGGAACGGATGAGCATGGTCAAAAGATGCAACAAAGTGCGGATAAGGCGGGATTGGATCCGATGACTTATGTGAACGGTATTGTGGAGAGTACCAAGGAATTATGGAAAACTTTGGATATTCGATACGATCGTTTTATCCGCACCACGGATCCGGTGCATATGAAAGCGGTTCAGGGTATTTTCCAAAAACTTTATGACCAGGGGGATATTTATAAAGGGGAATATCACGGAAAGTATTGTACACCTTGTGAAGCTTTTTGGACGGAAGCTCAATTGGTAGACGGAAAATGTCCGGACTGCGGTCGTGAAGTGACTGAGGCCAAGGAGGAAAGTTATTTCTTTCGCTTGAGTAATTATAGGGATCGTTTATTGGCTCTTTACGAGGATAATGAGCATTTTATTATGCCGAAGAGTCGGAAAAATGAGATGATTAATAATTTTTTGAAGGACGGTTTGGAGGATTTATCCGTATCCCGTTCGACCTTCGACTGGGGGGTTCCGGTTCCTTTCGATAATAAACATGTCATCTATGTTTGGATTGATGCTCTAAGTTGTTATTTGACCGCTTTAGGTTACGGCAGTGAAGACGATTCCGATTTTAAAAAATTCTGGCCGGCGGATGTACATCTGGTGGGCAAGGAAATCACTCGTTTTCATACGATTATTTGGCCTGCTCTTTTGATGGCGTTAAAACTTCCTTTGCCGAAAATGGTTTTTGGGCACGGCTGGATTCTTTTTGATGCGGATAAGATGAGCAAATCGAAGGGCAATATGGTTTATCCGGAACCGATTTTGGATTTATACGGCATGGATGCTCTTCGTTATTTTATGTTGCGTGAATTCTCTTTCGGAAGTGACGGAAATTTTACCAAGGATAAATTTATCGCTCGTTTTAACAGTGATTTGGTGAATGATTTAGGGAATCTGCTCAAACGTACTGTAAGTATGGTGGAAAAATACACCCAGGGAGTAATCCTTAAAGGTTCGGAGGAGGATAGCAGTCCGGACGAAAAGGCCTTTGACAGGGAGTTGGAAGAAACGGCAAAAAATATGAAACCGGCCTTGGAAAAAGCGATGGAAGAATTAAATTTCTCCGGGGCTTTGGAAGAAATTTGGAGGGTCATTCGTCGTACCAATAAATATATTGACGAAACTATGCCCTGGATTGTGGTCAAAGAAAATCGACAACATCGTATTCAGCGGATTTTGTATCATCTTTGTGAGTCTTTACGTTTGGTTGCCATTTGTCTGGAGCCTTTTATGGGGAAAACTTCCGGTGAAATTTTACGTCAAATCGGTGTGACGGATAATGCCTGGGAAAGTGCCAATGAATGGGGATTGTTGCCGGAAAACAGTCTTGTGATAAATGGAAACGCATTGTTTCCCCGGCTGGATCCGGAGGCGGAACTTGTTCGTTGGGAAGAAGCCAATCATGCTCTTTTGGTAAAACGGGGCATTGTCAAAGCGGAAAAAAAGGCGGAGGAAGTGGAACATCTTCCGGAAATCGCCTTTGAAGATTTTGAAAAATTGGAATTACGTTTAGGGAAAGTTGTGGATTGCAAAACACATCCAAAGGCGGATCGTCTGTTGGTCAGCCAAGTGCAAATCGGTGAAGAAGTAAGACAAATCGTATCGGGGATTCGAGGGACGTATGAACCGGAAGATATGATCGGCAAACAGGTTGCAGTTTTATGCAATTTAAAACCGATCAAATTACGGGGTGTAGAAAGTGCCGGGATGCTTTTGGTAGCGGAACAGTCGGATGGCGTGATGGGTTTACTTTCCGTAGAGGAAGAAATTTTATCGGGAGCGAGGATAAGATAATGAATGATATCATTGACAGTCATGCTCATTTGGATGACAATCGGTTTAGTATGGATCGGGCGGATGTCATTGCTCGAATGGAAGAGTATCGTATTATTATGGCAATTAATCCGGGGGCAAATTATGAATCCAGTAAGAAGGCTTTGCGTTTAGCTAAAAAATATCCCGAGAAAATTAAAGCAGCTGTGGGAACGCATCCTCATGATGCGGATGAAGTCAATTTACTTTTGCTGGAAGAGTATGAAAAGATGGCAAAGGATCCGGATGTGGTGGCTATTGGAGAAATCGGATTGGATTATTATTATGACAATTGTGATCGAGAGGTTCAGAAAAATGCCTTTCGTATGCAATTGGATTTGGCGGAAAAATTAAATCTGCCGGTGATTATTCACAATCGAGATTCCGACGGGGATATGGTGGAGATTCTCAGTGAATATCAAGGCAGATTGCGAGGTGTTATACACAGTTTTACCGGCAGTGTGGAAATGGCGAAACGGTATACGAATTTAGGCTTTTATTTAGGATTCGGCGGTGTTGTAACCTTCAAAAACGCCCGGAAGGTGGTGGAGTCGGCAGCTTGGGTTCCTTTGGAACGCCTGTTAATCGAAACGGATGCTCCCTATTTGACGCCGGTTCCCCACAGGGGAAAGCGTAACGAACCTTCTTATGTGCGCTATACTGCTGAAAAAATCGCAGAGATTAAGGGAATTCATGTTGCTCAGATTACGGGGTATTCTAAGCGAAACGCCATGGATTTATTCGGGCTTCGATGATGATTAAAGAGATTATTGTAGTGGAAGGAAAGGATGATATTGCCGCGGTGAAGGCTGCCGTCGATGCACAGGTGTTTGCCACAGGCGGATTGTGGTTCGGCAAAAAAACCTTGGAAAGGCTGAAGAAGATGGGAGAGCGAAACGGAATTATCCTGTTGACGGATCCGGATTACGCAGGAGATAAAATTCGCTCTCGAATCGCACGGGCAATCCCCGGTTGCAAGCATGCTTTTATGCCGCGGGAATATGCCATCAGAAAAGGGGATATTGGTGTAGAGAATGCATCTAAGGAGGCGATTAAAGAGGCTTTGCTCAAAGCGCATCCCATGATGATGAAGAAGCGGGAAACTTTTACATTGGCTATGCTTTATGCGCATGGATTGATAGGACCGAACTCCAATGAACGGCGAGAAAAAATGGGCAAAATTTTGGGAATCGGTTATGGAAACGGAAAACAGTTTCTGGAGCGATTAAATCATTTCGGCATTGGAGAAAAGGAATATGCACAGGCATTGGAGGAGATGAATCGTGAATAGACCGTTGTATTCGCCAAAAACCATTCAGGATTTATTGGAACGCCATGGTTTTACTTTTTCCAAAGCTTTGGGGCAAAATTTTTTAATTGACGGAAATATTATTGAAAAGATTATTGGGGCGGCGGATATTCAAAATAAAAACATCTTGGAAATCGGACCCGGGTTTGGAGTGTTGAGTCATCGATTAAGCGAGAAGGGAAAAAAGTTATTGCTGGTGGAAATGGACAGGCGTTTGGAGCCGGTCTTGAAGGAAGTGCTGGCAGATCGGGATAATGTGGAGATTATTTTTTCCGATGTGTTAAAATTAGATTTGCACCGGGTATTAAAAGAACGGTTTGGCGGTGAAAAAGTCAATGTGGTAGCGAATCTGCCCTACTATGTGACCACACCGATTTTGGCACATCTTTTGGAAGATAATTTGCCTATTGAGAGCATCACGGTGATGGTGCAAAAAGAAGTCGCCAAACGAATGGCGGCAAAAGCGAACACGAAAGATTATGGAAGTTTGAGTCTCTTGGTTCAATATTATACGCAAGGGACTGTAATTTGTACTGTCCCCAATACCGTTTTTATGCCTCGCCCGAAAGTGGAAAGTGCTGTGGTTTATTTAAAGCTTCGAGGAGTATCCAAAAATGAAAATTTTTTCAAAGTCACTCGAGCAGCTTTTAATATGCGTCGCAAGACCTTGGTCAATGCTTTAGCCAAAGGATTAAATTTGGAGAAAGCGAAAATTGCAGACTGTCTGAGTGCGATAAACTTGTCGGAGCAAATTCGGGGGGAAGAACTTTCTTTGGAGCAATATTTGGAGTTGAGCCAATTACTTTTTATGGAATCCATATTGAAACGGTATGAATGATATACTATAATAAAAGCAGTATTATGATGAAGGAGGATATTTGAATGGAAATTACAAAAGATACTTTGATTGGCGATTTGATTCGTCAAAAACCGGCTGCAATTCCGGTATTGATGAGAATGGGTATGGGATGTATCGGTTGCCCGTCCAGCCAAATGGAAAGCTTGGCAGAAGCGGCTATGGTTCACGGCATGGATATTGACGTATTGATGAAAGAAATTAATGAAGTAAAATAAGTATAAAGAAAAACCTGGGAGTAATTTCCAAGGTTTTTCTTTATTTTAGGGAAGGTGTTTTAATTTGGACGTAGAGGGTAAAATATCTTCAAGCAGAAAAAGAAATGGAGGAAAATATGATGGATAAAAAAGTTGTCGTTTATTCCAGCGATTCTTGCTTATATTGCAGAATGGCTAAATCTTATTTGGAAAAAAATAATGTTTCCTTTGAGGAAAAAAATGTAGGGACAGATGCACAAGCTCGTAATGAATTGGCAGCAAAAGGCTATACGGGTGTACCGGTTATTATGGTTGGCGAAACTGAGATTTTAGGTTTTGATCAACCGAAATTGAAAGAAGCTTTAGGATTGGAATAAAAAACAAGGTCCAAAGTTGGTACAAATCGCTGTGAACATTGGAAATAAATGTTTATAGCGGTTTTTTATTTTATAGTCAAGACAGATGAAAGTAATGTGAGTTATTCAGATAGCAAATGATTTAATAAAGGGAAGAATGCATGAATGATATTCGATAAGCATGCCAATTTAAAATACAAATTTGGGAATCGACATTTTTAGGTGGGCTGAGTGTGAAAGAGTATAAAGACTCTTTTAAGGGTTGGTAAGTAATACAAAGGTTCGTGTTTGTCAGACTGGTGACGAGTCAAAAGCGATAAATTTTAAACAAATGAAAGCCAGCGTCTTGAAACGCTGGCCGATAGAGGTTTAGTATAGGAGCGAATAAATCGCCTGTTTGACGGATCGTCATGATTTGCTTTAATTTTGTCGATTTTCTTCCCAAATTTTACTCCTTATTCGTTCATTGAGTTTTTTGCCAAAACGATAGATGATAAAGACCAGTAAATTATATGCGGCAAAAACCATTGCCGTGTAGACTAATAATGGCAGCTTGCCGAAAATTTCGGTGAGGAAAGGAGCTTCTACAAGATAAGAATAATTTCCTCCGGAAAGCAGATCTACGATAAAAGCAATTGTCAAAAAGATATTGATAAAAGCTAATACATAATGATAGTCTTTTTTGGTGAAATGATAACGATCCACGAAAAGAAAGACAAAAGCACTCCACAAAAGAACCAAGTGACCTACAAAATAAGTGAAGTTGGTAAAATGAGGGAAATAATACGGATCCAAGACCGGGTAGACCATGGCCAATACACCGCCAAAAATTCCCCAGTAGATGCAAATAGCTTTTGCCTTTCTCGAGTTGAACGGAAAACCGATCAATACACAAATCATTGCTACTCGACAACTGTACAGGGGTAAGGATTCGGCGAAAGAAAAGACGCCGCTGAACAAACACCAACCATAGAAAAAAATTTGTTCAATAAGTAAAATATAAAAAAGGCCATTCTTAATTTTTTTGGACAAAATAGGATTGTTGCGAATTTCCGCACTGCGTTTGATGATAAAATAACATCCAAAAACCATCAAAGCAATCAATAACAAATGGGTTGGACCAAAAACTTTGAAGATGAAATCCTCTTTTGGAATGCGGAAAAAATGTAAAAATAATTGGCGCATAAATACCTCCTTTCAAAGTAAAAGTTTATTATATAAGTATATACAAGTTGCTTAAAATTTACAAGAAAGAATCGGTAAAGATTGATAGAAAATTGCGGAGAATACAATATGCATATGAATCCATTCTTAACATTTAAAAATTTTCCATATAATTTTCAAAGGCTTGAACGGATTCTTCGGAAGTTGCCCAGGAGGTAACCAAACGAACCATTTGTCTTCCATCTTTGATATTCATGTGGCTGAACAAAAACTTTTCAGCCATATCGTCAATTTTTTTTACCGGAATCCAAGGGAAGAGTTGATTGCTTTGAGGTTCCACATAGAATTTAATGCCTTTTTTCTTTAACGCCTCCATCATGCGCGTAGCCATTTGATTGGCGTGGCGTCCCAATTCGAAGAATAAATCATCGGTAAAAAGCGTTTCAAACTGCATGCCTAAAAGGAAACCTTTTGCAAGAAGATTCCCCTGATTTTTCATTATGAAACGAAAATCTTTTTTCAAATCATCATTAAGAATAATCATGGCTTCACCCATTAGCGCACCGTTTTTGGTGCCGCCAATATAAAACATATCGGTATAATGAGCTAAATCTTTTAATGTGACATCGTTATAGCTGCTGGCTAATGCGGAACCCAGACGAGCGCCGTCAACAAAAAGATACAAGTCATGTGCTCTGGTAAAGTTCCAGAGTTTTTTTAATTCGCTTAGCGTATATATGCTGCCATATTCGGTAGTTTGAGAGATATAAACCATTTTCGGTTTTACCATATGCTCATCCGTATGTTCGTCCAAAATGCTTTGGATAGCTTCGCAAGTTAATTTGCCATTGACATGAGGGCGAGAAAGAACTTTATGTCCGGTGGCTTCAATAGCGCCGGTTTCATGAACATTGATATGACCCGAATCACAGGAAATAACAGCTTCAAAGGGGCGTAAAATACTAGCCACAGCCAGAGCATTGGAAGGAGTTCCCGCAATTAAGAAATGAATGTCCGCATCTTCTCTGTCCAAATACTTTTTGATGCATTTTCTTGCATGTTCACAATGAGGATCCAAGCCATAACCGACATTTTGTTTGCGTAGGTTTTGACTTATATTTTCCAATATTTTTTCATGGGTACATTCGCTATAATCGTTTAAAAAACTATACATCAGTTGCCTCCCGCTTCACTATTTTATTCACTCTATTGTAACACGTTCCATAAGGGCTGTCTAACAAAGAAAATGTGAAAAAAGTTTGACAACATATTTATTCAGTGTTATAATAATTAATTTTATTTGACAATACACAAGTGATTTGTTATACTATATGTTGTAGAAGTTGAGTTATAGGCGGATGAAAAGGAGATAATATGAGAAGATTAGGATTGGATATGATACGCGTGGAAATTGAAGGTTATGTAGGAAAAAAAGTTCGCTTAACCGCCGATAAAGGTCGAAATCGAATTGTCGTTAAAGAAGGTGTCTTAGACTCGGTGTATCCCAACGTTTTTACAGTAAAAGTAAATGATGGATATGACAGGAATCGAACAGTATCCTATAGCTATTCGGATGTTTTGACCTCTGCTGTTAAATTGGCTTTGTGTTAAAGGGAAAATTTGGAGAGAAAAATAAAAGTGATTGAAAAGTGGATTAAAAAATGGATCAAAAAAGATGAAGACATTTCTCTATTTTAAGCGATTAAGAAAGTCTTCTTTTTTTATTATAATTAAGGAAGACTTTCATGATGATTGGAGACGATTTTATAGGAATCGTCTTTTTTATTTGCTAAGACGAAAGATATCTTGATATGAGGGATAAAATTTTTTCGTTGGAAAAAGGAGAAGTAAAGGTGAAGAGTGAATTTATTTTTTATTTACAAAATACTATTGACAAAATCAAAATAAGAGTTATTATATAATTAGTTAATTAGTAGAGCAACTAACTAGTCAAATAAGGAAGGAGAGCGCCATGAATTTCAATCAAGAAAAACCTATTTTTCAACAAATTGCCGAAATGATTGAAAATCAAATTTTAGACGGTTTTCTCAATGCCGATGAACAAACGCCGTCCAGCAATGATTTTTCCAATATTTATGGAATTAATCCGGCTACAGCCAGAAAAGGATTCAGTTTGCTTACGGATGAAGGGGTTTTGTATAAGAAGAGGGGGATGGGAATGTTTGTGACCAACGAAGCGAAAGAAATTATTATGGAAAAGCGAAGGAATGAATTTTATACGAATCGATTACCGGAGATTATCAAAGAGATAAGAAGGTTAAATATTCCTTTAGATAAACTTTCGGAATTGCTTAAAGAAAAGGATGAGGAGGTGTAGAATGTTAAGCATAAAAAATTTAAACAAGAGTTTTTGGAAAACGGAAGTGTTACACAATGTGAATATAGAGTTTGAAGAAGGCAAAATATATGGACTCTTGGGTCGAAACGGAGCGGGTAAGACGACATTGATGAAAATTTTATCCAATTATATTGTCAACTTTGAGGGTGATGTAGAATTAAACGGCAAGGAGGTGAAAGAAAATCAAAAGGCGACAGAAGAAATTCTCTTAGTTCATAAAGATATGGTTCCATCAGCTATTGCAGATGAAAAAGTGAAAACTCTATTTCAATATTGTTCTCAATTGATGCCGAAATGGAATAGAAAATTGAACGAGAAGTTGGTACATGAGTTTGAAATTAACACCAAAGCGAAATATGCAAAACTTTCAGAAGGAAATAAAAATTTGGTGACATTGATTATCGGGTTGTCTTCCGGTGTGACTGTAAAACTTTTTGATGAACCTTCAGTGGGTTTGGATGCCAACAATCGTTACAAGTTTTATAAAAAACTTTTGGAACTTCATGAAGAACAGAAAGACACGGTAGTGATTTCTTCTCATATCATTGATGAAATCGAAAATGTGATTGAAGATGTGATTATCATTAAAGATAAAACGATTTTGATGAATGAAGAAGTCTCCACTGTGCAGGAAAAGGCGATTGCTCTGATCGGAGAAGAAAGCTTATTAAAAGAAATTCAAATGAGCAAAAATGTGTTGGAAATGGAAAAGTTGGGAAAATTGGCGAAGGTATCCATTTACGACTCCCTAAGCTTAGAGGAAAGGAAGAAGCTTACGGATCAGGGGATTGAACTTAGCGTTATTCCGCTGCAAAGGCTCTTTGTACATTTAACTTAAGGAGGTATACGATAATGAAAGCAATTAGCAGAGTATTAAAATTTCAGTGGAAAGATACTCTGATTCAATATTCAAAATTGATATTCGGTGTATTCGCGGTATGTATTGGTCTGTCTATTTACTCTATTGTAATGCCTAACAATGCTGGAGTTAGAATCAACGGAACAAATGTACCTGTCAATAATCTTTCCCTTTTCGGAATAATCTTTTTTACCGGACTTTTATTTTCGACTTTTATCTTTTTCATTGTTCAGGCTTTTACGAATATTTTTCGGGATTTTAGGTTTTTTACACGTTTAGGAATCACGAAATCGAACGCTGCACTTGGAAATTTATTTTACACTGTTGCGGAAGTTCTTGTTTTTGCCGTCATTTTTACGTCTTTGGGAAAACTATTCACATTCGATTTTTTTCAGGGGTTTTCTGACGGTTTAGACTTTTTCGGAGAAATGAGTGTATGGATGCTATGGAAAGGTTTTGTGTTCTTGTCCCTGACCTTAATCACCTATTTTACTTTTATTGCACTACTGATCCGTGTTTTAGGATGGAAAGCTATATTTGTAATAATCGGATTTATCGTTCTTGTTAATGGCGTACCAATAGTGGAACGTTATTTCGATACTTTTAATCCAAAGGCTCTTATCACGATTCTTATGTTTATGATCAGTCAGATTGCCTCTTATTTGGTGTTAACCAAGCTGGATGACAAATAAAAAATCATAGGAGTTTTTCGGATAACAAGATGAACAAAAAGACTGATAAGAATTTTTCTTGTCAGTTCTTTTTATGCAATGAAAAGAAAAATTTTTATCTTGTTTTTTGTATAGTTATATAAGGCGATTTAAAAGATACAAGTAGTTTTTGAGGATCACTTTTGTGCCTATCATTGTATTTCGGGGCGGATAGATTTTGATTAGCCAATTGTGGAATTTGGCAATTCATCATCCTCTTTGAAAGATCATGTATGGGATTAGTGGTTTCTTCTACGATGGCTTCTTACATCGCTTTAAAAAGGGATGGAGAAGTTGATCATTGACAGGAATCGTTGAAAAATTTTTGATTTAAAACATATGTTATGGACTTATTTTCTTGTTGTTTTCTTTATAATCGTTTATGATATGATAAGAGCACAATCAACGGATTGGTATGAGGGGGGTCTCGGTTTTGATGTTGATGATTCTTTTGTCAATGCTGTTTTTTGGAGGCGGAAATGAAGACGTCGGATGGGGAATGATTTTACAGCCCGAATTGGAGAAGTTTCCAAAGGAATTTTCTTCTGTGTATTAATTTATTGTTTGATGAACGCTTTATCAGGCGTATTTTGCTTTCGATTCAGTTTATGGATATAAGATTTTAGAGTCAATAAAAAATAGGTGGGTGTTTGGAAAAATGATTTATTGATAAAAAAATTCAGGGTGAACAAGGGGGAATATATGAATTTTGAAGGAGCTTTTACTTGGGCTTTAGGTATAGCAACACTTTGTATGGTTTTGTTTATTCGAGCTGTTTTTGATTGGGATTTTGTAATAGATTTATTGTGCAGCAAAATTCGGCGCTCCAAAAAGCTGAAAAAAATGATGGAAGAACGGGAGACGATTTTAGCCGGTCAAGGACTGTCTAAGGAAAAAAGACAGGCTTTTGAAGAGGTATTGATTCCTTTGACAAAAGGGGATAAAAACTTATTGCCGTCCCGAATGGACAAGATTTTTCGAAAAGAAACGGAGAATCAGCTTCAATTGTTGAAAGACAGAGGTCTTCGTTTGGAATTTTATTTCGCGGGTGTATCCAGTTCGGGGAATTTTACCAAATGGAACGACGGCGGGAGAGAATGGAGGGAAGCGGAGCTGGAAGGGGCCATATTGGAGCGTTTTGTAACTTCTTCAGGGAACATTATACAGGAAATTTATCATAATCGGGGTGTGATGACCATACGGCAATCCCGTCGAATTCGGCATGATGACAGAAAGGAAAAAAAACAGCAATATTATGAAGATCTGTCCATTTATTGCCAAAGTTGCGGAGCAGAGCTGATGTTAAATACACAAGAGGTCAATTGTCCTTATTGTGGAGCTGTTATTTCGCGTAAATTTTTTGACTGGCAGATGGAGAGTTTTGATTTTTATACGAAAATCAGCGAAACCGGAGAGATTTTTTTGCTTTTATCGGCTTTGTGGTTTTTTATTTTTATCGTTTCTTGGATTGGTTTTTTGCTTTATAAAATAAGTTTGATTGCATCAATTATAGTTGTGCTTTTGGCGATTGCCTTTCCGGTTTGGCTTCTATGGCATGGGGATCGACAACAAGAAAATTTGAAAAAACAAATTGTGCGTTATTCGGAAAGTTATTTGCGAACCTGTATTAATGAAGCGCTATGGCAGAAAGAAGATAAACAGAACTTGCTTTCTTTTGGTATTGATAAAATAAAGCTGAAATCGGTCAATCACAAAGGAGATAAGACATATATTCGATTGAAAACGACAGTTTCCAAGACTTTTCTCCCGAACACGGGAAAGCCCATTCACAAGAAAGAAAGGATGATTCTTTGGATGGAGCGAGCCAAGTATCCGGAGAGAGTACGAAATAAGGGGAAGGTTTTCGAGGAGAAGGAATGTCCAAGCTGTGGAGCGAATTTTATGCCGGATGAAAACAATAATTGCTCTTATTGCGGTTACGGTTTGCGCGTTTACAATGGGAAGTGGAAATTATCTGAGTAATCGACGGAAAAAAAGAGACGGCAAAGATTTCAGATGTCTTTTGGTTTGGCATTTGACCATTTGATAAAAAGTACTCATTTGACCTTTCATTTGCTATAATAATCTGTAAGGAGGGGGAGATTATGGAACTATTTTCGCCTGGAAAAATTAATTTAACTCTAGATGTAGGAAAAAAAAGAGAAGACGGTTATCATGAAGTGGAAACGGTGATGCAAACTTTTGACTTCGGGGATGTGTTGTGTTTTCATGAGCGACGTTTCGGCTTTGAGCTCAATTGCACACAGGCTCCCTCGGAAGAATTATTTTTAATTCGTCGCGCCTATGACCTTTTTTGTGAAGAGCTGGGATCTTGCCCGGGGGTGCGTATTCGATTGGAAAAGCATTTGCCCATGTGTTCCGGTCTTGGAGGCGGAAGCTCCAATGCGGCAAAAGTTTTATTGGGTTTGAACAAATTATATAAGGCGGAGTTTCCAAAAGAAACTTTAATTCGATTGGCATCCCAAATCGGTTCCGATGTTCCTTTTTTCTTAAATGGCAAACGTGCCGTAGCCAGAGGAAGAGGAACACAGGTACAAGAGATATCGCATTCTTCTTTAGGTTATATTCTTCTTGTCAATGATAATACAAAATTGCACTCTCAAGACGTATATGAAAAAATAGACGAAATGGAGCAGGAAGAGCCTAAAACTGCAAAATTTATTGACGCATTGGAGAAAGGACAAAGCGTTGTTCCATATATTTCCAATCATTTAGAGAAAGCTGCTTTTGAATTGGCACCGAATTTAAAAGAAATTAAGGAAAAATTATTGACTCAAGGGGCTTTGACCGCTCATCTTTGTGGCAGTGGAGGAAGCTTATTCGGGTTATTTAAGACGAGAGAAGAGGCGGCAAAAGCAAAACTTGTTTTCAGAGAAGAATTTGTATATATTTTAAGTATCTAAATCGGACATGAAAAAAGCGAGAATATATTCTCGCTTTTTAAAATTCAGTAAATACCCTTTTCTTTCATCTTGTGAATATCTTCCTTAGCATACCCTAAACGAGTTAATACATTTTCGGTATCAGAACCGGGTGCTTTTCCCATGTGACGATAAATCGGTTTTGTATTGGTAAAATGAATGGGCATAGCAAATTGTTTTACTTCTTCTGCATCTTCTTTCATAGTGACTATCAATTCACGTGCTTTGATATGTTCATCTTCCAATAAGGCTTCTCTTAAGTTTTTCACAGGTTCCACACAGGCATCGGCTTTGGCAAATAAAAATTCCCATTCTTTGCGAGTCTTGGATTTGAAAATTTGACGAATTTCTTCTTTTTTTTCTTTAATATTTTCGGCATCGACTCCGCCTGTTATCCATTCCGGTTTTCCGAGAACGGTACAAAAACTTTTCCAAAACTTAGGTTCCAAAGAACCGACGCTAATGCTTTCGCCATCTTTGGTGGAATAAAAATCATAAGCGCTTCCTCCGTTTAAAAGGTCATCTTCCCTACCCGGCTCCTTTCCGGAGAGTAAAAAATCACAACCGTTTAAAGAGTTAAAAGGAATCATTCCATCCATCATGGACACATCAATCCAATCCCCCTGTCCTGTTTTTTCGCGATGATGAACGGCAGCTAAGATTCCGATGACACTGTGAAGGGAGCCGATAGCCAAGTCTGCGATTTGTACACCATAGGGAGAGGGCGTTTCTCCTTTGCGGCAGGAGTGAGACATCACTCCACTTAAAGAAAGATAGTTAATATCGTGACCGGCTTTGTCTTTATAGGGACCAGATTGACCATATCCCGTAAGAGAGCAGTAGATGATATCGGGACAAATTTTTTGAAGACTTTCATAGTCTAAGTCGAATTTTGCCATCACACCGGGGCGAAATTGTTCTAAAATAATAGTATAACCTTGTTCCACAATCAAGCGTTTGATAATTTGAATACTCTGTTCTTCTTTAAGATTCAGGGAAATGGTTTCTTTATTTCTTCCCAACCATGCGCAATGGGCGTTTCGCTTTCCGTCCTTAAGATAGGGCGGAGATTGAAGCACCAAGTCAGGACGATCGGGAGCACTGATTTTTAAAACTTGAGCGCCCATATCCGCCAACATGAGACTGGCATAAGGTCCGGGAAGTAAGGTGGAAAAATCCAAGATTTTAAGATCTGAAAGTTGCATTGAATAACCTCCTTTATAGTTCATTGTAACATAAATATTCTGTAAAAAATGAAATTTTGTTGTTGTATTGTAAGAAAGGGTATATAAAAATCGAGGTGAAAAATATGGAAAAAGAATTGCTAATATCTGCTGTTGTGGATTATTTGAAACAAAAAACGATTTCGCCGGAACAAGCCGGAATTTTATTAAAGAAAATAATGGGAGAAATTGCACAATATTATACTCGAGATTTACCCGGTTCATTTGTAATGAAAAGAGACGGTCGCATGCAACAATTTGATGATAGAAAATTGAAAGACAGTATGGCTAATGCCTCAGATAATGCAAAGCAACCGATGAATGAAGGAGATTTAAACAATGTTTTGAGGATGGTTAAAAAAAGTATTTCGGATATGGGTCAAAAAGTGATTTTGTCGAAGGACTTAAGGATTTTAGTGTTGGGAACTTTAATAAAGCAAGGATTTTCAAAAGTGGCAGATGCATATCGAATATATACAAAATAAGGTATGCGTTGTTGATTTTTTTGAATCTTTCTCAAAATATATTGAAAAAAATCATTTTTTAGGTATAATATAAGACAAGGAAGGGGGTAGCGTAATGCAACAAACAGAATCTTCGGAAATGTATCTTGAGACAATTTTAGTTTTAGGGCAGAGAAACGGTGTTGTTCGTTCTGTGGATATCGCAAGAGAAATGAATTTCTCTAAACCCAGCATCAGTCGTGCTATGGATAAATTGCGTGAGGCGGGTTGTGTTACGATGGATGAAAGTAACTTTATTCATTTGACTAAAAAGGGAAAGGAAATCGCAGAGAAAATTTATGAACGTCATGTAACGTTGATGAATTATTTTTTGAATTTGGGTGTCAGTCCAAAAGTGGCTCAAGATGACGCTTGTGCTATTGAGCATGTGATCAGTGATGAAACCTTTGAAGCTTTAAAAAGACACTATCGTAAGCACCATGGGATTTAAAAATTTCTGATTAGGAGGGCTTTTTATGCCATTAACATTATTAAAGCCGGGAGAGGTTCGAAAAATTGTTGCAATTCGAGGAAATGATTCGGTGATTCAACATTTACGGGATTTAGGCTTTATTGAAGGAACGGAGATACGAGTGATTTCACATGTAAATGGGAATTTAATCATCGATATAAAAGGTACCAGACTTGCCTTAGAAAGCTCTTTGGCGAATCGTATTTTTGTTTAGAGGAGGGTTGGTATGACACTGGATGAAGTGAGAGTGGGAAGTACAGTACGAGTTAAAAAAGTTTATGGAGACGGTCCGTTAAGGAGACGGGTTATGGATATGGGTTTAATTCACGGCGTGGAGGTTAAAGTTGAAAAAATTGCTCCATTAGGTGATCCGATTGAATTGACTTTAAGAGGATATCAATTGAGTATACGTATAGCAGATGCGAAGAATGTTGAGGTAGAATAATTTTTTATTCTGAGGTTAGCATTAACTAATAAAAGTTAATTATACGCAATAAAAAGGAGTTTATGTATGAAAATAACCATTGCACTGATTGGTAATCCAAACAGCGGAAAGACCACGATGTTTAACGATTTAACCGGTAGTGCGCAGTATGTGGGCAATTGGCCCGGTGTAACCGTTGAGAAAAAAGAAGGAAAGCTGAGAGGACATAAAGATGTAACGGTCGTGGATTTACCCGGAATTTATTCTTTATCGCCGTATACTTTAGAAGAGGTTATCAGTCGTCAATACATACAAAAGGAACGTCCCGATGTGATTATCGACTTGGTTGATGCATCCAATCTGGAGCGTAATTTGTATTTGACCACACAGCTTATGGAGATGGGCATTCCTGTGGTAGTGGCTTTGAACATGATGGACTTGGTTCGTAAACAAGGTCGAAAGATTGATATCAAAACTTTATCGGAGCGTTTAGGATGTCCGGTCGTACCTACTTCCGCTGTCAAGGGAGAGGGTTTAAAAGACTTGATTGATATGGCTATTGACACGGCAAATAGGAAAAAGGTCCAACAATCCGTTCCTTTTTCATCTCAGGTGGAAGAAGCTATTGGAGTGATTGAAGAAAAGATAAAAAGTATAGTCCCTAAGGATACCAGATGGTATGCCATTAAATTATTGGAAAATGATGATGAGGTTATTAAAAGCAATATTTTCGACCATAAAATTTTAAACGATGTGGTCAAGTTGGTGAAAGATTTTGAAACCAAATGGGATGATGACGCGATCGCTATGGTGGCCGGAGAACGCTATGCAGTTATCGATAAAATTGTCAGTGCTTCAGCGGACCCTTTAAAGAATCGATTGACAACTTCGGATAAGATTGATTCGGTGGTGACTAATAAATGGTTGGCATTGCCTATATTCTTTGGAATCTTATATATTATCTATTATTTAGCTATTTCAACTGTAGGAGATGCGGCTATTGGTGTTGTGGAAAACTATACGGAAGCATTGGGAAACTGGGTAACGGGAGTATTAGAAAGTATCGGAGCAGGGGAAGTATCTGTCGGATTGGTTGCTGAAGGAATTATCGGTGGAGTTGGAGCGGTATTTACATTTGTCCCTCAGTTGATGATTATGTTCTTCTTCTTATCCTTATTGGAAGACTCCGGATATATGGCTCGTGTAGCTTTTATTATGGATAGACTCTTCCGTAAATTCGGTTTATCCGGGAAATCTTTTATTCCTATGTTAATTGGTACAGGATGTTCCATCCCGGGCGTTATGGCTTCCAGAACCATTGAAAATGAACGAGATCGTAAGATGACTATTATGTTGACTCCGTTTATTCCGTGCGGAGCGAAATTGCCTGTATTCGCTATGTTTATCGCTATGATTTTCAACAATGCGGCATGGCTTGGACCAACCATTTATATTGTGGCCATCATTGCTGTTATCATCTCCGGAATTGTTTTAAAACAAACCAAAAGATTCCAAGGAGATCCGGCACCTTTTGTTATGGAACTTCCCAGCTATAAATTACCCAGCCTGAAAGGCGTGTTGATTCATATGTGGGAAAAGGCTAAGAGCTTTATTAAAAAAGCCGGAAGCGTTATTTTGTTATCTTCTATCATTTTATGGTTATTACAACGTTTCAATTGGAGTTTTCAATTTGTGGGAGAAGACTTGGATCAAAGTATTTTGGCTTCAATCGGCAATATCCTTCGATACCTCTTTATTCCTCTTGGATTCGGACAAAGTTGGGCACCGGCGGTGGCGGCGATTACCGGCTTGGTAGCCAAAGAAGTGGTTGTTTCCACTTTTGCTACAGTGGGATCTGTCTACCCGATTATGTTTAGTAAAGTTACAGCTTTAAGTTTTATCGTATTTACAATGTTTGCAGCTCCTTGTTTTGCGGCGATTGGAGCAATGAAGAGAGAATTGGGTTCCAGAAAGGAACTGGGATTTGCTCTATTATTTCAAACAGGTGTGGCCTATGTATCCGCTATGGTGGTCAATTTAGTTGGAAGTTTATTGCTTCGAGGAACGGATTGGGTAACTCCTGTGACAATGGATTATACGGTGATGGAGGAAATTTCTGAAGAGACGGAAATTCTTCCGGGAAATATTGTACTTTATGCTTTTGCGGGGATTATTATTATCGCTTTAATTGTTATGATTTTTAGCACATTTAAAGCACGAGCTCGCTATAGAAGAGCAGGGAATAAAGCTTAATTTAAAAATGTGACACTAAAGAAGGGGGGAAGAATGAAATTAATTGATATCGTGATTTATTTTGTTGTAGCAGTTATCGTGATTGGCATTGTCTATCGTTTATATCGGAATAAAAAGAAAGGTGAAAACGCATGCGGTTGCGGTTGTTCCTCTTGTCATTCGTCAACCATGTGTCATAGCGATGAGAAAAAATAAGGTTTGAAAGGTTCGAAAAAATTTTTTCGAACCTTTTTTATTTTTATATGAGATAACAGGGTATTTTAGTGATATAATAATAAGGTTAAAAAATATAGATGGAGTGAAAATATGGATAGGAGAGATTATTTATTACCCATGCCTTTTATTTTTACGGGGATGGTTAATATGATTTTATACAATATAGGATTGGGTTCAGAAAATTCAAGACTCAGACCGCTTATTTTTATTGTCTGTGGGGTTTTATATTTTTTGATGAGCTTTGAAATGGGACTAAAAAAACATTTGCTTCAAAGGGAAGCTTGGAAATTTTTTATAGTACCTTTATTGTGGTTTATATTTTACGGCTTGGCTTTTTATCGTTTCGGGGTACAAGGTATGATTCGGGACAGCTTTTTACGCTTTGGAGTTTTCTGTCTTAGCGCTTTTGCTGTGGGAATTTATATGGTACGTGATAAAAAGGAGCGAAGGGGATTTTTGTTAACGGAAAAACTATCTTGGTTATTAATGCCTACGGGAATTTTATATGTTTTGATGGCTAAATCGATGCACGGAGAATATTGGGCCAGAAATTTAGGTGCCATGACCTACATGGCTTTATCCTATACTTGGATGCCTGCCATGTTTGCCATTTTGATTAATTTTACCGTAGACGGATTTGCTCCTTTGGATTTTCATTTTGGGAAAGTACAATTTTCTTTGCCCGTTTTCTTTCGAATTCTTTTGGCTTTGTTTTTTTGGTTTGTCATTCAAGTGACCTCCACTCGAGGAGCAATTTTGGGTAGTCTCATATTTTTTGTCAGTCTTTTATTTTGGAATTTAGCCAAAGAAAAAGATAAAAAGAAAAAAAAGCGGATGAGCATTCTGTTGTTATTGATGATTGGATTTTTTGGAGGAATGAATCTTTCTTTTGTGCCGGAAGAATTTCACAGTGCAGAACGTATGGAAGGGATTGTTCATGGATTAAGCCAAGGAAAAGTGGAAACCTCTCAGAGGGGAATTCTTTCGGAGGAAGAAATTGAACAATTGGTTCAAGAATCTCAACCGTTACAAAACCCTTATTGGAAATCTAAGAATTTGATTACGGAAGACGGACAGCGTATGAATATCGGTGATCGAATGAGCCTGTATAAATTAGCGTTTGCAGAAATCAAAAGTCATCCTGTGAAAGGGATGGGAGCTTTTGGCTATCATGTGAAATATGGTCTATACCCCCACAATTTCATTTTGGAATGGATGACTGATTTAGGTATTGTTTCCGGCGGAATTTTAACTTTGGCTGTATTGATATTGATTTTGAGAATTTTTGTTGCAGCGCGCAAAGATCGAGATGTGGCTATGGTGATGATATTTATTTTAGGTCACGGTCTCATGGTTTTGGTTTCCGGCAGTTATTTTGATATGCCGTTTTTATTCTTTGGCATGGGATATGGGCTCTATGTGAATCAAAGGGAACCAAAGAGTAAAAGGGAGATTCTTTAAAATTTAAGCAAGTCATGAACAAAGAGGAGTCAAGGGCATTGGACTCCTCTTTACTTTGCACAAAAAAAGTACAACCTTTGTTAAAGATTGTACTTAATATATACGCTTACTATCTTAAATGCACTAGATCACTCAAGAAGGCAACAATTTGCTCCATGTGTTTAAAGACTTCTCGAGCTTCATTTTCATCCAATTTGTGGATACTTTCTCCATAAAGATCTTCCAAAGTATCCACGATTTTGTTTAAAGTTCGTTTTCCTTTGGGGGAAAGAGATACAAAGACGACTCGACGATCTTGTGTGCTTCTGGTTCGGGTCAAATAGCCATCAAGTTCCAACTTTTTACAGAGATTGGAAATATTGCCTCCTGCGATACCGAAATAATCTCCAACCTCTCCAATCGTGCACTTTTTTTTAGTGTGGATATAGGATAGAACACGAAGTTGTAGAGAAGAAATATTGTACTGATCATAGATGGGAGATAATAGTTTTTGAAAACTGTTTTCAATATCCCGAAAGGATGCCCAAGCCTGATTTTTTAAATCGATTAAACGCATATTTTTTTTCTCCTTTTCAATTTATCGATTATACATATATATATACTATCACACTATGGAAAGTTGTCAATAATGCTTTGCAATTATTTATTAAGAAAATTCTAGGATTGTCAAACATATGTGACAAAAATCATCCGGTTAAAATCTAAGCTACATTCATGAAATATTCTTCTACTATTTCATTTGGTGTTTTAAATCCTAATACTCTTCTCGATATATCATTTGTTCTTATACTGTATCTTTCAAATGATTTGCACTATACTTATAAAACTGGACACATTATGTACTGTTTCATTCCGACCAAGGAGCTGAGTATACCGCTTTCGCATTTCGCCAAATACTTGAGAAATGAAACGCTGTTCAATCCTACTCCAAGAAGGCTTATCCCTATGATAATGCATGTTGTGAAAGCTCTTTTCACCATATGAAACGGGAATTCATCCATCGTAAAACCTTTCGCACCTTAGAAGAATTACGCCTTTGTTGCTTCGAGTACATTAATCGTCACAACTCAAAACGCCCTCACTCTGCACCTGGTGATTACACATTGGATGAAATAGAAGAATTTTACATGGAAAGGTAGGCTAAATCTTTCTTTCCTTAAAATCATGTTGTAAATTTGTGTCCATTTGACTATGTTGCAATTATCATATTTTATTGCATATTCAATAAATTTCTGACAAAATTTGTTATACTTGTTTTCATAGAAAGCCTCTCTCTGATAATTTCGGTTTGTCGTTAAACTCATTTTACCGGATGGCTTTCTATTTTTTTCGTTTTTTGTCACATATCTATTATATTTTAATAATATTTAACAATCTTAAATCACAGTGGAACTTGACGCCGAGGGAAAGTGATTATACAATAATAATTATTATAATACGAAGGAGGCATATGATTAATGTTTTAGTTAATCATATAAGGTGTAAGATGATAATTAAAAAAAAGAAAAAAAGGTTAATAAAAGTTAATACAAAAGATGGTAAAGTCTTATATCTTGTTGAACCTGGGTATTTTTTCAATGAAGATGTATTTTTGATATATAGCCAAATTGAAGATGAAATAGAGTATGAAGATTTGAAATCATGGATGATGAGTCATTATTTTGGAGGTAGTGAAATTATTGAATTAAAACTAAATTCTACTTTGAAATTATTAAAAGATAAAAATTTGATAGAATATCAAGATAAAAACTATTCTAAATCAAATATAATGGTAAAGAAAGAAGTTGATTTAGTTGATGAGTACGATTTTTATCCTATAACTCAAATTGATATTATAATAACAAAAACATGCAACTATAACTGCAAACATTGCTTTATTAATTTTGAAAATGATGTTGAAGTAAGTTTTGATTGTGATAAATGGATTGATATTTGCGATAAGTTGATTGGTAGAGGTTTGCAATCAGTAGTAATTACTGGTGGAGAGCCATTAACTATAGATTATCTATCAAAATTAATAATTTTTTTAACAAGAAAAGGCGTTAGAATAATGTTGCTTTCTAATGGATATTTAATTGATAAAAAATTTATTGAGGAAATTTTACCTTATAAATCACTGATAACTATTCAAATTAGTTTGGATGGCAGTTCAGAAGAATCGCATGATTATCAAAGAAATAAAAAAGGTTCCTTTCAAAAGACAATCAATAATATAAAATTATTAACAGATAAAGGGTTTAAAGTTGTCTTGGCGATGGTTGTGAGTGAAGTTAATTATAACGATATTATAGATGGAAGTATGTTTAATTTAGCAAAAGATTTGGATGTATTAATGTTGGGAATCACAACGAGTATTATTATGACAGGAAATGCAAAAACAAGCAATTTACAAAGAATTAGCCAAGAAAAAACAATTGAGATTGTCAAATTTGTTCATAACTATGATTTTGACGATACATTTCCTAAAGTAGTAATAAGTGGACCACCATCTTTAACGCCAGAAAAGTCAGTAAATAATTTAGATATTGATAGACCTCGTTGTCGAAGAGGAATTAATTCATTTGCAATTAGGCCTGATGGAAATGTGGTTACATGTTCTGATTTTGCTGAGATAAATTACAATGAATATAACTATGGGAATGTATTTAAGGATGAATTGGATGACATAATTGGTAAGGCATCAAAAATACAGAAAAAGATTATGGAAAGATATAAAAAAATTAAAGGTATTTGTTCGATTTGTAAGGAATTGCGACATTGTGGGGGGGCTTGCCGTGCAGATTCATATGCTAAATATGGTGATATTTTGTCACCGTATCCGTTGTGTCAAATTATGTATGAGAAAGGATTATTTCCTAAAGAGATGATTGATTATAAGAGATCATATAAACTTTTTTGAATAAGAATGTTTTATGTTTTGATAGATTAAATTATAGAAAAGAAAAAATAAATTAAAATTTGCGAGAAACTTTTTAAGTTTAAGAAATGTCCCGTTTGAAGCTGCTTATGGGGTTCCCCATTTGCATATATAAAATTTATTTGTAAGGAGGTGAATTGAATGAAAATTGTAAATGAAACTGTTGAAATTGTAAACGATGTTATTTCAATCGAAGAATTTTCGCCAGAGTTTTATGATTGTGAAGCTGATGGCGGTTGTGGTAATGGGCATATTCATGAATGTAAGTGATGTTAAAGTGAAAGGGTACATAGTAAGATTATTGCCTTAAGGCAATAATCTTACTATGTAAACAATTGTACTATATGAAGATTACATCATGAATCAATTATAATGTCGAGTTATTTAAAAATTTTTGTACTAGTTTAGCTATGGAGTGCAGAGAATAAAATGAATATTAATAATTTTTTTAAAAATAATAAAAAAGAAATTGATTATTTACATAATTTCATAAAGAATACACTTATTAAAATTGGCGTTGAATTTGAAAAAGAGAGAGATTTTTGGGAATATGGGAATACCTTGCTTTCAATTTATTATTCTTGTAAGTCTGTAAAAATATATACATTAACTGATGCTATGATAGAAATATTTACTCATAAATATTCTTCGAAATTTTTTCCTGAACTTACTCATTCGACGTATGAACAGTATAGGGATTATTTTGATTCGCAATATAGAGCAGTTATTAATGAAATAACAAAAATGAATATTAGTGATATCAAAATATGTGATTTTGGGTGTGGAATTGCACATTTAGGTTTGGTTTTGGTAGAAATAGGAAAGGTGTCGCAATATGTAGGATGTGATAATAATGATTATATTATTAAATTGAACGAATTATTAGTAGAAAATTATTCTAATAATAGTCATAAAATGAAATTTGTTAACACTTCTCTAAAAAGTGTAGATAGTGTGGATATTGATGTATGGATATTTTTTAATATAATTAAACATTTCACTAATGTGGAAATTAATAAATGGATAGAATGGGTGAAGATACAAAAAAGTAAAGTTATTATACAGGACAATGACAAAATATTAAATAAAATTAATACTATCCTTAACGAGAATAGTGTTAATTTTATTTATGATGGTGGATTTATAATATTGTAGATAGCATTAGAATAATATTGAAATGAAGATTAGAAAAATAGGATCTTTTGCAATTAAAATGTATGAAAATACTTTATTAGTAGATAGACTACGGAGAGTTGAATATATGTTCAAGTATAGAGAAAATGTTATTGGTGTTATTTATTCATGTAGATATAGATATGATGATAAAAAAAATGAATTAATGGTTTTTGTTAATAATAAGTATTATCTATTGAAGAATAATTCAATAGATGTATTTAAATTACTATTAAGTCCATATATTTATAATAGAAGCAATTTAATTTGTAGTCTTTCATGGGAAGTAGTAGAACAAAATCTTGAGTTTTTATTTCAGATCGGAATAGCTGATATAGCTGGAAATAAAAAATTAGTATGGAATAAGGATTTATTGTTGGTTTCAGATAAATTTGGAAATGGGTTGATTTCTCTATTTACTAAGGAGTTTTATTTATTAAAAGGTGAGACTATGAACTCTTTTATGAGTCGAAATTTACAAATACTTTCATTAGAAGAAAAAGAAAACCTTTTACTAAACAATATCTTAAAGTATGAAACTGAATTTAAGCAAATTAATGCTATTTCTGATCGTTACGTATATTATATTGTTTTATCTTATGCTTGCAATCTTAATTGTACTTATTGCTTTCAAAAACAAAGGGTGATTATTAAGGGTAAAGATGATATAAATATATTAGACATAATTGATCGAATTATATTAAGCCATAGTGAACAGGAAAGTATAATATTAACTTTCTATGGAGGAGAGTCGCTTTTGCAAGAAAATTTTACAATGATAAAAAAAATAGTTAATAAATATATTGAAAAAAATATAAAATTTAGGATCATTACAAATGGTGTTAATTTGAGTCTTTTTAAAAATAAATTATTTGAAACCTTTTTGAAAATCAATAGATATATTATTACAATTGATGGTGATAAGGAAATACATAATTCGAGGCGTAGGACAATGAGTGAAAAAGGTTCTTTTGACAGAATAATTAGTGGAATAAAAGAATTAGTTAAATATAGGATGAATGTAACGATTCGAATTAATATTGATAAAGGTAATTACCAAAATATTACAAAAGTTATCAAATATATACAAAGGCTTGATAAAACTGAAAAATATATTCAAATAGATATACATCCTGTTTCATACAATGCTGAACCAACAAAAGAAGATTCTATGAATATTCATTATATGTATAATATATTAAAAAAAATAAGACAAGATAATATCAAAAATGTTTATTTTTATGATAAATTTATTCAATATTGTTATTATTTAATGAAAAATAATTATTTTTATAGCAATGAAATAAAAGATTGTTTTATTGATAGAGTTTTATTGATAGATCCATCTGGCAAGTTATATGCTTGTAATGAGGCGAATGGAATAGAGAGGTTTCAGAAGGAGTTGGAAGTTGGTAATAGGACGCCTACTATTATTAATTATTTTGACGGTTGTGTAGACAAATGTCATTTTTTTAAACTATGTTTAGGTGGATGTCCATTAAATCGTGTTAACAATCGAGGATTTAGTATAGAAAGCTGTGAAAAGAAGAAGTTGTACAGTACAATATTAACTGAAATTTTTGATGAAAATTTGTCAGAAACATATGGATGGGTTAAAAAATGTATTTAATGTATAAGAAAAATATTTGTTTTGAGATTAGTAAAAATAATTACAAAGTAGATGAAAGTGAGAGTGTAGAAGTAACAGAAAAAATAAATTGTAGGTCATGTCAGTTGATCAATTATGATATTAATCTCATTAAGACTAGGAGTTATGAGAATAAATTTAATGTATTGGATATTTTAAGTGTATTGCAGAATTATATGATGAATGACGAAAAGGTGTTGATTTATATAGAAGAATTTTATCGTAGTATTGAAAGCGAGGAAAAATTAATCTTTTCTCCATATATTTTAAGCTATTATGAATGTAAGAAAGAAGAGTTATGTAGTTACAATAAAATATGTAGAGATAATTTTATATTAGATATATTTCAAGATCTAAATATAATAAGAAATACATATAATTTACAAGTGAAAAAATTTATGTCATCAGAAAATTTACCAATTATTTTTATGGGTAAAGCAGCTGCGTTAGTATCACATGAAGTATTAGGGCATTTATTAGAAATAGATAATTTTTATTTTTACAAATACTCTAGATACATATCGTTAATTAATAAACTTAATGTAGACATTGAAGATAATCCATTTTTGATAAAAGAACTTGGATTGTGTAGAAATGATGAAATGCTAAATAAGTCCTATAAAACTATTGTATTCAAGCATGGCATTTTTACAGGTGATCTTATAGGAGGGAATATTAATAGTAGGATATGTAATAGAAACTTAAGGCGATCTAGATTAATTGATTCTGCATTACCTCGAATGAGTACATTGTGTGTTAATGTAAATACGTTAAATAAACAAAGGTTAGAGTATGTTGAATTTGGATATGATTTAATCTTAATAAAGAATGTACGAAAAGCGTTTTTAGATCATAAAAATAATTGTATAGTTTTAATGGTAGCTGATGCTGTGGAACAAAAAGAAGGCGAAAATATATTTAGATATGAAAATTTTCAATTGAAATTCGAGTTAAATGAATTTTTAAACAGGATAAATCCAATTAAGCTTGAAAAACCTCGTAAATATACTATCAACTGCTATAAGAAAGGGCAGTTACTTCAAACTGGCGTTCAATCAATTGATTGGATATTAAAGAATTGAAATTATGTGCGATAGGTATCTTTCTTTATATAAAAACGTGAATTTGTTGTGTATTAAAGTTATTAGAGGTAATTAGTACCTTTATTAATTATTGAGATTGATGATTTTAAGAAATTTGAGAAAACATCAAGATTTTTAGTATTCCTTCAATTAATTCAAAGGAAGAGCCACTTTAGGTAATGTCAGAAGGTTAACCTTGCTAAGGTTGGTAAAAATCCTTTAGGGTGATTGCAAGTTGAAGAGAAAAACGGCTATGCAGGAGGACGAACAGGCACAAATTTAAAATGCAAAAGGGAAGATAGAGTGGTCTATTGAAGATTATTAGCCATACATGTAGAGTAAACGAAAGATTGTGGCAATAGGGGGTGAGTATGCCTATATAGAAGATGAGTATAGGTAAATATTAGTTAAAGAAAATTTGAGCGTAGGAGGAGTTTTGGAATGCTTTAAGGTTAGATTATTTATGAATAATTTCGTTGACAGTTATATTTTGTATTTTGTTTCATATTGGAAGATGGCGAAGTTTATGGCAAGCCTTGACCCGCTGGTAACCAATCGACGAATAATAGAATTGTCAAAGTTGAGGGGGTGTTAGATTTGAGTCTTTGACTTTATACACGGTGAAAAACTAAAGAAAGGAAAAGCTGATGTGATCTTATAAGAGGTTGCTTCATGACGGATGAGTTATGATAAAGATAAATACTTTGAATAAAACTTATAAAAATGGGACCAAAGCTAATATAGATATAAATTTTAGTGTATCAAAAGGTGATATATTAGGATTAATCGGTCCAAACGGTTCAGGCAAAACAACTTTGGTTCGTCAAATTGTTGGATTAACCAAACCAACATCGGGTGATATTATGGTTGCAGGAATGTCTGTTTTAAATTCAAGAAATAAAATTAAAGAGAAGATAGCATTTTTTAATCAAAAGTCCGCTATGTTGGAAGCACATACAGTATTTGAGGTAATTTATTTTACGGGAATTTATAGAGGATTGAGCAGGCATGAGGCTGTGGAGCAATGCGATAAATTGATTGAGTATTTCGGGCTAAAATCACAATTAAATCAGCGGTTAACCAACCTAAGCGGTGGACAAATAAAACTTGTAATGCTTGCATCTACATTTATCGGTATAAGTGACTTGATTATTTTGGATGAACCTACAAATGATTTAGATCCTGTAAACAGGTATAAATTATGGGAAATAATAAAGAAATACAATAGAGAATATAATACGACATTTTTAATTGTATCTCACAATTTGATAGAGTTGGAATTAATTGCAAGGACTATTGCAATTATGAAAGATGGAAAAATAATTGACCATGGGGACATACAAAGCTTAAAAAGTCGATACAACAGCGGATATAGAATTAGGATTCGTTGCGAGTACGAATATGTTGATGATTTAACAAAAGAACTTTCAATAGAGCGTATGAAAAAAAATCAAAATGAAGTAACACTGGATTTAACTGAAGAAGAACTTGAAAAATTAGTTAATTATATTTTGCCTATTGTAACAAAATATAATGCAGATGTAAATATTTATAGGATGTCTCTAAATAATATATATCAGATTATACAAGAGGGGGAATTATATGTATAAGCATTGGATTATATTCAAAGCGGCATTACTTGATATAAGGAATGAATGGTCATGGTATTTGATTTTAATGCTAGTAAATCCTTTATCCGTTTTATTTTTCTTAAAAATTATTGCACGTGATTCAATAGATTTTCCTTCCTATATTGTTGGCTCAATAGTTATGACATTCGGAACGGGAATTTTTCTAAGTTTAGGTCAGACATTTGCCTTATATAAGGCAAGATCTTCTTTAGATTACTATCTAGTATTACCCTTATCAAAAAATGAAATAATTTTATCCCAGATATTTAGAAATATTATCCTCAGTGCGCCTTCAATGACGATGGTTATAATTATTGGAATATTCTTATATGGAGTACGGATACCAATAAGCATTTATTTTATTTTAGCCATAATGCTAACCAGTGTATCTTTAGCCGGGCTCGGAACCATGATAGGAGTTTTATCCCGAAATGTTCAGATAGCATCAATTCTTACACAAATTATTACACCTATATTAACTTATTTAGCGCCCGTTTTTGTGCCACAATCGGAATTACCGTTAAAGTTGCGTGCAATATCCTACTTATTGCCCACTACTTATGCATCTAACTCGTTGCGTGCTGCACTAAGAGGAGAACTTACCATAGATTATCTAATTCTTTTTTTGATTGGAATAATTAGTTTTTTATATGTGGTTAGGGTTTTAGATTGGAGGCATGATTAAAGATTGTTATAAATTATCTCAAGATAAAATGTTCTTGAGTTTTCGTTCAGATAAAATAATAATATTGTTATTTAGGCGAGTTTGTAGCAATATCTACACTTTTAGAACATCAAGGAGGACTTGTAAAGGAAAACTTTGAACTTTAAAAATCCGAATGAAGTTGTGTCAGAGTATTTCTCGGAGTGTAATCTATGCTAGGTGATAATACAAAATTTTTCTGAAGAATATTGCATTTGTCCGTTTGTAAATGATGTGGCCATTTTTTAGAGAGAAAATAAGATCAATTTGGTAAATAGTTGGAGATTAATCTCCAACTATTTTTTCCTCATTTCAATCGGGGTAAGCCCATAAAACCTGCATAGGAAGGCAGTTAGATCGATATAAATATCTTTTCATTTGCTCAATTAGATCTTTCTCTATGCGCCTTATCTATCGTAGTATACTGATAAAATTTATCCGGCATATCTCCAACATAACATTTCTTAGGAACATATTTGACATCAAGCTCTCATTTTTTACCAAGATTTTTAAGTGTATGATACTCTTTAGGTATATACGATTTCCTTTTCTTTTCTTGTTTTTTGAAATATTTCATTTTTCTTAATAATCTAAAAAGTGAACAAGGATGCCTTTTATATGGTTTATTCTTCTTTAGCTTAGCATATAATTCAATCATAGAGATGTTAGAGCTTCTTTTGATGTAGTTTTCAGTATCTATATGAGCGTTAGGATGTCTTAAATGCGGTCTATGAGACTTATCAATTAAAGAATACTTACCACACCAAACTTCTCATTCAAACACATAAGAGAAGCTTTTGAGATTTTATATCTTCTGCATACAAATTGGATGGAGTATCCACTTTTGTAAGTTTTGACTGCATAATATCGTGTTTTTAAAGCATGAGACAAATATCTTTGTTAATAGTATTCATAGAGAGCCTTTCGTTTTTAATTTGTGGTTACTTCAATTATAGGGGATTTTCTTTTTATTTTTTTATCCCACACCAATTTGTAACATCACATTAGGAGGAGAAGTTTTTATGTATTATAGATGACAGTCAATCGTTTTCATGATATAATCAAAAAGCGAACGTATAGCGAAAAAAGGCTATGGTTTCAGTTTATAGGATGGGAGGAAACAGCGTGAAAGTTTTTAAGACACAAGAGATTAGAAATATGGCGTTGGTGGGACATAGCGGTTCCGGAAAAACGTCTTTAACGGAAGCCTTATTGTTTCAAATCGGCGCAACCAAAAGGCAGGGTCGAGTTGAAGATAAAAATACAGTCTCCGATTATCAGGAAGAAGAAAAGAAAAGGGGAATTTCCCTTGCAACCAGCATTATTCCTGTAGAATGGGAAGATGGAAAAATCAACTTCTTAGATACTCCGGGATATTTTGATTTTCAAGGGGAAGTAAACAGTGCATTACGTGCAACGGAAGCGGCAATGCTTTTAGTCGATGCTTCTGCAGGTGTGGAAGTCGGAACGGAAAAAAATTGGCAATATATGGAAAAAATCGGATTTCCTCGCATTATTTTCTTGAACAAGATGGATAAAGAAAATGTAAATTTTGATAAAGTTGTTGAAGAATTACAGGAAAAATTCGGGAAAAAAGTTATTCCGTTCTCCATTCCTATCGGAGAAGGTCCTGATTTTAAGGGCATCGTAGATGTTATTTTCCAACATGCCTACACCTATGATAAAGGCAAAGCTACGGAGATTGAATTGGATCCGGTTTTAAAGAAACGCACTCAGGAATTATATGATGCCATTGCGGAAGTCGTTGCGGAAACCGATGATGTTCTGATTGAAAAATTCTTTGCAGGGGAACATTTTACCAGAGAGGAATTGTTAAATGGTGTAACCACTGCTTTATTGGAAGGTAATTTAGTACCGTTGATGTGCGGCAGTGCGACGGAGAGAATCGGTTTGGATATGCTGTTGGATTTAGTTCTTCACTATATGCCGGCGCCCAATGATCCGAGAGCGAATTTAGGATTCCGTTATGAATCCGGTGAAGAAAGAACTTTAAATCCGGATGAACCCTTTGCAGCGGTTGTTTTCAAAACCATCGTAGATCCTTTTGTAGGAAAATTAAGTTTATTCAAAGTAATCAGCGGAAAAATCGTTAAAGGTGAAGTATATAATTCCACCAGAGAGGTTACCGAAAAAATCGGTTCCCTATTTTGCTTAAGAGGAAAGGAGCAATTGGAAGTTTCTGAACTTTGGGCGGGAGATGTGGGAGCCATTTCAAAACTTAGTGAGACGGAGACGGGAGACACTTTATGTGCGAAAGATCATCCGGTTGTGTTCAAACAAGTAAAATATCCAAAACCCACTTTGTATTTTGCTATTGAACCGAAGTCTAAAGGCGATGAAGATAAAATCGGTCAAGCTTTGACTAAGATGGCGGAAGAAGATCCCACTTTTGTTATGGACCGCAATGCGGAAACCAAACAATTGTTAATTGGCGGACAAGGAGATACGCAACTTGCCGTTGTTATGGATAAATTAAAAGATACCTATAGCGTTGAAGTGGAAAGAGTTCCCCTAAAGATTGCTTTTCGAGAAACGATTAAAGGAACGGCATCGGTTCAAGGTCGTCACAAAAAGCAATCCGGTGGAGCCGGTCAATATGGAGATGTGTGGGTTCGCTTTGAACCTTGTGAAGAAGAATTTATTTTCGATGAAGAAGTATTCGGCGGTGCAGTGCCCAAAAATTTCTTCCCGGCGGTTGAAAAAGGAATTCGTGAATGCTTGTCGAACGGTATTTTAGCCGGGTATCCGGTTGTAAATATGAAAGCGGTGCTTTATGACGGTTCTTATCATCCGGTAGATTCTAACGAAATGGCTTTTAAGATTGCCGCTTCTTTGGCATTTAAAAAAGGTATGCAGGAAGCAAAGCCTATTCTTTTGGAACCGATTTATCGCATTGAAGTTTTGGTTCCGGAGGATTTCTTAGGAGATATTATGGGCGATATGAATAAACGTCGCGGTCGTATTTTGGGGATGGAACCTCAAGAAGACGGAAATCAGCTTCTCATTGCGGAAGCTCCGCATTTGGAACTTTTTGAATATGCTATCGATTTGAAATCCATGACACAAGCTCGTGGAAGTTTTACGATGGAATTTGTGCGTTATGAAGAAATGCCATCCAATGAAGCGCAAAAGATTATTGATGCAGCAAAAGAAGAATAAAATAATGATTTTCGGAAGGAAGTGTGTCCGCACTTCCTTTTTTCATGAAGGGAGGAATGACAATGGGTTGTGGAATTGAGGTGTTTTCGGAAATCGGACGCTTAAAATCCGTTATTTTGCATCGTCCGGGAGAAGAGTTGAACAATTTAACACCGGACAGTTTGGAAGAACTTCTTTTTGATGATATTCCCTATTTAAAAATTGCTCAAGAGGAACATGATTTTTTTGCCAAAACTTTAAGAGATAACGGGGTGGAAGTGGTTTATCTGGAAGATTTGATGGCGGAAAGCCTCAAGGATTCCGATGTGAGAGAATCTTTTATTCGGGATTATTTACGAGAAGCACAGATGTATACGGATAAAGAAGAGAATTTGTTTTATAATTTTTTAAATCGCTTTCAAGATCCCAAAGCGTTGGTAAAGCGAACCATGGCGGGTACAAGAAAATCCGAATTGAAGGGTTTTTTGGGTCAAGGTTTATTGGATCTTTTGTACCGTCATGAAAATTTTATAGCCAATCCCATGCCGAATCTTTATTTTACAAGAGATCCTTTCGCTTGCATCGGAAAGGGGGTTTCCTTAAATCATATGTGGAGTGAAACCAGAAATCGAGAGACGATTTACGGTCGATATATTTTTAAATACCATCCTAGATTTAAGAAAGCCCATATTCCTTTATGGTATAGTACGGAAGATGAGTTTTCGATTGAAGGCGGAGATGAATTGGTTTTATCTTCTGACGTTCTGGCGATTGGTATCAGTCAACGTACCAGCCCCTTGGCTATTGAAAAATTAGCGAGAAATATTTTTGACGCCGAAGAGTTTAAATGTATATTGGCAGTTCAAATTCCGGAGAAACGTGCATTTATGCATTTGGATACAGTCTTTACCATGATTGATCGGGATTTATTTACTATTCATCCTCAAATTCAAGGACCGATGGTAGTTTACGAACTTTATGAGGAATCAGGCGGTCAAATTGCTATGAAAAAAATCGAAGATACATTGGATAAGATTTTAGCTTCTTTTTTGGACGTCAGTCATGTCGACCTTCTGCCTTGCGGAGGGGGAGATCCTGTTGATGCTGCCAGAGAGCAATGGAGTGACGGATCAAATACATTGGCTATTGCACCCAGGGAGGTTGTGGTTTATGATAGGAATGAAGTTACCAATAAACTCCTGGAGGAATATGGCGTGAAGATTCATAAAATTCAGTCAGGGGAATTGGCAAGAGGTCGTGGCGGTCCGCGATGCATGTCTATGCCTTTGATTCGAGAAAAATTATAGAGGAGGAAAAATATAATGGCAGTGAATTTGCATGGAAGAAATTTTATTACCTTAAAGGATTTTACGCCGGAAGAAATTCGTTATCTTTTGGACTTGGCAAAGGATTTAAAGAACAAAAAGCGTGCCGGTATTCGAGGAAATTTGTTGGACAGAAAAAATATCGTTTTGTTATTTGAAAAAACATCAACTCGTACTCGTTGCTCTTTTGAAGTGGCTTGTATGGATGAAGGGGGACAAGTTACTTTCTTAGGTTCTTCCGATAGTCAAATGGGGAAAAAAGAGTCCATTGAAGATACAGCAAAAGTATTGGGAAGATTCTATGACGGCATCGAATTCCGCGGATTTAAGCAGGAAACGGTGGAAACTTTAGCAAAATATGCAGGTGTTCCCGTATGGAACGGATTGACGGATATGTATCATCCAACTCAAATTTTGGCAGACTTTTTAACCGTGGAAGAACATGTACACAAAGCTCTTCGAGAAGTGAAATTTGTTTACGTAGGGGATGCCAGAAACAATATGGGGAACAGTTTGATGATTGGCGCAGCGAAGATGGGAATGGAATTCTGGGCAATTGCACCGAAAGCATTATGGCCTTCCGAAGAATTGGTTAAAGAAATGGAAGAAGTATCGAAAGAAACCGGTGCAAGCATTCATTTTAGCGAAAGTGTTGATGATGTAAAAGGTGCCGATGTCATCTATACGGATGTTTGGGTATCCATGGGTGAAGAGGATAAGTTTGCTGAGCGTATTGAGCAGTTATTGCCCTATCAAGTGAATATGGAAATGATTCGTAAGACGGAAAATCCTCATTGCATATTCCTTCACTGCTTGCCCGCATGTCACGATTTAAATACTAAGATGGGACAGGAAGTTTTTGAAAAATTTGGAATCAAGGAAATGGAAGTTACCGATAAAGTGTTTCGCAGTAAGCATTCTAAAGTTTTCGATGAAGCGGAGAATAGAATGCATACCATTAAGGCGGTTATCGTCGCTACAATTGGTAAATTATAAACACAGTTAAAAAAGGGTCCTTATGGAGAGGATTCTTTTTTATTGCTTAATTGTTTAACGGAAGGTATAATTGTAACAGCAAAGATACTGTGATTATAAAAACAATTAGAGAAAGGAATTTTTCGAATGAAAATTTCTGAATTGATTCAAGGGTTGCCTTATATGGAGTTTAGAGGACGAGATGTAGAGGTAAGCCATATTACATATGATTCGAGGAAAGTTTGCCCCGGGTCTCTTTTTGTAGCTATTCAAGGCTATGACACGGACGGACATCAATACATTTCACAGGCGGAAGAAAAACAGGCCGCCTGCCTTTTGGTGGAAAAATCGGTGGAGTCTTCTTTGCCTCAAGTCATTGTGGAAGACGGAAGAAAAGCACTGGCTTATGTTTCCGCCATTTTTTTTAACCATCCTTCCAAAGAGATGAAGGTGGTAGGGATTACCGGAACCAAGGGAAAGACAACGGTTTCGAATTTGCTCTATCAAATGGCTAAGACTGCGGGAAGAAATCCCGGGCGGATTGGCACCAACGGTGTGGCGTATGCAGATGTCAACTATCCGATTTTTCATACCACCCCGGAATCTTCAGAATTACAGGAAATTCTAAGGAACATGAGGGACAAAGGAGTGGATACGGTTTTCATAGAAGTATCTTCCGGGGGATTGAAGTTATCCAGAGTGGAACAAATTCAATTTGATATCGGGGTATTTACGAATTTTTCACAAGACCATATTGGCTCGAAAGAACATGCAAACATGGAGGAATACCTTTATTGGAAGTCCACTTTATTTGAGAAAACGCCGGTCAGCATACTAAACTTTGATGAAAAAGTCTACTCTGTTTTGAGAGAAAGGGTAAAAGACCGAATGCTTTCTTATGGCATTCATGGTGGAGATATTCAGGCCAAAGAGATTGTTTACGGGAAAAAGATTAATGAACACACATATTTCATGTATTGCGGTAAATCCACATTTCCTGTTGAACTGTGCAATCCGGGAGAATTTAGTGTGTATAATGCATTGGCCGTATTAGCAGTTGGGGAACTTTTGGAATATCCTGTTTTTGCCATGCAGGATACTTTAAAACAAGGTCATGTTTCGGGGCGGATTGAACTTTTGCCTGCTCCTGACAATTATTGCGTGGTTCTGGATTATGCCCATAATGGCACAAGCTTGGAACAAATTTTAAGGATTTTAAAAGGATATCATCCTCGCAGGTTATTGTGTGTAATGGGAAGCATAGGAGGTCGAGCAAGGCTTCGTAGAAAAGAATTGGGCGATGTAGCTGCAAAATTTTGTGATACGGTAGTTTTAACGACGGATAATCCTGATTTTGAAGATCCTATAACAATTATCAATGACATAAAAGAATCTTTTTTTGGAACATCAGTTCAAGTTTATGAAGAGTCGAATCGAGCCGAAGCGGTATGTTTAGCACTGTCTTTGATGGAAGAAGGGGATATTCTTCTTCTTGCGGGGAAGGGGCACGAAGAATACCAATTAATTCGAGGGGAAAAAGTTCCTTATAGCGATAAAGAAGTTGTGAATGGATATTTTAGTCATTTAAAATAAAAAAGTCAGGAGAGAAAAAAATGAAAGCGGTAACACTCAAAGCATCGCATACGATTAGTCGTAATAAAAGAGAATTGCATCTAATCGGATTTTGCCTTTTTTTAATTGCCAGTGGGTTTATTTTTAACAGTCCAAAAGAAATTTATATCGGCTTATATAAAATTATGACTTCTCCAAGCAATTTGATTACGGATTATATGAAGTTGACTAATATCGGAGCAACTTTAGTAAACAGTGGATTAACTACATTGCTTACTGTTTTTTTGTTGAAAGTGGAAAAAGTGGAGTTAACCGGTCCGATTATTGCCGGTTTGTTGAATATGAGCGGATTCGCACTTTTCGGGAAGAATTTATTGAATACGATTCCTATCGCATTTGGTGTATTTCTTTATGTGAAAATTATGAAAATAAATTTCAATCAAGCGGCTCCCAGCAGTTTATTTGCCACAGCTTTGGGACCTTTGGTTAGCGAAATCAGTTTTGCTTATGGTTTTACACCTGTAAAGGGAATTGTGTTCGGTTATTTGGCAGGGATTGTTATCGGTTTTGTCTTTAAGCCTTTAGCGGATAATTGTAGCGGCTTTTATAAAAATTATAATCTTTTTAATGCGGGCTTTACCGCCGGATTGTTGGGGATGTTTGCTACGGGAATTCTTCGAATGTTCAATATCAAAGTAGAAACCGTATCCATTATTTCCGAAGGGAATAATTTACCGTTATTTGTTTGGCTGATGGTTTTATTTGCAGCTATCTTTCTAGTGGGGGTTTTCGTAGACGGTTATTATCCGGGACGTTTTAAATTGTTGATGAAGCATTCCGGTTATTTAGCCAGTAATTGGATTCAGCTGTATGGCTATGGTACTGTATTGATGAATATGGCCATTATGGGAATTGTTTCAACCTTATATGTGGTTATTTTAGGCGGGGAACTTAACGGGGCAACGATTGGCGGAATTTTTGCTGTTACAGGCTTTTCTGCCTATGGGGTACATCTTCGTAATACTTTGCCCATTTATTTTGGCGTATATTTGGCCAGTGTATTGAATATTTATGATCCCCATAGCACGGCAGCTATGTTAGCAGCACTTTTCGGCACGGCATTGGTTCCGTTGTCCGGGACATATGGTCCTTATGGAGGGATATTGGCAGGTTTTTCTCACATGGCCATGGTGATGAATGTAGGTTATTTACATGGGGGAATGAACCTATACAACAACGGATTTTCCTCCGGTTTTGTTGCAGCAACTTTGTATCCGATTTTCAATGCGTATAAGCAATATCGTTTAATGAAAAAAAATGATTTATCCGGATTCCAGGGAGTTGATGATCATTAATCATGAGAAAGGGTAAAGATAAGGAGGACGAAAGATGCGAAAAAAGATAATTATCTTGTATTCTTTCAGTCTTTTATGCCTTATTTTTGCGCTTTTTCTTTGCTTTCGGGTATATAAAATCCGAAGGCCCTATCCAACAATGAAAGTCAATACTTCTCATGGAGAAGTGATTGTAGATAACCACAAGATTTATTGTGCAAATATATCTGACAAGCCGATTATCAATTTAGCGGAACCGGTTTATTTGGCTACATCGGGCGATGTAACTTCTCATTCGGGTGAGGAGTTAATTTTAGCTGTTGGAGATTCCGGGCGAGATAAGAAAAAGTATTTTGTCTGTGTAGCTATTGAAGAAGGAAAGGGTAAAGTGGTGGCAAAGTCTCCGGCGGATATCTATAATCCGTGGAAATTTATCATTGCAGATACGAATTTGGATGGAAAATTAGATTTGGCTTGCGGTGTAAAAAAAGAAGCCCCATTGCATCCCGTATTTTGTAAGAGAATGTTTTTTTTCGGTATTGATGAAGAAAAACAAAAATTTTATCCTATTTTTCTTTTTTCCAGACTTTCGAGTCGATTGGAGGATTTTACCTTTGCCGATGTTAACGGAGATGGAAAGGATGAAGTAATCGCTTTATTGTGGAAGACCGCTCAGGAGAGATGTATTTTATGTTATCGATGGATAGGAAACGGATTGGAAGTAATCAGTGAATCTTTGGATATTCATGGAAATAAAATTGATGCGGATAAAAACAATATAATTCTTGAATATGAAAGTATTCCCAAGGAGGAATTTTTTCAATCATTGAAACTTATACCTTAGCGGATTAAGAGATAATTTCCATAAACTAAAAAAGGAGGAGAACAATGCAAAAGAGTACAAGAACAATATTCGCTTATGGAATGGTATTTGCTCTTTTATTTTCTTCATGTTCCGGTATTGGAATCGGGAAAAAAACACAAGAGCCTACCAAGGAAGAAAGTGGAGAAAGTGTTGACAACAAAGGGGCAACGGAAACGGAAGAATTTAAACAGCTATTAGCCTCCATGAAGAAAGAAAACATAGCGGTGCCTTTGGAAGTCCCACAAATTACTCCCAAAATTGCACCTTATAGTGTATTGCTGGAGAATGTACAAATTCCGGAGAAGATAAAAATTGGGTCTCATGAAGCTCAATTATTAGAGACACAATACTTCTTTATCAAACAGCCGTCAGAGCATTCGAATCGTTATTTGTTTCATACCTATGACACCAATATGTATTCCAATCGTCCCAGCTTTGTAACTACGGATGTAGCGTTACATACTTTTCATCTATTCTATGACAACTTTGTAAGAAAAACGGAAGAAGCACAATTTCTTCCGCAGCTTGAAAAATTTACTGTGGGAATGTTAAAAGCGTTGGAAAGCAAACGAGGGGAAATTAACGATGAGGAAGTTAAGGATTTATTGGAACATTCCATTGCTTATTTTTCCGTAGCTGCCCATGTGCTTGGGATAAAGAATCCTGTTAAAGTGGATGAAACCTATATGGATCGTGTGCAAAAAGAAATTCAAAATATTGAGGAAGGCATTTTTTTCGGGGAAAGTGGTATTGTTCATAATGAAGTGGATTTTTCCCAGTTTAAGCCCAGAGGACACTATACGAAAAATGAAAATTTGCAACGATATTTTCGTGAAATGATGTATTACGGATTGTTGCCTTTGCGTTATGATACGGAGGGCGGAATCGATCGTGAAATGACTCTCATGGCTTTGGTAATGACCAAAACCGTATTTGCTGATTCTGATTTATTCGGCTTGTGGGAGGATATCTATGAACCGACAGCGTTTTTAGTCGGAGATTCGGATGATTTGGGATTTGAAGATTATGGGCGTCTTTATTTCAATATCTATGGGAAGGATTCTCCCTGGGACGATTTGAACGACAAAGAAAAATTTGATCAATTTGTTGAAGCGGCCAATCAATTAAAATCTCCGGGCATTACCCCGAAGGTGACGGAAGTGGATGTAGCGAAAGGGCGTAATTTCCGAGTCATGGGACAACGATATATTTTAGATTCGGAAATCATTCAGAAAATTGCCGAACCGCTGAAATACTGGTATATCTCCGGTTTAGATTTATTTGCCGCTCTGGGAAGTAAGGAAGCGGAAAAATATCAAAAAGAAATGATAACTCCGGAAACTCCGGAGTATGAAACCTATTTAAAGCGAGGAAAAGATGTAGCACAGACCGTAACAGAAAAAGATTGGATGAAAAATATTTATTATGGTTGGCTATGGACTTTACAAGGGTTGACGAAAGGATATGGAGAAGGTTGGCCTTCCTTTATGCAAAAAGAAGCATGGGCTTGGAAAGATTTGAACACTGCATTATGCTCTTGGGCGGAACTTCGCCATGACACGATTCTCTATGCCAAGCAGAGTATGGCGGAAATGGGCGGAATGATGAAGGATGAAGAGATTCCTGCAGGTTATGTGGAGCCTAATATTGAGCTTTATGCAAAATTATTGCGTTTGACAAAATATACTCGTTTGAACTTGGAAAATCGTGGACTTTTGGATGAAAAACTAAAAACTTCTGTAGAAGATATGGAAAAGTTTATGGAGACTCTTTTGGCCATCAGCGTAAAAGAATTGCAGGAAGAACCTTTATCGAAAGAGGAGAACGAGTTTATTCGCACCATCGGCGGATTGTTGGAAAAATTCCAAATTGATTTTTCAGAGAAAGAAGACGGCACTTATCGATTGATGTCGGAAGAAAATTCCACTATGGCGCTGATTTCGGATTATCACACTGTAGCTCCCAATTCCGAAGGTCCCGGAGGCGTGATTGAGGCGGCAGTGGGGCTGCCTCATGAGATTTATGTCGTGGTGCCTATTAACGGCAAACTTTATTTGACCATTGGGTCAGTTATGCGTTATTATGAATTTTTAAGTCAAGAACGATTAACGGATGAACAATGGATTCAAATGTTGAAGACAAGTGAGGCACCTAAAGGATTGGATTGGCAAAAATCTATTTTTGTTTCCGTTGTGAATGGAGAATAATAGATAAAGAAAAAAGAATGAATCAGCAAAAAAGAAGAGCCTATTCTTGGCACAAGTCGAAGGATAGGCTTTTTTGTGACAGTCCAAAATATGAGTTGATTCGCAAGAGATGATCTCAAAGCAGACTTTTATCCTTTCAAAGAAAAGGGGTAAGGTTTCATAGTCGTTCATCACAAAAGGACAGCGGCAACAAGGCGGAAAGCGACTTTATACCGTTTCTAAACATTATGAACGAATGGTAACTTTAGAAAAGATACACGCTATCTTCAGCACAAGATAATGGAAAAGAGAAAAAGAGTATCACCAAGAGTTTTATACGGCTGCCAGAAACCTTAACAACCCCAATGGGGACTGAATATATTGAAAAAGTAATCCTCCATAAAGGCACAGGGGAAGGAAAAGGAGAAGACAAAAAACAAGAAGTTGATGTGTATTTTAATTTTATTGAAAATATAGAAATGAACAGAAGTTTTGAGAGGGATTGGGAAATCTTGCAATAGAAAAAATGCCTTAAAAAATGGTATAATACTAAAAAATATTTAGTGAAATAAATGCGAATTTATCAAAGGAGAATAATTTATGACAAAAGAGGAACGAGCTGAAAAATGGTTTCTCAATATACCTAATGCAAGGTCCATAAACATGGAAACGAAAATAGAGGTATGCAGTAAAGCGGCAAGGAAAATGGCGATTATATTTTTTGCAGTATTTACAGTGGAATGTGCTTTGATATTCATAGTAACCGGCGGTGAAATTTTCGATTCTATGGCAGATTTTATGAATAATATTTCCAAAGAGAGTTACACCGGAAATCATCATAAGGGAGTTGCACTTGTCGGTGGACTTTTATGCCTTCCGTTCATTGCATTACCCATCATAGCTGCTGTACTATTCAAAAACAAATGGATCCGGTCGGAGATAAGTAAAACAGAATATCATAAAGATGCTGGAACAAGTCTTGTAACTGAAATAGCAAGAACTGAAAAGACAAGCCATGAATCGGTGAATTATAAGATGAAGGAATGTACTGGAGAAGTACTTGAGTTTGAGAACTTTAATTTTAAACTTGCAATTATCCAAGTACTGATGTATGAGTTAAAGGTCTTAGAGCCATATTTTGATATTTGTGATTTTGCTGTTCAGTATGCTGAAAAAGAGATTGATACAGATAGTATGGTAATCATTCAACCTGCTCTTAATTTTTTCGAAAAATTGCCAATTCCGAAACGGCTTGCTATGCAAGTAGAGGAAATCAATATGGACGGGGGAAATGATATCTATATGAACATTATTCCGCAGTGGGATGGAGAAGATGGATGTTTTGACTTGAACGAAGTAAGCTTATCTGAACTGCAGCAATTTCCGAATCTTAAAAAAGCAACGATTATGAGCAACGCTTATGATAAAGTAAAAGAAATTTTTGATATTGCGAATATTGAAGTGGAATTGCTTTGATAGATAGTAGTTTTTTTATAAATTTCAGTTTTGCAGAATAAAGGTGTAGATAAAATACAATCATCTGATGATGAATATAAGGAATAATTGAAAGTTGAAATTAAGGAGGATATCTGTATGAAGTTATTTTTGTGTTCACATTTTTCAAGCGTTGGGAATTTAATCAAAGAAGAAATTGAAATGAAAAAAGTAGTTTTTGTACCAACTGCTTCTCTTAATGAAGGTTATACTGGATATGTAGGTTCTGCAAAAAAACTATTTAATAAGATGGGAGCGGTTGTTACAGAGATTGATATTTCAAAGGAATATTTTTCAACGATAAAGTCAGCTTTTGAAGATGCAAATATTATTTATTTTACTGGCGGAAATTCATTTTTTCTAATTGACCAATTGCGCCAAACGGGCGTTGATAAATTGTTAAAGGAAGAGCTTGGAAAAGGAAAACTTATGATTGGTGAGTCAGCTGGAGCAATTATATGTGCACCTAATATTTCTTATATTGAAAGAATGGACAAAAAACCGGAGGGGTATTCGCAAAGTGATGATGGTGGGCTTAACTTAATTGATTTTTATGTCTTACCACATTATCTTACTGCACCATTCAAGAAAATTACTGCTACTATTTTGAGAGAATTTCCAGATTTGAAGATATGTCCTATTAACAATCATCAAGCTATTACTGTTGATGGTCGATCATCAAATATAATTGGAGAGCAATAACAACAAAATAAAACTAAAATACTATATTTTCAAATCAGTAAGTCAAAATGTGATACGTACCCTCTTTACTGGACAATCAGTAAGGAGGGTACATATCACATCAAGAACCCAAACCAAGTTGTATCGAAATACTTCTCAAAGTGTAACATATGTGTTGACAATTAAGAGAGTTTCCTATAAAATTTTTGTGGATAATAAAGACTTACAAATGTATCTGACAAAAAATAAAGAGAAAGTTTGTGAGACAATGAAATCTGTTGTTTCAGTGAACGAATATAAGGAATATCCAAATGCACAAGTAAGAAAATTGACTGCTGAAGAAGTGGAAGCATATATGGCGGAGAGGTAACAATTTCTGACTTAGTCTGAATCGTATTAGAAAATAAAGGAGAAGCGATGAATATTGAAATTCGCAAGGAATTGCCCGCTGAATATTATGAAGTTGAAAACTTAGTTAGAGAGGCTTTTTGGAATGTCTATCGACCGGGCTGTGCAGAGCATCTGATTTTACATAATTTTCGCCAGCATCCCAATTATCTAGAAAAATTATCAAAAGTCCTTTTACTGGATGGGAAGTTAGTCGGACAAATCATGTTTAGCGATGCTCAGCTTCGTCATGAAAAGACTGGCCAAATCAAGAAAATTGCAACTTTTGGTCCCTTTGCAATTCTACCAGGTTTCCAAAAGCAAGGCTTGGGAGAAAAATTAGCTCAGGCTGCTATCATTCAAGCGAGAGAGGAAGGGATAAGCCACCTAGTCATCTTTGGCAATCCGGCTTACTATCCTAAATATGGCTTTGTGACAGCCAGTGACTATGGCATCTATCTGGATGGTCAGAACAAGGGAGAAGTTTTGGATTTTGTCATGGTGCTGGATTTGCAAAAGGACGGTAGCGTGACTCCGAAAAATGGTCCTTGGCTTTATCAGGATCCAGAAGGCAATGAAGTGGATGAAGAGGAATTGGTCATATTTGACCGTAGATTCCCGCTCAAGAAGAAGGAAAAACGACCGGGACAGCTGGGTTAGGAATCGAAATCGGTCAGTTGGTTTTGGCAGGCTGCATGAACTGAATATTAAACATATATTGTAACAAAATCAGTTAAATTATAGGATTAGTTACAAATTATTTGATGAAGATATGAATATATTAAACGAGTGTGGTGAAATTGAAGAAGCGGCATACCAGTATTTTATGGAAGAATGATTTATTAAAAAAACCAGTTTGTCTAACTCAAACAATTAAATAAAACGCTACAATATGGCAATTCATTAAACAGTAAATCAAAATGATTTACTGTTCTTTTTGTTGCTCAAAATTAGAAAGGGAGAGGATACCATTATGTGGCCAATAAAGTAAATCTACAAAAAATAAAATCAGAAATAGAAACTAAACAGGCAGAATTAGAGAAGTATGAAAAAAAGATAATTCAACTTAAAAATAGGGAAAAGCAAATTAAAAAAATGGCAAGCATTGAGGGAAGAAAAAAGAGAACTGATAGGCTGATAGAACGAGGTGCAATTCTTGAAAGTCTTATCGAAAATGCAGATGAGTTATTTAATGACGAAATAAAATCCATATTACAAGGAGTATTCAAAAAATGATTAAAAGTAAAGTAGAGGTATTGTAGCAATTCCCTTAGATTTTCTAAGGGCGCAATTATACACTCTTTAGACTTCCTGTCCATGTTCGTTGTCTTTTAGATGAGTTTGCGAACATCGGCTTAATTCCAAAGTTTGAAAAACTTATTGCAACAATCAGTAGAGAGATTTCAGCGAGCATTATCTTACAAGCACAATCTCAGCTAAAGGCAATCTATAAGGATAACGCAGATACGATTGATTATGTTAATTTGAATTTTGAAGATAGAATGAAGAATTTGCTAAAAAGATCTAAACTTAGCAAAATTACTGTTGTTGAAAATAAAAACGAACAAGTCATTGCATATTGTATGTCAATAATCGATAAAACAAACTCAGGTGAAATTACAACACTATACGTGGAAGAAGAGTATAGAAGGATGAATATTGGAAAAAATCTTTTACAGTTTCATATTGGATGGTTTTAAGACAACAATGTCGTTAATGTTGGGGTTGAAGTTTTACATGATAATTTATCAGCTATAAAATTATACGAAACTGTCGGATTTAGAAAAGATATTATGAAAATGAGAATTCCGATAAATTCTCATTAGAAGTTGTAGGATAGAAGTATGAGGATATTTGAAGTTAAAAAAATAAAAAGCAATATATGGAACTTTTGTTTCTTGCTGATGAGCAAGAAGATATGATTGATAAATATATCAATAGAGGAATGATGTTTATTTTAGATGATAATGGCATTAAAGCTGAATGTGTTGTTACTGATGAGGGAAACGGAATACTTGAAATAAAAAATATTGCCACAAATCCAAAATTTCAAGGAATCGGTTATGGCAAAATTTTAATTAATTTTCTCGCTACTAAATATAAAAATCAATTTTTTACATTGCAAGTTGGTACGGGAGAGAGCTCTGCAACTATCGGTTTTTATGTAAAGTGTGGATTTTCTCGTTCACATATCATCAAAAATTTTTTTACAGATAATTATGATCATCTAATATATGAGGATGGCATTCAATTGGTCGACATGATTTATTTACATAGAGCTTTATAATTTCCGATGTAAGGAGGTAATGAAAGTGGGAATGATTGCGAATTATCAATATTTAAGCGATGAAAATTTGAATCAATTGAAATTTTTCAGCGAGGAAGTAAAGTCAATACTTCCTTTTTTTATGTCTAATCGGGAAAAAGTGACGGACGGAAAGCAAACTCTCTCAAATCGTAAAAAACAAGAAAAATTGATGAGTTCCGATATTTATGTTATGATCAATATTATTTTGGAAATAATGTACGAAAGGAAGCGGTTAAAAAACAATCATGAGACTTCCGGTTGAAAAGATTTGAATGATTTCGATGATAGGAGAAAAGAAGTGATAGGAATTTATTTAAGCGGAACCGGAAATACGAAGCACTGTGTTGAGAAGCTGGTATCTTTGCTCGATGAATCTTCAACCTGTGTTCCGTTGGAATATCCGCAGATTATACATGTGATAGAGAAGCAGGACATCATTGTTTTGGGGTATCCGACACAATTTTCCAATGCTCCCTTTATGGTGCGGGATTTTATTAAGAAAAACGGCTCTTTATGGAAGGGAAAAAAAGTATTTTGCGTGAGTACCATGGGGCTTTTCAGCGGTGACGGAACGGGATGTACGGCGAGAATTCTAAAGAAGTACGGTGCGGAAATCCTTGGAGGATTGCAAATAAAAATGCCGGATTCCGTTTGCGACAGCAAGCTGTTGAAAAAAGGGTTGGAAGAAAACAGACAGATTGTTAAAAATGCGGATAAGCGTATGGAAGAAGTTGCGGAGCGGATCGGGTGGGGAGACTATCCTCGGGACGGATTGTCGTTTTTTGCGCATCTTAAGGGACTGCTTGGACAACGGTTATGGTTTTACCGTAAAACGATGGGATATACCGATAAATTAAAAATAAGCGATGCATGTATCGGCTGCGGTTTATGCAGCAAAGAGTGTCCGATGGAAAATATCCGAATGAACGATCGAAGGGCGGTTCCGGGCAATCGATGTACCATGTGTTACCGTTGTATCAGTTTATGCCCCCAAAAAGCGATTACGCTGCTTGGCGATCGGGTGACGGAACAATGCCGATACGAAAAATATAAATGATTTTAGCGGGAGAAATTTATTTTGAATGAGGTGTTGTATGTGCGGAATGAGAAGCGATTTATAAAAAATAGAATATAAATCGGAGGTTCCTATGGATTATGTTATAAGAGAATTAAAACAACGTGAAGTGAAGATACTGGATACCTTTTTGTATGAGGCGATCTTTATTCCGGAAGGGATGGAAGCGCCGCCAAAAGATATCCTTAAACATCCGGATTTACAAATATACATTTCGGATTTCGGAAAGAAGACGGATGTGTGCTATGTTGCGGAAATCGCCGGAAATATCATCGGTGCGGTATGGACTCGAATCATAAACGATTACGGTTATGTGGATGACGAAACGCCGTCGCTCTCCGTTTCGATTCTGAAAGCGTTTCGAAATCTCGGAATCGGGACGGCACTTATGCAACGGATACTCGCAGCGTTAAAAGAACAAGGATACCGTCAGGTATCCTTATCGGTGCAAAAGATGAATTATGCCGTGCGAATGTATGAGAATGTCGGCTTTACAGTCTTTTGTGAAAATGAAGAGGACTATATTATGATTTGTCAACTGTGAAGTTTTAGCGGTAAATTATAGAGAGGTGTCGTTTCGGAGGGAGGATATTACAATGACATATGTTTACACCTCATGGAGAATAAAAAAGCGTTAAACATGGAGATCGTGAAAAAACACGTTCAATACCTGAAAAAATTGGATGATTCGGGAAAACTTCTATTATGCGGACCGTTTACGGATTATGACGGCGGGATGGTGGTATTGGAATGTCGTAACATCGAAGAAGCAAGGGCGTTCGCGGAGTCCGACCCTTTTATAGAAGAAGGGTATAAGACATTTGAGTTGAGAACTTTAAGCATCGCAAATAAAGAGAATAATTACGGGCTTTAAAATCGGATTAGTGTTCACTTTTGATTATGTCGAAGACAAAGAGTGAACGGCGAGCGGCAACTATGGTTATCAATCCGAGGAGATGATCGGAGGGGATCGTATGAAACGGAGAAAGAACTTTTTTTATGATATTCACGGGGGTGATATCGATGATTTTTTTATTCGGGTGCGGTCAACAAAAATACAAACTGAATTTTGACGGTTACGGTTTTGAGAGCAAGAAAACCGAGTATGCTTTCGGAAAAAAGGTAACCGTATATTATAAAATGATCGGTACAGACACGGATTACAAATTCTATCTGGATGATAAGAGTATTGAACTGAAACAAACGTATGATCATGAACAAGGCTAAGTCTTCACTTTTACCATGCCGGATCATGATGTAACTTTAAAACTGGAGTCTCATAACCATATGGAGAATTATTTGCGAATCAAGGTCAATTTTGTAAATGAGGCGGAAGCGGCGGGTATTTGGATTCTGCCCCAAACTGAAGATAATATGAAAACTACCGTTTGGGGGGAGGCAACGATCGGGAAACTGCCTGCAGGTGAAAAAATGGAAATCACTCTGCAGGAAACCGGAGAATCCGAAAAATGGATCATCAAAATTATTTCGGGATATCGACATTACTCGACTTCGGATATCACCCTTCATGAAGGGGATACCATTCTTTTCCGATCGGAAACGGGAGAAGAGGAGGACGTTCGGGACAAGGCTGAGAGTATCGAAATTCCGGATCCGGTCGGTCATTCCGTATATAAAAACGAAGATATTTTTGTCGGCGCCTTTGGAGCGGAATAACCGATCGATTAAATGGCGGTGATCATATGAAACAATTGAAAAAGTGGACACTTCCGGTTATCCTGTTTTTGATATTTGAGATGACGGCGGTGATATTGTGGTTGACAAAGGATAATATTTTTTATCTGATGAACTTTAGCTATATCGGTATATCAATCTCCCTGGGGGTTTTCTTAATGGGTGTCAAATACAAATACGCAAGGAACATGGTTCAATTGCTTGTGGGATTGTATATGCTTATTTATCTGGGATTGATTTGTAACGAAAATATGCAGATCGAGGGATTTTGGTACTATCTTTTCACCGGAGTATTTGAAGCGGCGACGATTCATTATGCCGTGGCAAAGATATTCGGGCCGTTGATATTCGGGCGCGGCTGGTGCGGATATGCTTGTTGGACGGCAATGGTTTTAGACTTCCTGCCGTATAAAATACCGCGAGGCAAAAGAAAAAAAATTGAATGGATAAGGATTGTAGTATTTATCTTATCTTTGGTATTCGTATCCCTGTTATTTCTTGCGAAAGTAAAAAATATAGAACGAATGATGTTTTGGGCGTTTATTGTCGGCAATATTTTTTATTATGCCGCAGGCATCGCCCTTGCGTTCGTTTTTAAGGATAATCGTGCATTTTGCAAATACATCTGTCCGATTACGATATTTTTGAAACCGATGAGCTATTTTTCTCTTATTCGAATCACCTGCGACAAAGACAAGTGTATATCCTGTGACAAATGCAAACGAGTGTGTCCGATGGACGTGGATGTGACCGATAATTCGAGGAAGAGAAAAAACGGAACCGAGTGCATTTTGTGTATGGAATGCGTGAAAAACTGTCCGAAAAATGCCCTATAATCAGTTTAAGGAGCATGAAAGACGGAACAATGGGATACGAAAAACATAAGTATTCACGAACCTGCATCGTTTCTATCTTAAAAACGGCTTCAAAAGGATTCGCGGGTTGTATGAAGGAAAGTTTGATGACGGTTGTGTTTTGCATGAATTCGGATATGAGATTAAATTGTAAATATTCTTATAAATGGAATTCTGTGGGGTAAATGAGATGAACGGTCAAGAGATTATAGCAGTGTTTCTGTCTCTGTTTCCAGAATATGAGGAGCATTACCGTGAACATATGAGGGAGTATGGCGAGCTGTTACAGTATGTTTTTTACGCGGAGGTAATTAATAACCCTTTATTTAATTTGTTAAAAAGGGACAGGGATGCAGTAAAAATCAAAAAATACGTGGACTTTATCGAACATATGTGGTTACAAGGTGACGAGGCGGTTCAAAATGTAGTGGATGTAACAATACTTGAGTGCTTGTCGGATAACAAGGAGGTATGGCGTTGTCTCGGCATCTATATTTCGGAGGAATTTAGGGATTACATCAATAAGGAATTGCTTTCACAGAATTGTGCCATTGCGGTATGTAGAGGCAATATGACCGCTCTCACTCTATAAAGGATGATTGGGTTGAGAAGATGATACAAATGCAATATGAGTACTCAAGCACGGATAAGGACGGATTCAGTCTTCACGACTGTCGAGCGACATCGGCGGAGCTGACGGATGAACGGTTACTGTTTCGTTTTCCGAACGGGATTTTTTATGAGGGTTATTCCGATGATTGGCCGAACACGGGAAAAGCGGAGGTTGAGTTTGCCATTGAGCCGATGCGAGGCGTTTCGGTTTACTTGTTTGCGGAATCCGAAGGAAAGACTGTTCGTAAAGAGTATACGATTGAACAGGTGATCGAAAAAATCAACAGGCATGAATGGGAACTTGAATTTGCTTATCGTTACGATGGCTATGAAGAAGTCCTTTATAAATGCTGGATATGGGAAAACGAGAACCCGTGGACTTATGAATGCGAGCTGTGGATGGGTACAAAGGAGAATACGATTTTTAAGTGGGATTCGCCTGCCGTTTGAATGGAACGATGATTTTTATATGGAGATGCTTTTAATTTTGATCAATCGAACATCAGGGAGATGAGAGGAATGGCTTTTGATTTCAAGAAAGAGTACAAGGAATTTTATATGCCGAAGAATAAGCCCGGGATCATTACAGTTCCGAGCATGAATTATATTGCAGTCCAAGGAAGCGGAAATCCTAATACGGAAGATGGGGAGTACAGGCAGTTCATAGGATTACTTTACGGAATCGCCTATACCATAAAAATGAGTAAAAAGGGGACACCGCCGGAGGGGTATTTTGATTTTGTTGTACCGCCCCTGGAAGGATTTTGGTGGCAGGATGAAATTCATGGCGTTGACTATGCGCATAAGGAAAATTTTAAATGGATTTCGGTGATTCGCCTGCCCGATTTTGTTACAGAAGCGGTTTTTGAGCGGGCTGTTTCCGAAGCCGCAATTAAAAAGAAAACGGATTTTTCAAAGGTGGAATTTATGTCGTATGAGGAAGGAGAATGCGTACAATGTATGCATATCGGTTCTTACGATGAGGAACCGGCGGCGGTTTTACTGATGCACGAGTATATGGAAAGTCAAGGATATGTGTTGGACATCACGGAAGAACGGATGCATCACGAAATCTATTTAAGCGATGTACGAAAGGTCGCGGTTGAAAAACTGAAAACGGTGCTCCGACACCCGGTTAAAAAGAAAGACGCAAAGTGAGTAATAAAGCGATTGTAAAATATTTCTATGAGGTGGTTGCTTCACAAGATATCAACCGTAGGAGTTCTGTCCATACATTTCGGAAGATTGTGTATAAAGAAGCGGTGAAAAGGAAGGATATATCGGAGTAGAGGGGAGTTTATGGGAATCACACCCACAAACCGGATGCTGAAAATTACAAGGGTGAATATTGATAAAGTTGTTAACGGGAAAATAGTGGAGCATTGGGTCGCAGCAAATACTTTTGAAACATTTTTGGAACACCGTTTGATGAAATCTGTATAAGAGGAGTTGAATACTTGACACACAAGGAAGCGCTGGAGGCGTTCTTTAAGGCTGAAAATGAACGACATTGGGAAGCGTATCAACAGTCTCTTCATTCGGAACTATCTTGGCGGTTATTCAACAAAGAAGAAAAGAAAATTGTCGGCATACAGGACTATATGCAGGTAATAAAAAATGCCTATGCAAATATCGACATCCGATTTTCGTGTTTGGATATGCGGATTTCCGGAGACGAGAATAGAATCGTCGCATATTTAACTAATGATTCCGGTGCACGTTCGTTAGATATTTTTGACTTTAAAGAAGGTCTGATATACAAAGAATATGAGTTTATTCTCGATTGATGGGCTTATTTGAGAAATAAATCGCCTGATTTTGTTACAAAAGCGATTTTTGAGCTGCTCATATATTTTGGAAGATTGTAAAGGCGCGGTGAAAAGGAAAGGTATATCGGAGCGAAGGGGATGAAGCAACTATTACAGACCTGACGGATACCCGATGAGGAGGCATTGATGAACTGGAAATTGGGAAATATGGCATCGGAAAGAGCGCAAGAATTGGCGAATTTGATTCGGGCATATAACAGATCAAAGCGGAAATCATCGAGCAGCGAGCCCCTTAACATCTATGTTGAAGATGAACAGGGGAATCTGATTGCCGGCATGGTCGCGGAGACTTTCGGGAATTGGCTTGAAATCAAGTATTTTTATGTAAACGAGGATTTGCGGGGGCAGGGAGTCGGCTCGGAAATTTTGCATAGGGCGGAGGAGGAAGCCGGAAAAAGAAAGTGTAAATATTCCTTTGTGAATACTTTTAATTTTCAAGCACCGAATACACGGCTACGAAGAAGTATTTGCGCTGAAAGAATACCCCTATGTCAGTGAAAGATATTATTATATTAAAAAGTTATGAGTCGGACGCGGAAATACCCGTTCAATCGGTGCGACGGATAACTTCCGGACGGGCGGGGAGACGCAAATCGGAGGTCAGCTGAAAGCGGGTTTTGCGATGATCGACTTTTATGAGTCCAAGGATGTAGAAACAGGCTGTCGAAATTCGGAAATGATTGCTTGGCGGATTTATGTATTAAGCTGTAAACGGGTTGGAATTTCAACAGAGGATTATATAAAGTAGACCCTTTCGGAGCATGGAAAAATCATCGGTGTTGACGGTAAATCGGATGGTTCGTCGAAAAGAGGTATAATTGAGGAGGAAAAAATGGATAGACAGACACTTTTAAAGGAATGGTTGCACGAGCAGGAAATTGCGCATATTAAGGGTTGGGATTTTTCTCACATTCATGACAGATATAAGGAGGAGGACGATCTTCCGTGGGATTTTAGGAGCATCATAAAATCCTATCTGCGGGATACGGATGATTTGTTGGACATGGAAACGGGGGGCGGAGAATTTCTTTTGTCTTTTCTTTCCGATCCCGAACATACCGCGGCGATTGAGGGCTATGAGCTGAATATCAAAATATGTGAAGAGAGACTTCTTCCCTTGGGGATTGATTTCAAAGCGGCTGACGGCGGAGATCCTCTGCCTTTCGAAGACCATTCTTTTGACATCGTCACGAACAGGCACGGGAAATATGATATCAAGGAGCTTAAAAGGGTGCTTAAAAGCGGGGGCTTGTTTCTCACGCAACAGGTCGGGTGCGGAAAACGATAGGGAATTAGTAAAGCTTTTACTCGGGGATGTCGACCTTCCGTTCCCGGACGCCTATTTGAACATTGCGGCGCGGGAATTCGAGGAGAACGGGTTTGAGATTTTGGAAAAAGCGGAAGTCTATCGACCGATTGAGCTTTACGATGTGGGCGCGCTCGTTTGGTTCGCGAGAATCATTGATTGGGAGTTTCCCGGTTTCGAAGTGGAAAAGTATCGGGATCATCTGTTCAAAGCACAGGAAATTCTCGAAAAAGAGGGTGTCATTCGGGGCAGCATTCACCGATATTATTTTGCGGCGCGAAAGAAATGAGACGCCGGTCGCGGTGCGTTTGCGGGAATTCCGATAACGAAGAAGGGGAACAATCATCGTTTGACATCGACGGGGAGGAAGAAAATATTGTGACGGAGGAGGAGAAACATGGAACTTTCAATAAGAAAAGCGAAACTGTCCGACTATGAGGAGATGAACGAAATGCTGTGCGAACTCCATAAGTATCATGTGGCTCATAAACCGGAAATTTATAGAGAAGCGGAATATTTTTTCTCGGAGAGCGAATATGCGGAGATGTTGAACGGGACGGAACAGCATTTTATTGTATCTGTGGCGGAGGACGGCATTTCAGGGTTTGCGTGGGCGTGCGTCAATCAAAAGGGCAGTAAGTTTGAAAAAGACAGAACGCAGCTTTGGATAGAGGGGGGGTATGTAAAACACCCGAATACCGGGGATTGGGCATTGCCCAAACCTTGCTCACGGAGATGATGAAGATTGTCGAGGAGATGAAAGCGGACAGCGTGGAATCCATAGTGTGGGCTTTCAATGACGCCTCATTGCGTCTGTTCAAAAAGACCTTTGAGGTTCGAGCATGAATATTCACACACAAACTTCAGAATAGAAATCGAGACGCGGGGGAGTCGAATTGTAAAATAAAGGGGAATGAGATGAAAGAGGAGCAGGATGCATATATTATAGGTGTAGATGGACCTGTAAAAGAATTTGTTGGAAAGATAGTTGCCGTTATTCATCGTAAAGATGATGTGGAAGAAAAATGGGTGGTTGCTCCGCATGAGTTGTATATTTCAAAAGAACAAATATGGGATAAAGTTATGTTTACAGAACAATACTTTGATTCTGAAATAATAATGTAAATTTGAAGTTGTCGATGCCTTCTATATGACGGACACCCTTTCAATTAGTATTTATTATTGCATGCAAAAGTCAGGAGTGGTATACTTTATCACATAAATATTATAAAAGAGAGGTGTTCAATTATGATGAATAGAAAAGGCATTTTTTAATATGAATATCTTTTGAAGACCTCGGTTATGTTTTAATATAAGAAGAGATTTGCCGTGGTTTATTAGGCATTTATTAGGCACAGCTTTTTATTCCGATTCTTCATAGATGTTCATAAGACAGTTGTTTAAAAATCAAGTTAGAACAATTTATGGAGGAATTTATGATTAATCTTAGAAAAATTGATGAAGAGAACTTTATTGATGCATTTAATTTGAAATTGGGAGAGGAACAGAAGAAATGTGTTTCCAATCCTATTCGCAGTTTAGCACAGGCATATGTTTATCGGGAGCAGTGTCAACCATTTGGAATTTATGACGGAGATGAGATGGTTGGCTATGTTATGGTAATCTATGATTACGATATTCCGGAATATGACATCTGGCATATGATGATTGATGCATCCAAGCAGGGAAAGGGGTACGGAAGAGCCGCACTTGAACAGATCATCGCTTATATAAAAACAAAACCCTTTGGCAGTTCTGACAAAGTTACTCTTACCTGCAACAAAGATAATTTCGGAGCTTTGAAATTATATCTCAAAATGGGATTTACAGAAACAGGTGTGGAAGACGAAGATGAAATTGAGCTTTCTATGATAACATAGTAACAGATTCCAGTTTGTATAACTAAAAATTTAATAAACATAGTAGTTTAATAAACGGTAAATCTTAAAACGCTTTACTGTTTTTTGTTGCCCAAAACAAAAAAGAAAGGATAAGAAACAAAGAAAAACATAGAAGAAAAAAGTCATCAGTACAAAAAAAGAAAACAAGCGGTTACAAAATGAAAGAAAGAAACAGATAATCTGTATCCGAAAATCATAGACAGTACGAAAAGAAGTAGAATAAGCTAAAACTGTTAGAAGCTGTATAGAAAAATTATTATAGGAAAACAGAGATCTAACACAGGTGAAGAAGAATGAGTTAGAGTAAAACAGGCTAAAGAATGGTATAATTTTTTATAAATATTTTATGAGTTAAATTTAATTTATCGGACAAAGAGGTGTTTTTTGTGAATGAGATTCTTGCTAAGCCTTGTGTTGGAGCAATCATTGAAAAAACGGAAAATAATGAAAGATACATTCTCATTCAAACAAGGCAAAAAGAAGATGGAAATGAAACAAATGGAATGCTGGAAATACCAGCTGGTAAGATTAGAGAATATGAAGATATTTTTTCCGCACTGCGTAGAGAGGTTCTGGAAGAGACAGGATTGAAAATAACAAAGGTTTATGGCGAAAATGATGTAATATCAAATCAGGTTGGAGGTGTTACTACTATTTCTTTTGAACCATATTGTGTAACGCAGAATTTATCCGGTGCATATTCCATTATTCTTAATACATTTTTATGTGAAGCAGAGGGGAATTTGTTGAATCATACAAATGAAACTCAGAATATTCGATGGGAAAAGATTTCGAATGTGGAACGACTATTAAAAGAAGAAACTGAGAGCGTGTTCTTTATGCATATAAATGCATTGAGGAAATTTTTTAATCTGTAAACCGGTTTATCTCTAACTTATACAGATAAATAGAAAGCTATCAATAACATAAAAATTTAAGAAACAGTAAATCAAAAAGATTTGCTGTTTTTTGTTGTTTAAAAACGAAAAGGAGGACAAGTGGTGTGAGAGGAGAAGTGGAAATTCCCCTACTCAATTGAACATTAATAGTCCATATAAATTCGTAGTTCTTCATTTTCATAAAGGTATTTACTCATAGTACGTCTGCTTAAATTATCCGGTAAATGAAATCGTCGAATTTCATTGCGAAGAGAAAGAATCAAGTCGGAACCTTCCTGTTGGACGAAGATTTCTTTTTTATCGGCAAAAGGAAGATGGATGATGAAAATTCGTGTTCCATGAGACTCTTCGATACGAAAGGCGGGTTCTTTACAGAAAACGGCGGAGGGGTCGATATGCTCATATAAGAGTTTTGACACCTGATCTAATTTTTCTTTTCCACGCAACTCTTCATTTTGTAATTCCAACTTGAAAAACATTTGATTGGGAAAGCTTTCTTGTGCAATTTGAATATTTTTTTCCTGGAGACTTTCCCATTGTGAAAAATATCCGTCCAAAGCTTGTTTAGGATAAATTTTATTCATATAAACAGCATCTACACCGAAATCATACAATTGATTCCAGGTATAATTACGTCTGGCTTCATCCAGTACGATGCGTTCGGGAGTCATCACAATTCTCATGCTGGTTAAATCTCGACGATGAAGAAGTTCCTGTAGTCGATTTAATCGTTTGACTAAAGAGATGAATTCTTCAAAGACGACATCTTTCGGCTTGGGTACAGTGGTTTTTTTCGAAATAAATGATCCGAGAACCGAATTCATATTGCGAACCATCGGTAAAATTTTATCTGCCAATACACTCAGTTTTTCAGAATAAGTAAACAGAGACAGAGCTTCTCCTGTAGGAGCGCAGTCGACGACGATAATATCGTATTTTCCTTGCTCATAAACTTCTAAGATCCGTAAGAGAGAAAACACTTCGTCCAGTCCGGGGAAAAGGAGAATTTCTTCAGCTTCTATTCCTCCATTTGCTTTTTCGGAGAGAATTTGTTTTAGATAATTCCGAAGATTTCCCCAGGCTTCTTTACTTTCTTCAATCGGGTCGATTTCCATAGCATCCAAGTTGGGAAAAATTTCCATGGCTTGATGACTTAATTTTATTCCAAAAGAGTCTCCTAAACTGTGCGCTTGATCGGTACTCATAATTAAAACTCGTTTTCCGGCATGGGCAAGAGCACAAGCGGTGGCTGCAGAAATGCTTGTTTTTCCGACTCCTCCTTTGCCGGTGTAAATTAAAATTCTCATCAATGCGCCTCCTCTGTGTTGGGAAACTCAGGTATTTTAAATTGAATTTTCAAAACGCCTTGCTCCAATTGAACACTTGTAATTTGACTGCGTTGTAAAGTATTCGGTAAAGGAATGCAACGATTAAAATTGCCGATTCGAATGTTCATGTCCAAATTATGCATATAGACTTCAACCTCATCTTCAATTACTCCGGGCAGCTTCAATGTGAATAGATAGCCGTTTTCACAAAGACTGTATTCTTCGTTATCGGTCTGAAGTCGTATATCGAAAAGATTTGAAAGGGATCGTAAATCTTCGCAGAGCTTTTCAACGGCTTGACTGCCCCGAATTTCTTCAGGATACCATGGAATATAGGATAAGGGCATATGGACAAAAACTTTTTCCAATTCTTCGATATATTGCTTTTGAATGGAATGCCATTTTTCCATAAAGGGATTATCCATATGTTCAGGAAGAATACGATTGATGAAGACGCCATCCACCTGATATCGATAGAGGTTCAGATACATAAAATTTCGTTTTGTCTCTTCAACAACCATTTTTTCGGGAATACAGACTAAACGAATTGTACAAATTTCACGATTTTTTAAAAGTTCCTGAAGATTGATTAAATCAAGATGCATTTGACCTAAATCGCCAAGTGCTTTTCGGTCAGGAAGTTTTACATGATAGCGCAGTTTTGAAATGGGGTTTAAGACACGAAGCATAATTTTGCCAACCGGGGAAAATTTTTCAATATACCAGGATAGCAATTCCGGAAATTTTAAAAGCGATAGAGTTTCTCCTGTAGGGGCACAATCGACAAGGATTCGATCGTATGCATTACTTTCATAGAGTTGTTTTATTTTTAATAAAGAAAAAAGATTTTCAAAACCGGGCAGTGGAAAATGACCGTTTAAAGTAATATTTGCGCCGGAAGCACCGACGAAATCGATAACAGCTTTTTGAACATTAGGAAATTCTTCGTGCATAATATAATCCGGATCCAATTCCAACGCATATAAATTTTTTTTGATTTCTGTAACATTTCGACCAACGGAACAGGCAAATAAATCGCCTAAGTTGTGAGCCATATCGACGCTGACCAAAAGAGTTTTTTTACCTTCTTCGGCAGAGATTAGAGCATGAGCGGCAGCAATACTGGTTTTACCAACGCCGCCTTTTCCTGTAAAAATAATAATTCTTCCCATAAAAATCACCTTATTTTGAAAAATATTCGGGATTAACCATAGGAATGATTAATTCGCAGATTTCTCCTTTTTCATCATATCCCCAATAAGCATAATAGATGCCATCTCCAATCCCGGAGGCAACCATAATCATCTTTTTTTTATCGATGGGGTTTATCCACTCAATAAAGTCGCCCTCCTGTCTTTGTACAAGAGGTTGTGCTTGATAACTTGCAGCAAAAAGAGGGGAAAGAACATCTTCATAAAAATCTTTTTCAGGATATTCTTTTTCAAAATCTTCACAAACCGCTCTTAATCGACGAGCTTGCATAGAGTCACAGATGGAAATCATACTTGCATCGACGGGAAAACCATGGATGATTTTTTCGTCAGAAGCGATAATGACCGTTTCGGGTGTTCCTTTGGCATGAAGATATTTTACTGCCGTATTTGGTGTGATTTTCATACGAACAGTGCACATGCGAAGACCTAATGAAGGGGTATCGGATACGGAAACATAGACGGGATAAGAGCCGATAGGGATTTTTTGCTCAAGTTCAAGGCAGTGGCGATTGGCGGGAATATAGGATAAAGGGTCGGCAACGGTTATAGCTCCGGTAGGAAAATTGACATCTCCGATATACACATTACTTTTTTGAAATTGTTTGTCAATATCCTGTACCGGAATTTCTTCCAAATGAATAAAGCGGCTGTTCTCCTGAAGTGCAGCATATAAGCCTGAATCGGTCATTGTTTTTTTCCAATGGGCAATAATCATTTCAACGGTATCCATACAGTCTTTTTTCGCCGTGTGTTCATCATATTCTTTCATTTCGCTAAAGACATGACCGCAATGCGCATAGTCGAAATCGTTCGCATACCCTCCGCTGACACCGGTATACCATTTCGAGCTCCCTTCTTTTTGAAAACGAAAGATATAATAATGCATACGGTGAAGATCGAATTCGCCTGCATATTCTATTGCGGAAGGATTTTTTCCCAATTCGGAGGGATGCTTGAGCCATTCAATGAGAGCGTTTTTTGCAATATTTTTTTGCTTTTTGTTCATAATCAGTCTCCTTGTTCCATATCAAAAGATTCCAAGCAAGATGGATCAATTTTCTATGCCAACAAAATAAATGCATTTTTCTTTAAAATGTGAATATTTCAATCAAAGTATATCATATTTTAAAAGGGGAAAACAATGTTTTTATACGTAAACGGAATAACCTTCCATTAATAAGAAAAAAATATGCAAAGAGCTTATTTGCCGCGTTAAGAGAATAACTTAAAGAAGAACAATGTTAAGTGAAACATAATGGAAAAATATGCAATTATATTTTACCGGTAAAAAGTGATAAAAATACGAAAGAATGTATTAAAACAAACAGTTACCCAAGAACAACCACAAAACCTTAATTGACAATTTATGCATAATAATATATGATTATAATATCATTTACAATGATTGAACAAGAATCGGCGAGGAAAATTCATCCTGGGAAAGAACGATGAATAGGGTTTTTTCAATAAAAGGCAAAATATTGAAAAGACGTAGAGGTCGGAGTGCAGAAAGGCGAAGGAAATGCTTTATTTCCACGTTAATCTGAAGGAGAGTATGGTGGCTGTCATATTACGTGGCTGGAAAGGGGTGTGTATTAGTAATGAACAGCATAACAGATGATTTATACGAGAGTTTCAAAACGAATTTGGAGAGCGTGAACGGAATGTGTACCCGTGCATCGAAAGCGAATTTGGCAAAAGTTATTGTGGAATTATACAAGGAAAACGAAATTCCGACGACTTCAATTGCTCAATCTCCACTTTTGATTGAGGTCGGAGTGGCTACTGCTTTACAAGAAGCGGGCGTTACCGTGCATACAGATCATATTCGTCTGCATGCTGAAACGGACAAGGGGGGAATTTCTGAAGCACAGCATGGAATTGCCGAATTGGGAACGATAGTTCAAGAAGAGGATGATGCTGATGGACGAATGGTATCGACAATGTCGGAATATTATATTGGGGTGCTTAAAGGTTCTTCTATTGTTCCCACATATGACGAAATGTTTGACATTCTCAGTGCGATGCCTGAAATTCCGAATTTTGTCGGATTCGTTACAGGGCCGAGTCGTACCGCTGATATTGAGTGTGTAGGTACTGTCGGCGTACATGGCCCGATTCAACTTTGCGTTGTTGTCGTTGACGATGAATGATGAGATATCCAAAGGAGGAATAATATATGGCTAGTGAAGCGTTAAAACAAGAAATACAGCTTGCATTGGATAATACAACGCTGGGAAGAACCCTTGGAACATTTTGTAAAACATATCCTGCCAGAAGGGAAAAATCTTATCAGGGTGTTGATTTTAAAGCGACGCAAAATATGATTAAAGAAGTGAAATCTTATGCTGCAGAACATGTTGACGAGATGATTGAAAACTTTACAAAGAATTGTGAAGCAAGGGGCGGACATGTTTATCATGCAAAAAGCAAAGAAGATGCAATGGAATGGATTCGAGATCTTGTGAAAGAAAAGGGGATTAAAAGTATTGTTAAATCTAAATCCATGGCATCAGAGGAAATTCATTTCAATAAGATATTAACCGACGACGGAGTCTTAGTTCAAGAAACGGATTTAGGCGAATTCATTATTTCTCTTGAAGGAAATACTCCCGTTCATATGGTTATGCCGGCTTTGCATTTAAACAAAGAGCAAGTAGCCGATTTGTTTACCGAATATACAAAAACTAAAAATGAACCGATTATCGCTGAAGAAGTGAAGACGGCACGAAGAGTGATGAGAGAAAGATTTACTCATGCGGAAATGGGTGTTTCCGGTGCCAATGTGGCTGTTGCACAGACCGGAACTGTATTTACCATGACCAACGAAGGCAATGGCCGTATGGTTGGTACACTTCCGCCCACACATTTATATATTTTCGGTATTGAAAAATTTGTAAATTCTTTTTCGGATGCCCGTTGGATTTTCAAAGCTTTACCTCGTAACGGTACGGCACAAAGAATTACTTCTTATATTTCCATGTACACAGGTGCTTGTGAGGTTACTGTGAATAAGGAAACGGACGAAAAGCGTAAGAAAGATTTTTATTGCGTTATTTTAGATGATCCGGGGCGTCGTCAAATTTTGGCGGAACCTTATTTCCGTCAAATGTTCAACTGCATTCGATGCGGAGCTTGTTTGGATGTTTGCCCGGCATTTGCATTAGTCGGAGGGCACGTATACGGTTCCAAAGTATATACCGGCGGTATCGGTACCATGCTGACGCATTTCTTGGTATCGGAAGAACGTGCGGCGGAAATTCAAAATATTTGTTTGCAATGCGGAAGGTGTAATGAAGTTTGCGGCGGCGGATTGGAAATCTCCGATATGATTATGAAGCTTCGCGAAAAAGATATGGCGGAAAATCCAAATGCCGTGAAAAAATTTGCTTTAGATGCCGTAACCGATCGTAAGCTGTTCCATTCCATGCTTCGTATTGCTTCTATAGCACAAGCGCCCTTCACCAAAGGACAACCGATGATTCGTCATTTACCCATGTTCTTATCCGGACTGACGGAAGGAAGAAACTTCCCCGCAGTAGCTCAAGTACCTTTAAGAGACATATTCCCAACCATTAAACAAGAAGTGAAGGAACAAAAAGGTACGGTGGCAATCTTTGCAGGCTGTCTGCTTGACTTTATTTATACGGACTTGGCTCGTGCCGTCATTGCCGATATGAATTCCATCGGGTATAAAGTGGAAATGCCTCTTGGACAAGCTTGTTGCGGATGTCCCGCATCCAGTATGGGTGATTTGGAAAACGCAAGAAAAGAAGCGGAAATCAATATTGAGGGAATGGAGGCGGAAAAATATGATTATATTGTATCTGCATGTCCCTCTTGTACTCATCAATTAAAGATATATCCAAGCTTCTTTGAAGAGGGAACACCCATGTACGAAAGAGCAAAAATTCTTGCGGATAAATCTTTCGATTTCTGTAAATTATTCTATGACTTAGGCGGACTTTCAGACGAAGGGGACGATAAACCGATAAAAGTAACCTATCATGACTCTTGTCACTTAAAGAGAAGTCTTGGCGTTTCCCAAGAGCAAAGAGAATTGCTTAAACATACAAAGGGAGTTGAATTTGTTGAAATGGAGGACTGTGATAACTGCTGTGGATTTGGCGGTTCTTATAGTGTTATGTATCCGGAAATTTCCGCTCCGATTTTGGCAAATAAAATTCAACACATTAAAGAGTCCGGTGCGGAAGTCGTTGCCGTCGATTGTCCGGGTTGTTTGATGCAAATCTGCGGAGGCTTGGATGCACGGGATATTCCAACGAAAGTAAAACATACTGCTGAGATTATTGCAGAAAAACGAGGGTTAATTTGATTCAATAAAGTATTGGAGAGCATTATGATCAAGAAGGATAAGAGGGACAAGGAAATACAACAAGCGGAAGTATTATTTTCGTCCTATGCAATTGAAATTATGCAAGAAGAATGGATGGAAAGAGTAAAGTTCTATATTCGGCTTATTGGAAATCATTCCCTTCAAGGGACGGTAGTGGGTTCGGTATTGGACGATGCGTTAAATGTATCCGGAAAAATGATTCGCGTTCGATTATTGTTATTATGCAGTGTATTTGGCTCCCATTGGAGAGAAAAGAAAGACAGACTTTGTATATTGGCAGCCATGGTAGAATTAACCCACTTAGCTTCTTTGATTCACGATGACATTATCGATGATGCTCCCTATCGCAGAGGGGGAAAGTCTTTGCAGAACAAATATGGCAAAGACGCTGCCGTATATGCGGGAGATTTCCTCATGGCGAGAATTTATTATTATGAAGCGGTTGAACATTTAAACGAATCCGCAGCCGTTCTTTCCAAGGCGGTGCAATCAATGTGTGAGGGAGAAATCGGACAGGCTCTCTGCCGCTATAAAGAAAATATAACGGTAGATGAATATTTTTGGAATATTCGAAGAAAAACAGCTTCTCTTTTTAAGGCGGCTTGTCATATTGGAGCGGCAGAGTCCGGATGTTCCGATGAATTCGTCAAAAAATTAGAAACATTTGGAGAAAACTTGGGAATGATGTTTCAGCTTCGTGATGATTTATTGGATTTCATTTCCGATAAAACAGAAACCGGCAAAGAAACACATAAGGACTTTCGATATGGGATTTACACATATCCCGTACTTGCCGCTTTAAAAACAGAACGGGGAAAAAATTTAATCCTTCCGATTATGCTTGAAAACAAGCAAAGAATGATTAACAATCGGCGTTTAGCGGAAATGGAAGAATATGTTATTCAATGTGGAGGTATTGAAGCCACTTATAAAGAGATTAAGCGTTTTGCTCAAAAAAACAAAGAAATTCTTCGCGGCTTGAATATGGATGATGAAACTACCCGGTTAATCCAAGAACTAATGAAGCAATTAGAGGTGTAAAAATGGAAAAAACAGTTCGATTAACACCGCGGCTTGCCGTGCAATTGGCTGCACCTCATACATGGGTTGCTTCGGTATTTCCGGCAGTATTCGGAACGGTGTTCAGTTTCTCTTCGGGATACCTGTTGCATTGGTTGCAGAGTATAGCACTTTTGCTTGCTTGTATATTCATGCAGTCTTCTGTTAATGCATTAAATGATTATATTGATTTTATAAAAGGAACGGATTCTGCGGAAGAAAATGTTGAAATTAGCGATGCTACGCTGGTGTACAATAATATCAATCCAAAGCATGCATTCATCCTTGGACTTGTTTATCTTGCCATAGGAGCTGTATTTGGACTTTTCGGATGTATTCAAAGCGGATGGCTTCCCATAGGAATCGGAGTCGTGGGAGGGTTGGTTGTTTTAATTTACTCTTGCGGACCTCTGCCCATTTCCTATTTGCCTTTGGGTGAGATACTATCCGGTATTGTTATGGGGGGGCTTATTCCCTTGACAATTACAGCGGCGGCAGATGGGAAATGGCATGGAGAGGTTCTGTTTTACAGCCTTCCGTTGATTTTAGGGATTGCATTGATTATGATGACGAATAACGGATCGGATATGGAAAAAGACATTCATGCTAAACGTCATACATTGCCGGCTCTCATAGGCAGAAAAAAAACTTTAGAAATTTACCGCCTACTTATTCGGATATGGTTTGTGCTTCTATGCATATTTCCTATGTTGAGATTAGGGCTCATTGGAGGCGTTGGAACTTTTTTCTGTCTTTTAATTGTTCGCAAAGTTTTTCGTTGTTTGCTTCAGTCTGAATTGGTTCCGGAAAAGAGAATTATTCAAATGAAAAGCATTGTTAAAGCAAATATCATTGGAAACGGGGTTTATATTTTGACTTTTGTCGTTCAATGGATGGTGGAGATTTTCCGTGGATAAAGAATACAAGAAAAATCGAGTATATCGTGTTTTTGAGAAAATTTCTCAACACTATGACGGTGCAAATTATCGAATTAGCTTCGGTCTACAGACGTCATGGAAAAAAATGCTCACGAGTCAATTGATTCAAAAAAGCCCGAAAGATGAAAAAATTTTAGATCTTTGTTGCGGAACCGGTGATATTGCCATAGAAATTGCAAAGAAACGTCCGGATTTACAATTGATAGGAGCGGATTTTTCACCGGCCATGCTTAAAGTTGCAAAACAAAAAAGTTGTGGGATGAAAAATATTCTTTGGGAAAAGGAAGATGCGACGAAGTTATCTTTTGGAGAAAATCAATTTGCCATGGCGACGATTTCATTCGGATTGCGTAATACTTCGGATTATAGACAAGTTCTAAGTGAAATGCTTCGAGTGGTCAAACCCGGTGGACATATATATTGTTTGGATTCTTTTGTACCGGACAATGCCTTAGTCAGACCGTTTCATCAAATCTATTTTCGATATATGATGCCCCTGATAGGCGGAGGAAAAGCTTACAGGGAAGAATATCTTTGGCTATATCAGTCAACTCGACAATTTCTCAGGAGAAAAGAATTGATTTCATTGTGTGAAGAAATCGGCTTGACAGAGATTCAATATCGAAAAAGAATGTTTGGGGCATGCGTATTGATTGAAGGACGAAAGATTGAAGAGAAAATATAGAGAAAAATAGTTATTGAGTGGATGTTATTAACTGTAAATTTTACATAGGAGGGAAGATATGAGCGAGGAAAAGTTTGACGCCATAATTGTTGGAGGCGGTTTAGCCGGTTGTTCGGCAGCCATTGTTCTTGCAAATGCGGGTCTTGAAGTGCTTCTTGTTGAACGTGGAGATTTTTGCGGAGCAAAGAACATGACAGGCGGACGTCTTTATGGTCACAGCCTGGAAAAAATTATTCCGAATTTTGCAGAAGAAGCTCCGGTGGAGAGAAAGATTACCAAAGAAAAAGTATCTCTAATGAGTCCGGAAGGCTCACTGGACATCGGCTTTCGATCAAAAAAATTAAGTTCCGAGGCAGACAATGCATCATATACTGTACTTCGTGCCACTTTTGACCAATGGCTTGCTTCAAAGGCGGAAGAAGCCGGTGTCGAGATTATCCCCGGAATCCTTGTAGATAATCTTATTTTGGAGGATGGAAAAGTAGTTGGGGTGGAGGCTACAGGGGAAGAATTATATGCAGATGTCGTAGTGATTGCAGATGGGGTAAACTCTCTTCTGGCACAAAAAATCGGCATGAAAAAAGAATTGGAGCCTCATCAAGTAGCTGTCGGAGCGAAGGAAGTTATTCGTCTGGGAGAAGAGGTTATCAATCAACGATTCGGTATCGGCAGTGAAGAAGGCGTGGCATGGCTTTCTTGCGGAGATCCGACTATGGGAGGATTTGGCGGAGGATTAGTATATACCAATAAAGACACGGTTTCTGTCGGCATCGTAGCAACCCTAAGCGATATTGGACATACGGATTTATCCATCAACCAATTGTTGGATCGGTTTAAAGAACATCCCTCTATCGCACCGTATATTGAAGGTGGCGAAACCATTGAATACTCAGGGCATTTGGTACCTGAAGAAGGAATTCATATGATTCCCGAATTATATCGTGACGGTGTATTAGTGGTAGGGGATGCGGCAGGATTCTGTATCAATCTGGGATTTACCGTTCGTGGAATGGATTTTGCTGTTGAATCCGGACGTTTGGCTGCGGAAACCATCATTAAAGCGCATGGGCTTGGTGATTTCAGCGCGGAAATTCTTTCAGATTATGCCAAACGATTGGAGAACAGTTTCATCATGAAAGACATGAAGACGTATAAGGGATTCCCGACATTACTCGGTCGAAGAGAAATTTTTGAAAATCTTCCGGAAATGGCGACGGATATTGCTGCAAAAGCTTTTACGGTAGACGGCAAACCGGGTCAAGGTCTAATCATGTATATAATCAATTCTTTTGCTGAACATACCAGCGCATCGGAATTTGTGAATCTGATTTCCACAGTATTGGAGGCGTTCTAAGATGAAAAAAATGAAAATTGAGGATAAACTTGCATTAAATATATTTCACGTTGATGAAGAGAATTCTCATATCGATGTAGATACAGAGTATACCGATGAGGAAGAAATCAAAAAGCTGTTACTTGCTTGTCCGGCAGAATGCTATAAATATATCGACGGGAAGCTGACATTCAGTCATCTTGGCTGCCTGGAATGTGGAACATGCAGAGTCTTATCCCACGGGAAAATTGTAAAGGATTGGAATCATCCCATTGGTGAAGTTGGAGTGACTTATAAACAAGGTTAAGGTTTACCCGAAAGAAAAAGAGACATCTCGTGATATCGATTGACGGGATGTACTCTTTTTTCATAGGAAAAAGTATATATTGAGAATATGGATAAGGAGGTTATCGTTGTGGGGTTGGAAGAAGATTATCAGAAATTATTGGAAAATGATGCTGTGATACAGCTTGATAATTCTATACGTCATATTGAAAATGCGGGAGTAAGCATTATTACCAAAAATTTACACCAAGGAATCGGAAAATTAAAATGGTTGATTCGAGAAGAAAGCTTGGCGCCGACGGATAGCGGATGGAGAGCCTTCGGCACGCAAGACAGTGAAGAATACATTCAAGATTCTTCTAATTTAATGCTTGTTGATTTTAATAATATGGCTAATTTGGATACCATGATTTTTGCCGTCTATCATATGCCCGTGGGAACAAAATTGGAGTATCATCATGGAGAAGAGGGAAAATATTTTCTGGATATAAATACGAACAAAAGGTTAGCGTGGCAATCCTATTCCAAAGAAAATGAATAAAGATGAGCAATGAAAATTAAGGGAAGTAAGGATAAAAATTGTTTCTCTTAATTTTTTTATTGAGAAAAGGAAACCGGGAGAATAGGATAGAAACAGTGTTGGAAGTATAGATTTAAAAGGAAATGTCTTTGAAGGAATTTGCAGATATAACAATAAAATTTATAAAAAACGTGAATAAGGTTAAGAATTGAGTCTCTAAATAAAATGTTTCAGGTGTTGGTAAATGGATTGGGAGAGAACGAATAAGAGAGAACGATATTTCGATCATATCAAGTATGCACGGAAGAACTTATCTATGAAAAGCTCATTTTTTGATTTTTTTACTAATGGCACTGTAGTTGTTTTTTATCAAATTATAAAATCAAAAATGAATTACAGCTGTTGCTTTTTATGACTTGCTATCGTTTTTGGATTTGATTTTTTATTTCGGAAGTTTTATTTACAGATTTCAAGGTATAAGGTATATATCTTCGGAGGATGTGTATTTGATAAACTATAAAATTTAAAGGAGTCCTATGAAAAATTATCTTCAGTTTCATGTAAAAAAAAGAACGCTTTTGGCAATCGCCGGAATCGTCTGGATAATTGCCGGCATAAATGTTTCAAGAGTGGGAATCATTGCTTATTTGTTAATGGGGAAGATTTCAATTCACCCGTTTTTATCGCTGCTCGTATTTGCGGTATTCGGAGCTATGTTTTTTCAGATGAGCAAAAAACATCTAAGTCGTATCCGCTTATACAAGGAGCGGACAAGACCGTTCTGGCATTTTTTTGATTTAAAATCCTACTTAATTATGGTGTTTATGATGAGTTTGGGTATTTGGCTGCGATCATCGAGTTTGGTTTCTTCAGAATTTATCGCCGTGTTTTATACGGGATTAGGCTTTGCACTCATCCTGGCAGGCATTTCCTTTTGGGGTATGTATTTTAAATATCCGACAATATAAATGGATTTAAATGGAATCAATCGCAAGGAGTAAAACAAATTTCCGAAAGATGTAATCCGATACAGCAGTCAGGCCCGTTGTTTTTTTAGAAGTTCAATAGTTAGTCGCATCTTTTTTTTTTGAATTGTAAACCATAAGACAAAAAGTGCTTTTTAGGGATTTTGAAAGGAGATTGAATGAAAATATTTTTAAAAATTTTTTTACAGGAAAAAATAAATGACGGGTACAAGCCTTTTTGACAAGTTGCTTTAAGCTAACAAATAAGCTTGAAAATAAATTTGCTTTTCTTTAAGAGTTGGGTTATAATAAACTCATAAAGTACGGAGGTGAATGAATTATGGCATATCATATTACTGATTCATGTATTGCATGTGGAGCTTGTCAAGCAGAATGCCCGACTTCTTGCATTGATGAAGGTGCTATTTATGTTATTCGTGGAGATGAATGTATTGATTGTGGCAGTTGTGCATCTGTATGTCCTACAGATTCTTGCCAACCTGAATAATAGCAATAGAAAAGAAGACCTGATAGGCAGAGGTCTTCTTTTTTTGCGTAGAAAATTTGAGCATATTTTAAATGTATAAAAAAAGTCTCTTATAATTTTATATTTATTGCATGAATAGAAAGATGCAAAAATAGAAGGGGCGAATTGTTTTCCGATAATACCATTTAACTTATATTTTTGATTTTTTTATCAGTTTTTCTTAAAATAAGAATTGTATTTTTGTAAATGAAGGATATTAAAAACAACGGTTATAGTTTTTCAGAAAATGAAACTTGATGAAAACTCTTTGAACGTACAAACAATATTTCTTTTCCGAAAAAGACAAATAAGATATACTTAATAGCGACAAGGGAGGGGAAAGTAAGGATGGAAAGGTATTATATTCCGGGAACGAAAGGTTCCGTTTTTTCTTTGAGGGGTGAATTTTCTTTTGGTGTAGACAGTATATTGCTTTCCGCTTTTTCGAAAACCAAGTCGGTAAATTTAGCTGTAGACCTTTGCAGCGGTTCAGGGATTGTGGCTCTTAGAAATACGCTGCTGTATCGTCCGAAAAGAATGATTGGGATGGAAATTCAAGCCTCTATGTGTCATCTAATGCGGGAGGCTGTTAAGGAAAATTCTTTAGATCCGGTGATGGAGGTATGGGAGGGCACCTTTAAAGAACAGGGGAAGAGGTTAAAAGAATCTGTGGATATCATTACTTGTAATCCTCCTTATTTTAAAAGAGGAGAGGGGATTCAAAATGATAGGATGGGAATGACCGTATCTCGCCATGAGTTAAAAATGACTTTGGAAGATGTCTTTATTTTTGCGGCTGAGACATTGAAAGAAGGGGGAAAATTGTTTTTGATTCAACGCCCCCATCGCATGGGAGAGTGTATCTATTTTGGAAAGTGTTATGGTTTACCGGTAAAACGACTGCGAAGTGTACAGGGAAAAACAGGCAGATCGCCGAAGATGGTTCTCATGGAATTTCGTAACCGCGGCGGTGATTTTTTAAATGTGGAAGCACCGATTATTTTGTATGAAGAGGATGGAATTTACACACAAGAAGTACTTCGTGCCTATGAAGGAGAAAAATTATGAAGGGAAAATTAAGTATTGTTCCGACACCTATCGGAAATTTGGAGGATATCACGTTCAGAGCTTTGCGGGTACTTAGGGAGGCGGATGCGGTACTATGTGAAGATACCAGGCATAGCGCACCTTTATTAAATCATTATGCGATTCAAAAGACTTTAATCAGTTATCATGAGCATAATGAACAAAGTCGAAGTGAAGAAATTTTAAAACGTTTGAAAGAAGGAGAAAACTTTGCTTTGATTAGTGACGCAGGATTTCCCGGTGTCAGCGACCCCGGAGCAGTGCTTATCCGAAAAGCTTTAAAGGAGAATTTGCCGGTGGAGGTTCTTCCCGGTTCCAGTGCTTCTATAACTGCATTGGTTTTCAGCGGATTTTCCGGAGGGAGTTTTTATTTTCACGGATTTTTATCCCGTAAACATAAAGAGAGAGAAGAAGAAAAAGAAAGAATCAAAAAATGTATTTGTCCGGTAATTCTTTATGAATCTCCAAAGCGTTTAAAATCGACTTTGGAAGAATTGGAAGAATTTATGCCCGGTCGTAAAGCTGCCGTAATTCGGGAGCTGACCAAAATTTATGAGGAGAGAATTTTTGGCACTCTTCCGGAGGTGTTGGAAAAACTTCCGGAGAATGTGAAGGGAGAAATCGTTTTGATTTTGGGGCCCTATGAAGAAAAAAAGAATTTTGATTTGGAAGGGGCATTGAAAAATAAATTGAGGCAGGGGATTTCTATGAGTCGGGCGGTAAAAGAAGTCACTAAAGAAAGCGGTCTTCCAAAGAATGAGGTTTATGCTTACGGGCTGAAACTGAAGGGTGAAGAAGATGACGGAATATTCTTTTAAAGAGATGATCCAAAAAATGGAAAACAAGCTTAGAGCGGAATACGAGCCTTTAGAGGCGCTTCGTCGGGAATCTTTACGTGCTTTTTTGAAGGAGTTGGGAGAACTTTCTCAGATACGACCTCTGACCAAGGAAGAATTGCGGGAAATAGGGGAAAATGGAGGGATTTGCGTATCCGACGGTTCGAATAATCGTTTTGGAGGAGCTAAACCTCATTATGTGGATTTCTATCAAAGTGTCGCTTTTATTACAGGAAAAAATAAGGATAAAAAAGTCGTTCGGGAAATTTTATCGCCTCTTTTTGATCAAGAAGAACAAAATCCTTTGGCGGCAATGGAAATCCGGGTGGTGCTGGAAATTTTAGAAGAGAAACGGCCTGTGGCAGTAATGCTGGACGGTTCCTTGATTCGTTTTGCGATTGAGGCTTCTAAGCCATGGGAGGAGTTAAAATCGATTTGTATTGAGAAAGAAATTCCTTTAATCGGAGTGATTGAGGATATCAAGACAAAAAAAATCGGAGAAAGTTTTAAGGCGTGGGGAGTTTTGGAACGTGTCTATTACGACCGGGAGATTCTATTTGGGAATTTGGAATATGGAGAAGCACTGCTTTTACAATCCAACTCCACGGGGAAATCGAAAGAAGGTTTAAGCTCATTGTTTTTAAAAAGTTCTTATTCGCCGAATCCCATTGGGATCGATTTGCCTGAAGAACAAGAGAGTTTTCGAGAATGGGCGGCGGCTTTAGTTATCAGTTTAAGTTCCAAAAGAGGTCGAGGAATTCCTATGATTATGGATATGGCGGATGTAGAAGCACGGATTGGCGATGAAGCTTTGGAAAAAATCTTGAAAGAAAGTGTCAGTCCGTCAATTTTTGAACGCTTGCTCAATCCGATTCGAAACAAACGAAGCTATTAAGGAGGAAAACTATGAATGTTGTAGGACTTACAAATCAACAGGAGGTCTATATTGCTTCAACAACTCGAAATTTCCGGATGAATGAGTTTTTGATGGTTTGCGATGCGCAAGGTGATTTGCCCGGAGAGATTATAGCGGCCAATACGTTCAATAAATATATCCCGTTATCGACTACCGGAGAAATTGCCGACGGACAAATGTTGGAGGCCTTGAGAAATATAGGATATTCCATTGATGATGAAACGATTTATTTGGGAAAACTTCGTTTGATTCAAGAAGCACCTTATCCCGTCATCACTGGCAGTGCGGTTCGAGAGCCTGATTTTGAAGAATTAAGGCACTACTTTTTTCATGGGAAAAAAGAAGAGAGTCTATGTTTGGGTGTGGTGAAAAATACGGCTTCTATGACGAAAAATATGGATGAGGAGTTAAAAGATTTGCTTTATACTTTTGAAGAGGGAAAATTGAAAAGGCAAGAAGATATTCCTTATTTTTATCATCTACATTCCATGCATCATTATCCTCATATGGGTATTTTTGGCGGTAGCGGCAGTGGAAAGTCCTATGGTCTTCGAGTCATCTTAGAGGAACTTTTATTAAAAAAGATACCGTCTTTAGTGGTGGATCCGCATTATGAGATGGATTTTTCTGAAAGTGCTATAGAGGGGACACCTGATTTTAAAGGAAATTTTTCCATCTTTCGCTTGGGTGAAAATATGGGGATTCGTTTTACCGATTTGAATACGGGAGATATCAAGAACCTCTTATCGACTTCTTCCCCTCTATCCGATTCCATGTTGAATGTGGTGGAAAGTCTTCACCGTCGAGGCGATGATGTTTCTTCATTTGAAAATCGATTGAGTCTATTGATTGAAGCACAAAATTTGGGGAATGAAAGAATAATTCGAGAAAAAATCGGAAATTCAGACAGCTTGGAAAGACAACGATATGAAGCGATGCTGGAATTGTTTCGGCGATGCGGCAGTTTGCCGACAAGTTCTGTAGAAGGAATTCGATGGAGATTGCAACGTTTGATACATATGAATGTTTTCCAAAACAATGCGAATGGGGTTTTGGAAGCGATGAAATCCGGAAAATTGGCGGTACTTCAAGGAAATACCAGAGTGTTGCAAGTTTTTTCCACCTATTTAATCGGCAAGTGTTATCAGTTGCGCCGTTTATATCAGGATAGTCTGCACGAAGAATTGAAAGGGGATTATTTTCCGCCTTTTATCATTATCACCGATGAAGCGCATAATTTTGCTCCGCAAGGCTATGAAGCATCTTCGAAAGTGATTTTTCGAGAAATTGCCCAAGAGGGCAGAAAATATGGCGTATTCTTAATTTTAGCCACGCAAAGACCCTCTTTACTGGATAGTACAGTGACGGCACAACTCAATACCAAACTGATCTTCCGAACCGTTCGCGCGGGAGACATCGACACAATTCGCGAAGAGACGGATGTCGGAACGGAAGAAGCGAAAAGGCTGCCTTATCTGTCTACGGGAGATGTGTTTATCAGTGAATCCGCTTTAGGCAGAACAATTAGCGGTCGTATTCGTGCAGCGTATACAAAAACTCCTCATGGGAAAAATCCTTTTGATGAGTTAAGAGATAAAGAAAAAGAAAATTTAGAAGAAAGTTTTGAATTGATTCGAGAAAAATTACCATTTGAAGCCAATGACTTAGTTAGAATCGGACAAGAACTGGAGGCGGAAGGAAAGGGAGTTTTTTCGGTTGCTTATCTGGAAGCGATGATGGAACGATTGGAAAAATCCGGGAAGCTTCGAAAAAAAGAAGGAATTTTAGGTTTAAAGTATTTGCTTTAGCGGATTTGTGGTAGAATAAGTCATGAGGTGAGATTATGGACATTGTCGTCGTTGGCGGCGGAAAAGTCGGCGCTCGATTGGCTCAGGATTTGAGAACAGAGGGTCATAATATTACAATTATAGAAAAAAATGCAAAGATTGTAGAAAAAATACTGGAAGTATGTGATATACAAGGTTTGGTAGGAAGCGGAACGGATTTAGACATTCAAAGAACCGCAGGTGTACCGACCTGTCAAATGTTTATTGCCGTAACCCCCTTGGATGAGATTAATTTAACGGCAGCTATGATGGCAAAACAACTTGGCGCAGAGTATACCGTTGCTCGTGTTCGTAATCCGGAATATTTTAGAAACTGGGACTTTATGCGAGATGCCATGGGTGTGAATACGATGATTAATCCGGAATTTGAAGCGGCAAAAAGTATTGACAATGTGTTAAACTTCCCATCCGCTATTGAAATGGAAGAATTTTCCAGCCATCAGGCGGAGATGATCCAGATTAAAATTGCAGATGAAAGTCCTATAGTCGGGAAAGAGTTAAAAGATTTATCTGTGGGGGCGACCATCTGTTCCGTTTTAAGGGATGAAAAAGCATCTATTCCCAAGGGAAATTTTAAGATTAAAGCAGGGGATGCTCTGTATATTACAGGAGAAAAGGAAAATTTAACCAATTTTTGCAAAGAGGTGGGCATCTATAAAGACCGGGTTCATTCTTTGTTGATTATCGGTGGAGGAAAACTCAGTTACTATCTTTTGAAATTATTACCGAAGCGCATGGATCTTAAAGTCATTGAGATTGATGAAGCGGTTTGTGAGCGAATCAGTGCAGAGTTTCCCCATGTGATTGTTGTTCATGGAGACGGCACCAATACACAGGTGCTGGACGAAGAAAATATTTCCGCTTACGATGCCTGTGCCATGCTAACCGGTGTGGACGAAGAAAATATTCTATTGTCTCTTTATGCAAAACAGAAAAAAGTAGGCAAGATTATCACGAAGGTCAATCGTCAACCTTTGCTTAATGTCGTCAGCGGACAAGGGCTTCAGACGATTATTACACCGAAAGTTTTGGCTGTAAACTTATTGACTCAGATTGTACGTTCTCAGTCCAATGCTGAAGGGAGCAATATACGTACTTTTCATCGCATTGCCGAAGAAAAAGTAGAGGTATTGGAATTTTTGGTGTCGGAAGACAGCAAAATTATACACATCCCGCTTAAAGATTTGGATATTAAAGACGATGTGATTTTTGCTTATATTCTTCGTGGAAAGAAGCTTATATTTCCAAAGGGAAATGATACCATCGAACCGGGAGACAGGGTGGTTATCGCAACGACCATTTTGTTTTTCGACGATTTGGAAGATGTGCTGAATTAGGAGTTATTTATGAATAGAAAAATGATTACCTATTCTTTGGGGAGAGCTTTGCGAATTGAGGGAATGCTTTTGTTCATTCCTTTTCTTCTGTCTATCCTTTATCAAGATAAGGGAACCCTACCTTTTTTTATTACGATGGTTCTTTGTTTAGCGATAGGCAGCCTTATGGCGATGAAAAAACCTTTAAAGGAAGATTTTCATATCAAAGAAGGATTGATATTGGTCGCCGGATGTTGGGCGTTGTTTTCGATATTCGGAGCTCTACCCTTTTTCATTAGCAGAGAAATTCCCAATTATGTGGATGCTTTATTCGAAACGGTTTCAGGTTTTACAACGACAGGCTCCACAATTTTGACGGATATTGAAAGACTGAGCAAATCGTTGCTTTTTTGGAGAAGCTTTACTCACTTTATTGGAGGAATGGGTGTACTGGTCTTTGTCGTAGCGGTTTTACCAATGGACCGAAATCAAGGGGAAGGCAGCTCCATCAATATCTTAAAAGCGGAAGTTCCGGGACCGGAATTTGGAAAACTAACTTCCAGATTGAATGTAACGGCTCGAATTCTCTATGGAATTTATATTGTCATGACCGCCGTTCTGGTTGCTTTTTTATTAGCAGGCGGAATGAGTCTTTTCGATGCGGTTACTTCTGCCTTTTCCACGGCGGGAACGGGGGGATTTTCCGCACACGGTGAAAGTATTAAATTTTTCAACAGCACTTATTTAGAAATCGTCCTCATTGTGGGCATGTTGGCTTTTGGCGTCAACTTTAATCTTTATTATGCCATTTTGATGGGGGGATGGAAAAATATTTGGGAAAACGACGAATTAAAATATTATTTGGGAATTTTTGCAACGGCAACAATCTTTATGGCCATTAAAAATATGGATTTATACACTTCCTTTGGAGAATCTTTAAAAAATGCAGGATTTACCGCGTCTTCTATTATGACGACGACAGGCTTTGTCACAGTCGATTTTCAACATTGGAATGCTTTTTCACAAGGAATTTTGGTATTGTTGATGTTTATCGGTGCATCGGCAGGTTCTACCGGCGGGGGATTAAAAGTCTATCGGATAGGAGTGCTTTTTAAAACCGTTTTTGCAGAAGTAAAAAAAGTACTCAATCCCAATCGTGTGGTGAATGTGCAACATGACGGTCATGTATTGGAAAAAGATAAGGTGCGAAGTATCTGTGCATATTTTGTCATCTATATGTTTTTCTTTGTCTTATCCTTTGTTTTAATTTCGCTGGAAGGTAAAGATCTGGTGACCAGTTTTACAGCCGTTGCAACAACGATAAACAATGTAGGACCGGGATTAAGCAGAGTAGGTCCTGTGGAAAATTTTTTTCATTTTAGCATATTTTCAAAAATCATATTGACCATCGATATGTTGGCAGGCAGATTGGAAATTTTACCCATATTGATTTTATTTGTTCCTGATGTATGGAAAAGAAGATAATAGGAGGCATAAAAATGGATTTAAAATCAAAGATTCGCATTATTGAAGGTTTTCCGAAAGAGAAAATCAGCTTTAAGGACATTACTACATTATTGAAGGATCAGGTAGCATTTAAAGAATGCGTTAATGAAATGGTTGAATTCTTAAGAAATAAAAACATAGATCTTGTAGTAGGACCGGAGGCACGCGGATTTATTTTTGGACCGGTTGTCGCTTATCAATTGGGAGCAGGTTTTGTTCCGGCCAGAAAACCTGGAAAACTTCCTGCTGAAACGGTAAAATATTCCTATGGATTGGAATATGGAGAAGATACTTTGGAAATCCATAAAGATGCCATTCGAAAAGGCATGCGAGTTGCTATTGTAGATGATCTTTTGGCTACGGGAGGAACAATGCTGGCTTGCTGCAAACTCATTGAATCCATGGGAGGCGAAGTGGTAGCCGTTTCCACACTGATTGAACTTACCGACTTAAAAGGAAAAGAAAAATTAGCCGACTATGCGGTACAGAGCTTGGTGGACTATAATATTTAAAAAAAGATTGAGGAAATTCTCAATCTTTTTTGTATAAAGAAATCCTTAGATAGAATGGAGAACGCTCTGGATAGAAAAAAACTATCGTCTGAAAAAGAATGGTCTGGGGTGAAACGGTCGTTTTTTTGACAAGCGAGATAGGATAGATTATAGCGTTTATTCTGAAAAAGTTTTCGTTGAAAATAGCGGAATATCAACCTGCGTTTGTTTACACTGAGGAAAATAAAGGATATAATAAGGAACAATGAATGATAAATAAGAATAGTGATAAGGAGGAAATAATCATGGCGGATGTGAGGTTGCGTTTTGCTCCGAGTCCAACCGGTTTTTTGCATATCGGAGGACTAAGAACAGCGCTTTACAATTATCTTTATGCAAGACAACAGGGTGGAAAATTTATTTTACGTATTGAAGACACGGATCGTACCCGTTTTGTTCCCGGTGCCATTGAAAGTTTAATTCGTTCTTTAAAATGGGCAGGTATTGATTATGACGAAGGGGTTTATATTGAAAACAATAAAATTGTAGAGCATGGAGATTTCGGACCGTATGTTCAATCGGATCGTGTCAAAGAAGGAATTTATAATCAATATATTGAAGAACTGTTGGAATCAGGTAAAGCGTATTATTGTTTTTGTTCCAAAGAACGTTTGGAAAATTTGCGTAAACAACAAGAAGCAGATGGAAAATTATCCAAATATGATGGACTTTGTCGCGGTGTAAGCTTGGAAGAAGCTCGCAAACGTGTGGCAGCGGGGGAAGAATATGTTATTCGTCTTCGTATGCCGGAAAATGAAGAGATCCATTTTCATGATATGGTAAAGGGGGATATCACTGTGAACACCGGCGATGTGGATGATCAGGTTTTGATTAAAGCCGACGGTTTTCCAACCTATCATTTCGCTGTTATTGTGGATGATCATTTGATGGGTGTAACCCATATCGCTCGTGGGGATGAATGGGTGAGTTCCGTACCGAAGCATGTGTATTTGTATCAAGCCTTCGGATGGGATATTCCGGAGTTTATTCACCTTCCTACGATTTTAAATCAAAATCATAAAAAGCTTTCGAAACGACATGACGATGTTAGCGTGGAAGATTTTATCAAACAAGGTTATTTACCGGAAGGTTTGGTAAATTATTTGGCTATGGTCGGCTGGTCTCCCAACAGCAATCAGGAAATTTTCACGATGGAAGAGCTTATTGAGCAGTTTAGTTTTGAGCGTGTCAATTCCACCGGCGGTGTCTTTGATCGTAAAAAATTGGATTGGGTCAATGCCCATCATATTCGCAACAAGAGCGTGGAGGAACTTCGAGAATTATGTCGTCCTTTCTTAATTGAAGAGGGTGTTATTGATGAAAAATTTGACAATGATCGGTTTTTAAATGTATTGCTTTCCACTTATCAAGAGGGAATGCATACGTTAAGAGATATTATTGAACCGGCAAAAATGGCTTTGAACGATATTCCAGAGTATACGGAAGAAACCGTGGAAACCATTCAAAACTCCGATTGTACACTGCTTTATGACACCTTGGAAGCTCAACTTGCTACTTTGGGTGAAGTGACGGAAGAATGGGCAACCGGTGTAATGAAAGTGATCCAAAAAGAGACAGGCATCAAAGGGAAAAACTTATATATGCCCATTCGAGGTGCTATGATCGGCAGCGTTCACGGTCCGGACATGAAAGATATTTTCCTATTATTGGGAAAAGAAAAAATTCAAAAGAGAATTGAAAAAGCAAGAAGCATGATGAGGAGCTGATTGAATTGAAAATTTACAATACACTGACCCGACAAAAAGAAGAATTTAAAGCGATTTGCAAAGACGAAATTCATATGTATGTCTGCGGGCCAACCGTGTATAACTATATTCATGTGGGCAATGTTCGTCCTCTGGTCGTATTTGATACTTTTCGTCGCTTTATGAGGCACAAAGGCTACAAAGTGAAATATGTGGTCAATTTTACGGATGTGGATGATAAGATTATCGATCAATCCAAAAAAGAAAATCGTTCGATTCAAGAGATTACCGATTTTTATATTCAAGCATTTAAAGAAGATGCCGCCCGATTAAATTTACTGGAGTCGGAAACCATTCACCCGAGAGCTACGGAATATGTGGAAAAAATGGTGGATTTTATTCGTGAATTGGAAGAAAAAGGTGCAGCTTATGCTGTAGACGGGGATGTCTTCTTTGACATTTCAAAAGCCAAAGACTATGGAAAATTATCGAAAAAAAATATTGATGAACTTAAAAGCGGTGCTCGTATTGATATCGATGAAAAAAAGAAAAGTCCTCTGGATTTCGCTTTGTGGAAAAAACAAAAAGAATCTATGGAGCCGGCTTGGGAAAGTCCATGGGGGATGGGTCGTCCGGGATGGCATATTGAATGTTCAGTGATGTCCAGAAGTATTTTAGGAGATACCATCGATATTCACGCTGGTGGTGCCGATTTGCAATTTCCTCATCATGAAAATGAAATCGCTCAATCGGAAACTCACAATGGCTGCACTTTTGCCAATTATTGGATGCATAACGGTATGATTACTGTAGATAAAGAAAAAATGTCTAAATCCAAAGGGAATTTTTTCTTGGCAAAAGATATCGCCAAAATTTTTGACATGGAAATTGTACGCTTATGGCTTTTAAGTGTGCATTATCGTAATCCCATTGATTACAGCCAAGAGGTTTTGGAACAAACCGAAGCTTCTCTGGAGCGTTTATATAATGCCAAATACAATTGGCAAGATCTTTTGAAGGAAACCGAAGAAAGAGAACTTTCCGAAGAAGATAAAAAAACAATTGCGCATTTGACCAACTTTGTGACCACCTTTGACAAACATATGGAAGATGATTTAAATACTGCTGACGGAATAAGCGCTCTTTTTGAAATGGTTCGTTTCGGCAACGGAGCGTTCAATGGGAAATCCAATCGTAAGGTGATTGCGGAGGCTTTGGAAAAACTGAACATTATCGGTGAAGCTTTGGGCATTCTTTATAAAGAAAAAGAGGGGATTGAGGATAGTGAAATCTTGGCTTTGATTGAAGAACGCACTCAAGCCCGCCAAGCGAAAAATTATGTTCGTGCAGATGAAATCAGAGATCTCTTAAAAGAAAAAGGGATTGAAATCAAGGATACATCCGCAGGTGTAAAATTTACTCAAGTACGATAATCGGAGCTAAGAATATGAATCAAAATATTGTTATCGGAAGAAATCCTCTGCTGGAAGTTTTGCAGTCCGAGGTAGAACTTGAAAAAATTTATATGGAAAAAGGGAATCGACAAGGTTCTGCAAAAAAAATCTTTGCTCTGGCAAGAGATAAGAGGATTTTGGTTACGGAAGTAAATAAAGATTTTTTAGATGAAATCAGTGAAGGAGCCAATCATCAAGGGGTAGCCGGCGTTTTGGCAAGTTATCATTATTTTGACTATGACGGCATTTTCAAGCGTCTGGAAGAACGGGGAGAAAGTCCCTTCTTTGTAGTCTTGGATCAGATTCAAGACCCGCATAATTTCGGAGCCATTCTTCGAAGTTGTGAAGGTTCAGGGGTCAACGGTGTCTTTATTCCCATGCGCAGAAGTGTTGGTGTCACTCCGGTTGTGCACAAAGTCAGTGCCGGAGCGACCAATTATATACCCGTGGCTAAAGTCAAAAATATTTCCGACACCGTTAATCGTTTAAAAAAAGACGGCATTTGGGTATACGGAGCGGCCGGAGAGGGTGCACAAAGTCTTTATCAAACGGATTTGAAAGGCAAAATTGCCATTGTAATCGGCAATGAAGGCTATGGCCTGGGAGAACGAGTCAGAAAATGTTGTGACGGACTGATTTCTATTCCTATGAAAGGAAAACTGGACAGCTTAAATGCATCCAATGCCACGGCCGTCATTCTCTATGAAGTGGTTAGACAAAATGAAACGGATTAAAGAAAGGCTTTATATAGACGGATATAATATCTTAAACGCGTGGGAAGCCTTAAAAAAACCGATGGAACTTAGTTTGGAAAACGCCCGAGAAGCTTTAATAGAAATGATGAATGAATATCAGAGTTTCTCGGGGATTCCTGTCTATTTGGTTTTTGATGCCTATCAACTCAAAGGCGGCATTGAACGAAAAGAAAAGCGAGGGACCATTCAAGTTATTTTCACCAAAGAATTGGAAACCGCCGATGCCTATATTGAACGAAAGATTCATGAACATATTGAAGAATATCGCATTTATGTGGCAACATCCGATTCATTGGAACAACAGACGGTACTGGGCAAAGGAGCCATACGCATCAGTGCCAAAGAATTGGAAGTTCGCTATGAACAGATGAAACAAATGTATAAGCTGCGTCAACGTCGACAGAAAAGACCTTTCGAGGAAGATGTCTTAAGTGATCATCTGGCGAGAAAACTGGAAAAAATTCTAACTGTAATTGACAAACGAGATAAAAGATAGTATAATGACAACGCACCAAAAAGAAATATTCTTTTGCTCGTGTAACTCAGTCGGTAGAGTACTTGCATGGTAAGCAAGAAGCCACCGGTTCAA
>KI259852.1:81916-117017 GCA_000467935.1 Peptostreptococcaceae bacterium oral taxon 113 str. W5053
TACAATTAGACAGGTTAGACAGGTAACAAAACGCTATATATTATATAAACGCGCACATAATGATTATGTCTATATACTATATGATGAGTATGTCTCTAGACAGGTGGTGTGTTTTTGTACAGGTGGTGTGGCGTTGTTGCTTGCGCCACGCCACAACCTTTAGGAACACCCCACCTACATGTCGAACGCGCGAATTAAAAAAAGGAGAATGCAAAGATGGCTAAAAATTTTAAAAATAAATATTGGGAAAACGAAAAAAGTGAAATTGTGGAATTCGGAAATTCTTTTTTAAGGACATTTGATGAATCCGGGAAATTGCAATTTGGAAAAATCATAAAAAATAAAGAGACCGGAGAAAAAACGTATTTTGTGAAATTCGTTTTGGATCGAAAAGAACTTTTTGAAAGTGAAGAGGGGGTTGATTTTTTGCAAGGAACTTTGAATATGTGGGCTGAGGAATATGTTTGTTGAGTTTTTTATGGTTATGATTCCGCCGACTGTAACATATCAGGAAAAGCGAGTTAATTTTAAAGCAAAAACTTTTTATGAGCATGAGAAACTAAAAACTGCAAGACAAAAACTTACGGATAATTTGTGGAAATATAGACCGAACAGAAAGCTTAGAGGTCCGCTTAGACTATGTGTGAAGTGGTGTTACCCCCTTAGAAATTCTAAATTCGATGGTCAATATAAAGACACTAAGCCTGATTTGGATAATGCTCAAAAGCTTTTGCAAGATTGTATGACTGATGTGGGGTTTTGGGTTGATGATAGCCAGATTGCAAGTTTAATTTGTGAAAAATTTTGGGCGAAAATTCCGGGGATTTATATTCGAGTGGAGAAAATATAAAACGCCAATTTCAAGATAAGTTGAGATAGAAACGAGGGAGGAGGATAAAAATGACAGGAGAAGAATTAAGAAACAAGCTAAATTATCTGGGAATGGTGCGAGGAATTCGAAAACTTGCATTAAGTGAACAGTTGGCAAGTGCTGAACAATTAGCCGTGCTGTCAATCTGTGAAGTTTGTGATTTGGTTGTTAAAGAATTTGAAGTTGTCTTTACCGAAAAAGAAAATATCGGCCTTGTGAAAAAAAGCGACATGAACACTTACAATAAAATTATAAAACGTATTTCAAGATGAATTAAGAAAAGTTGAGAAAAGTTGAGAAAAGTTGAGATAAAAACGCGCGGGAGAAGGAATTTTGTTTATGAATCAAAAAACGTTAAGGCAGTATCGGGATTTGGTCAAAGAGATTGAGGAGTTAAAAAACAGAATATCGGAAGCTCAAAAACTATCAAGCGTGCAAGTTGTCAAGGATAGTGTTTCGGGTTCCAACCCACATTTTCCATATCAGAAAGGTGTTTTTGCTATCGAAGGTCTCGAGCAGATAAACTCAAGGCGGAAAAAGATTTTGCAAAAGCGGATTGAACGGTGTGAACGGTTAAAGCTTGAGATTGAGGAGTTTATCGACACCATAGAGGACAGTAAAACACGGCGAGTGTTTCAGCTGCGGTATATTTACGGGTGCAGCTGGGAGAAAATTTCAAGGATGTTAGGAGGTTGGGATGAAAGTTATGCGCGTAAAATTCATGACCGGTGGTGGCTAAAAAATACATAGAAAGTCTTGACATACGTACACACACGTGCTATACTATTGTTGTCAGGAGGTAGGTATACATGCCGATGACACAAAAAGAAATGGTCAAGCTGTTAAAAAAGCACGGTTTTGCTGAAATAAAGGGCGGGAAAGGTTCGCATATCAAGATGACGAAGCCGGGACAGCTTAGACCGATTGTTATCCCGTCAGGAGAGTTGAAAAAGGGAACCGAGTGCGGGATACTCAAAGAGGCGGGGCTGAAATAAGCCCCTTAGCCTTTTAAGTATTGCATTTTGGATTTTGGAGGTGTTTCTATGTTGATTAGTTATCCGGCGTTGTTTTATTACAGTCCAAAGGAGGGTGGATCGTACTATATTTATTTTCCGGATTTAAAAGGTTCGGGAACTCAAGGGGATTCGGTGGAAGAGGCGATGTTCATGGCAGGTGATTATTTAGGGATTGTCGCTTCTCATATGCTTGAGACGGGGCAAAAACTTCCGCATAGACGCGACATCAATCATTTATCATTGTCGGAGGATTTCCCTTTTAAAGATGATGAGGAATTTAAAGATTTTTATGATTTGGAAAATTCTTTTGTCTCTATGATTTGTGTCGACATTGAGAAGTATTTTGAAAGTCAAAAATTAGTGAAAAAGACGCTGACGATTCCAAAGTGGTCGAATGATTTGGGGAATCGATTGAATTTGAATTTTTCAAAAGTATTAACGGAAGCGATTGAAAAAATAGCGTTAAAATAAAAATTTTCAAAAAAAAATAAAAGTTGTCCGTTTTGTCCGATTTTTCCGTGGTACAATAGTATTGTGAAAAGTGCAGGCAGGTGCGAATGAGTGCATCTGCTTATTTTATTGTGTATTTTTCAATGTTTCCGTAGTTGGCGGACTTCATACGGCACGGGGGGATGGTCTCTTTTGTTTTATGGGGGTGCATGATGAGTAGACCGGATAAATCAGGCTCACACAGGGCACAGTATGAAAAAAACAGAAAAAGAATTTTAGCCACACAGAATGTTTGCGGCATTTGCGGAAAATCCGTTGATTTATCACTTAAGGCGCCTAATCCTTTAGCGCCTTGTGTGGATCATATAATTCCAGTGGCTAAAGGAGGACATCCATCCGATATTAGCAATTTACAATTAGCTCATTGGAGTTGTAATAGGCAAAAATCTGATAAATTATTTAAAAACGAAATAATAAAAGGAACTAAGATTCTTGGAAATCGAAATTTACCTCAAAGTATAGATTGGAGTAATTACAAGTCAAAATAGGGGGTATATCCCCCACCCACGTAGGCAAATGGAGTTCCACGCCGTCATTATACAAATTTCTCGCTGAAAAGATAAAGGAGCAGTAAAAAAAATGAATGAGATGGAAATTTTACAATATTTGAGAGCCAAGTTGATAAAGCATGAAAGAAGAGTAAAGCATAGATATTCACAATATGACATGAAGCACATCGATAAGATGCCGGGAATTACTATCCCCGAACATATGAGAGCAAGATATAGGTCTGTGCTCGGTTGGTGTGGGAAGGCGGTGGATTGTTTGGCAGATAGACTAATATTTAGAGAATTTACCGATGATGATTTTGAAATCAACGAAATTTTCAATATGAACAATCCTGATGTATTCTTCGACTCAGCAATTTTATCAGCTTTAATAGGCTCATGCTGTTTTGTGTACCTTTCAAAAGGGGATGATGATATCCCCAGACTTCAAGTAATAGAGGCCAATAATGCTACAGGAATAATAGATCCGATAACGGGATTGCTTAAACAAGGATATGCAATATTGGAAAAAGATGATTATGATAATCCTAAAATTGAAGCATTGTTATTACCTAATAAAACAATAATATTCTATAAAGCTAATGATAAAAACGAGGTCTATGAACATAGTGCGGAATATCCGTTATTAGTGCCGATAATACATAGACCCGATGCAGTAAGACCGTTTGGAAGAAGTAGAATATCAAGATCAGCTATGTATTGGCAGAGATATGCTAAAAGAACACTTGAAAGGGCAGATATAACGGCCGAATTTTATTCTTTCCCTCAAAAATACGTGTTAGGGATGAATAGTAACGCCGAGTCTTTGGATACTTGGAAAGCTACCATATCTTCCATGTTAAGGATAGATAAAGATGAAGACGGAGATAAACCCGTACTTGGTCAATTTACCACTTCGTCAATGTCTCCTTTCACGGAGCAGCTCAGAACTGCCGCAGCGGGATTTGCGGGGGAAACCGGGCTCACACTTGACGATTTGGGTTTTGTAGGTGATAACCCATCAAGCAGTGAAGCCATAAAGGCAAGTCATGAAACATTAAGGGTAATGGCGAGGAAAGCGCAAAGGAGTTTTTCATCGGGACTTGTAAATGTGGGATATCTGGCTACCTGTCTGCGTGATAATTATCCATATCTTAGAAATCAGTTTCACAGAGTAAGAGTAAAATGGGAACCTGTATTTGAACCTGACGCAAGTACATTATCTTTGGTTGGTGACGGAGCTATAAAGATAAATCAGGCAGTGCCGGGGTATATTTCAGCAGAAGTGTTAAAGGATCTTACAGGGATAAAAGGAGGAGAGAAACGACCTATTGTTGAAACGCCGGCGGTTGAAGTAAATGATAAGCAACAAAATAGGATAATATCGACATATGAGGTTACATCACTACTTGGAAACTATCAAAAAGGGGTTTTGTCTAAAGAAAACGGAATAAGATTACTGACCTCTATGGGATATTCACAAGAAATTGCTACAAAAATGCTTGATGAAACGAAGGTAATACCAGAGGTATAGCAATGGATATAATCTCTAAGCTAAAATTGGAATTTAATAAAAAATATGCAAAAAACTCAAAAATAAGAGATTTGGTAGAAAGACTTGAGAACGGAGATGCGGCATATGAACAAGCTCATGAATTTGCGATAGAAGTCGGCGAAATCCTTGCAAATGTATTTAAAGAAAATCTGTCTGCTGATATGTTTCCTGATGGAAAAATAAGTTATAGCATTGCTGATACTATATTAAATGAAACTCTCGGTAATAATTATAATTTTGTATCTGATTATTCAAGAGATATTCAAACTATAATCAATAAAAAAGCAGGATTTAATATAAAAGGTGTAAAAGCCGATAAAAATCAAAGCAGAATTGACAATATGGCAAAAAAAGTATCCGATGATAGTTTTGAGAATGTGCAGTGGGTGTTTGACGAGCCGATAAAAAACTTTACACAGTCCGTTGTTGATGATACTGTAAAAGCAAATGCCGACTTCCAATACAAATTAGGTATGCAGCCTAAAATTATACGAAAATCGACAGGTAATTGCTGTGATTGGTGCGAGGCATTAGTAGGAGAATATGATTATCCTGATGAAGTGCCAAAAGATGTGTATCGCAGGCATAAATTTTGCAGATGCACCGTAGAACACAGACCTGTAGGTAAAAAAGTCGGAACAAATATCCATACTAAGAAGATTATGAATTCTGATGAGGATATAGCAGCTAGAATAAGAAGATATGAAAAAGAAATTAGAATATCTGAAAATAATAGAATAAAGAATATTTCAACGGCAAAAGCCATTGAGCTAGGATATAAACCTTTAGAACAAGAAAAAGTAGTTAATATTCTAAGAAAACAGTCTGAAAAATGGATTGCCAATTTGACAGAAGACGAAAAAAGAGCAATACAAAAATACACTGATAACGGAATTGATAAAGATGGTAAAAAGCTTTTTGAAAAAATAAACGGGTATCTTGCAAATAAATACAATCCTATTAATGAGTTAGAAGAAAAAATGTTAATAAAATTTATTTATCAAATAGATAATGCTTTATTGAAAAATGAATTACAAAGCGATATAATAGTATACAGAAAAGATGTATCGCCAAAATCAATTGAAGGTGAAATAAACAGATTTTTAAGTACTTCAGTTACGCAAAAAGGTGTATTTGGAAGTAGCCCGAATGTTGCTATAATTGTACCAAAAGGTTCAAAAGGTGGATATGTTGAGAGCTTTAGTAATTATAAAGATCAAAGAGAGTATATGTTAAGTTATGGAACAACATTAAAAAAAATTAATGATTTTGCAGAATTTTCAATATACAAAGTTGAGGTGTGATATGAAAGAAAATTATTCTAAAGAATCAATAAACAATTTAGAAGAAAGAATGTTATCTCAAGTTGAACCATCAACAGAAGAAGATAAAAAAGTAAACCGAGAACGTTTAAAAAAAATTCAGGATTATAGTAAAACTTTGAACAACAATCAAATAGAAGTAGCAATCTAAAAGGCATTGTAGTTATTAACTATGGTGTTTTTTTTATAAAAAAATAAGGGGGTGATATTATGGCTAAAGATGATTACCAAGTAATAGTTTATCAAATATTATCATATTTATATAATTGCTTAAAAAAAGGTATTGATATTGAGCCGGATTATTTGATAGCTAATGGTAAGCTGTTTAATATTAATAGTAATTATTGGAGATTTATTATATATAATCTCCACAAAGACGGATTAATTGATGGTATAAGTCTTGTGTATACGTGGGGAGATAAATATCCTCATATAAATGACCTTACTAATATTGGTATTACTCCTAAGGGTATTCAATTTTTGACAGATAATAGTTTTATACAAAAATCTAAGGAGCTATTAAAAGATGTAAAAGGTATTATACCTTTTGTATAGGTACTTACTTTGTAGGTGCTTTTTTAATGCAAAAAAATTACTTGGACACAAGGTTAAAAATGGGGAGGGATATAGGTGGCTAAAACTAGAATAGGCAATCAAATTCCTACTAAATCTATTTTTTTGCCATCTAAGAAAAGCGATTATAAAAAGGCTATTGAATATTACAGAAGAACAGGGAGAAAAGAGCAAACATGGCAAGAGAACCTACTAAAACACTTATTTGCTAGAAATAGTGACAATCTATGGACGCATACTAAATATGGATATAGCTTACCTCGTAGAAATGGTAAGAATGAGGTTGTGGCTATAAGGGAGTTATACGGTCTATTTAGTGGCGAAAAAGGTCTACATACTGCACATAGAACTACTACATCTCACGCAGCTTTTGAAAGACTTCTTAAATTTCTTAATGATATGGGTTTTGTAGAAAAAGAAGACTATAAGGCACTAAGACAATTCGGTCTTGAGAAGATAGAGATGATTAAGGAGTATACAGGTATAATATGTTTTCGTACTCGCTCCGCAAAAGGCGGACTTGGCGAGGGATTTGACTATTTGATTATTGATGAGGCTCAAGAGTACACGGACGACCAAGAAAGTGCTTTGAAATACGTTGTTACTGATAGTAAAAATCCGCAGAGCATATTTTGCGGTACACCGCCTACTGCCGTATCTGGCGGTACAGTATTTACCAAGATGCGTAATAAAGTTCTCGAAGGAGGATTAAAAAATACCGCGTGGGCTGAATGGTCTGTTGATGAAATGTCCGATATGTATGATAAAGAGCTTTGGTATAGATGCAATCCATCTCTCGGTATCATATTTACAGAAAGATCTGTAGAAGATGAGATAGGTTCAGACGAGATAGATTTCAATATCCAAAGGCTCGGTCTGTGGTTGAAATATAATCAAAAGTCGGCTATATCCGAAAAGGATTGGGAAAGACTAAAAGTAAACGGTTTGCCGCGATTGAAGGGTAAGTTGTTTGCAGGTATTAAATACGGCAAAAATGGAATTAATGTTGCATTATCTATAGCTGTAAAAACGTTAAGCGATCGTATATTTGTGGAAGTTATCGATTGCCAAAATATAAGGAATGGGAATATGTGGATTATTGATTTCTTGAAAAAGGCAGATATAGATAAGGTTATAATAGATGGTGCAAGCGGTCAAAACATACTTACCGGTGATATGAGGGAGTATGGTATAAAAATTAGTCCCATATTACCGAGTGTAAGGCAAATAATTGTAGCAAATTCTAAATTTGAACAAGGGATATTTCAAGAGAGTATATTGCACAATAATCAACCCTCACTTACGGCAGTTGCAACTAATTGTGAAAAACGTCTTATAGGAACACAGGGGGGATTTGGATATAAAAGTCAATTTGAAGACATGGAAATAGCTTTGCTTGACAGTGTCATTCTTGCACATTATTTGGCAAGTGAAAAGAAAAAGAAAAGCAGACAAAAAGTAAGTTATTAAATCAGGCACTTATTAAAGTGTCTTTTTTATATAAAAATTACCCAGACGTGGGGCTAAACATGGGAGGTATATTATGGCATTTGAACCGATAACAACTCAGGAAGAATTTGACGAGATGATAGTTGAGAGGCTTAATAGGCAAAAAGAAAACATATTGAAAAACTATGAAGACTATGAGCAACTTAAAAAAGACAGAGAGAATCTTCAAAATGAGTTGTTGGTGATGAGAAAGACTGTAGATGCGCATATCGCAGAAAAAGAAAATCATAGCAAAGAGTTAGAAGCACTCAATGCTAAAATAAAAGGTTACGAGCTTGGCCGTATGAAAATGAAGATAGCACTTGAAAATGACATACCTTACAGCCTTGCTGACAGATTGAAAGGGGAGGATGAAGAAAGTATAACAAGAGACGCTAAGACAATGTCGGAATTTGTAAGCAAAGGTAAACCTGTCGCACCCTTAAAATCGACCGAACCGAAGATAAGCAAAGATGCGAGCTATAAAAAATTATTAGAAAATATGGAAGGAGAGTAAAAGAATGGCTGATGTATTATCAAGAGGAACATTGTTTGATCCGGAAATAGTTTCGGATTTAATCGATAAAGTAAAAGGTAAATCGTCACTTGCTGTATTGTCCGCTCAAACGCCTATACCGTTTAATGGACAAAAAGAATTCACGTTTACTATGGATAACGAAATAGATGTAGTGGCGGAAAATGGTAAAAAAACTCATGGTGGTATCAGTGTAGAGCCTGTTATAATCAGACCGATAAAGGTGGAGTACGGGGCAAGGGTATCGGATGAATTTATGTATTCAAGCGAAGATGTAAAGATAAACATATTAAAAGCTTTTAATGACGGCTTTGCAAAAAAAGTGGCTAAGGGGATTGATTTGATGGCATTTCATGGAATTAACCCCCGTACAGGTGTGGCATCTACCGTTATAGGCACAAATCATTTCGACAGTTTAGTTACTCAGACCGTAGCATATGATGCTACTGACCCCGATGCGAATATTGAGGCAGCTATAGCGATGATAAACGGCAGTGAGGGAGAAGTTAACGGTTTGGCGATATCCCCCATATTTTCATCAGCACTTGCAAAGATGAAAGCTAACGGAGTTAGGTTATTTCCCGAACTTGCTTGGGGAGCAAATCCCGGAATGATAAACGGGCTTAAATCGGACATCAATCGCACTGTTGAAAATGCTACAGTAAAAGACAGAGCTATAATCGGTGATTTTACCAATATGTTTAAGTGGGGGTACGCAAAAGAAGTACCGTTCGAAGTGATCAAGTACGGGGACCCCGACAATTCGAGCAAAGACCTTAAAGGGTACAATCAAGTATATTTAAGAGCTGAACTGTATCTTGGGTGGGGGATAATGGATAGTAAATCTTTTGTAAGAATTGTGGAGGCTTAGAATAAAATGAAATATAAAAATACTAATACCGGGGCTGTTATCGACAGCCCTTGTATTATTTCAGGTGGAGATTGGATGGTATATGGTGTCGAGAATAAAGTAATTCAAGCCGGACAAGAAGATGAAGCAGAAGAACAAAACCTAGAAGAGACTCAAGAAAACGATGAAGCGGCAGAGCTTAACAAGAAAGAAATTACACAAGAACTTAAGGCACTCGGGATAAAATTCAATCCAAATGCAAATAAAAAAGAATTGTATGATTTGATGATGAAGGGTAGATAAAATGACAAACTATGCGACTATAGACGATGTAACTGCACTTTTCAGACCTTTAAAACCCGATGAGATAGAAAAAGCAAAGGCGCTGTTGCCTGTCGTATCAGACAACTTAAGGGTAGAGGCTAAAAATGTCGGAAAAAACCTTGATGTAATGGTCAAAGACAATATATCGTATGCGAATGTGGTTAAGTCAGTGACAGTCGACGTAGTAGCAAGGACGCTGATGACATCAACCGACAGCGAGCCAATGACGCAAACGAGTGAAACAGCTCTCGGATATACATTTCAAGGAACGTATCTTGTGCCGGGTGGCGGATTGTTTATCAAAAAAACCGAGCTCGCAAGATTGGGATTGAGAAAACAAAAAGTGGGAGTGATAGAGCTGTATGACTAGAATTAAAGGTATTAAAATCATATTAGTGTCAAAAACCGAAAAGGGAAAAGACCCATTTGGAAATGCTATATATGATGAAAAACAAATAGAAGTTGAGAATGTCCTCGTTGGTCAGCCCACAACCGATGATATTACCAACTCTCTTACCCTATATGGGAAAAAGGCTGTCTATACCCTTGCGATTCCGAAGGGGGATACAAATAATTGGGAAAATCAGGAAGTGTGGTTCTTCGGTCAGCGTTGGAGAACAATTGGGAAAATATTACAAGGCATAGAGTATTTAATTCCTTTGGCTTGGAATAAAAAGGTTTTGGTGGAAGCATATGAGTAAAGCGTTTAAATTTGTACTTAATCGAAAAGGTGTAAGAGAACTTATGAAGTCTGAAGAAATGCAAGGGCTACTTTCCAAATATGCCACGGCCATTAAAACGCATTGTGGTGATGGTTTTGAGCAAGATGTTTATGTTGGAAAAAACAGAGCTAATGCAATGATTTTTGCAGATAGTAGGAGAGCACGGTATAAGTGCAGAAAAGAAAATACACTTTTAAAGGCGTTAAGATGATTGAAATTATAGTTAAACAATACTTAGATAGACATATGGGCGTTCCAATATATTTGGAACATCAGGAAAGAGAACCTCACCGATTTATTATTTTCGAGAAAACTTCAAGCAACAGCAAAAATAAAATCAATTCTGCTACTATTGCTTTTCAATCTTATGCGGAGTCAATGTATGAGGCGGCAAAATTAAATGAAAAGTTGAAAGAAGTTGTATTGAATATGGTTGAATTAAATGATATAGGATGCGCAAAGTTGAATAGTGATTATAACTATACGGATACGCAAACAAAACGGAACAGGTATCAAGCGGTATTTGATATCACATATTAGGAAAGGAGTTATAAAATGAGTGACGCAACAAATGTAAGTTACGGAAAACCTAAGATTGGTGGTGCAGTGAGTGTAGCGCCGATTGGAACCAATATTCCGACGGATGCAACTACGGGACTTGATGCGGCATTTAAAAGTCTAGGATACATCTCAGAAGAAGGACTTGCAAACACAAACAGCCCCGAAAGTAAAAAAATCAAATCTTGGGGTGGGGATACTGTTTTGGTTATTGCGAGCAGCAGCGAAGATGTATTTAAATTCAGATTGATTGAATCTTTAAACGTAGATGTCTTGAAGACAGTTTATGGAGCAAGCAATGTATCTGGGGCGTTGGATACTGGACTTATCGTTAAAGCGAATTCCAAGCAAGCTGAACCGCTTATCTATGTGGTTGACATGATTATGAAAGGCGGGGTACTTAAACGAATCGTAATTCCTACTGCGGTTATTTCAGAACGCGGGGAAATCAATTATTCTGATGAAGATGCAATCGGTTTTGAATTGACGGTTGAAGCTATTCCCGACACGCATGGAAATACCCATTATGAGTACATTAAAAGTGTGGTGTAATTTATGACAACTCAAAAACCAACAATATCCGGGCAAACTCAGTCCGGTTTTAAATATGTTTTAAAAAAGAAAGATTTAAATAATTTTGAGCTTTTTGAAGCTTTATCTGAATTACAAGATAACCCGTTATTGCTTCCGAAAGTGGTTCTCCTCCTCTTGGGGTGTGAACAGAAAAAAATGTTGTATGATCACGTAAGAGAAAAAGATGGAACGGTTCCAATCGAAAAAATTGAAAAAGAAATAACCGATATTTTTAAACAGGTAAAAGAAATAAAAAACTAATAATCCTTGCTCGGATGATACGTGAGGACAAAGACGCTCTAATTTGTGATTTGGCAGAAACTTACAATATCTATGACTTTGAACAGCTGCCTTTAGATAAAGCGGCTGTTTTTGCTTGCGGATTAAAAAACGATAGCAGAATAAAACTAAAAATGTCAGGAGATAATGTTTTAATGGACACAATTCTTTTAGCCGCTATCGTTGATAGATTAAGCTGCTTGGTGTGGTTTAAAACAAAAGATGCTGCAAAAGGTATTAATAGGCCTCAATTTATTACAGAATTGTTAAATCAAAGAGGCAAATCGAAGGAAGTGGGAAAAAATATGTCTTTTTCATCCGGCAAGGAATTTGAACAAACGAGAAAAAGAATTCTAAAGGTGGTGACAGCAAGTGGCGACTGAGCTCGGAAAAGCTTATGTACAAATAATTCCGTCTGCGGAAGGCATTAAAAATCAAATGATAAAAGAACTTGGCGGAGACGTTGTCGGAGCGGGAGAACAAACCGGGAAATCTTTTGGAAGTAAACTCGTTTCTTTTGCTACAAAAGCTATTGCTGCCGGTGGAATCGGCAAGGCAATTAGTTCAAGTATTTCAGAAGGTGCAGATCTTCAACAATCTGTTGGAGGCATCGAAACGCTTTTTAAATCAAGTGCTGATAAAGTACAAGAGTACGCTTCTCAAGCTTATAAAACTGTAGGACTTTCTGCAAACGCCTATATGGAAAATGTAACAGGTTTCTCAGCAAGTCTTTTACAATCTTTAGGTGGCGATACTGCAAAAGCGGCTGATATAGCCAATATGGCAATGATTGATATGGCCGATAATTCAAATAAAATGGGGACTGCCATGGAATCTATTCAAGTTGCTTATCAAGGATTTGCCAAACAAAACTACACGATGTTGGATAATCTTAAGCTAGGTTATGGTGGAACAAAGAAAGAAATGGAACGCCTTCTTGCCGATGCGGAAAAGTTAACAGGTGTGAAGTATGACATTAATAATCTATCCGATGTGTATGAAGCAATTCATGCCGTTCAGCAGGAGCTTGGAATTACAGGTACCACCGCTAAAGAAGCAGGAGAAACTCTTACGGGCTCTTTACATGCAATGCAGGCTTCTTTTAAAGATGTTTTGGGGGCTATAGCAACAGGACAAGACTGGGACTTTGCTTTTCAAGGCTTCACAGAATCGATAATTACTTTTAGTAAAAATTTGTTTCCAATGTTGAACGATGTATTAACCGGATTACTTCAAATGCTTATAGTGGCTATAAAAGATATAGGACCTCCGATTTTAGAAAGTTTTTTACAACTGATCTCGGATGTAGTTATGACTATAGGAAGGCGGTTTCCCGACCTCGCAAAAATGCTGACTACGGCCTTGCTTAATTTAGCAAAAACAGTAGTAGATAATTTGCCGACGTTTATTGACGCCGGTCTTAAGCTTATAGAAGGGTTGGGGCAAGGTTTAACTGAGGCTCTTCCTATTTTGCTCGAAAATTTACCGCAGATTATTGACGGTATCGTGAAAGCTTTAGTGGATGCCATCCCCTTAATCATAGAAACGGGGGTCAAATTATTAACTGCGTTAGTTGAAAATATGGATAAAATTATTCAAATGATAGTTGACGCACTACCTAAAATTATTGACGGTATCGTGAGTGCATTACTTAATAATATTGATAAAATCATTGACGCCGGCGTACAACTTTTGACCGCTTTAATTACAAATTTACCACAAATCATCATAACGATCACTACGGCAATGCCTAAAATAATTATGGCGATTGTTAAAGGTTTTATTGACGCTATTCCTAAAATCATTGAGACGGGGGTTAAGTTATTTACCTCTTTGATTCAAAATTTGCCGCAGATTATTTCGGCCATCGTGGAAGCTGTACCCAAAATTATTAAGAGTGTGTTGGATAAGTTTAGAGGATTCATTTCAGATTTCGTTCAAATGGGAAAAAACCTAATTATGGGTCTCGGGGAAGGAATAAAAAAGGCAGCTGGAGCCGTTGTGGATGCAGCGGCAGGGGTCGCGAATTGGGCTGTTGGAGGTATTAAAAGAATACTTAAAATTGCTTCTCCTTCGAAATTAACAATGGAGTATGGGCGATATATTGACGAGGGTCTTGCCGAAGGCATCAGTGGAAACGTACATTATATTGATAAAGCTATGCAAGATATCGAAAATAGTGTAGTAAGGCCGCTTTCTTCCAATTTAGATTATACACTTGGAATGCCTACTCAGAATTTAGTTATGACAACTAAAGAAAATGACAGTATAAAAAAGGTAATTACACTTTTAGATGAATTAGTCAAGAAAGAAATAATTTTAAATGTTGATGGCAAAGAAGTAGCGCGTACGACAGCACCTTATATGAGCAAAGAGTTGGCACTTGAGGTATTACGATGAGCATGAATTTGGATAAAATTTTTTTTGATTATCATGGGTATGTGTTGGATTATCCAATCATAGGATTGGCGGAAACGGAAAAAGGAAAAGTAAAGGTAGATCTCAAAATCATCTTTGGACAAAGAGATGAAAGGAAAAGGTTTGTAGCTAGAGCAAGATTTTTATCAAAATTCGAAGATGAATTTATTTGGCGCGGAGTGACGTATGAAGGTGATTTTAAAATTACTAACGTTAAAGGAGAGGACCACCCTTATGATATTCTCCACATTACGGGGGAGGCAATTGCCTACACTCGTGAAATAATTTTAGACTTATCCGGGACAACGGAGATTGTGAATTTAGGCTATGTGGAAACCCCGGTGACGATTACAACACAAGGAAGCTGCACGATTACGGGTTTTTCCGAAAAGCCGATTAAAGTGCTAAGCGGCGTAACCATTACTGATGACGGTTTAATACTTGACACGAACGGAAACAACGCAAGCAATAGTGTTGAAATGTGGGAATTTCCAAAACTCGCGCTCGGGAAAAGTACAGTCAAGGTAACGTCTCCGGTAACGATGACGTATAAAGTGAGGTTGATTTAATGCTTGTTTTTAATATCAACGGAATTAAAACGGACAAGATGAAGGACACGATTATTAAACGTTCAATTGGCGACTTAGATAGATTATCCTTTGAGCTTACAAATGATTTTAAGGATTTCATTCAGTCGGAGAAAATCGTAGATACGCCGTATGGAGATTTTATCATCAAAGAAATCAATAAAAACAAAAAACGGATCCTTGTAAAGTGTAAATACGACATGACTGATTTACAAAGCGTGCATAGAGCTAATATTGTCCTCACAAAATCGACTTTAAAGGGGAATTTAGACGAACTCCTTTCAGGAACGACTTGGACGTCACAGGGAACGAATATGACGGTCACGAGGCATATTACGTTAAATCAGGTAAATGTTTTTGAGGCTCTATCGGAAATGCAAAAAAAGTATGATTGTGAATTCCGGTACGACAATCAGCAAAAAATTGTTTATTTTGCTCCAAGGCTTGGGAAGGATCGCGGTACCTATTTTGCGGAAGGATTAAACCTGGAAGAAATTGACGAGCATGAGGAAAGTTATGAGTTAATTACCCGGATAGTGCCGGTGGGGATGAATGGGTTAACCATTAATGCGATTAACGGCGGGAAAGATTATCTGCAAAATTTAACTTACAATAAAAAAATCATTACCCTTTACTGGAAAGATGAGCGCTACACAAATATTGAGCACCTCAAAGCGGATGCACAAAAAAAATTGGATGTTTTGTCTGTTCCGCGAAAAGTGTATGATATCAAAGTTAAAGATTTAAGCAAACAAAGTAAGTATAAGATCTTAGAATATAATGTTGGGGATACGGCAAAGATTATTTCTAAAGATATTGTACAAAAACACCGAATTATTGAGTGCGAATTGCATTTAAATAATCCGGAAAACAACACTTGTAAACTTGCAAATAAGCCGGTGGATATCAAATCTACGATTCAAGACTTACAAAAAGAAATGTCGGATAATTGGTCACGTACGGAAGTTGAGTTTAAAGTATTGGATGATCGCATTATACAAGCTGTAACCACGACAAAAAAGTATACGGATGACAGCTTTGAAACGTACAAATCGGAGAGGGTACAAACCGATCAGGAGATCAGAGAATCCATTACACACAGTACGACGTATGTCGATCCGAAAACCGGGCAGACGAAGCCGGTCGTGGATAAAATGGTGGAAACCGTTAAGAACTTAGACGGTGTAAGTACGTCAGTTTCTAATAATCAGCAGGAAATCACAACAGTAAAGCAGACGGTGCAGGGGGTCAGTGTGACTGCTCAAAACGCAAATTCAAAGGCGGAACAGGCTCTTACCGCTGACTCATATACAAGAACCATAGCAAATCGTGCTGATGGAAATGCATCTACTGCCATTCAAAAAGCTAATAGTATAGAGTTTCAATTTCAAAACTATTCTCCGGATAAAGTAAAGTACGGTACAACTTACGCTTTAACGCCGTCAGAATGCTATATTGCATATAACGGACAAAGAAAGTTTCAAGTATCAACATACAGTGGTGATGTATCGATAGAGGGGAGTTTTACGAGTCCTCATTTGGTAGCAAATCAAAGTGGTATGAGTATAAAAGGATCTTATGGTTCTACTCTTTTAAGACCTTCAGATGATAGATTGGAAGTTTATGGTTTGAGAGCTAATAATAACGTAACTTTTCTTGGAAATTTAATAATGCAAGGAAATAGTATACTAAACGGTGGCCTGGCTATAACTTTTGCTTATGGGACAACTTATCCTATAGAAATGCGTCAAGGAGTAGAGTGTTTTAGTGGGCTTTATGTACATGGAGCAAAAAATGCAGTCGTAGATACCGATGAAGGTATGGTCGCGGTGTCTTGCTATGAAATGGCTGACACTTACTTTGGAGATATCGGCACAGGCGCCATCAACAATGACGGGTTTTGTATAGTTTCTTTAGCCGATACGTTTAAAAAAACTGTCAATACCAATATTGAGTACCTTGTGTTTTTAACCAAAGAAGGGCGAGGAGATATTTGGATTAGCGAAAAGTCTCAATCATGTTTTACGGTTGAAGGTACTAAAGGTTTGAAATTCGCTTATGAAATCAAAGCAAAACGTATAAATTATGAAACATCAAGGTTGGAAAGAGTTGAAAATAAAGTTGATGACATCGCTAAGCAAGAAGAAAAAGAACTTATTGATAGTTTATCACAGGTTGATACAGAAGAACTTTTAAGAAAGGAGAGTGTTGAGTATGAAGAAAATCACAGGAGTAATGTTAACTAGAAAAGATATTGGTTTGGTATTAAGTGTAAGTTTTACAGAGATCGATGAAAAAACAGGTCAAATCATATCCGCTAATCAAACCAGAAGTAAAATATTGTTAAACGATGATGATCAAAGTGTTGCTGCAAGTCTATTTAGTATTGCTCAAGAATTTGTGGATAAGGAAAAATAATCAAAATGGGGGTAATATCATGGCTTTTAATGTATATGATTTAGGATTAACAAACCTTTATTTACGTTTTGATGAAGAGGTTTTTCACAATCAATTTGCTATATCCATGGAAAATTCAAGAGGTTTTGATTTTTGGATTTTAGATAAGAGTGGTATGAGTGTAGATACCACCGGTGCTACAATCAAATTATCTCAAAAGAAGAATGGAAATGTATATCAAACTTCTTGCGTTGCTAAAGACGCTAAAAAGGGGCATTATATTGTCATGTTCGCTCCGGAAGCTTTAATGACTACTGGAGAATTGGAAATTCAATGGATCATTACGAAAGGTAGCGATACTTTGAGAACCATACCAAAAACAATTAAAGTGTATGAAGCCTTGGATTTTTCAAGTCCGTCCGGAGGTAATTTGGTTTTGGACTGGCACGCCATTGAAGAAGCAGTTGCAAAGATTAAAGATGTGAAACAAGAAGTTCAAAAAGTAGAACAAATCAAAACAGAACTTAGTGACGTTTTAAATACGGAACAAGATCGACGAAATTATCATAATACTATTAAACCAATTATTGATGGTTGGATTGCTAATCCGAACCAATTTAAAGGTCCAGCAGGACCCCCGGGACCTCAGGGTAATGTTGGACCTCAAGGTAATATTGGACCAGTCGGACCCGGTAATGTGTTATCAATTGGTACTGTATCAAGTGGTAACGCTGCGAAAGTTACGATTGATGGCAATACACCAAATCAAGTTTTGAATTTCGTATTACCTAAAGGAGATAAAGGACCTGTTGGACCTCAAGGTAATATTGGACCAGTTGGACCTCCGGGACCTCAAGGACCTATTGGAAAAGGACTTACTATACTTGGTGAAAAACAAAACGAAGGAGAATTGCCTCCTAGTGGCAACTTGGGTGATGGATGGTTGATAAAAGGTAATCTATATGTATGGCAAGGTACAAAATGGTTAAACGTCGGTAACATCAAAGGACCTAAAGGCGATAAAGGAAACGACGGGCAACAAGGACCCCCGGGACCTCAAGGGGTAAAAGGAAATGACGGCATACCGGGTCCACAAGGACCCCCGGGACCTGCGGGAGCACCCGGAACAACCGACTACAACCAATTACAAAATTTACCAGACTTATCCATATATCAGCCGAAAGAAGCTGGGAAAGGGTTGTCGAGTTTTAATTACGATTTAGATGCTAAAAATAAAGTTGATAAAATCCCATTAAATGCACAATACACTGATACGACATATTCCAACGCAACCGAATCGGCTCCCGGATTAATGAGCCCTTCTGATAAATCACAATTAAAAAATCTACCGAAACAAATTGTTAAAATGACGGAAGCAGCATATAACAACTTTAATCCAAAGGATCCAGAAGTACTTTATCTTATTGAGGAGTAATGTTATGAGTATTAAATATGGAGACAAATCTATAAAAAAGGTATATATGGGTGATAAAGAAATAAAAAGTGCTTATATGGGTGATAAACTCGTATATAAAAATGCGCCTCCATTATTATATGGAACTTTAGATGCCGGCTATTATGGGAGAGTCGAATGTGATAATTTTATAACATTGGTTGATATTAGTAATCAAATGGAGAATCAAGGAATACCAAATCCACATTGGGATCAATTTATTTGTAGTTATGAGTATCCGTCACTTGAGCAATACTGGCATCATTTTTCTTTCAAAAAGAAGCATTTGTATTGGTATAGTATTCCGTTGTATAATCATGGGGATTCTAATAATAAAATAGCAAAACAAATCGAAAGAATTCGATGGCGATTGTTTGGTTATGGCAATAAAGTATTTACAGAGAATAATCAATGGGGGACACATCGTATAATTAATGTTAGAGGGAAACGATACTATTTAAGATTAATGAGTGCTATAAAAGAATATAATAGTGATTTATACACAGAAGTGGATGGTTTAATAGCTCCCTTTTTGAAACCACCAGTACTAACCAATTATACAGGTTATATCAACCCAAATTGGGGGGTTAACTATACTAGAGAGCAACTCGGACTTGGAAAGAATTATGAATATTGGTGTGATGTTAATAAAAATATTGATCAACATCCATTAATCACAACAACATTGATAGAAAATATATTTTTCTATCAATATAATTACTATGATAAATATCGTGGTAAATTTCTCGAATTTTATTATGGACAACCATTATTTTCTGCCAATCGAATTGTTTTTCGTCCATTGCTTGAACAGATAGACTAAAAGAGGTGTAGAATGACAGAACGGGAAAAAGACTACTGTCCGCATGCTACAGAAATAGCAGGTATGAAAGAGCAAATTAAAACACTTTTTGTAAATTTGGCAGATTTCACGGAGCTTACAAAAAGTGTTACAAAGCTTGCTGAAAGCATGAACTATGTGAAAGACGACGTGCGAGACATTAAGTCTGAAATGAAAGACATAAAAGAGGAAAAAATAAAAGATTTTAATCACTACAAGAGGCTCATTGCTGGCGGGATATTGTCCGCCATGATGGGTTTTTTAATTGGAAGATTTTTGATGTGACGACAAGGAGGTTCGGCATGAAAATTACTCAAATGACTACAAGAAAAAAGATGGGGCGGTATGGTTGGAAGCCTGATATTATCGTAAACCATATCACGGAGGGTGGCTATAGCGGTGCAGTAGGGTGGCTCGCTAATGGAAATTCTGAGGTTTCCTGTCATTTTGTAACCTCGAGAAATGGAGATGTTGCGCAGCTTGTGCCTATTGAGTGGGCGTCCTGGTGCAATGGAACACAGTGGTTTAACAAAAATCAAGCGTATTATACTGAAAGGGCGTTAAGCGCACTTGTGCGTGAGCGAAAAACAAATGCGAACTATTATACGGTATCCATAGAGCATGAGGGGTGGACAAATAAAACGGATGGCAAATTGACAGATAGGCAGTATCAAGCCACACTAGAACTGCATAAGCACATCATCACGGAAATTGAACGAATTTACAAAATCAAATTTCGAATAGATCGAGAGCATATCATCGGGCATGTGGATGTTTCTCCGCGCGAGAAGCCGACTTGTCCGGGGAAATATTTTCCATTTGAAAAACTCATTAACGACTTAAGGGCGTGGAGGAGACAAGGACCGATAAGCCCACATAAGCCTCAGAGTACGGACTTTAACCCGAATGGGCTTTTTAATGCGCGAATAATCTGTGATGCGCTTAACGTCAGAAGAGGACCGGGAACACAATATAAGATAGAAAAACAGTTACCTTACAATGGCGTATATACCGTGACGGAAGAAAAAAACGGATGGGGACGACTAAAATCTTGCAAAGATTGGTGGATTTGTTTAGACTATGTCAAAAAAGAAAAAATCTAAGAAGAAAAAAGGTAAATATTCAAAGGTTGTAGTTGGGTTGATACTGTTGATATCGATACTATTTGTCACAGCAATATTGACTATATTCTATACAACAGGACTCGAACCAACAACACTTATAAAATACTTTTTTGTATTTGTCATTGGGGAGTTATGGTTGGTGGCTGGTATAAAAAAGAAAAAAATAAGACAAGAAGATGATATGAGAGGAGTTGACGAAACGTATGAAAACGAAGATCGAATGGAAGCGTAAATTAAGTAGCAGAAAATTTTGGTTGGCCTTAGTAGGTTTTATAACACCAATCTTAGTCATGGCTAAAATCGAAACTTCAACTATTGAAAGCGTTGTAGCTATTATTATGAGCGGAGCATCTTTAGTGGCTTATATTCTTGCCGAAGGTTTTGTGGATGCTAAGAGTGTTGAGAATAAAAACTGAAGAAAAATAGGAAAATGGGGGATAGTCATGATCCATGGGCTGTCCCCTTTTTTATGCTTGAATATAAAAAATTGTTTTAAATAAAAAATGTTTAATGATTGTATAAAAAGTGCTCAAAGTGAAACACGATACCAACAAAATTAATTAAACACGTGTTCAAATACATATTCCTAAAATGCATGGTAAGCAAGAAGCCACCGGTTCAAGTCCGGTCATGAGCTCCAGTGAAAACCTTGGAATTTCAATCTTCCAAGGTTTTTTTGTGCCTTCTTGATTTTTGGAAAAAGTGGCTAAAAATGTTCATGATTTTGGTCTGTTGGGAACAAATTGGAAACAAATTGGGAACAAAAAATTTAAGCTAATTTATTGATTTCCGTTAGTAAATAAGAAGCCGGTAAATCGATATATCTTTTGTCCGTAAAAGAAGCGTCCGTGTGCCCGATGAGGCTTTCCATCACCTTATCGCTCAGTTCCGCCATACGCATTTTGGTTGCAAAGGTGTGGCGAAAAGAGTGTGGTGTGTATGGGGATAATCCCAAGCGTTTGATTAGTGGGTTATGGTAGTATTTTCGGTAGTAATCGGAGCTTACTCTAGCGCCATCTCTGCTGAAAAATAATGATGTTTCAGGAAATTCATAATAAAAATATTCAACGTAGCTCTTGATTTTGTTGTGTATCGGTACGATTCTGTCTTTTCCCGCGTCCGTCTTAGAGCCTCCGATAATGCAGCACTTTTTCAGATCTATGTTTTTAAATTTATCTAAACTTAGAAATTCTCCAATTCTAAATCCTGTATAGGCTAGAATTAAAGAGGCTTTTGCTATGCGGTCACGGTCATTTCTAAATAGAATTTCAATATCTTCTTCAGGGAACGGATATACCTTGCCTTCCTCCGCTCTCGAAACGTCTAAAAATTGAGCGTAGTTGACATGGAGTAATTTGTTTTCAATTGCAACATCGTATAATTGTTTAACAGTGGATTTAATTTTGGATACTTTTGAAAAAGAAGACCCTCCATCAATCAATTTATCCATGATTTTTTGAAAATCGTAGGTCGATAAGTCCACAAAATTATTATTCCCGAGTTCTTTGATGTGGTTGTAGTGGGTTTTTACGGCGTCCAATGAAGACTCTGTCAATCCTTGCTTTTCCTTTTTGGCATATAAAATTGAAAAGATTTCATCCATTGATGTGTTGTGTGTTAAATTCAAAGCAACTCCTTTTGCCGTTTTTAACGCCTCGGAAGCCTCTTCATAGGTTTTAAAGGTTCCTATATAATCTCTTGTAAAATAGCCGTCTTTTTTGTACATAGGTCCACGTGCAACCCATGGTTTTCTGCGTTTTCCCTTTAATTTGTGTATACATCCTGTATGATTTTCTCTTTTCCATTTTGCCATAAAAATAGCTCCTTTCTTGTATTTCAAGCTGAGCGTATGCTATACTAAAGGTGAGCTTTTGAGGTATAGCAATATACGCTCTATGGTCTTATCTCTCGTTTTGTTGGCGCAAAACGGGGGATTTTTTTATTCTTCCATTTTAAAGATGTCGATATCGCCCATGTCTTCATAGCGATAAGAGGATTGGATGCCGCGCATATAGACCTCTCTGTTTTCGATATCTTCGGTGAGGGCATTGACTAAAAGGGTTTTCAGTTCCAAAGGATTGACAGGAGAGCGTTCCATGGCAGAGAGATAGTCCGTCTTGTCGACTTTTGTCCAGTCAATGCATTTTCCAAGTTTGGCTTTTAAAATTTCATCAAGCCAGATCCTGGTGGCACGCCCATTGCCTTCACGAAAAGGATGGGCAACATTCATTTCCACATACTTTTCTATGATTTCATCAAATGTGTCTTGGGGCATTTTTTCAATAATTTTAAGGTTTTGCTCTAAGAACAGGACGGGGGCAAAACGAAAGTTTCCTTTTGAAAGATTGACCGTACGTAATTCTCCGGCGAAATCAAAGACATCTTGAAAAAGATATGCATGGATACGTCTAAGCTCTTTTACCGTGCCTGCATCTTTAGATTGTAAAAGATTATTGTCCCAAAGTTCAACGGCTCGGCGTTTGGTGATATATTCTTCATTCATTTTTTTTGTTCCTTTCATTATTTCCGGAGTTTATCTTTTTTGGAATAAAAAAATATGTATTCTATTTAAATTTACGGATTACATTTTTTACAGGGCTTATACCCGGCGTTAATGGCATCTTCTCTCGTTTCAACAAAAAGCTTATTCCCTTCGTTCATGTTGTCTACGGAAGAACATGTTATTCTGTGGAATTTTCCTGTGCCGGTGTTGCAAACGTATTTATATTCAACTTCTTTCGGTTGTTCCTGTTCCGGCTTTGGATTGTCCGGAGCTTCAGAAACCGGATCTTGTTGTGTGTTTTGTTGCGGTGCCCAGACTCCGCTTTGTTCATTTTTTGCATGGCTTTGTGCTTCTTCCAATTCTTTTTGATGTGAAGTATCCGGAGGGTAGGATTTTGCAACAGCGTATCCGTCGTGAACAATTTTATAATTATAGCAATCTTTTGTAAAATCCGCCGTTTTAGCCAGCCATACATAGGCTAAAAGCCTTCCGAAAGAGTCCGTTTCGTTTTTATCCTTTTGTAAGTATACGGTTTTGTTTAATAAATTGTCGGAGGTGTATTGTGTGGCTTCTTTGGATAAGGCATCTCCTTTTTCGGGACAGTCCAGCCCGATAAACCGCACTTTATCAATTTCTCCGTTTTTGCCTGTTACTTCGATTGTATCTCCGTCAATGATTTTTGTAACCTGAACTTCTTTGAAATCGTCGTTTTCCGTTTCTTTCGGATTATCCGTATTTGTTTTTTGTTCTTTTTTATCGGGCGTTTCTTTTTTCGTATTTTGTTCTTTTGCGAGGTTATTTTTCGGTGTTTCCGGTTGTTTGCCAATCTCGGTTGCAAGACCTACCGTCCACAAAAGACCGACAACTATTAAAATTGGGATAGAAATAAATTTACTTTTCTTTTTACTTTTTAAAAGCTTTAAGGTTATCGGTAAAAACAATACCAAGGATCCAAGGATTACTAAAAAACTTATCTTTGTAATCGCGGCAAAAAAGTATAAGATAGCTGAAATGATGATGAATAAAAAGCTTGATTTATTGTTCTTTTTTCTTTTGTGTCTTCTGTTTCGTTCTGTGCGTTCTTCATGCGGTCGGTTGTTTGACTCTTCTTTTGACTTAATATTGTCAAATACTGATGTAGTCGTTTGGTGATACACTTTATTGTAAACAGCTTTTTTCGGATCCTTTATCATGCCGACGCCTTTCTTCCCATATCCCGGAACGACTGTCCTCTTTAGTGTTCTTTTTAATTTTCCGGTTGTTCTTGCTTTAAACGATTTTTTTAAGCTTGGCGTGCGAATTCCGATTTTCATTGTGATTTCCTTTCTTAAAATTTTCTTCTTACTTCTACAACTTTTCCCGCGATGGTGACTTCGCCGGGGTGGGTGTATGTTGTTGGAGGGTAGTTCGGGTTTTCCGGCTGCAAGGTGATGGAGTTGTCCGTCAGTTTAATTCGTTTTAGTGTGGCGTCAAATCCGTTGACGTAACAGGCGCAAATATCTCCGTTTTCCGCCGTGTTTTGCAGTTGAATGACTACGGTGTCTCCATCTAAAAACAAAGGATACATGGAGTCGCCGGATACTTTTAATCCTACGTACTTTTTTCCTCCTTTCGTCCAATCCGCAGGGATGTCGATGTATCCAAGTATATTTTCAACGGCTTCCATGGCAAATCCCGCGGGAATGGTTCCTACAACGGGGATATTGACGGAATTGGATAAGTCTACAAACTCAAAATCTTCATTATTGACTTTATTTTCTTTTATATCGATTAGTTCAGAGCGGGATATATTAAAGAAACGGCAAATGCCGTCCACTTTATCCATTCTAGGCATGTTATATCCTTTAACATAATTATTTATAGTTGTGTTACTTACTCCAATGAACTTAGCTAACTCTACTTGAGTTGCACTTTTTTCCTTCAATAGTTTAGAAAGATTTGCCGAAAAAATTAATTGTATATCTTTTTCCTTTCTCTCCATAAAAATACCTCCTTGCAACTCTTATTATAAACCTAAACTTTAATTTATACAAGTAAAAAAATAAAAAAATAAAGTTAAAGTTAAAAAAACTCTTGACATAAAGTTAAACTTGATTTATACTGATGTCAACGGGAGTAATGGAGGTGATAAAAACCATGAGCAATTTCAAGATTACACTGAAAGCGGCAAGAGTAAACGCAGGACTTACACAAAAGGAAATAGCTGAAATTTTGAATCGATCGGAAAGTACGATCATCAACTGGGAAAATGGGAAAACAAAAATTTCTGTTATGGATTTCAAAAGGCTATGCTCTGCTCTGAACGTAAACGAAAGCGAAATTTTTTTGCCGTATAAATCAAGTTAAAGTTGATTTTTAAAAAACAAAAGGAGGAGAGATGGAAAAAAGAACGGTGTTTGAAAAAGCTCTTGTATTGAAACAAGAGCCTTGTGAGGAGGATTTATTACATTTGATTGAAAAACTTAATCCGAATGATTTAAGTAAATTATATTTTTTCGTTGTCGGGATTTTGACAACAAGAGGTTATGAATTTGTCGATTGAAGCTTTGTCCGTGTCTGATAGTTCAAGGTATGTTTTTACGAGGTTTACTTGGAACTCTGTAAGGCTGAATTGTTTTTGTACATCAGATAAGAATTCATTTTTTGTTTGGTTGAACATGTCACCTTCTCCGGTGCGTAGCCAATTTTCGTTGACGTTGTAGGTTGTGCAAATTAATTTAATCATTTGTTCGGACAAACCGTTTTTTCCTGTTTCAATTCTCGATATCGCGTTTCTTTGTACCCCTAAAGGTTCGGCGAATTTTTCGCCGGATAAGCCAAGGGCTTGTCTTAATTCCTTTACTCTTTGGTTCATTTAGCTCCCTCCTTATAGATTAAGTATAAGGGAGAAGTAAAAAAAAATCAAGAAAAAAGTGAATAATAAATACAAAAAATGGTTGACAAAGATACTAATAGATACTATAATGTGAATATAAGATACAGAGAAAGGAGATGAAAAGAGGATGAGTAAACAAAAAAAGAAGTCTGATAACAAACTGCTCCAACTGGCTTTAGCCACAGCACTGGTTAGCCTAATCGAAAAAATCATAGAGCTTGTTATCAAACTTCTTGAAATCATAGGGGGCAATTAAGCCCCCGAATAACTCATCTTTATTATATATGAATGACAAGTTAAAAACAATAGAAAGAATTTTAAAGGTAAGTATTATCGTATCCATTATTAATATTTTTTTAACTGTGATTGATTTTTTGAAATAGGGGGTTTTTGCATGGAGGTTTTAATGTATAACGAGGATGAAAAGCTGCAAGCTAAAAGGGTTGCTGAAGATTTGACGACTATGAACGATAAGGAGTTAAACAATCTTTATTGGTTAATGCAAGGGATGAAGATTGCAAGGGGTTGTCGAGAGTAGGAGAGAAGGCAAAGAAACAAAAGGAGGAGAGGAGCGTATGAGCATAGGAAAAGAGATAGCTTCAAAAAATTTGGTTAATGAACTTATATCAAGGGGTGCGAGATATTACGATGCCGAACGATATGGAACTTTCGAAACGGTTATAAAAAAGAAATACTCAACCGATATGGAAGTTGAGTATCCTAAGAGGGTTTTGGTGCTGGATCATCTTGATTTTAAGTAATAATCCCAGGCGTTTTCGAATGTTTCGATGGCGTCCTTGCACGCTCGTCTATTTCGAAGATAGCGCCTGATTATTTCTTTATCGTTTTCTTTTGGAAATCTTGAATCCGTTTTTATGTCTTTTGCCAGGTCACCGATAGGTAAATCCACGGATTCAAATTTCACAATCCAATTTCGAAAAGATATTTTAGCCACACAGGCACCTCCTTTCCGATTTGATTATAACAGATTGGAGAGGAGCGAGGAAAAACAAACAAAAGGAGGAGAAAATGGAGAATTACGAATTAACGGATTCTAAAGAAAAATTTGAATTAAAAATAAACGGAGTTCCCATCCGTTGTGTTATCGGTTACAAGGTTGAAGGAACTCCGTGCGTAACAAAATTAACTGTAGAACTCGAAATTCCTAAGGAAAACATTAAAGTCCAAGTTTCGAGAGAATAAAAGCAGAAGCAATTTGATTCATGATTTGGAGAGAAGCGGAACCTACTTTTTTTATAGCGCTCTTAGTGTGTTCGACAACTTTCGGTGAACGGATATTATCTAAAAATTGATGTCCGGACCAAGTTAATGATTTTACGCGGATACTTATGATTCCGCTCCACACTTTTATTTCATATGAGTCAATAAAACTGGCTTCTTTCAATTTAATAAGCGTATAAAAGATATCTTCGTCGGTGTTGTTTTTGTTAAAAATTAAGCAATTCTCTAGATTGGTATTTTCTTCAATAGCTAAAAGAGTGTTGCGGACAATATCAAAATCAAGTTTCATAAATAATCATCTCCTTTGAGGTGATTATAACAGATTAGAGAGGAGCGGGGGAAAAAGAAAATAAAAAAGGAGGAGAGAAAATGGCAATATCTGTTGAACAAGCGGCAAAGATTTTAGGAAAGGATGTCAATACGATTCGTATGGGATTGATTCAAAAAGCTTTCCCATGGGGCGCAGCGGTGCAAACCAGCGAGCGCAGATATAGTTATGTGATTTATCCAAAGCAATTTCAAGAGCTTGTCGGAGAAGTAGAAGTAAAGGAGGGGTAAGATGTTAGATTTTTTGTTTAGTCCGGTGGCGAATTTATTCGTCGGGTTGTTGTCGGGGGTTGTGTGTACAACACTGATTGCGGATTTTTACTACAAAGACAAAGTGTACAAGGAAAGAGCAAGGAGAGTTTCTGCAGAAGACAAGGCGGAGCTTTTACGAAGCAGGTTGGAAGCTGCGAGAGGTGAACTGTACCTTAGCAGTCAAAAAAAGACAGAGAAGGAGTATATGGATAAGATGATGGCTTACAGCAAAGAGATGAACCGTAAGCCGATGATGACGCAAATTGTTACCAACGAAAAGGGGGAGTTTAGGGGATGCGTTCAGAAAACAGTAGTAAATTAAGTGATTACAGGGAACGGTTAGATATGCATTTGCCGGATGCGAAAGATCGCGAGGTACTTCAATGGATATTTGATTTCTTTGAGTCTATGTATGCGCCGGCAAAGGATAAAAAGACGGCAAAGGATGTAGAGACGATGATTCTAAGACTGAATGATGTATTTTACAAGGACTGTATCGAACGCTTAGATAAAAAAAGCGCCGACAGCAACAAAGGCTAGTCGGCAATACTAAGATATCAATACTATGATATCACAAAAAAGGAGATTTTACAAATGGAAACTATAAAAATTCATAAATTGGAAATTGAAAATGTAAAGAGAGTTAAAGCAGTTTGTATGAAGCCTACCGAAGAAGGGCTTACGATTATCGGGGGCAATAACAATCAGGGGAAAACAAGCGTACTGGATAGTATTGCTTGGGTTTTGGGAGGTAATCGATTTAAACCTTCCGAGGCACAAAGAAGGGAGTCTGTGATTCCACCGAATTTAAAAATTGTTTTAAATAACGGGCTTGTGGTGGAACGTAAGGGGAAAAATGCCGATCTTAAGGTTACAGACCCAAACGGTAAAAAATACGGACAAAGTTTATTGGATAGTTTTGTTGAAGAATTAGCACTTGATTTGCCGAAGTTTATGCAAGCTTCCAACAAAGAAAAGGCGAATACACTTTTGCAAATTATCGGTGTCGGAGATAAATTGTTGTCTTTTGAAAAAGAAGAGCAGGAAATTTATTACAAAAGACATTCTGTAGGTCGAATTGCCGACCAAAAAGAAAAGTTTGCCCAAGAACAAGTTTTTTATCCGGAAGCTCCGAAAGAAATTGTCAGTGCTTCGGAGTTGATTAAACAACAGCAGGAAGTTTTGGCGCGCAACGGAGAAAATCAGAAACATAGGGATAATCTAAAAGAGCTTATACAAGGAAAAAAGAGAACAGAAGAAGAATATAAAATTCTTGAGGAACAGATCTTATCCCTTGAAGAGAGGTTAATAAAATTAAAAAATGAAAAAGGAATGAAAGGCAGTCTATTAAAAGAATATGATATCAACATTAATTTAGCATCTAAAACCGTAGAACAATTAAAGGACGAGTCCACAGAAGAACTTGAAAAGAATTTGGAAAAGATTGAAGAAATCAATATCAAGGTCAGAGCGAATCTCGATAAAGAAAAAGCAGAAGACGATGCCAAAGAGTATCGGGAAGAGTATCGAAAATTGACTAATGATTTGGAGAAGGTTAGACAAGCAAAGATAGATTTATTAAAAAATGCGGATTTACCGCTTCCTGACTTGTCTATTGAGGATGGAGAATTAGTGTATAAAAAGGATAAATGGGACACAATGAGCGGTTCGGATCAATTAAAAGTTGCTACTGCGATTGTGCGAAAATTAAAGCCTCAATGCGGTTTTGTATTGATGGACAAGCTTGAGCAAATGGATGTGGAGAGTTTAAACGATTTTGGAGAATGGCTTAAGAACGAAAGTTTGCAAGTTATCGCTACAAGAGTGAGTAAAGGAGATGAGTGTTCTATCATTATTGAGGATGGTTATGTAGTCGGTCAAGTTGAGCCGAAGCAATCAAAAGCATGGAATGTGGGTGAATTTTAATGCGTATTACGAAGGGAAAGGTGGATAAAGCGCAAAGGATCGTTATTTACGGTCCGGAAGGTATCGGGAAGACAACTTTTGCAAGCAAATTTCCGCAACCGCTTTTTGTTGACACTGAAGGGTCCACATCTCAATTCGATGTAGCCAGAATGGATACACCATCCAGCTGGACAATGTTGTTAGAACAAATTAAGTATGTTATCAGTCATCCGGAAGTATGTAAAACTTTAATTATCGATACGATTGATTGGGCGGAAAGATTATGTGTTGAGAGTGTTTGTGCGAAGCACGGAAAAAAAGGGATTGAAGATTTCGGGTATGGGAACGGCTATGTTTACGTTGCCGAAGAAATCGGACGTTTCTTGAATCTTTTAAATGATGTGATTGATAAAAATATTCATGTTGTTTTAACGGCCCATGCGCAAATTCGAAAAATCGAACAACCGGAAGAGTTTGGAGGGTATGATCATTGGGAATTGAAGCTCGGGAAAAAAACGGGTTCCCAGACGTCTCCACTCGTAAAAGAATGGGCGGATATGCTTCTTTTTGCAAACTATAAAGTTATTTCCGTTGCTGTGGACGATAAAGGGCAAAAGAGGAAGGGAACCGGAGGGAAGAGAACTTTGTATACCACGCATCATGTTTGTTGGGACGCAAAAAACCGTCATTCGCTTCCGGATGAAGTGGAATTCGATTTTCAGTCTATTGCCCATTGCGTTCAAGAATTTAAAGAAAAACAGGAAGAAAAAATTCAAGAAGAAAATAAAAAAGAGAATAAAACTGAAGAAGTTCAAAAAGAACGTTATTTTTTTAATCCGAAAAGAAATGCTTTTTTCACGTATACAGAACTAAACGGGAAAATTGACGAAACAATGACGGAAGTAACCGAAGAAGAGTATTTGTTGTATGCAAAACAAGGTTCGTTTCTTGAAGAGGGAAAAAAGAAAGAAGAATTTAACCCGTTAGATCCGCCGATCGATGAAATGAACGATATGGATTTTGCAGTTAAAAATAAAGCTTTAGCGGATTTGATGAAAGAAAATCAAGTATCCATAGAAGAAATTCAAAATGTTGTTAGCAAAAGAGGATATTACCCGAGAGGAACACCAATTGAAAATTATGATGACGGGTTTATTGCAGGTGTTTTAGTCGGAGCGTGGCCGCAAGTATTTGAGATGATTAAAAAGAACAGATAAGGAGTAAAAAAATGGAATATGCAAATGTTGAAAGAGAACTTGGTTGGGATGACGAAATTCAAAAAGAAAGTGAGTTTATACTTTTAAAGCCTGGTGAATATGATTTTGAAGTCACGGAATTTGAACGTGCAAGACACGCAGGAAGCGTGAATCTTCCACCATGTAATAAAGCTATTATTTATTGTACCATTCAAACACCAGAAGGAAAAACGACGATTAAAAATAATTTATTTTTGCACACAAAAACGGAATACTTTTTGTCGGCGTTTTTTATCGCTATCGGGCAAAAGAAAAGAGGAGAGGCACTGAAAATGAATTGGAATACGGTCGTTGGTTCTAAGGGGCGTTGTAAAGTCGGACAATATGTCGGGGGCGATGGGAATACGTATAATGAAATTAAGTCTTTTTTAGAACCTAAGCAGGTTGCCGCACAGTTTACGTCCGGAACGTTTTAGGCGGTTGTTATGGAGCTTAGAGCATATCAAAGAGAAGCTCAAGAAGCCATTTTGAACGAGTGGGAGAACGGAGTGAAAAGAACTTTGTTGGTCCTTCCAACAGGCTGCGGAAAAACTATCGTTTTTTCAAAAGTTATTGAGGAGAGGGTTAGACAAGGGGATAGGGTTTTAATCCTTGCTCATCGAGGGGAATTATTAAGTCAAGCTCAAGAAAAACTCAAGAAGAGTACAGGTCTTCGTTGTGTGATGGAAAAGGCAGAAAAAACATCTCTTCAAAGCTGGTATCGTGTTGTTGTCGGTAGTGTTCAAACGATAATGCGAAAAAAAAGGCTTCATCAATTTAACGAGAATTATTTTAATACAATTGTCATTGACGAAGCGCATCATTGTATTTCAGAAAGTTATCAAAGAGTTTTGAATTATTTTAAAGATGCCAATGTGCTTGGTGTGACTGCAACGCCGGACAGGGGAGATATGCGAAACTTAGGAAGTTATTTTGAAAGTTTAGCTTATGAATATACACTTCCAAAGGCCATTAAGCAGGGATATTTAAGTCCGATTAAAGCTTTGACCGTACCGCTTAAGTTGGATTTAAGTCAAGTATCCGTTCAAGCCGGAGATTTTAAAGCAAGTGATATCGGTTCGGCTTTGGACCCCTATTTGGAAGCCATTGCCGATGAAATGAAAAAGTATTGTTTGAATCGAAAAACTGTGGTTTTTCTGCCTCTTGTCAAGACTTCTCAAAAATTCAAAGATATTCTTTGTAAAAAAGGATTTAAAGCAGCAGAGGTCAACGGTGACAGCAAAGACCGAACAGAGGTTTTAGAAGACTTCCGTAATAATAAATACAATGTTTTGTGCAATTCAATGTTACTTACTGAAGGGTGGGATGAACCATCTGTTGATTGTATTGTTGTACTTAGACCGACAAAAGTAAGGTCACTTTATTCTCAAATGGTCGGTCGAGGGACGAGGCTTCATCCCGGAAAAGAAGAATTGCTTTTATTAGACTTTTTATGGCACACGGAAAGACATGAACTTTGTCATCCGGCCAGTTTAATCGCTTCGGATGAGCTCGTGACCAAAAAAATGACAGAAAAAATAGAAGAAGCCGGGGTTCCTGTAGATATCGAGGCGATCGAAGAAGAAGCAACACAAGATGCCTTGGTCGAACGTGAAGAATCTTTAGCAAAGCAACTAGCCGAAATGCGTCATCGAAAGCGAAAACTTGTCGATCCATTGCAGTTTGAGATGAGTATTCAAGCACAAGATTTGACCGGATATGTTCCCGCTTTTGGATGGGAGATGGGCCCTGCAAGTCAAAAACAAATCAAAGCGTTGGAAAAATTCGGGATTTTTCCGGATGAAGTTGAAAATGCAGGAAAAGCAAAATTGCTTTTAGATCGATTAAAGATGAGGAGAGACAATGGATTGTCCACACCAAAACAAATTCGTTTTTTAGAACAAAAAGGCTTTAAGCATGTAGGGACATGGGAATTTGAAAGTGCAAGAAAGTTGATTGACCGAATTGCAGGGAATGGTTGGAGAATTCCAAGGGATATTACTCCGGAAATTTATATACCGAATTAAGGAATAAAGATTATGAATATTAAAGAAATTTTAAATCATATCAATCCCAGTATGCTCAATTATACCGAGTGGGTTAGTGTGGGGATGGCTTTAAAGTACGAGGGACTTACAGCTTTTGACTGGGAAGTTTGGTCAAGCAGTGATCCGAGGCATAAAGATGGGGAGTGTTTCACAAAATGGAATTCGTTTCACGGTGCCAGCTCGCCTGTGACGGTCGGGACACTGATAGAGTATGCAAAGCGGCAAGGTTTTGATTTTTCAAAAGATGAAGAAAGAGAACTTGGTTGGGATGACGAAATAAAAAGAGATGATTTAGTTATTATTGATAAGACTTGGCTGGAATCGAAAGAATTGGAGGAACCGAAAGAATGGGATCCGATTAAAGATTTGATTAAATATTTAGAGACACTTTTTGAAAGCACGGAGAATGTAGGATATGTCACCGAGACTTGGCAAAAAGAAGATAAATACTTACCTACAAAGGGATGCTGGGACAGGACTGCCGGGCAGCTTATCGATGAGTTAAATAAATGTAACGGGGATATCGGTTCGGTTATCGGTGATTATAAAGAAGAAGCGGGAGCGTGGATACGATTTAATCCGTTGGACGGGCAAGGTTGTAAAAACAGTAATGTAACGGATTTTCGATATGCACTGGTTGAGTCTGATTCAATGGAGCTGGATAAGCAAAATGCTATTATTCGAGAATTGGAACTTCCTGTCGCTTGCTTGGTATTTAGCGGAAAGAAAAGTATCCACGCCATCGTTAAAATTGATGCGGGCAACTATGATGAGTACCGGAAGCGTGTCAATTATCTTTATGACGTGTGTCAGAAAAATGGTTTGCAAATTGATATACAAAATAAAAACCCAAGTCGATTGTCCAGAATGCCGGGAATTATGCGTAACGGTCACAAGCAGTTTTTAATAGATACAAATATCGGTAAAGTAACTTGGGAAGAATGGTTTGAGTGGATTGAGGGTGTGAATGACGATTTGCCGGTTCCTGAAAGCTTAGAAGATTTTTTTGAAAATTTACCGGAGCTTTCTCAACCGCTTATTCATGGGGTTTTAAGACAAGGACATAAAATGTTGCTTGCAGGACCGAGTAAAGCGGGAAAATCTTATTCTTTGATTCAACTTTGTATTGCAATCGGAGAGGGGTCAAAATGGTTGGTTTGGCAGTGTGAGATGGGAAAGGTTTTGTATGTAAATTTAGAGCTTGACAGAGCTTCTTGTCTTCATAGATTTAAGGACGTTTACAATGCTCTGAACTTAAAGCCGGAACACCTTTTCAACATCGATATTTGGAATTTAAGAGGAAAGGCAATTCCTATGGATAAACTTGCTCCTAAGTTGATTCGAAGAGCACAAAAAAAGAATTATATTGCGATAGTGATTGATCCGATATATAAAATTATTACCGGCGATGAAAATTCAGCAGACCAAATGGCTCATTTTACCAATCAGTTTGACAAGGTGTGTACGGAATTAGGCTGTGCAGTGATTTATTGCCACCATCACAGCAAGGGCGCGCAAGGTAGTAAGCGTTCTGTAGACAGAGCTTCCGGCAGCGGAGTTTTTGCAAGAGATCCGGATGCACTGCTTGATTTAATTGGACTTGAAATCGATGACAAAGTAGAAGAACAACAGCAAAATAGAGCGGCTGCGACTGTCATTGCACAGACAATAAAAAAATGTAATTTTGAGTATTTTGAAGAGAATGTCGGTCAAGATGATGTGTTGAGCAGAAAAGCGATGATGAACCACGCAAATTTTGCATTAAATAAGCTTCAGACGGACGATTTACTAAAAGAGATAGGACGAGTCGAGTCCGGTGTAAAACGCAAAACAGCGTGGCGAATTGAAGGTACATTAAGAGAGTTTGCAAGCTTCGATCCGGTGAATTTATGGTTTGATTATCCAATCCATAAGATAGATGACAGTATGCTGTTAAAAGATTTGGAACCGGAAGGAGAAAAAACTCCATGGCAAAAAGCAATAGAGAAAAGAAAATCTCCGGAACAAAAAATTGAAGATAGAAAGCTTGCTATTAAGACAGCCTACGAGGCTTGTAATACGGGAGGTAAAGGAGTCACAATTAAAGAATTGGCAGAATATATGGGGGTGGCAAAAAGTACGATTTGGAATAGATTAAAGGAGTATAAAACTTATAAAAAACATTCGGAAGAAGGCAAAGACACTTTAATCATTTTAGAATAAACAACCTGTACAACCTGTACAATTAGAC
>KI259853.1 GCA_000467935.1 Peptostreptococcaceae bacterium oral taxon 113 str. W5053
CATCTTGGATGTTTCATAACTACTATGTTCATTTACTAGCTTTAAGACTCTTTTTCTACTGTATAAATCGATTGCTGTTATCTGATAGTATCTATCATAATTGCTTTGAAATCCTATACACTCTACCGGTACATACTTTACATCTATTTGAACGTATTCTCCGGGATAACTCCCTTGTAATGGTTCGTATTTGCTTTTGGGATAACTTATTTTCTTTGGTTTTTCATAGTTCTTGAATTTCTTTATCTGTCTGCACATGGATTCATAGCTTCGTTTATATCCTGCATCAATACTTTTTCTATATACTTGTCCTAATCCTTCATGTTTGTGTCTTTGATCTTTGTTCTGTATTAATTTGATTTCTTTTTCTGTATGTTGCTTAGGATGTTTATGTGGACGCCTGGATTGATTTGCCAAAGATTGTACTGTTCCATTGTATTTTTTTCTCCATCTTTGTACTTGTTGTCTGCTTGTTTCGTATCTTCTTGCTGCTCTTGCATTATTGTCATATTTGATTGCATATTCTACATCTGTCTGGCGAAATTTCATTTCTTCTGTTATACTTGTTTTCATAGAA
>KI259854.1 GCA_000467935.1 Peptostreptococcaceae bacterium oral taxon 113 str. W5053
AATCATGGAAAGGGTAGGTGTCTGAACTCTCCCAACACTGTAATTTTGCTTATACAGGCAGGAATAAAGCCTGCTGATATTCATTCCGACAAGCCAATCTGCAATCGCTCTTGCCTGTGCCGATTCAAAGAGATTGTCATAGTCTTTTCCGTCTTTCAGCTTATCAAAGCCGTCTTTAATTGCAGAATCTTCCATTGATGAAATCCAAAGCCGTTTCATTTTCTTTTTACAGCTTGCCTGAAGATATACAAGTCTGAAGATTGCTTCTCCCTCCCGTCCGGCATCGCAGGCATTGATTACAAATTTCACGTCCTTATTATTCATCAGTTTTTTAAGGATAACAAACTGTTTTTTTGTAGGTTTCATTATTTCATATTTATATTCACTTGGAATAATCGGTAAATCCTTGATATTCCACTTTGCATATTTTTCATCATATCTTTCAGGATTTGCCATTTGAATTAGATGTCCAATGCACCAAGAAACTATATATCCGTTCCCCTCATAATATCCATCTTTCTTTTTCGTTGCTCCAAGCACCTTTGATATGCTTATTGCCACACTCGGTTTTTCACTTATTACCAGTGTTCGCATAAATTCCTCCTTTTTTCATAAAAAAAGAGCGAAAGATTTTCTCTCGCTCACAGTTTTCTCTTAAATGCTACATCATATTTAAGAAAATTTTATATTTATTTGTTATTTTTTTATTTGTTTACTCTCCAATAGCCATCTTTCGCACTACCGACATATTCGATCATATTTTCATCAGTCAATTTCTTCAAATCTCTCTCTATTGTACTTACAGATACAAAGAGTAATTTCGATAGTTCAAGTGCAGTAATATTTTTTGTATCTTTCATTATATGAATTATTCTTTCTTGCCTATCTTTAGGTTTCAGTTTTTGACCTTCATTTTTACCTTCATTTTTACCCTCACTTTGCCCCTCATAATTTAGATTTTTTAAAACTGTAAAAAAAGCACTTTCTGTTGATCTAAATTCAGGTTTTAATTCTATCTTATACTTTTCTTCAAGTTCATAGGCTTCAATAATTTTTCTAAGTCCGGAGCCTCGTCTTTCCATTAAATCTATTCGTGCAAACAAATCTGCAAGTACAGGGTTTCTTCTTGATGATGAAACATTATGGATTAATATTTTGAACAAAAGTACCATCATACATTCCACCGGGAGAGTAAATTTCCAACCTATCATCATAAATATCCAAATGTATTTCACTTCCAATAACACTATAATCTCTATGAATTAAAGCATTTACAATCGCTTCTTGCACTGCTCTTTCAGGATATTCCGGATATTCTACTCTATACATAGGTCCTTTTTTCCACATCTTTTTAGAATTTCTCTTCACAAAATCCATAGATGCCTTCAAAAGATATATAATATTTCCTTCAAATTCCTGATCATCTAAAGCATCCATCAGACCATTTGCCTTAGTAAGCCCATTCCACCTGGTACAAAAAACTCTTGATTGATATACTTGATATCCGTCTGCAAAAAGGCTGCCCGCTATAGTTAAATGACCCTCTTCATTTATCAATCCAAAAGAGAGTAAATCTTTTTCTTCAAATTTTTTTGAAGTCTTATTTTTATATTCAATAGCCAGTTCTTTAAAAGTTACATCTTGTATTTTTTTATCGGATTCCAGCGAGTCATAAGTTACTCTTTGTCCTTTTAAAGACATATTAAATAAATCTATTCTTGTAGCAGGAATGCTTTGGTTCCCCACTCTTTTATACGCAGTTCTCGAACCGCTGTCTATTACAAAATAAGGGGTATTTTTTCCCGGATAGATACTTAATATTAGTATAACTTTTTCTTCAATTTCCTGAATTTCCATATCAAATTCCGGTATGGAATCCATTCTGGTCTTTATAATCTCACTAATATTTTCAGAGTCTTTCTGATAGTCATCCAGCCCTGAAATTGTATTATCTTCTTTTACTCCGAATATCAGCTTTCCGCCACGACCATTTGCAAATGCACTAACACTTTTTAACCAGCTCTTCGGTTTATTTATTTCAAGTTTTTCTTTTTTATCATAGGAAGTGGATTCTCCAATACATTTTGACAGATCCAATTTCTCTACACCTCCCTTATACCATAATATAATATTACCAATTACGGATATTTATTGTCTATAATTTTATTTCTTTGATAAAAATAGCCCAGCCACAATCGGGCTTGGGCTTACTACATTCAAGTTTTTATTGCTAAAATTATACCATAAATTCACTGTAAGTACAATTCTATCCTTACTAATCATACATAATTTTTATGCCAACAACTTATTTCCCCATCGTTGTGTCTACACTTATTTTATGCTATTTTTTAAGTGTAAACGCAACAAGCGTATTGATAATTTATATCTATTTTTTATTCCTCATCTTCTTCATCATAAGAGTCGATTGCCATATCATCTATAGTCTGCTGTTCTTTTTCTTCCAAATCTTCTGCATCGTCCTCTTTTTCATACTCATCTTCAAATTCATCATATTCTTCTTCGTCTTCATCATAATCATCCTCTTCCTGCTTTTTCTTGTAAATTTTAAAGTAATATCCTGCTCCAACTACTGCAAGAACGATGATGGTGTTAGAATAAAAATAGATCAAA
>KI259855.1 GCA_000467935.1 Peptostreptococcaceae bacterium oral taxon 113 str. W5053
TTCAAAGTGCAAGATAAGGCAAAGTTTATGAAACAAAACATTCCCTATCTTGCATTTTTCTATATTGGCAACATCTTCTCTCATCATGTAAGAAGCTATACCGGTGGTGATGTCATAGATAAGATATTTCAGGGTATATTAGAGCTTAATACCATGAGCTTTATTCCAAGCGTACACCTTATGGATATACTGACAGGAATCGTTGTTGCTGCTATAATTAAATTCATTATCTATACCAAAGGTAAAAATGCCAAGAAGTTCAGGCAAGGAAAAGAGTATGGTTCAGCAAGATGGGGAAATAAAAAAGACATTGAGCCGTACATGGATGAAAAGTTTCAAAATAATATCCTGCTTACCCAGACAGAACGATTAACCATGAACGGCAGACCGGCTAATCCAAAGTATGCAAGAAATAAAAATGTACTTGTCATAGGTGGATCCGGAAGTGGCAAGACTCGATTTTTTGTAAAACCCAACCTTATGCAAATGCACTCGTCATATTGTGTTACCGATCCGAAAGGATTAACCTCTTAGGGA
>KI259856.1 GCA_000467935.1 Peptostreptococcaceae bacterium oral taxon 113 str. W5053
TTGTTTCGTTATTCCCCTTTGTTAAATCTGACATTCTTTTCTACCTCACTTTATTGATTAGACTTTGAATCCAGTCTATATCTTCTATTTTTGTCATACTAAAGCTCTTTCTCCCTTTGACCGGTCACAATTTGTGACCACGTCCTTCTATCTAACTTGAGGTTCCTTTTCATCACCTCAAATTTATTTGTCTTTGATTCTCTTATGATTGATCCCATATCTCCCCATTGAGTACACCATTTGTTAATGTCGCTACCGGAAAAACAACACAAAATATAAGCCTTGTAATATCTTTAATATGTTTTTGTCCGAAAAATATCGACTTGATATAAATTCATTTGACCCCTCCTCAACGCTTTTATCTTTTTAAAATCATCATCGCCACCGTATTTATGGAAAGATTGGCTGCAATGTGGATGAACCACGGTGCCGCAAAAGTATGGGCTCTTTGCATCAAGAAATCAAAAAACAAGCCGACCGCCATCAAACCGAGGATCATGCACAAGCTTATCGTCGGCGAAAACCAGCTGTCGATTATGGAGATATGATACAGAGCAAAAAGAAGAGTGCTGAACATGTAAGCGAAAGAAAGATTTCCCAGCTCTTTTAATTTTCCGAAAATATACCCTCTAAAAAAGAACTCCTCCAAAAACGAATTGATAAAACTGATATAAAAAAATACATAGATAAAATTATCTCCGTTAATTTTTTCTTTTTCCCATAAACTTTTTTTGATCAATTCCGGTTCCACATGATGTTGAATAAGAACGTATCCTATCAAAATGCCCACATAAATGAAAAAAACAAGCCCCAATATTTTCCGGAGAAATTTTTTATTGATTTCTTTCCATGCAAAAATTTTTATTTTTTCCTTGGCATAGAGAGCATAAAGCAAAACGGATAGAGAAAAAATCAGAATTTTATACAGGGATTTATGAAAAAAATTCGGTTGCAGAATTTTTTCGACACCGCACATCAATACACATGCCAAAATACTCAAAACAACGATCACTTCTTTTTTATGTTTTTTATTCATCTTCCTTCTTCCCCCTTTCCCTTTCTCCGATTTGCCCTTCGATTTCTTTATTGTATCACTTTTATCTTTCTTCCAAAATTCTTTCCCAATAAAAAACCGGCTTGTCCAAGTCGGTTTTAAAAAAATAGGGGCTATTTTATTTTATCGCTGTTTCTTCTTTTCTTTTTTCCAGCATGGCTTTTAGGGTATACCATGGAAGTACAGCACATTTTACACGAGCAGGCATATTTCGAATATTTTCAAATGCCACCGCATCGCCTAAATCTTCCAATTGATCCTCGTCGGTGATTTCTCCTTTAATCATGCCGATAAATTTATCACATAGAGCAATGGCTTCCTCTGTGGCCATGCCCTTGACCGTGTCAATCATAATCGATGTGGAAGCTTGTGAAATGGCGCAGCCTTGTCCGGTATAGGCTAAATCTTTCATCGCATCACGGTCCAAATTCACCTGCAAAGTGATTTCATCGCCGCAGCTCGGATTGTGTCCCAATTCTTTTAGCGTGGGATTTTCCAGTTCACGACGATTTCTTTTATTCCTGGATTGCTCCAAAATCAACTGTGTATAGATTTCATTCAAGTCCAAGACCCATCATCCTCCTTACATCTTCCATGTGATTTATGAATGCATCGATTTCTTCAAAGGTATTGTAGAAAGCAAAGGATGCACGACAAGAAAAATTCATGCCCAATGAGCGGTGCAACGGCTGTGCACAATGATGTCCGCTTCGCACGGCAATATGATAATGTTCCAAAATGGACGCTACATCATGAGGGTGAACATCCTTGATATTAAAAGACAACACGGGGCTGCGTTTTAAATTTGATGTGGTATAGATATCCACATCGTCTAATTTTTTCATTTTATCATAGGCATAATTCATCAAAGCACTCTCGTATTCCAATATTTTATCCATGCCTAAAGCTTCCAGATAATCCATGGCCACAGCCAAACTTTTAGCTCCTCCCACATTGACGGTGCCTGCTTCAAAACGTTGAGGAGATGGTAAATAACTGGATTTGCATTCATAGACATATTCAATCATATCTCCCCCGTAAAAAAAGGGTTCCATAGCGTTTAGGCGTTCTTCTTTGCCGTAGAGCACGCCAATTCCCATGGCGGAAAGCATTTTATGTCCGGAAAATACCAAAAAATCACAATCTAAATCTGTCACATCCAATTTGTGATGAGGCACATATTGAGAAGCATCCACAATACAACAAACATCCGGGGCAATTTCACGCACTTTACGAATCAACGTTTTAACATCCGGCATAGTACCTACCACATTGCTGGCAGCTGTGACGGAAAAAATCCTGGTTCTTGAGGTCACCTTCTGCAAAAGTTCTTCTTCGGTAATCTGCATATCTTCATCAGGTCTTAGAAAAACCATCTCGGCACCGGTTTTTTGTGCCACAAATTGCCAAGGCACCAAATTGGAGTGATGTTCCAAAATGGAAATTAAAATTTCATCGCCATATTCCAAATGATATAGGCCATAGCTATATGCCAAAAGGTTCAACGCTTCGGTGGCATTCCTTAAAAAAACCACTTCCGCCGGTTTTTTGGCGCCGATAAAGTGAGCCACCCGCTCCCTTGACCCTTCATATACTTCTGTGGATTTCATCGCAAAATAATGAGCTCCACGATGGGGATTTCCGTTTTCGTATTGATAATATTCCACCAATGCATCCGTGACTTTTTTCGGTTTTTGACTGGTGGCTCCGTTGTCGAAATAAATCACTTTGGGATTTCCCTGTAAATATTCAAAATCTTTTCTGATTTCATTGATTTCTTGTTGAGTAAACATCATTGTCACTTCCTTATAATTCCATGAACCCGATTGCGAATTTTTTCCTTTATTTCTTCGTCTTCCAAACGATCGATTGCCCCGGAAAATTTGGATTCAATCATTAAATTTTCCGCATCTTCATAAGAAAAGCCGCGGCTCATAATATAGAAGAGTAAATCCTGATCCAATTTACCAGCACTGGCTGCGTGATTTCCCTCCACATTATCTTCATGAGCCAAAAGCACCGGCACCGATAAAGCGTGAACGTCATCATCCAAAAGAAGTGCGAATTCTTCTTCGGAACCGACGGAAAAAGTGGAACCTTCTTTAAAATCCAAGGTGGATTTGAAGTTTTTATAACTGCTATCTTTCAAAGCACCGTTGACAACGATGTCGGATTTGCTTTCTTCTCCGTAATGCACAATATTGTAAAGCATATTTAATTCATGGTCGTCATAGCCGAAATAGATACTGTCAATGGTAAGCTCGGAAGTTTTTCCTTTTAAGTCCCCTTGAAAGTTGGAATAAAAACGCTTGGAGCCCAATTCGTATTGATGCAAGTACACTTTTGCACGATCTTCAATCTGTGCAAAAACGGATTCCAACGAAAAAGTTTCCCCATCCTCATTTTGCACGATAAACAGATGCACCTCCGAGTTTTTTTTCGCCCAAATACGGATTAGGGAACTTCGAAATTTCTTTCCTGCGCCTTCCCCGGAATAATCCAAAATCACACTCAGTTTGGAGCCTTCTTCGGCTACTAAATCTTCGGTATCCAATAATTGATTGCTTTGTCCATTTAAGGAGAAGGTCACTTTTTCTTTTCGTTCTTCTCCGGTCTTTGTCTTATATAGACGATAGACATTCCCGTATTTTTTGTTCAATTCCACACTTTCAGGAGCAATTCCGTAAATCTTTTCTTCAAAAACCGGAATAGACTGCTGTGTATCCGAGTCCATTGGATATGGATTTGAAAGGATTTGAGGAAGATTGATTTCCGTATCGTTAACCCGAAGCCAACTATATGTTTTAAAACTTAATTCATTTCCCAAAAATTTTTCCATAACTTCCTCCTAACCGATAGCGCCTTCCAATTCCAAATTGATGAGATTGTTCATCTCCACCGCGTATTCCATGGGTAATTCTTTGGCAATAGGTTCCGCAAAACCGCGCACGACCATCGCCTTGGCTTCCTGTTCCGGGATTCCTCGAGTCATTAAATAGAAAATAACCTGATCGGAAATTCTTCCAATTTTTGCTTCATGACCCAAATCCACATGTTTATTTCCTAAATCGATGACCGGAACGGTATCGGAACGGGACGCATTGTCCAACATCAAAGATTCACAGCTGACCGCACTCTTACAGTCTACCGCATCTTCATGCACTTTAACCAAACCTCTGTAAACGGCAATCCCTCCGGATTTGGAGATTGATTTGGAATTTACCGTCGATGTGGTATGAGAAGCGGCATGCACCACCTGAGCTCCCGTATCGATATTTTGACCGGCGCCTGCAAAGGAAATTCCCGTAAATTCACTGGTCGCATATTCCCCCACCAAAATGCTTGCCGGATAAAGCATGGATACTTTGGAGCCGAAAGAGCCTGAAATCCACTCGATTTTTCCGTTTTTTTCCACAATAGCTCTCTTGGTATTTAAATTGTACATATTTCTGGACCAGTTTTCGATGGTGGAATAACGCAATGTGGAATTTTCCCCAATAAATAATTCCACCGCACCGGCATGAATATTTAACACATTGTATTTCGGTGCGGAACAACCTTCAATAAAATGGCAATAGGCATTGTTCTCAATAATAATCAGAGTATGTTCAAATTGACCGGCTCCCGGTGCATTTAAACGAAAATAAGATTGTAAAGGCACATCCACCTTTACGCCCTCGGGTACATAGACAAAGCTTCCTCCACTCCAAACTGCATAATGAAGTGCTGCATATTTATGCAAATTTGGGGAAATGCATTTTCCGAAATACTTTTTAACAATATCCGGATATTCTCGAAGTCCCGTTTCAAAATCCGTATAGACTACCCCCTGATCCGTCAAATGCTTTTGAATATTATGATAAACCACTTCGCTATCATATTGGGCACCTACGCCGGATAATAAAGAATCTCTTTCCGCTTCGGGAATTCCCAATTTATCAAACGTATCACGAATCTCATCAGGCACATTTCTCCAATCATCGGTCAAATCCGCATCGGGGCGAATATAGGTGGTCACCTTTTGCATATCCACTGCGGAAAGATCCGGTCCCCATACCGGATTTTCTTTCTGATTAAAAATCTCCAATGCCTTTAAGCGATATTCCAACATCCATTCCGGTTCCTCTTTTTCCGTAGAAATTTGCCGTACAATTTCTTCCGTTAGACCCTCTTCCGTCTTGGAGCGAAAAACCACTTTATTTTTAATGTCGTAAACACCCCGATCCATCTGTTCAATCTGTGTTTTCTTTCTTAATTTTCCCGTCAAATTATTTCACCTCTTCTCGAATCCAGTGAAATCCTTCCGACTCAATCTTATTGATTAGCGTGTGATCTCCCTCTTTGACGATAGAACCGTCCATAATAACATGCACCACATCCGGAACTACGCTTCGAACCAATTCTCTGTGATGGGTTATAATCAAAACAGCATTTCCTCTGCTTAAAAAACGTTCGATCCCTTCAGAAACAATTTTCGTAGCATCGACATCCAAACCGGAGTCCGTCTCATCCAAAATAGCTAATTTAGGTTGTAACATCAACATCTGCAAGATTTCGTTCTTCTTCATTTCACCGCCGGAAAATCCCTGATTCAAATAGCGATCCGCATACGAATGGTCCATAGATAATTGATCCATTTCCTTCTCCAAAGACTTTCTGAATTTTAAAATGGGGATATTCTTATCTTCAATAGTAGATTTTGCGGTTCGAATAAAGTTTTCAACACTGACCCCGGAAACCTCCATCGGCGTTTGAAAACTCATAAAAATTCCCTTTCTCGCTCTTTTATCCGTGGAAAGTTCCAAAATGCTCTCTCCGTCCAAGAAAATATCGCCTCCGTTGACCTGATACTGGGGATTATTCATAATCACATTGACCAATGTCGATTTTCCTGAACCGTTTGGTCCCATAATCACATGCACTTCTCCATAGTTCATTTTCAAATTGATATCATGAAGAATCTCTTTTTCTTCAATACCGGCGGATAAATGTTCAATCCGTAACAGTTCTTTTGCCATAGCTGCCTCCCTAAACAAAATTTCTTTACAAATCTAATATACCCTATTATTGTAAATATTACTAATTTACTCGGGTATAATTTTCTCTCATTTCCATGGATTTGTCAATATTTTTAAAAAAAGTTTTCCCATCCGTCGAATTATTTTCTTTTCATTATCATTTCCAAAACGTAAACGATAATCAGTTGCAGTTAATACTATAAGATGATATACTTTAGGCGATAATTCTTCAGAAAGGTGATATATTATGAAAAAATCTCTACATATTTTTTGGATTTCCCTTGGTTTCCTGTGTTTGGGATTGGGAACCTTAGGAATTTGTATTCCCGTTTTACCGACCGTTCCTTTCTATATGGCTACGGTTTTTTGTTTTGCCAAAGGTTCCGAACGGTTACACCGATGGTTCCTTGGTACCGGTCTTTACAAAAAGCATTTGGAGTCCTTTACAAAAAATAAGGAAATGACTCTTAAAGCCAAACTTTCCGTCATTAGCACGGTTACTCTTCTGATGGCTTTCGGTTTCTATATGATGCATAATGTGCCTGTGGGCAGAATCTGCCTGATTATGGTTTGGCTTGCACATATGTTTTATTTCGCTTTACGCATTAAAACCGTCAAAGAGAGAAGTTGACGTATGAAGCAACAGAAAAGAAATCTCCAAAAAGAGATGGATTTAGTCCGTGAGATGCTTCATTTGTATTGCAAAAAGCATCACACCGATTCTCCTCTTTGCGAAGATTGTGAAAAGCTTCTGACCGATATAAAAATCCGAAACGAAAGGTGTCCCCATGGAGAGAATAAACCTTTTTGTTCCCTTTGTGAAATCCACTGTTATCATCCGATTACGAGAGAAAAGGTGATTCGGGTCATGCGCTATGCCGGACCTCGAATGCTTTTTTTTCATCCTGTCATGGTGTTGAAGCATGCTTTCTCCACTCTCATAAAAAAACAAGAAAGGCTAAAAAATGATTAAGAAAAAATTGATTCATCTGTTATCCCATTCTATGAAATTCGTCGTCCAAACCGTGATGTGGCAATGGATAGCTTTGTTAGGGCAAATCCTTGCAATTTTTTCCATTACCCGTATTTTGGAACTATCCCTTCAGGGTCCTTTAAGTACCGGACAAATTGTCCGTGCTTCGTTGCCGCTTTGTTTTGAACTGCTTTTGCGTTTTATTTGTGAAAGAATGGCTACCAGAGCCTCCTATATGGCAGGTCGGGAAGTAAAGTGGACTCTTCGAAAGAAAATTTATGAAAAACTTTTACGTTTAGGCAATTCCTATCGAGAGTTTGTTGCCACCTCGGAAATTCTTCAATTAAGCACCGAAGGGGTAGAGCAATTGGAAATCTATTTCGGGAAATATCTTCCCCAATTGTTTTACAGTCTTCTGGCACCTTTAACGCTTTTTGCGGTTTTATCCTTCTATAGTGTTAAATCCGCTTTGATCTTGCTCTTATGTGTACCCCTAATCCCTGTGTCTATTGTAGCCGTTCAAAAATTTGCAAAAAAATTATTGAATAAATATTGGGGCATCTATGTCTCCCTGAGCGATCATTTCCTGGAAGACTTGCAAGGTTTAACCACCCTTAAAATCTATCAGGCGGATGAACGCTATGCAAAAAGAATGGATGAGGAAGCTTCTCGTTTCCGACAAATTACCATGAAAGTTCTAACCATGCAATTAAATTCCACTTCCCTTATGGATATCTTGGCCTATGGAGGAGCGGCTGTGGGGATTCTTGTATCCTTAAATCAATATATTTCCGGTCAACTCAGTTTCGGTCATGCTCTTAGCATCGTCCTTTTAGCCGCGGAATTTTTTATTCCCTTAAGACTTTTAGGTTCCTTTTTCCATATTGCCATGAACGGAATGGCGGCTTCGGACAAAATTTTCAATCTTTTAGAATTGGAAGAACCTCTGTTGGGAACGGAAACTGTCTTAAAAGATCAAATCGATATTAAACTTCAAAATGTGAATTTTTCCTATGATGAACATCGCAGGATCTTAAAAAATATCAATCTGAATTTAAAAAACGGCTCCTTTATCTCTCTGGTCGGTCCATCCGGTTGCGGAAAAAGTACCATCACCGGTTTGATTACCGGTCGCTACCAAAATTTTGACGGCGAACTTTTTATCGGAGATAAAAGCAGTAAAAACATCAGCGAAAAAAACCGCATGGAAAAAATTTGTTCCATCGGGCATGACAGTGTTCTCTTTAAAGGCAGCGTACGGGAAAATTTAAAGATTGCAAAACCGGATTCTTCCGACGAAGAATTAAAAAAAGTTCTACAGAAAACACATCTTTGGGACTTTTTGGAAACTCAAAAGGGATTGGATACGCTTATTGCGGAAAAAGCGGGGAATTTATCCGGTGGTCAAAGACAACGTTTGGCTTTAGCACGAGCTCTATTGCATGATGCTCCCGTCTATATTTTTGACGAAGCCACTTCCAATATCGATGCGGAAAGTGAAGAGATGATTATGGATGTTATCCATGAACTGACCAAAGAAAAAACCGTTTTGCTGATCTCTCACCGCCTGTCCAATGTAACGTGTTCGGATCAAATCTACTATATGGAGCAAGGTGAAATTCTGGAAAAAGGCACGCACGAAGAATTGATGAAGCAAAACAAAGGCTATGCCAATCTCTATGCGAAGCAAAAATCGCTTGAATTATACGGAAAGTTGGTGTAAGAATGGAAAATAGAAAAAATCAAAGAAGAAGCGGACTTCAAATCATGCTCAGTCTTATCGGCTTGGTCAAACCGCTCATCCATATTATGATTCTTGCCATCCTTTTAGGCGTGGCGGGTTTTCTCTGTGCTATTTTTCTTACCGTCTTTGCGGGACAAGGCTTTTTACATTATTTGCACTTACAAAATCCAAATCTGCAGCTTATGGCGAAACCCGTTCTTAACGCCATACTGCCCGGATTGGTTTATATCTTAATCCTTTTGGCTGTTTTGCGCGGACTTTTTCACTACGCGGAACAATATTGCAATCACTTTATTGCTTTCAAACTTCTGGCGATTATACGTCATAAAGTATTTGCCGCATTGCGTACATTGTGTCCGGCAAAATTGGAAGTGCGGGATAAGGGAAATCTGGTTTCTCTGATTACCACGGATATTGAGCTTTTGGAAGTCTTTTATGCACATACCCTCTCTCCCATTGCCATCGCCTTTTTTACCTGTTTGATTATGCTTATTTTTATCGGACATTATCATATCGTCGCTGCCGCTTTCGCCTTGTGTGCTTATTTGACAGTAGGCGTGGTCATCCCTTTGGCAAACGGCAAAAGAGGAGGCGAAAAGGGTATGGCTTTTCGCAGTCGGTTTGGAGAGCTGAACAGTTTTGTCTTGGAATCCTTACGGGGACTAAGGGAAACCATCCAATATGACGACGGAGAAAATCGCAAAAATCAAATGAAAGTACGAAGCGAAGAATTGATTCAAATTCAAAATCAATTAAATCGCTTGGAGGCGGATCAACGTTCCAAAACTCATTTGATTGTTCTCCTCTTTTCTTTGGGAATGCTTTTTCTCTGTCTTGCACTTTATCGCCGGGGTCTGGTGGGTTTTGACGGCGTTCTTATTCCCACTATTGCCATGATGAGTTCTTTCGGGCCTGTGGTCGCCTTATCCGCTTTGTCCAACACTTTAAATCAAACTTTGGCAAGCGGGGAAAGAGTTCTTTCTCTTTTGCAGGAAAAACCTATGGTGGAAGAAGTGGATGATGAACACTCCTCATGGAATGGATCGGAACATTTTACCGGCGCCACGGTGAACCAAGTCAACTTTTCCTATGATCATGAAGAAATCCTCAAAGATTACAGTATGGACATTCGCCCCAATCGAATCATCGGTATCCACGGTGTCAGCGGTTCGGGCAAATCCACTTTATTGAAACTTTTAATGCGCTTTTGGGATGTTCAACAGGGAACCATCCAAATCGCAGGAGAAAATATTCAAAACATCCCCACCAAAAAACTACGGGATACGGAAAGTTATGTCACCCAGGAAACACATCTTTTTAAAGATACCATCGGCAATAATATCGCCATTGCCAAACCGGAGGCTACCGACAAAGAAATCATTGAAGCGGCGAAAAAAGCATCTTTGCATGACTTTATATCGCAATTGCCCAAAGCCTATGATACTCCGGTAGGGGAGCTTGGAGAAAGTCTCTCCGGCGGAGAAGCTCAACGCATCGGTATCGCCAGAGCCTTCCTTCATGATGCTCCTTTTATCCTCTTGGATGAACCCACCAGCAATTTAGACTCTCTAAATGAAGGCATCATCTTAAAATCCGTTAAAGAATCCTGCGCAAAAAAAACTGTGCTTTTAATCTCTCACCGTAAATCCACCATGACCGTAGCCGATGAAGTCTATACCATGGATCAGGGAAGAATTTCTTAAAATCAAATAGCCTATGTTTTGAACAACTGTCTTCAAATTCAAAACATAGGCTATTTTTTTCTTATAAATTTTTACATAAGTCCAAGGGGTGATGAAAGATATAATCCGCGCCCGCCTCTATTAAAACTCTCTCTTCTCGAAATCCCCAAGTGACACCGATTACTTTAAGACCTGCAGCGTGACCCGTCAAAATATCCACTGCCGTATCCCCAATATAAAGTACTTCGTCCGGCTTTAAATTCCACGCGTTTAAAATCACGTTCACCCCATCCGATGACGGTTTTCGCCGACGTGTCTGTGTTTCTCCAACCACCGGAGAAAAAATCCCGGGGAAAAAATCTTCCATCATACCCGGTGCAATACTCTCCGGTTTATTGGTGTTCACCGCCAAAAGAAACCGGTCCTTTAACTTTTTCAACGCCTCTTTCATTCCCGGATAAATCTTTTCTTTGTCTCCTTGAGAACGGTCATATCGCCATCGATAAACAGCCAAAGTTTCCTCCACCTTATCCAAAGGTAAATGATGATAAACGAATAATTTTTCAATCAATCGTTTGGGACCTTCCCCAAGCATGCTCATAACAAGTGCCGTATTCACCGGAGGAGCCCCTAAGTCTGCCATCACACCATTGCACAAATCTCGAATTTGTGGCGCCGTATCCACCAAAGTCCCGTCTAAATCAAAAATCAAACCTTTTATTCCGGTATATATGCCCATACGCTCTTCGTCTGCCTTTCCAATTCATCAAAAGTCCAAGTTCTCCGTCCCCGAACTCGGCTGTTCGGATCCAAAACAACAAAACCTTGTCCGTTGTGATCCGCGACCACAAGATAATGACCGAAAGTGGTAAAATCTCCCGGTCCTACATTAAGAATCAAAGGATGTCCTTTTTTTATCGCTTTTCGCCAAGCCCAAGCACTACGCTCCGGCACATAGACCTCTAAACCGATATGCTTCGCGCCGGCAACCATAAAGTTCGCATCTGTCCCCATGCCTTCGTCTCCGTAACCCATAGACTCTGCTAATATCCCTAAGTCATAAGGATTATATTTTGTCGAATGACTCAAGCCGTCATAGACCATAGCCAATGCGGTGGGTCCGCAACCGGTAACTCCAAAGAAACTGCCGCAATACTTTTTATAACCCCAACGTTCATCCCATTGAAGAAAATGGGGGATTTTTCCTTTGTCCCAATCCAACGAAAAAGGCAAATCCCTTGGCGGTGTAGGATAATCGTAGACAAAATCCACCGCTTCAGGAAATTCTCGAACTTTTTCCAACAAATCCTCCGGATAATTTTCCGGATGCGTAAAAATTTCGTGAAGCCGTGCTTCCTGCTCCGGTGTAGGCTCAAAATTCGTGGGTTTATCCGGTACTTCCATCCAGAAAAACAAATAGAAAACGCCGAAAAGCATCCCTGATAAGAAAAGAAATACAAGAACACGAAGAAAGAAATGTTTCTTTTTGGTTTTTCTTCTCATCCGTCTTCACTCCTTTCTTGATTCGCTTTTTTCCGTCAGTGCTTAAACACATCCCCAATCACCTGGGATAAAGTCTCCTTTTGAATCACTTGAAGACCCGAAAAATCTTTTTTACCCCCAAATGGAGCTGTGTATACTTTTTTATATCCTAGACGCTCTATCTCCCGCAAGCGAAAGTCCAAATTGGGTACAATCTTCAACTCTCCCGTCAAACCGACCTCTGCCACAAAAAGGGTGGACTCTTCAATCCCTTGGTGCTTTAAGGAAGACACGATGCTCATCAACACCGCCAAGTTGACACTTTGCTCCGCCAAACGAATACCGCCTGTGGTTTTTAAAATCACGTTTTTGTCATAGAGATTCAGTTTTGCCCGTTCCTCTAAAATCGACACCAACGTATTCAACTGATCCTTTCTGAGGCTGTCTCCCAAGCGCTGAGGATAAGGCGTAAAAGACTGGCTTACCAAACTCTCCACCTCAATCACCAAGAAACGGGAACCTTCTTTAATCATCGCCAATGCCGAACCTGCCACAGGTTCTTTTCGTTTCGTTACAAAATATTTGGAAGGATCTTTAATCTCCTTCATTCCCTCTTCCGCCATTTCAAACAAACCGATTTCACCGGTACGACCGAAACGATTCTTTGTGGAAAGCAAAATACGCAAACTTTCGCCTCCTTCGCCTTCCTCCAAAAACAAAACCGTATCCACCAGATGCTCTAAGGTCCGAAGACCCGCCATTTCACCGGATTTGGTCATATGCCCTACCATCATCACCGCAAAAGGACGTTCTTTACTCTTTGCCAAGTCCGTAAGTCTGTTGGCGCACTCCATCGTCTGTACCGGAGTACCTGCACGCTGTGCAAATTCTCTAAGACGAAAAGTTTGAATTGAATCCAAAACCACCAGGTGAGGTTGGATGGAGTCTATCGCCCCCAATACATCATCCAAAAAAGCCGTGGATAAAATCCAAACATTCTCCGGCAAATCTTTCATAATCCGAAGCGCCCGGGACTTAATCTGCCCCTCGCTTTCCTCACCGGAAGCATACAGAATGCGATACCCCTTCCTTGCCAAATCTTCCCCAAAAGATAAAAGCAAAGTGGACTTCCCCACACCGGGAGGTGCCGTCAAAACAGACACACTGTCCTTCACCAAACCGCCGCCCAAAACCCGATTCATCTCTTCAATGCCGGAAATAATACGAGACTCTTCGTTAAAGGGAATATTCTTTAACGCCACAGCCTGATTGACTGTAGGAGCGGAACCTGCACTTTGTTTATTTTTCTTCTCTACAAAAACTTCCTCTGCCGTTCCCCAAGCACCGCAAGAGTCGCATTGACCGAACCAATTTAGGAAAATCTTCCCACAAGAAGAACAACGATATTGTTTTTTCATAGCCCTCCTCCTCATAAAAATGATTATCTCATAATCTTCAATACGATATCAACTCTATCTTTATCGTCCTTAAACTATCCTTCTTTAAATTGTTTTCCTCTTTCAAGAAAATCTTTGCGGATCGCCGGTTTGATAGAGGCTCATCTAAAAAAAAGGAAAGTTTAAAAGACCGGCAGAACCGAAAAGAAAATTTTTTGGCAACTTACCATAGGAGGTGTTGCACCGGATTTGACCGTTCATCGATGAAAAGAATAAAGGCGTCTATACACAAAAGGGCAAGTCCAATCCTCTTCTTAACAAGCCTCCTATAAATCTAAAATCCGGTTATATTCACTTATATCCGGTTCTTTTCTTTCGATGCACCAAGCTTTTATAATTTTTTTCAATTCTTCCTTGTCTTGTACAAATGTTTGATATACTCCACCATTTTTTTCGATTTCAAAAACATATCCGCTGATTTCATTGGAGGGCTTCCTATTGAATATGGAGGAAAGAAATCCCTTTTTCTTAAAATATGGAGAGCATTGAATAAAATTACTTTGCTTTCCATCCCTTTCAGTCCAAATCGTAATAAATGTAAACCCTTCATTACTTTTTACTCTCTCCATGTCATCAAAGCTCTCTAGATAGTTTTCAATATTATCCCAATCACATACAACATCATCCGTACTTTCCGTTCGACATTTTAATATATCAATCCCTTTGCAGAAAATGGCATCATTACTTTGGAGATTATAAACTCCCACACCGTATTCATCTGCAATACTCTTTACAAATTCTAAAGCCTCCTCTTCCACCTTGTAAGAAAATGCACAATATGCTCCGTTTTTCCCAAAGCTGTAATCCGTCAAATGATTTTCCATGTCCTGTGTTGCATAGGCCATCTCATCGGACAAAGCATATTCCCCATTCATCGGCGGGAATTTTTCAAACATTTTTTCGCCCAATGGACCATTCCATCAGAGCACCCCTCCAAAGCGTCATAATCTTTCTTTTCTTTATACGCCGTAAACTCCTCCTGATAAGCAAATATATCTAAAGAAGTTTTTATTTCTTCTCTTCTTTCAAAGACAAATAAATCAAAACTCATCATGATCTCCCTATTCTTACTTTTTAACTTTTCCCTTCGATGGAATTATAGCATTTTTTAGCCTGTTTTTATAGCTTTCGCCCCTGCTGCCTTCTAACGGACAGAGTTTTTCCGCTCAAAGGCAGAGCATGTACGGAACCTCGTGTCCAACACGGGCTTTGCTTTACAGCAAAAAAGAAGGAGCTTCCTCCTTCTCTTTGTTTAAAGTCTCTTATTTTATAGAAGCTTCATAAATTCCTTCAATGGATTTTCCAAGAATTTCGTTAAACTCTTCGTCGCTTTGTTGTGCAAAGAGTCCCTCTGCCAATGCACGGGAGAAGCTGGCGATAAGTCCCGGGTTTTGTGCCAAAAGCTCATTGGCATCTTCTCTGGAATATCCGCCGGATAGGGCAACCACACGAATGACCCTGGGATGAGCAATCAGTTCTTTATAGAAATCATTCACCGTGGGGATGGTGAGTTTTAACATCACATTTTGATTTTCTGCCAAAGCATCCAATTCTCGAAGAATTTCCTCTTTTAATACCGCTTCCGCTTCTTTTTTCTCTGCCAAATGAATATCCACTTCCGGTTCGATAATGGGTACCAAGCCATAACTCAATACTTTTTTGCCAATTTCAAATTGTTGTGCTACAACCGCTTTAATCGGTCCCGGTGCCGCTGTCTTGATAACAGAGCGTTCTTTTGTCCCAAAAATATGGCGCTCTACTGCATGTTTTAATAAATCGTCCAAGGAAGGCATATCTTTCATCAATTGTACGCCATCTTTTTCGTCCGCAAGCCCTTTGTCAATCTTTAAGAAAGGAACCACATGTTTTTCTTCCCATAAAAAGTCTCCGGTTTTTTTCCCGTCAATGGTACGATCCATGGTTTGTTCAAAAAGAATAGCGCCTAAAATTCTTTCGTCAAAGGATTTGCTTTTGATAATTCGTGTACGCATGGCATGAATCAAGTCAAACATTTCCTCTTCATTTTTATAAGCATCTTCCGCTACACCATACGCCTTCAATGCTTTGGGGGTGCTGCCTCCACTTTGATCCAAAGCCGCAATAAAACCTTTTCCGTTTTTCATTTGTTCCAATTGTTTTTGATTCATAAAAAATAACCCCTTTCTGTGTCCGTTCTATTTATTATACTATACCCTATTTCCCAAGAGAAAAAAACTATTTCTTTTCATCAAATTAAAACTCCCTTAGTAAAAGGAACCCTTTTCATTAGAGATTTTGTCTAACAAAAGAAGTTTCTTTCACGTAGGGATTCTTTTTTTATTAATAGGTTTCTTTCCAAATTTCAAACCAGGATTGGGGATGAGCGCAAGCCGGGCAAGCTTTTGGAGCTTCTTTGCCTTCATAGATATAGCCACAGTTTAGGCAATGCCATAAAACGACTTCGTCTTTTTTAAATACCTGTTCTTTTTCAACATTTTCCAAAAGTTTTAAATAACGGTCTTCATGTGCTTTTTCCACCGCTGCGATTTCACGGAAAGTTTTTGCCACCAATTCAAATCCTTCTTTTTCTGCAATATCTGCAAACGCAGGATACGCTTCAGTCCATTCTTCGTGTTCGCCTGCTGCCGCAGCTTTCAAATTTTCTGCAGTTGTTCCAAGTTGTACCGGAAACATAGCGTTGATTTCAATGGCTCCGCCTTGATATCCTCCTGCAACCAAGAATTTAAAGAATCTTTTGGCATGTTCTTTTTCATTTCTTGCCGTTTCTTGAAAAACGTCTCTGATTTGTACATAGCCGTCTTTTTCCGCTTGCGATGCATAGTAATCATAGCGCATTCTGGCTTGAGATTCTCCTGCGAAAGAGTGTAATAAATTTTCTGCTGTTTTTGTGCCTTTTAAATCCATAATCGATGCCTCCTTTGTAATCTTTTCTTGAAAATTTTCTGCCTAAATTTTTCAAGAAATTGAAATCATATTTTTCACTTCCAGAGTGTATTATACCCGAAAGATTTCATAAATCACAGGTTAGCCAAGGCTTTTTTTAATAATCAATTTGCAGCAAGGTCAATCCCTTTGCGGGAAAAGTGCTGCCTGCCTTTTCCCGATTTTTAGCTTCTAAAATCGCTTGCAAATCTTCCAATGTAATTTTTCCCATCCCTAATCGAACCAGACAGGCTGCCATAATCCGCACCTGATTGTATAGAAAGCTTTCCGCTTCAAAAGTAAAAATAAAATCCTCTTCTTTTTGAAGGATACCAATCCGATTTATCCTTCGCACCGTATTGACTTTCTCCTCCGCTTTGGCGCTCATAAAACTGCGAAAATCATGACGACCTGTCAAAATCTCTTTGCCTTTTAACATCGCTTCCATGTCCAATTTTTTACGAATATGGATTTTATAAAGCCTTGCCAAGGGAGAAAGATATGCTCCGTTATGCACCACATAACGATACGTCTTTTTTTTGGCACTGTATCGAGCGTGAAACTCCATGGGAACTTGAATGGATTCTCGAATAAAAACATCTTCCGGCAGTTTATCGTTTAGGATAAAACGATACGCATCTGCCGGAATTTGACTCCGTGTAAAAAAATTGGCGACTTGTCCCAAAGCATGAACGCCTTTATCCGTTCGTCCCGCTCCAATCAGTTGCACCCTTTCTTCGGTGCCAAGGAATATGGCTTCTTCCACCACATTTTGAACCGCTATGGCATTGTCTTGAATTTGCCAGCCGGAATATGCGGTTCCATCGTATTCGATAACCAATTTAATGTTTCTTAAATCCATCGCTGTACCGCCAACAGTGCCCCGAAGAAAAGTAGAACCCCCAAAACGGCGACCGCATCTTTGCCTGCGTAGTGCAAAGGATTCAGTCTTGTGCGTCCCTGATCGCCTCGATAACATCTGGATTCCATGGCGATGCCAAGTTCTTCCGCTCGATGAAAAGAGATCAGGAACATGGGAACCAAAAGAGGAACCATATTTTTTGCCCGACTGATGATATTTCCGCTTTCAAAGTCGGCGCCCCGGGCGGATTGAGCTTTCATGATTTTATCCGCTTCCTCCATGAGCGTTGGGATAAAACGCAGTGCAATGGTCATCATCATAGCGAATTCATGAATCGGTATCCCGATTTTTTTTAAGGGTTCCAAAAGATTTTCAATGGCTTCCGTCAAGGCAATCGGTGATGTGGTCAAAGTCAAAATCGATGTGCCTACAATCAAAAAGCTTAAACGAAAACACATATAGACGGCTTTTTCCAAACCATCTTTGCTGATGGTGATAAAACCCAGCGCTTTATAAACCAAAGGCTCCCCCGGCGTCATCAAAAGATTGACTAAAAAAGTAATCAGTAAAATCATGCGCAAAGGTTTTAAGCCTTTCAATAAATATTTTAAAGGTAATTTCGCCAAATATACCACAAACAACAAAGCCAATGCCATGGGAATAAATCCCCATAAGGCTTTGATTTTAAAAACCATAAAAATATAGAGCATGGAGATTATCAGCTTTACTCTCGGGTCCAAACGATGAACCCAACTGTCGGAAGGAATATATTGCCCAATGGTAATATCTTTAAGCATCTTTCTTCCTCCTTAACACGTCTACAAGGTCTTGATAAGCTTCTTCCACTGTCAGTGCATCTTCTTTCACCAAAAAGCCTTTTTCTTTCAATTGAACCATGCATTCCTGAATTTCCGGCACATCAAGTCCCATGCCCTTTAAAATATCTCTTTGCCTGAATATATTTTTCGGGGTATCATCCAAAACCGCTTTTCCCTTGTGCATCACAATAATGCGAGTGGCCAAGCGTGCAATATCTTCCATGCTGTGGGATACCAGCAGAATGGTAATTTTGTATTCCTCAAAAATTCCACGGATTTCTTCCAAGATTTCTTCTCTGCCTTGCGGATCCAAGCCGGCGGTGGGTTCATCCAAAATCAAAAAATCCGGACGCATGGCAAGTACGCCTGCGATAGCCACTCGTCTTTTTTGTCCACCGCTTAAATCAAATGGAGATCGCTCCGAAAATTCTTTCGGATCAAGACCCACACAGTTTAGTCCGTATTCCACCCTCGTCTGAATCTCTTCTTCACTGCATCCCATGTTTTTCGGACCGAAAGCCACATCTTTAAATACGGTTTCTTCAAAAAGCTGATGTTCCGGATATTGAAACACCAAGCCGACTTTTTGTCTTAAACCTTTTTTTACCGCATCTTTATCTTTCGTGTTGATTTCATCCACCCATACTTCTCCTCTACTGGGTTTTAACAAACCGTTAAATTGTTGAACCAAAGTTGATTTTCCGCTGCCCGTATGTCCGATAAGCCCGATAAATTCTCCTTCTTGCATATTTAAACTGATATTATCTAAAGCGATGCTTTCAAAAGGGCTGCCTTCTCCATAAATATAACTTAAGTTTTTTACTTGGATTTTCATATGTTTTCCACCAATTCTTCCACAGTTAAAGCACAGGGTTCCGGATAGAGTCCCGCCTTATAAAGTTTGTGGGAAAGTTCCGTAACCTGCGGCACACTCAGGCCCAAAGAACGCATACGACTTACTTGTGAAAATACATTTCTCGGCACATCATCCAAAACGATCTGTCCGTCACTCATGACAATCACTCGATCCGCATGGACCGCTTCTTCCATATAATGGGTGATTAACACGACGGTTTTCCCATCTTCTCCATGAAGTCGATTTAAGGTACGCATAATCTCTTTTCGTCCGATGGGATCTAACATGGCGGTAGGCTCATCCAAAATAATACAATCCGGCTCCATCGCCAAAATTCCGGCAATGGCAACTCTTTGCTTTTGCCCTCCGCTTAATAAATGAGGTGCACGAAGTCGAAAATCCTCCATCTCCACCAATCGCAAAGCCTCTTCCACGCGATGATGCAATTCTTCCGTCGGAACACCCAAATTTTCCGGCCCGAAAGCCACATCTTCCTCCACCACAGTAGCCACCATCTGATTGTCCGGATTTTGAAAAACCAGCCCGCAGGTTTTTCGGATATCCCAAGTATGTTCCTCCTCTTTGGTGTTCATTCCTCGTACTAAAATATGTCCTGACGTGGGTTTTTCCAATCCGTTCAACAATTTAGAAAAAGTAGATTTTCCACTTCCGTTGTGACCTAAAATCGCTACATATTCCCCTTCATAAATGGTCAGATTAATGCCTTTTAAAGCTTTGAAAGAGTCCTTTTCTTCATAGGCTTCATACATATATTCCACATTTTTTGCTTCAATCATAATCTTCTTCATATCTGTTTTTCTCCTAAAATAATCCTATATTACTATATCACAAAATGCCTCTGTATCATAGACTTTCCCTCTCTTTTCAAGCGTTTTTATTTCTGCTATACTATGCCTTAAAGGAGTGATTTTGATGAAAAATACCATTGATTATTTAGTTGATTTATTATCCATCCCCAGCCCCACGGGAAATACGAAAGCGGTTATGGAATATGTTCATAATGAATTGATTGCATTGGGTTTAACCCCTTATTTTACCAATAAAAAGGCCTTGGTCTTAACCCTTCCCGGCAAAGATTCTTCCAAAGGAATTTGTTTGTCCGCCCATGTGGATACCTTAGGTGCCATGGTTCGTTCGGTCAAAGAAAACGGTCGATTGCGTTTAACGCAAATCGGCGGATACAATTGGGAAACCGTTGAAGGTCAGGAGGTCTATGTAGAAACCCACGAAGGCAAAAAATATACGGGCACGATTCTTATCGATACCGCCAGCAAGCATATCTTCTCCGCTGCAGAAGAATCTCCCCGAAATGATCTTCATATGGAGCTTCGTTTGGATGAAGTTGTCAAAAATCCTGAAGATGTAAAAGCTTTAGGGATTTGTGCCGGAGACTATGTATGTTATATTCCTGAAGTTCAAGTCACCGAATCCGGTTTCATCAAATCCCGTCACTTGGATGATAAAGCCTGTGTCGCCGCACTGTTGACCATCGCCGGAAAACTTAAAGATACAGAACTTCCTTATGATATACATTTCTTTATCAGTAATTACGAAGAAGTCGGTCACGGTTCTTCCGCCGGTGTCCCTGAAAATACCATAACGATGCTGGCCTTGGATATGGCTTGTGTCGGGGATGACTTAAACGGCGACGAACAAAAATGTACCATCTGTGCCAAAGACTCCAGCGGTCCTTATGATTATGATGTGAAAAACCATTTGATCGATTTGGCAAGAAAACATCAAATTCCCTATACCGTAGATATCTATCCTTATTACGGCTCCGACGCTTCCGCTGCACAACGTGCCGGAGGCAATTTTAAAGCCGGACTAATAGGTCCCGGAGTGGACGCCAGCCATAACAAAGAACGTACCCATTCGGATGCGATTCAAGCTACTGTAGACTTAGCCATCCTGTTTGCAAAAAACCCATTATAATTTCATCCAAAAAACTACCGATTGTTTGTCGGTAGCTTTTTTATAGAATACTTAAATATTAATTGTTTCAATTTATTTTATGTTGGAAATCCTATTTATATATCTATAAATGGTTGTTTCCGTTGTGTTAAATATTTTGGCAAGTTCAGTAATTGATCCCTTTACTAAAAATATCCCTTTATTATCCAATTTTTTTACTATTTGCAGTTTTTCATCTGCAGATAATCTACTCGATTCCACACCATATTTTTCAATCTCTTCATTAATTGCATTTATCGCAAAATCCGTAACTGATAAATCCATAGAATTAAGAAACTGATTCTCATTTTTTTGTTCCTGAACACCTGAAATAAGATCATTAATAAAATTTCTTATATCAATAAGTCTATCTACTATAACATTAATCGTTAATATTCCATATAAATTTTTATTATCATCAGATGTAATAAAATATGTAGCCGATTTTAATTTATGTTGCGATTTTGAAAGAGATCGATAGTTCACAAAATATCCATTATTCTTCCAAACCTCTTTATCAATCATTGACTGCTCCAAACTTCGAATTTTACTTCCGACAATCATTTCATTATCTAGCGGATTAATCACAAAAAATACCTCTTTTTTTTCTACATTATATAGAACAATTTCTGTATCTGAACCAAATAAACTCGATAAAAAAATAAGAAATTTAGAAAAATTATTTAATAGATTTTCAATTTTAGTACTCATAAAATACCTCGTTTGTAATTTTGTATTAAAAATATCATGTTGACACATTTCCTTACATAGTGTAAAATTATTTACGTAAGGTAATATTGTTTACATAAGGAGGAAACACTATGTATTATCAAACCGCTGAACCTTTTAAAATTAAGGTGGTAGAACAAATCAAAAAATCAACAAAAAGAGAACGTCAACAATGGCTGAAAGAAGCCGGCTATAATGCCTTCCGATTAAAGGCGGAACAAGTGTATATTGATTGTATCACAGATAGCGGCACATCTGCAATGAGCGATAAACAATGGGCCGCTATGATGATTGGTGATGAATCCTATGCCGGTTGCAAAAGCTTTTACAACCTAGAAACATCCGTACAAGATGTTTTTGGTATGCCTTATGTTCAACCCACACATCAGGGTAGAGCTGCAGATTATATTATGACAAGAATTTATGCAAAACCTAAGAAATATGCAATTGGTAATATGCATTTTGATACATTTAGAGGAAATGCCGAAGTTCTTGGTGCTTTACCTGTAGATTATGTTGTAGATGAGGGGCTTAATTCTGTTGGTAATACTGGCTATCCCTTTAAAGGAAATATTGATTTAAATAAAATGCAAAATTTGATTAATGAAAAAGGAGCAGAAAATATTTCTGTTGTTATTGTTACTGTCACTTGTAATAATAATGGAGGCCAGCCGGTATCTATGCAAAATTTACGAGAAGTAAGTAAACTTGCAAAAAAATATAATATTCCCGTGGTCATTGACAGCGCTCGCCTAGCTGAGAACGCCTACTTCATTAAAACTAGAGAAAAAGGTTATGAAAATAAATCCATTAAAGAAATCACAAGAGAAATGTTTTCTTATTGTGAAACAGCTACTATGAGTTCAAAAAAGGATGGGCTTGTAAATATTGGAGGTTTATTCGTAACAAAAAACAAAGACGTTTTCGCTATGGCAAATCAATTAGCTATTGTACATGAAGGTTTTATTACTTATGGCGGTATGTCTGGTAGAGATATGGAAGCTCTGGCCGTTGGCTTACAAGAGGCAACCAGTGAAGACTATCTTGAATACCGAATTCAGCAGGTTAAATATTTAGGTGATCAGTTACTTAAACGTAATGTACCTATTATTGAACCAACTGGAGGACACGGCGTTTATGTAGATGGACGCAGATTTTTTGAAAATATACCTCAATGTGAATTCCCTTCACAACGGTTAGTGGTTGCGATGTTTGAAGAAGCCGGTGTCAGATGTGTAGAATTAGGTGCTTGTGCTTTTGGAAGTAAAGATTCCGATGGCAATCCCATTTGGCCTGCCTTGGAATTAATGAGAATCGCTCTTCCCAGAAGAGTATATACAAATAGTCATTTAGATGTTATTGCAAATGTTTGTGGTGATATATATAAAAATAGAAATAGCTTTAGCGGATTAAAACTTGTTTATGAGGGTCCAATTACTGCATTAAGACATTTTACAGCCGGTTTTGAGCTTTTATAAAAGGATCCAATTTTGAAAGGAGGGATAGTATGACTGAATCGAACTTAAGTACACAAAAGCGAGAAAAGTTTTCAAATCGATTTACATTCGTTCTCGCTTCTGTAGGTGGTGCAATTGGATTGGGAAATATTTGGAAATTCCCATATGTTGTAGGCAAATATGGTGGTGCCGCTTTTATTGTAATCTATCTCATAGCCCTTTTATTCGTAGCTGTTCCTATTTTAATCTCTGAATTTGCGATTGGTAGAAAAACAAATGCCAGCTATCCAACCGCATTAAAAACTTTGTTTCCAAAAAGCAAATGGTATTTACTTGGAATAATTGGGGTAATTTCCCTAACCTTAACACTCTCTTTTTATTCCGGTGTTGCCGGCTGGACCGTTGCTTATATTTTTAAATCCGCCACATCTCAATATTCAGGAATGGAAATCAATAAAATAGGTGAAGTTTTCGGAAAATTTATCGGTAATCCTATAGAATCTATTTTTTGGATGTTTGTGATGATGATAATAACAACATTTATTGTAAGTAAAGGAGTAAAAAAAGGTATTGAAAAAATCTGTAATGTGCTATTACCTTTACTTTTCATTTTAATCCTCATTCTCGGCATCAAATCTATCACACTGGATGGTGCAAGTAAAGGTTTGGAATTTTATTTAAAACCTGATTTTTCACAACTTTCAACCGAAGCCGTTTTAGCCGCCATTGGACAAGCTTTCTTTTCTTTAGGTGTTGGCGCAGGAAATTTGGTGATATATGGTAGTTATCTGGATAAAAAGAAAACAATTGGCAGCAGCGGAATTCTTGTTGCTTTAGGAGATACATTGGCAGCCTTATTGTTTGGATTTATTATCTTTCCAGCTGCATTTGCCTATAATATTGAAGCTGGAATGGGACCTCCTCTAGTTTTTATCACTCTTCCGGCTATTTTTTCTCAAATGAAATTTGGAATGGTTTTTGCAACTACCTTCTTTGTCCTTCTTTTCTTTGCTTGTCTAACTTCCACCATCTGTATTATGGAAGCTATTGTAGGCTATTTGGTCGATGAATTTAAACTGACACGTAATAAGGCAACCTGGATTACTGCAGGGATAATTTGTTTCCTTGGAATTTTCATGATGTTATCGTTCAGTTCAATGTCCGATTTCTTAATTTTCGGAAGAACCATATTTGATTTCACAAACGATATATTAGTATCTATCCTATTATTGCCTATTGGCGGTTTGTTGATGCTTTACTTAATAGGTTGGAAATTAAAACCAAAGAATATGATTGAAGAGATTAATTTCGGCAAAGGAATAAAAATATCAAAATATTATTATTATACTGTAAAATATATTGCTCCAATTGCAATTATAGCAATGTTATTGCAAATGGTCGGTATCCTTAAATAATAATCTAAAAAATATGCCCGTATGTGAAACGCATGGCATTTCACATATGGGCATAGATCTTATTTCTTGCAAAATATACCAAATGTAAAAACGGAGTCTGCATGCTGCGGTTTCCCTTGCCTACTTCCTCTGTTTCTTATACTTTTCCACCTCCAAAATGCTTAGCTGCTCTCCCCTTTAGAACTTCGTCCAATAAAAAAACGGCGACTTGAAATAAAATTATTTCAAAACCGCCGTCATCCATATTGTATTGTTAAGTTTATAGAAATGTGTATTCTATAAACGGTTTTATTTCCTTACTTAAATATTATACTTTCCATTTCTCTGTTTGATATTGCATATTCCAAAGTTTTTTATACAATCCTATCTCTTTCATCAATTCATGATGTGTTCCTTTTTGACTGATGCTACCGTCTTCAATAACAAGAATTTGATCTACATTCTGTATTGTCGATAATTTATGAGCAATCATAATAACCGTTTTATTCTTCAAGAGTTCCTGTAATGCCGATTGTATTTTTACTTCGTTTTCTACATCTATATTTGCAGTTACCTCGTCTAAAAGTACGATCGGCGCATCTTTTATTAAAGCTCTGGCAATTGCAATTCTTTGCTTTTCACCACCGGAGAGAGTTGAACCGCCTTCTCCCGGTATAGTATCGTATCCCTCGGGAAGCTCCATAATAAAATCGTGGCACCCGGCTTTTTTTGCCGCTTCAACGACTTCATCCAAGCATGCCGACGGTTTTCCTATTCTAATATTGTTCAAAATAGAATCCTGAAACAAAACAATATCTTGAAATACAAAACTTAGATTGCGCAGTAAATGTTCATAAAACAAATTTTGAATTTCCTTGCCGCCTATTTTTATTTTCCCCTGTTGAGCATCCCAAAACCTTCCAAGTAAGTTAATAATGGTTGTCTTTCCGCTACCGGATAATCCCACCAATGCCGTAGTTGTTTTTTCCGGAACATGAAAGGAGATTTCTTCAAGAACAGGTGTACTGTCATAAGCAAAGCTGACATTCTCATAGGAAATATCAAATTGATTCAGTTCCTCTTTTCCGGAAATATCGGACATAACAGGAATGTTATCAATCATATCCATGCGTTCCAAGGATTGAGCTGTCATTTTTGCAAATATACTGAAAATACCCATTCCCTCTATCCCTTGAAACAAACCGAAAGAGGAAAGGGTTAATAAAAACAATCGCATATAATCCATGTCATTCAGAAGAAAAAACATTCCTGCCAAGAAAACCGTACCGACGGTTATAGCTCGAAACCAAAACTGAAATAAGGCAATCGGGAAAAGATGTGAAAGTTCATTGCGAATCGATTCATCCTGAAGCCTTTCAAATATTTGCATGATTTTTGTTTCATGTTGCTTTTCTGTTTGACATGATTTTAAAATATGAATCCCATGAATAAATTCAACGGTTTCCTCTGTCACCGTACCGATGAATTTTTGTCGGTTTATATTTAATCGATCCTGTGTTGAAGCAAGGCGCCTATAGGCATACCAAGCCGGTATCAACAAGAGTACAGAGAAAATAAATATTCTATAGTCCACACAGAACAGAAATATCAAACCGATAATTAAAGAGGGGATTCCCGTTGCTGCTTTTTCAATAACTCCTATTCCTTCTATTTCAAGGAATGCTGCATCCGAAGTAATTGTGGATATAAGGTCGCCTTGATTCTTTTTGCTGAAAAAACCCATTGAAGCATGCTTTAGGTGCGAACCTAAAGTGATCCGCTTCTCACATATCGCCTCATACCCGGCTCCTGAACGTAAACGCATGGTAGCATATCTTAGAATAATGCGACAGATAATCGTCACCGCCATAGCTGCAATACAGAATATAAGCAATTTTTCATCAAGCTGTCTTGTTGCATTTTTATTTAATTCCGGTATGGATGCAACCATATAGTAAGCTATGACCAAAGGAATCATAATGAATATTCCATCTAAAAAGTTAAATAAGAATGAAAGATAGAGCTTCCTACGCTGTGCTTTCATCAGCCCCAAAAATTTATACACCGTTTTTAGCATAAAAAGACTCCTTTCTTTCACTGATTTTCGAGGTTTTCGAAACATAGGCAGACCACATTTTTTGGTATAAGGCAGAAGTTTTAATCAACTCCTCATGCCTCCCCACAGAATCCAGCTTTCCGGCATCAAGTACAATAATTTTATCACAGTCTGTAACCGTCGTAAGCCTATGTGCAATAACAACCAATGTTTTGTCTTTACATAAAGCCATCAATGAGTCTTGAATTTTATTCTGATTCTCCATATCCGTATAGGCAGTGGCTTCATCCAGAATTAAAATAGGGGCATTTTTCAAAATTGCTCTTGCAATGACAATTCTTTGTCGCTGTCCTCCGGACAGCTTTGCTCCCGCATTTCCAACAACAGTATCATACCCTTGCTCAAGTTTTTCGATAAAATCACTACATTGTGCATTTCTTGCAGCAACTTTAACTTCCTCATCTGTTGCCGCCGGGTTTCCTAATCGTATATTTTCCATGATGGACATATTAAACAAAAATGTATCCTGTGTTACATAACTGATTTTTGCCATTAACTCTGACAGTGAAAGATTCTTATAGTCTACACCGCCAATTGTAATGCATCCATCCGTCACATCCCAAAATCTTGCAAGGAGATTTGCAATCGTAGTCTTTCCGCTACCGGAAGGACCGACAATAGCCACTTTTGTATTTTCCTCAATCGTAAGCGAAATATCATGTAAAACCCTTTCCTTTCCATAGGCAAAAGAAACATGACTTAGCTCAATTTTATTGTTTAAAATCATTTCTCCCGAGGCAATTTCTTTTAATTCCGATGCGGAAAGAATTTCGTCTACCAGATGTTTTCCATTTCTTATGTGATAGAAATTATCCATAAACTCGGTAAATTTAAGTAAGGATGAACCAAGTCCTAAGGAAAGCAACACGGAAAAGAGAAAAATCTGTCCCGAAAGGCCTCGATACACATAGAGGTAGCCGCCAACGCACAAAATACTTACTGTAATAGAAGACAATAAAGCCAATGCCGGCGCTGAAACGATATACATTTTGTTATACAGTTTTAATGTGGATTTTTTGTAATTATGAATAGCTTCCTCATATTTAGAATAAGCCCTTTTTTCTTGACCGAATATTTTAATTTCCTTGTTGCCTCGGATATATTCAATCACTCTATTGTTCATATCTTCCAATGCCGAATAGTAGGTATTTGCGAACTCGTTCATGATACCGATGTACATTGGTAAATAAAAAATCAAAGTTAGTATGGCAGGTACCATTACAGCGAAAGCCATTCGCCAATCAACAAAAAATAAAACAACAATAATCCCCACAGGAATCAGAACATTTGATGTTGTTTCGGGTATAGCGTGAGCTAAAGGAAATTCGAGCCGTTCCGTTCCGTCAATCAACATATGTTGAAAATGTCCTGTGCCATGCAGTTGCATATATCCCAGCGGCATCCGTAACATCTTATTCGTTATAGCAATTCGTATCTCTCTCAGTATACGAAAAGCCGTTTTATGAGAAATTGCGGTGGACAAACCGTGGCAGACAAGCTGTAAAACAAAAGCTGCAAGAATAAAAAGTGTGCCCATGATCATATCTTTATAGGTAAATCCCGACAACAGTCCGGTTAATAAACGATAAAGGATATAGTAGGGAGCAAGTCCCCAAAATACGCTCGCAATTGCCAGCAAAACGGAACCGATATATGAGGTTGTATAAGGTTTTAAGAAGTCAATAAATTTTCTTTCACTGTTCTTGTACATGAAGCCTCCTATATTTGCCTTAATCTATATTCTTGAAATGTTTTTTCAAAATGCCCTTTCCTATATAGACGCCGATAACTCCCCCGATAATAGCAGATACAACTCCCAATATTGCAAATCCGCCAGTAAGATATTTTGCGTAGGCATATATTTCAGCTTCACCGAGTCCCATATCCATCCATTTTTTTACTTCTCTATCAAGAAAGAAAATGAACGGAAAGCATCCGCCAAAGAAATAGGCCGCCTGTGTAAAACCATAACCGATACCAATGGCGATGGTTTTGAATTTTACCTTAAAAACGATGATATCTGCGATAAAACTTACAGCAATAACAAAAATTAAACTGGTAATACTTCCCATACCGGTCAGAGTGAAGAAGGCAGTTCCTAAGCTTACAAGCAAAGTCATCGCTCCAAAATGTTCAATTTTTTTAACAACGAATAAAACTATGCTTCCCATAATAAGTGCTGTAATGCTCGCTGCAAATATATGCATAACGGGGATCATTACAGCTGTTAACATCCCGACCCCATAGATTACCGCCGCATGTACGGCTGCCAACAGACCGATTAAAACAAAATCACTGATTTTCCATTTATTGCTCATTTTTATTCCTCCTATAAATTTTCTTTAAAAATAAGATTAAGCTGTTCTGTATTTCTCAAAGGAAAATCCTTTGAGATCTTTCCATCTTCCAAAAGTATTACACGATTGCAAACGGATAAAATGAATTCATAATCGTGTGTAATTATGATGGATGCGTTTTTGTTTCCTGTAACAGAATCAATTAAATCACAAACTTTTTGCATGTTCTCGTAATCCAAACCGCTTGTAGGTTCATCAAATACATTAACTCTCTTATTCAACAGATAAGATGCTGCAATAACCAGACGCTGTTTCTGTCCTATGGATAAAACCGTAGGATGCTGTTCTTTCATATCGGAAAGATTTAATATATCAAGCACTTTTTGTATTTTGCTTTCTATATCAGTTTGACCTTCGTTTCCAAGAAGCAAATCGTTATATACGCTATATCCGAAAAGCTGAAAATCCACATTCTGCATTACATAACTTGTAATTTTACTTCGATCCTTTGTTACAAGACTTTTTCCATCAAATCTAATACTTCCTCCTCGCTCTTTTCTTAAACCGCATAAGATTTTAGCGAGTGTTGTTTTCCCACATCCGTTCTTTCCGAGCAAAGCCACTTTATCACCCGGAAAAACGGAGAATGAAATTCCTTTCAGTATTTCTCTTTCCTTTTTATATCCGAAAGTAATGTCCTTCAGCTCTAAAAGAGGTTCATTAAATATATCCTTCGGAGGGTCTCTGACAACGCTTTGAAAAAGATTTATTCCCCGCAATCCCTTTTCATGAAGCATGTCATTGCTCATAGTTTTCAATTCGGATTTCTCATATACGCCGTATATCTTGCCATGTTCCATTACAATCAGCCTGTCACAAAGATTTTTCATATAGAAAAGACGATGTTCAATAACAATTATGGTATAACCGCCTGCTTTTAGTTTCTCGAGGATTTCTGACAGTAAAATAATAGATTGATAGTCCAAATTAGATGAAGGTTCATCCAATAGAATGATATCAGTCTTGAGCATTAGAATTGAAGCAATTGCAATTTTCTGTTTTTCACCTCCGGATAAATCCGACAATTTCTTTTCGATTATGTTATTTAGAGAAAGTAGCGAAATTATATACTTCATTCGCTGTTCGATTTCCTGCTTTGGAATTCCGTAATTTTCACAAGCATAAACGAGATCTGAGAGTACATCTGCTGTAAAAAATTGATTTTCCGGATTCTGAAAAACCGAAGATACCATTTTGGATATATCACAGATACGAAACGGGGCAATATTTTTACCGCTCAAGTAAATATTTCCTGATTTTTCCCCATCAAAAAACAAGGGACATAAACCGTTAATACAACGGAACAGAGTGGATTTCCCCGAACCGCTTCTTCCCGTAATAACTACAAATTCTCCTTTCTTAATAGAAAGGTTTACTTCTTCAATCGTTTGAAATTTATTATCTTTATATCTATAACTTAACTTTTCCAATCGGATCATTTTGTTTTTACCTCAAAAAATTTATTGTTAGACTTAATATAAATGCAATAATGGTGATTACTGAAAATAAGATGTCTTTTTTGCGGATTTTTACATCAAAATATGCGCTTCGGCAATTCGTATTTTCTATCCCCTTTACAAGTGCCGCGCAGGAAAATTCTTCTGCTGTATGCAGGCTGCGAAACAGCATAGGAACTAATAAATACTCAAGCATACTCAACGGATGAAATATCATTCCTTTCCACGAGGTATCTATTCCTTTAAGTTTCATTGCCTCAACTATAGTAAAAAAATCTTCCTTTAATGAAGCAAAATGGCGAAACATTACTGCGATACTGAGGATAATACCTTTTGGAAACCTGCATTTTTCAAGAGCAGTCGTAATTTCGGATAAATTTTTTTGTTCTTTGATTGCTGATCCTAACATCATAAACGGAATGATTCGCTGAATGATAAAAGCGATAATACCGATAATAAAAAATATAGAGGTTCGCAATATAGGAATTTGCATATGAGTAACTGCATAATAATAAAAATAAAGAACTCCAAAAGTTACCGCATAACGAATTAAAATATAATATTGTCTCCCTGCTATCAACACAATTACTGCAATAAAAAAGGATAGTAATGTCACTTCCGGCTTTCCTGAAAGTAACATAAATACCATAATCAGCAAATCCAAAAAAAGAATTGTCCTGAAATCAAAAGTTTTATTTTTTCTTATTTTATTCGTTGTGATTCACCCCCTCGCAATAAGCATCTTGAATAAGCCTATTTTTATATCCGACTTTATGCTATACTATCATATTGTAGTTAGTATGGTCTAACATCTCGACTTCTATTGGCTTTCTGCCGTATTTTTTGGCTTTTACAATAATCAAATTTGAAAAGGAGAGACTTTCTTGAATAAAGGATATCAGAGTTTTATAGAACATACAGAAAGCAGACTTTCAAAAAATAAACCTTTTATGAATACTTGTTTCAACACATATCGATTTTCATCCGAATTTGGAAAAGGATATACATCTATATATGAACTTGATTCTTATGCCAGCATTTGCATTGCAGAGCATTCATATATTCGCAATTTTGAGTATACTGTGATATCGGATGATTCCATATGTATACAACAATACGATTCTATTGATTCGGATCATAGCTATCCTAAAGGAAATGTTTATTCGGGAATGCAGTATATTGACTATACTCCTGATAATGAAGTGTATAAATATGTTATTAAAAAAGATATTCCTGCAAAAGTTATAGGAATTCAGCTTATGCCGGAATACTATGAGACCTATCTAAAAAAAGAACTCGGCATAAATAATATAAATCTGAAACAGAACTTACAAGTTTTCCCACATGGCATTTTCATCCCTGAAATATCATCTGTTTTTAACCAGATTCGCAATTTCAAAGGCAATGAATACAGCACAAAGTTATTTTTCAAAAGCAAAATAGATGAATTGACCGCTATCATTCTTCAAAAGGCCGAAGCTTTTCACAACTTAAATGCTAGTGTTTCTATTGCGGATCGAAATGCTATTATGGAAATTACGGTATACTTAAGTCAAAATTTATCAGAGAATTTTTCGTTGATTGAATTGTCAACGGATGCCTATATGAGTGTTTCAAAATTCAAGTATGTATTTAAAACCGTTGTCGGACAATCTCTTTCAGAATATGTCATGCAAAAAAGAATGGAACAAGCTTGTGAGTTATTGTCATACAGCAATTTATATATTGCAGAGATTGCGCATCTCGTGGGATATAAAAATGCAGGCAGCTTTTCTTCACAATTTAAAAAATATATGGGGTTGCTGCCAAATGACTACAAGTTGAACAGAATCGGTATTTATACAAAACCGGATTAGTTTATGAGCTGTTATTCGATTCGATCGAATTTGTTTTATTCTTATCAACTCTATACTATGTGTACTCATATCTTAAATATAAATGGTAAATGTAGTAGGGTGAAATCTTTGAAACAAGAAGTCAAAAAATATAATTTTCACTCTTTCGGTCAGGCAATAAAAGAGTAATAAAAGCAAAAAGATTATCGAGAAATCAGCGTACAGCTCAAATGCATATTGTTCCTCAGTATATTGCATCTATTGAGAACAGTGGACAATATCCAAGCCTACAAATCTTTTATAAGCTTTTCACTTTTTTCGATATTTCGATAAACATATTTTTTTCCTGAATGAGGAAACGAACAAATCCATGTGATACAGGATGGTTTGACAATCTACTTGAAAGCATAGGTAAATGAGGTTTACATATTAGTTGCCGCTACATCAAAAGAAATTCAATTGAAACAACAAAGGCGTATAGAAGGTCAAATTCCAACGGAATCAATATATAAAAAACTACCGAAAAAATATGACATATATATCCTTACCGTTTTGTCCGGTAAAGAGGGTACATACGTCAATATCGGTAGTTTTCTTTTCTAAACGATACATTCATTTCTCTGTCAATAGGTATCCTTTTGATTCTTCCCTGTTTTTTCTTTTTACTTGTCCGTCTTTGCCATGCGAACAGCTTGTGAAAGTTGATCTGCACAGGAGGTAGCACGGTTTCCACAGTGAATCCCGGCGAGTTTTTCTTCTATTTTGGAAACGGTCATGCCTTCTACCAATTTTGATACCGCTTGCAGATTTCCGTTACATCCGCCTATAAACTCCACATTGCTGATGATGTCTCCGTTGATGTCAAAATAAATCACCTGAGAACATGTTCCTTGCGTTTTATATTCAAATCGCATTTCAATTACTCCTCCCCAAAAAACAAGAATTAAAAAAATGCTTGCGTTTAAATTTTTGAATACACGATAAAAAAATGAAGGAAAAGGTAATTTTTTCATTTCTCCTTTTCCTTCCGTTCTTTTTTTATACCAATTCAATAATCGCCATTTCCGATGCGTCACCACGACGAGGTCCCATTTTGATGATACGTGTGTATCCGCCTTCACGATCTTTATACTTGGGCGCAATTTCATCGAATAATTTTGCTACGGTTTCTTTTTTATAAAGATATGCCAAAGCTTGACGTCTTGCATGAAGATCTCCTCTTTTTCCAAGACCAATCATTTTTTCAGCAATTTGTCTGGTTTCTTTTGCACGCGTTACGGTTGTAATCATGCGTCCGCTTTCAAATAAGCTTTGAACTTGGTTTCTAAGCATAGCATTTCTGTGATCGGAACGTCTGCTAAGCTTACGTTGGATAGCCATCTTCCATCCCTCCTTTATTCATCTTCCTCTTTAAATTCAAATCCCAATTCCCGGATTTTACTTTCCACCTCTGCGATGGATTTCTTCCCGAAGTTTTTAATGCCAAGCATATCTGAACGAGTCTTGCTGATGATATCGCCTACAGTATGAAGATTTGCTCTCATAAGGCAATTAAAACTTCGCAAAGACAATTCCAGAGATTCCACATTGGTTGACAGAACTTTTTCCAAGTCCTTTGTATCAACGGTTTCTTCTTCTTCCTCTTCAACCTTGTATTCCGGAAGATCCAGGAATAGGTTCAAATAGGATATCAGAATGGATGCCGCTTCCGATAAAGCTTCTTGCGGGGTTACTGTTCCGTTGGTGACTACGTCCAAAATTAATTTGTCATAATCGGTAATATTTCTTACGCGTACATTTTCCACCGTAAAATTTGCCAATTCAACGGGAGTAAATGAAGAATCGATAGGTATAACGGCAACTTCCTGAGAAAGATCTTCACCGACATCACTTTTCCTGTCCTCTTTATTCATTTCCGCAAGGCGATAACCCTTGCCTTTAATAAATTCCATATCTAAAACAAGTTCCGCCTCTTCATTCAAGGTACAGATATAATGATCCGTATTCACAATTTCAAGTTCCGAATCCACTGCAAGATCCCCTGCGGTAACTACTTTCGGTCCTTTAATATCGACATGAATGTGTACCGGACCGTCTCCATAGATACGGCTGGCAATGCCTTTAATATTTAAGATAATTTCCGGAACATCTTCCATTACGCCCGGAATGACGGAAAATTCATGATAAACCCCTTGGAATTTCACTTTGGATGCACTGGATCCTTCCAAAGAAGAGAGCATAATTCTTCTTAAGCTGTTGCCAATGGTTTGTCCATAGCCTCTTTCCAAAGGTCCCATAGCGAATTTACCGGTTTTTTCGTCTGCGCTAAGTTCCAGTACTTCAATTTTTGTCATCAACTCGTCTAACATGGATTTAAGTCCTCCCTCTTCCATCTTCATCCTGAATCGCTTGAGAGACTTTCTATTGGAGCTTATTGCTCTTTGACAAAATTTTCCGAGAAAGGGAACAATCCCCTTTCCTGTCGGAAAACTAAACTCTCCTTCTCTTTGGCGGTCTGCAACCGTTATGAGGAATCGGGGTTACATCCTTAATTGAGCTGATTTCCAAGCCGGTTGCTTGCAAGCTTCGAATAGCTGCTTCACGTCCCGATCCTGGTCCCTTTACAAATACTTCAACGATTTTTAATCCATGTTCCATTGCTTTCTTAGCCGCTTCTTCCGCTGCTTGTTGTGCTGCGAAAGGAGTGGATTTTCTGGAACCGCGGAAACCAAGTTGTCCGGCGCTTGCCCAAGAAAGTACATTTCCGCTCATATCGGAAAGTGTAACCATGGTGTTGTTGAAGGTAGATACAATATGCGCTTGTCCGCGCTCAATATTTTTACGTTCACGACGCGCTACACGAGTCGTTTTTTTCTTTTTAACTGCCAAGCTCATTACCTCCTTCTATTACTTTTTGCCCGCTTTTTTGTTCGAAGACGGTCCTTTTCTGGTTCTTGCGTTGGTTTTGGTTCTTTGTCCGCGAACAGGAAGACCTTTCTTATGACGGATTCCTCGATAGCAGTTGATTTCACGAAGTCTCTTTAAGTTCATCGCAATATCACGACGAAGGTCCCCTTCCACATGGATTTTATCAATTTCTTCACGAATAGCAGCTAATTCCGCTTCGGATAAATCTTTTACTCGAGTATCCGGATTTACTTTTGCTGCTTCTAAGATTTTATTGGACATCGATCGTCCAATTCCATAAATATAAGTCAAACCGATTTCAACTCGTTTTTCTCTCGGTAAGTCTACGCCGGAAATTCTGGCCATAAAACTCTGCACCTCCTATATGTTGGATTGATATCAATCAACCTTGTTTTTGTTTGTGCTTTGGATTCGAGCAGATCACCATGATTCTACCGTTACGACGAATGATCTTGCACTTTTCGCACATTTTTTTTACCGATGGTCTTACTTTCATGTTAAACCTCCTAAATCCTGTCCTATTTCTTTCTCCAAGTAATTCTTCCCTTGGTTAAGTCGTAAGGGGAAAGCTCCACCACAACTTTGTCTCCCGGAAGGATTCTAATATAATTCATTCTAAGTTTTCCTGAAATATGCGCAATGATTTCATGATCATTTTCCAGTTTTACTTTGAAAATAGTATTCGGTAGGGTATCGACGACAATGCCCTCGACTTCAATTACGTCTTCTTTCGCCATGAACAAATCCTCCTTCTTTCTTCTAATCTTCTCGTAAGAATTCTTTCAATTGACTTCTTACAAAAGCGTTGTTAATTTTCTGGTTGCTTTCCACTTTTTCTTTAAACTCCGAAAGAATACTGTGATAAATCACTAAATGCTTGATTTTCTTTTTTTTCGGTCGATCAAGTCTTCGTATTTTTCCGTCTACCAACAGAACATATTCTGAATCAAGGATTTCGTAAATGAGAAATATTCCTCCTTTATCTCTCCCCGCTCTGGAACGAACGACTTGACCGATACTTAATTCAGAGTCCATTATCAATTTCAATTTACACCCCATTAACAATCTTTAGAAGAAAATGAAGCTAAGGTTGCAAAAATTTCCTCTCTGACAACCTCAATTGCCTTTGTTCCGTCAACTGACAAAAGCAAGTCCCTTTCCTTATAATAATCAATCAGCGGAGCGGTTTGTTCTTCATAAACTTGAATGCGGTTTCGAACAGTCGCTTCCAAGTCATCTTTACGTTGAACAATCTCTCCTCCACAAGTATCACAAACGCCTTCAACTTTAGGGCTTTTATTTTTCGTGTGATAAGGTTCTCCACAGGAATTACACACGCGCCTTCCGGATAATCTCTCCAACAGTATTTCGTTGGGAACTTCAATGGAAATGACGCTGTCTAAGGCTTGCCCTCTCTCTTTTAATCCTTGTTCCAAAATTTCCGCTTGTTGAAGGGTACGAGGAAATCCGTCTAAAAGAAAACCCTTTTGACAGTCTTCCCGATCAAGTCTCTCCCAAACAATCTCACAGGTCAATTCATCCGGCACAAGTTTTCCATTGTCCGTATACTCTTTCACTTTTTTTCCAAGTTCCGTATTATTTTTGATATGATAACGAAAAATATCGCCTGTGGAAATATGCTCCACTTGATATTTTTCTGCAATGCTGCTTGCTTGTGTTCCTTTTCCGGCTCCAGGAGGTCCTAATAATATCAATCTCATAGTCTGTCTCCTCGTTCTTATTTCAAGAAACCTTTATAATGACGCATAGTCAACATGGTTTCAAGCTGTCTGATTGTTTCAAGAACAACACCGACAACGATAATCAACGCCGTTCCACCGAAACTAATTCGAAGATGGAACAATGCACTTAATACAGTAGGAATCAATACCAAAATAGCCAAGCAAATTGCTCCTATAAAAGTGATACGATTGGATATTTTAGACAAAAATTCAGAAGTCGGTCTTCCCGGACGAATACCGGGTACAAACCCACCATTCTGTTGCAAATTCTTAGCATATTCTACCGTGTTGAATTGAACTGCGGTATAAAAATATGCAAATACAATGATGAATAAAATTTGAACAATATTATACACCCAAAATCCTACCGTTCCGCTTGGAGTAAAGTAATTCCTGAAAAATGTCCCTACCGCTCCTTTAAAACTTTCTGCTACTGTTACCGGAAGTGAAAGAATTGCACCGGCAAAAATGACGGGCATAACTCCTGCCATATTGACCTTCATTGGAATATGAGTGGCTTGTCCTCCATACATTTTGCGTCCGACAACACGTTTCGCATATTGAATAGGAACCTTTCTTTCTCCTTCTTGAATCGCTACCGTGAATACCACGATAAAAAATGCAATGACAAGGAATAATAACGGTTTCCAAAATGCCATTTGTCCTGCTTTCATAGCACCGATCCATCCTCTTGCCGTTGTCGGAATACGAGAAATAATTCCGACAAAGATTAGGATGGAAATACCATTTCCAACTCCCTTTTCCGTAATTAAATCCCCCAACCAAACCAAGAACATCATACCGCCAAGTAATGTTGCGTATACAACCAAATGTTGGAAAAAGTTCTCAGCATGTACTGCATTACCGAATAAACGGCTATTGTTTAGAATGGTAATACTTTCAACTAAACCAAGCACAAGGGCTGCCCATTTTGTATATTGTTGAATCTTTTTACGACCTTCTTCTCCTTCTTTGGAAAGTTCTTCCAAACGAGGAATAGCGATTGTTAATAACTGAATAATAATGGATGCGCTGATGTAAGGATAAATACTTAATCCGAAGATATTAAACTTACTGAACGCTCCACCGGTCATCATATCCATATAGGATAAAAGTTGGCTTCCGCCTGTAGCGATTTGTGCTGCGACCTGACGATCCATAAAAGGTACCGGAATCGCAAAGCCTAAACGAAAGATAATAATCAACAGAAGAGTATTTAGAATCTTTTTTCTGACATCAGGCAAATTCCATGCATTTCTTAATGTTGAAAGCACCTAAATCACCTCTGCCTTTCCCCCGGCAGCTTCAATTTTTTCTTTAGCGCTTTCGCTAAAGTATTGCGCCTTAACTTCTAATTTCTTTTCGATTTCGCCATTACCAAGAATCTTGACGCCATCTTTCATCTTATTTCTTTTTACCAATCCGCATTCAAGTAAAAGTTCCGGTGTAACAACCGTACCTTCTTCAAAACGGTTTAAATCCGATACGTTTACCGTTGCAATGACTTTTGCAAAGATATTGGTAAATCCTCTTTTTGGCAAACGACGGAATAAAGGCATTTGACCGCCTTCAAATCCGGGTCTTACTCCTCCACCGCTTCTGGATTTTTGACCGTTCATTCCTCTACCGGATGTTTTTCCCCAATTGGAAGCGGCACCGCGTCCTAATCTTTTGCGCTCTTTTTGAGCCGCACCTTTTGCAGGTTTCAGATCATTCAGTTTCATCTCGATCCACCTCCTTAGTTTTCTTCAACTTCTTCCACATCAACCATGAAAGCAATTTCATTAATCATACCTCTGGTTGCCGGATTATCCGGTTGAAACACAACATTTCCGGGTCTTCTTAAACCCAATGCTTCAACGATTTTTCTATGTTTCGGAATACGACCGATTGTACTTCTCTTTAAGGTAATCTTTAACATATCCTACTCCTCCTAACCAAGAATTTCTTCTACGGTTTTTCCTCTTAGCTTTGCAACATCTTCCGCTTTTTTCAAACTCCTTAAAGCTTCCATTGTTGCGTTTACAACACTCTTTGCATTGCCTGAGCCCAGAGATTTACCACGAACGTCACCGATACCCGCCAGTTCACATACGGCACGCACCGCACCGCCTGCGATGACTCCGGTACCTTCTGTTGCCGGTTTCAAAAGAACGCGTCCTGCCCCTGCAACACCAACGATTTCATGAGGAATGGTTGTATTTACAATCGGTACTTCAATCATATGTTTTTTCGCATTTTGAACTGCCTTTTGAATAGATTCAGGCACTTCAAGAGCTTTTCCGATGCCGACACCAACATGGCCGTTACCGTCTCCAACTACGACTAATGCGCTGAAGCGGAAATTTCGTCCACCTTTAACAACCTTGGCTACACGACTGATATGAACAACTTTTTCTTGCAAGTCCAAGCGTTGTACTTCATTCTTTAAAAGTTCCAAACTATTCCCTCCTTCAAGCTAAAACTTTAGTCCTGCTTCACGAGCGGCTTCTGCCAGAGTTTGAACTCTACCGTGATAGATATAGCCGCCTCGGTCAAAGACAACTTCTTTAATGCCTTTTTCCAAAGCTTTTTCTGCAACAGCCTTCCCGATCATTTTTGCAGCTTCTTTGTTTCCCTTTGCAGTTAATTCTGCATATTGTTTTTCAACTGTAGATGCACTGACCAAAGTATGACCATGAATGTCATCAATAATGTTCGCATAAATATGCGCATTGGTTTTAACGACTTCAAGTCTTGGTCTTTCGGGAGTCCCGCTAATTTTTTTACGGATTCTTTTATGTCTTTCCAATCTGTTTTCATTTTTATCAATTCTCTTATACAAGAAAATCACACTCCCTTCAATTACTTACCGGTCTTACCCACTTTACGTCGTACCATTTCGCCTTTATAACGAACACCTTTTCCTTTATAAGGTTCCGGTCTTCTGAAATCGCGAAGTACTGCCGCATAGTTTCCGACTTGTTGTTTGTTAATACCGCGAACAATAATTTGATTCGGTCCGGGAACTTCAACTTCAATACCTTCCGGATCTTCCATTTCAATAGGATGAGAATATCCAAGGTTTAGCGTAAGCTTCTTCCCGCTCTTTGCCGCACGGTATCCGGTACCGATAATCTCAAGGGACTTTTCATAGCCTTTCGTTACTCCTTCCACCATGTTCATCACAAGGGTTCTGGATAGACCATGCAATGCCTTAAATCTTTTTAAATCGGAAGGACGAGATACCGTAAGCACACCGTCTTCGATTTTAATTTCCATTGATTTGTCAATTTTTTCTGAAATCGTTCCTTTAGGACCTTTTACTTCCACGACATTATCATCGGATATGGTAATGGTCACGCCTGCAGGGATTTCAATTGGTTTTAATCCTATTCTGGACATATTTAAACCTCCTTGATCCGTTACCAAACGTAACAGATAACCTCTCCGCCAACACCTAGTTTGCGGGCTTCCTTATCTGCCACAATTCCTTTCGATGTGGAGATAATAGCAATACCTAAGCCACCAAGAACTCGAGGAATTTCATTTCCCTTTACATAAATTCTTAGACCCGGTTTTGAAATTCTCTTAATACCGCTGATAACTTTTTCGTTATTCGGTCCATATTTTAACTCAACGGTGATGATACCTTGTTTACCATCTTCCGTAACATTGTATCCTTTAATATAGCCTTCATCTAAAAGAATTTGAGCAAGCTCTTTTTTCATCCTAGACGCGGGGATTTCCACGGTTTTATGCTTTGCACTGTTTCCGTTGCGAATTCTCGTAAGCATATCCGCGATGGGATCTGTCATCATAACTAATTCCTCCTCTCATCCTTACCAGCTGGCTTTTTTCACTCCCGGAATCTCGCCTTTATGAGCAAGTTCACGGAAGCAAATTCTGCAAATGCCGTATTTTCTCAAATAACCGTGCGGTCTTCCGCAAATTTTACATCTGCTGTATGCCCGCGTACTGAATTTAGCCGGTCTTTTTTGTTTTGCAATTAAAGATTTTTTTGCCACTACAGTTCCTCCTTACTTACGGAAAGGCATGCCCATAGCACCTAAGAATGCCTTGGCTTCTTCATCCGTGTTCGCACTGGTTACAATAATGATATCCATCCCGCGAATCTGATCGATAGAATCATATTCGATTTCCGGGAAAATCAATTGTTCTTTGATTCCCAATGCATAATTACCGCGTCCATCAAAAGAAGACGGATTTACACCGCGAAAGTCTCTTACTCGAGGCAACGCCACGCTGACTAATTTATCAAAAAAGTCATACATTTTGCTTCCACGAAGAGTTACTTTGCAACCAACGTTCATGCCTTCACGAAGTTTAAAGTTCGCAATAGATTTTTTGGCTTTCGTTACAACAGGTTTTTGGCCTGAGATAATGGTCATATCCTTTACTGCACCCTCAAGAACTTTAGCGTTATCTTTTGCCTCACTAACACCCATGTTCAATACAATCTTGTGCAATTTAGGTACTTCCATAATATTTTTATATTGAAACTGTTCCATTAGAGCCGGAACGATTTCATTAAGATATCTTTCTTTTAATCTGGAAGTCAACGTCAATCCCTCCTATTATTAGTCAATTACATCGCCGGATTTTTTAGAAAAACGAACTTTTTTTCCGTTTTCCATTTTATATCCGATGCGGCTTCCGCTCTTTGTCTTTTGGTCAAAGTACATAACATTGGAAGCATGAATGGGACGCTCTTTTTTAATCAGTCCACCGGGATCTTGCATTCCTCTGGGTTTTTTATGGAATGTACCGATATTTACGCCTTCTACGATGACCATGTTTTTCTTATGATCTACACTTAAGACTTTACCGATTGTCTTTTCATTTCCTTGACCTTTGTTTTTTCCTGCAATTACAATTACCGTATCGCCTGTTTTTATACGCATTCGATACACCTCCTATAATACTTCCGGTGCCAGAGAAATTATCTTCATATAATTTCCTTGACGAAGCTCTCTCGTAACCGGTCCAAAGATACGAGTTCCAACAGGGTTCTTATCGTCTTTGATGATAACAGCTGCGTTATCGTCAAATTTGATATAGGTTCCATCAGGACGTCTTACGCCGTCTTTCGTGCGAACAACAACCGCTTTTACTACGGAACCTTTTTTCACAACTCCACCGGGGATTGCGGATTTGACAGTGCAAACTACAACGTCACCGATGTGAGCATATTTTCTATTCGTACCGCCAAGCACACGAATAACCAACAATTCTCTTGCGCCGGAATTGTCCGCTACACGCATACGGCTTTCAGTTTGAATCATAAATGAATCCTCCTTTTCCGGACTTAGTTATTTCGCAGCTTCAACAATGTTAACCAATCTCCATCTTTTGTCCTTAGATAAAGGTCTGGTTTCCATGATTTTTACAGTATCGCCGATATGTGCTTCATTGTTTTCATCATGAGCTTTGAATTTAGTGGTCTTTCTAACTTGTTTCATATATAAAGGATGGGTTACTTTCGTTTCTACCGCAACAACAATTGTCTTATCCATCTTGTCACTTACCACACGACCAATCCTTACTTTTCTAGTTCCTCTTGCTTCCATAGAAATTAAGCCTCCTTCCCGATTCCAAGTTCACGTTCACGAACTACGGTTTTGATTTTGGCGATATCTCTACGAACGCCCTTCAAACGCATGGGATTATCCAACTGACCCGTTGCCATTTGGAAACGAAGATTAAAAAGTTCTCCCTTTAAGTCTTTTAATTTATTATTTAATTCAGTTTCGTTCATTTGGCGAATTTCTTTAGCCTTCATTCGCTTCACCTTCCTTTGCCACATCTTCACGTACGATAAACTTGGTTTTAATAGGAAGTTTATGTGCAGCCAAGCGCATTGCCTCTCTTGCAATGTCTTCCGCTACGCCACCCATCTCAAATAAAATTCTTCCAGGTTTTACAACGCCTACCCAGTACTCCGGAGCACCTTTACCGGAACCCATACGAACTTCCGCAGGTTTTTTGGTTACTGGCTTGTTCGGGAAAATCTTAATCCAGATTTTTCCGCCCCTCTTAATATATCTGGTCATAGCACGACGAGCAGCTTCGATTTGATTTGCTGTAATCCAGCAAGGTTCAAGAGCTTGTAGAGCATATTCACCATAAGTGATGGTGTTTCCGCGAAGAGCTTTGCCCTTCATACGTCCACGGTGTACTCGACGATATTTGACTCTTTTTGGCATCAACATATCCGTATCCTCCTTTAATTAACGACTTTGTTCTCTTTTCCCTCTGCCAGCGTAGGGTTTTTTATCTTGACTTCTTCTTTTCTTTTCATAGGGCTTTCTTCTATCTTGAGAACCGTTAGCCTTTCTTTGAGGAAGAACTTCACCTCTATACAGCCAAACCTTTACGCCTAATTTTCCATACGTGGTATCCGCTTCCGCAAATCCATAATCAATATCTGCACGAAGTGTTTGTAGAGGAATCGTTCCTTCGCTATATCCTTCCGTACGAGCAATATCCGCTCCGCCAAGACGACCGGAAACCGCTGTCTTGATTCCTTTGGCTCCCGCACGCATGGTCCTTTGAATAGATTGTTTCATCGCGCGGCGGAAAGAAATACGTCTTTCCAATTGTCCGGCAATATTTTCAGCAACAAGTTGTGCATTTAAGTCCGGGCGTTTTACTTCTTCAACATTCACGATAACACTTTTTCCGGTTAATTTTTCCAATTCTTTGCGTAAATCTTCAACACCTTGACCGCCTTTACCAATAATCATTCCCGGTTTTCCTGCAAAAATACTTATTTTTACACGATTGGAAGCACGTTCAATCTTAATTTCGGCAATTCCGCTTTGGAATTGATTTTTTTTCACATACTCTCTAATCTTATGGTCTTCTACAAGAAGGTCTGCGAATTCATTCTTTTGAGCATACCATTTGGAGCTCCAGTCCTTAATAATACCGACGCGAAAACCATGAGGATTTACTTTTTGACCCATTGATTAAGCCTCCTTGTCCATTTCCGCTACAACCACACCGATATGAGAACTTCTCTTAAGAATCGGATATGCCATCCCTTTTGCCTTCGGTCTATAGCGTTTCATTCTGGGCGCTTCATTTGCATAAGCGCGGGATACATATAAATTATCTCTATTTAAATTAAAATTATGTTCTGCGTTGGCAATTGCAGAGCTTAATACTTTTGCTAAGATTTGAGCACCTCTTTTGGGAGTGAATTTTAAAATTGCCAAAGCTTGATCCACTTGCTTGCCGCGGATCTCTTTGCAAATAAAATTCACTTTCAAGGGAGAAATGCGTACATATTTTGCTTCTGCCCTAGTTTCCATCTATCTTCCCTCCTTATTTGGATGATTTCGCTTGTTGTTTGTCCTTACCCGCATGACCTCTGAAGGTACGAGTTGGAACAAACTCTCCTAATTTATGACCAACCATATCGTCCGTAATATAGATGGGAAGGTGTTTTCTTCCATCATGAACCGCAATTGTGTGTCCAATCATTTGCGGAAAAATCGTGGAGCGACGAGACCAGGTTTTAATTACTTTCTTATCATTAGCCGCATTGAGTGCTTCAACCTTCTTTAAAAGATGTTCATCAATAAACGGACCTTTTTTTAAGGATCTACTCATTATTTTCTCCTCCTATTTCTTACGACTTCTTACGATATATCGAGAAGAATGTTTCTTCTTATTTCTTGTCTTGACACCTTGAGATTTTTTACCCCACGGAGTCATAGGAGCCGGACGACCGATTGGCGCACGACCCTCACCACCGCCATGCGGATGATCTACCGGGTTCATTGCGGAACCTCGAACGCGAGGACGTTTGCCCATATGTCTGGATTTTCCGGCTTTACCCACACTAACCAATTCGTGTTCCAAATTGCCTACCTGACCAATGGTTGCTCTGCAAGTTAAATGCACAAGTCTGAATTCTCCACTGGGCAAACGCAATTGAGCAAACTTTCCTTCTTTCGCCATCAACTGCGCTTCAGCACCTGCCGTACGAACCAATTGTCCGCCTTTACCTGTTTTCAGCTCTACATTGTGAACCATGGTACCGACAGGAATATTCGCTAAAGGAAGTGCGTTTCCGATCACAATATCCGCATTCGGACCGCTTTCAACCATATCGCCTACTTTTAATCCCTTCGGAGCCAAGATATATCTTTTTTCTCCGTCAAGATAATGAAGCAGCGCGATATTTGCAGTTCTGTTCGGATCGTATTCAATGGAAAAGACCTTTGCCGGAACACCGTCTTTGTTTCGTTTAAAGTCGATGAAACGATAACGTCTTGCCGCGCCGCCGCCTCTATGACGAACGGTGATAATTCCGCGAGCGTTTCTTCCGCCCGTTTTTTTAATACTTTCAGTTAAAGACTTCTCAGGTTTTTTCTTTGTTAATTCAGAATAGTCCAACACGGACATACTTCTTAGACCGGGAGAAGTTGGTTTGTATTTTTTAATTGCCATATTGTTTTTTCCTCCTTTGTCCTCAAAGATTATAGACCTTCGAAGAACTCAATGGTTTTGCTTTCTTTGGTCAAGGTTACAATAGCCTTTTTCCAATCACTGGTTTTACCTGTGTGCACTCCCATTCTTCTTTTCTTGCCCGGCATGCGGATCGTATTTACTTTTTCAACTTGTACATCGAATAGTTTCTCCACAGCCTTTTTGATTTCGGATTTATTCGCTTTTACATGAACCTTAAAAGAATATTTTTTATCTTCCATTTGATCCATGCTGCGTTCTGTAACCAAAGGTTGAATAATGATATCTTGCGGTGCCATTATGCGTACACCTCCTCAATTCGTTTTACAACGTCTTTAGTCAAAACTAAAGAATCATATTTCAAAATATCGTAAACATTGATCTCCCCAACAGGTAAAGTCGCTACAAATGGAATATTTGCAAAACTCTTCTTTACCTTATCGTTATTGTCATTTACGATAATCAACGCTTTCTTTTCCGCTTTAATATTGGAAAGAATTTCTACAGCTTTCTTTGTACTGTAATCTTCCATCGTCAATTGATCTAAAACAATCAATTCGCTATCTACCACTTTACCGCTAAGCACACTCTTCATAGCAAGGCGTTTCACCTTTTTAGGAAGGGTATAGCTGTAATCTCTCGGCTTTGGAGCAAAAACTACGCCACCGCCCGTAAATTGAGGAGAGCGCCTGCTTCCTTGTCTTGCACGTCCGGTTCCTTTCTGTCTATAGGGTTTCTTTCCGCCGCCTCTAACTTCCGCACGAGTTTTTGTGGATTGAGTTCCTTGACGTTTATTCGCCAATTGATTTTTAACCGTTTCATATACGACGTGCTCATTGATTTCAATTCCGAATACGTTATCATTTAATTCCAGTTCTTCAACAACCGCACCGGACATATTCAGTACATTTACTTTAGGCATCTTTCATCCTCCTCTTACTTCATCTTCACAGTTTCTCTGATGGTAACAAGACTGCCCTTCGGTCCCGGAATAGCTCCTTTAACCAAAATAAGATTCTTATCTGCATCAACTTGAACAATTTGAAGATTTTGAACCGTTACTCTTGCGTGACCCATCTTACCCATTTGCTTGGTTCCCTTAAATACGCGACCGGGATAGGTTGCCGCCGCACGAGCTCCTTGGGTTCTATGCAATTTAGAACCGTGTTTTTCCGGACCTCTGGAAAAATTCCAGCGTTTAATCGCGCCTTGAGTTCCTTTACCTTTAGAAGTTCCGATGACATCCACTTTGTCATTCGCAGCAAATAAATCCGCTTTGATTTCTTGCCCCAATTCAAAAGTTTCGCCATTCTTCAACGGAAATTCACGGAGAACTTTTTTATAGCCTACTTCCACCTTGTCGAAGTGACCCTTTAAAGCTTTGGTCAACTTCTTTTCTTTCTTATCCACGAAACCGACTTGAACGGCATTGTACCCATCATTTTCTACCGTTTTGATTTGGGTAACCACCATCGGACCGGCTTCGACTACGGTTACAGGAATTAACAAACCCTCTTCCGTAAAAATTTGTGTCATACCGATTTTCTTTCCTAAAATACTCTTCACGAGTGCACCTCCTGTACTTACAGCGGATTGACTAAGTCAATCATCCTAAGATTTTACAACTTGATTTCGATATCCACGCCGGCGGGAAGATTCAACTTCTTAAGCGCTTCCAATGTTTTTACATTGGGATTTAAGATATCAATCAGTCTTTTATGTGTTCTTTGCTCGAACTGTTCACGAGAATCCTTATGCTTATGAACACTACGTAGGATCGTGATAATCTCCTTCTCTGTGGGAAGAGGGATCGGTCCGCTTACTTCTGCACCTGAGCGTTTGGTTGCATCAACAATTTTTGCTGCAGAGTTATCCAATAACTCATGATCATACGCTCTTAATCTGATTCTGATTCTTTGCTTTGTTGCCAATTTTTTTCCTCCTTAAAATCGCATGTTTTCCACCATACGAACGAGAGCCGCCGATACACACTCTCGGGTGTGTTGTGCTTTTCCTTTAAAAAAATGACCTACGGTCATTGAAAATACAGCTCTCCACGCCCAAATCCAAGTTTGGACATACTCCACGGAAATTTCCTGCCAAAATGGCGGCAACCTCCCGTTTCATCGCGGTGTATCCTAAAGCACCCTAACATAATACATTAGCCTTCAAAAAAAAGCAAGACCTTTTTAGAGAAAAAATCATTTTTTAGATATTTTTTTCGTTAATTTATGTTTTTTTGTTAATTTAATTTAATATTTTGAAATTCCCTCTTCGCGTAATTGTTTTCACAATAAAAAATATAAACCGAAAAACTTTTTTCCCGTTGAAAAAAACAGCGCTTTGTCGTATACTGAACTTGACATAGGGGAGCTCGCCAATACGCGGGCTGAGAATAAACCGTAGGGTTTTAAACCCATTAACCTGATTTGGATAATGCCAACGTAGGGAAAGATAGCGCAAGGACAAAGATGCTTTTGCTATGCCGGCAAAGCATTTTTTTATTATCCTTATAAGAAGGAATGTCATGAAAGGAGCGAAAAAATTGAAAAATCGTACACAATGTTTGGCTTTAGCCGGTATCCTGACGGCTTTAGCCGTTGTAGGAAGCTTCTTTTCTTTTCCGTTTTTAGGGAGTAAATGTGCACCGGTTCAACATATGGTCAATGTTTTCGCAGGGGTCTTTTTAGGACCTTTGTATGCCATAGGCATTGCCTTTGCAGCAAGTTTGATTCGAAATCTGACCGGTCTGGGAAGCCTGTTGGCCTTCCCCGGTTCCATGTTCGGCGCACTTTTATGCGGACTTTTCTTTGCCAAAACAAAAAAACTTCTTCCCGCAATCATCGGAGAAATTTTAGGCACGGGCATTTTAGGCGGACTTGCCGCCTATCCCATCGCCTTACTGTTTATGGGAAAAAAAGCCGGAGAAATTGCTTTCTATATCTATGTCGTCCCGTTTCTTATCTCCACAGCAGTTGGAGCAATCCTTGCCGGAATCGTTGTTCTAGCTTTCATGCAAAATATCGACTTTCGACAATGGACAAAAAAATAATCTCAATCAACATTTGACTTCTCGGCGGCGAATCGGGGGCACCACTTTTCGTCGCTTAAATAAAATTAATGCATGTAAGGAGGCTCTTATGAAAAAAACAGCATTAACAATCGCCGGTTCGGATTCCGGCGGAGGCGCCGGCATCCAAGCGGATATCAAGACAATGACCGTGAATGGCGTATTTGCCACCAGTGCGATCACTGCCCTGACAGCGCAAAACACGACCGGCGTCAGCGCGATTATGGAAGCTTCTCCCGAATTTTTGAGAAGCCAACTCGATGCGGTATTTACTGATATCTATCCGGATGCAATAAAAATAGGAATGGTTTCCTCTTCAAAGCTAATTGAAACCATTGCCGACGCTTTAATCTTTTATCAAGCAAAAAATATTGTTATCGATCCGGTTATGGTCGCCACCAGCGGAGCAAAATTAATTGATGATGAAGCGGTAAAAACTCTTTGCCTTCGTTTAATCCCTTTGGCAAAAGTCATTACCCCAAACATTCCCGAAGCGGAAGCCTTAGTAGGTAAGACCATTTCCTCTCCTGAAGAAATGGAACTTTTTGCAAAAGAAATTTTTGACACTTACGGTTGTGCCGTTCTTATAAAAGGCGGCCATCAACTGAACGATGCCAATGATTATCTTTTCTCCGAAGCGGGCGGGCAATGGTTCTTCGGCAAACGAATCGACAATCACAACACCCACGGCACGGGCTGTACCCTATCCAGCGCTATTGCAGCCAATCTTGCCAAGGGAAAAGATCTTCCCTCCTCTGTAGAATCCGCAAAACGATATCTATCCGGCGCTCTTGGCGCCATGCTGAATTTAGGAAAAGGCGACGGTCCTATAGATCACGGCTTTGATTTACACGGAGAATACTAAGAAGGATTAAAAATTATGGAAATAAAACCCACGACAAATTTTGAAACTGTAATTTGCTTCGGTACCGGTGTATACATTGCGGAAATCTTAACCGGTACCCGTTTTTCTTCTTTCGAGTTTCGGAGGGATTATGGGCAATGCTTTTAGACCTTTTCATCGACGGAATTATTTTTTCTAACCATATTGATGATAAAGCTCGTCTAAAGCATTATGAATTTCGGAGCAACTATAGAACTCTCAGCAGACTACGCCTTTAAATTGGCTACCTGTAGTAGCAGACTATACAAGAGAAACCAAGAAATCCTTCTCTACAATCATAACCTCAACCTTGATTTATACTATCGTCAGCATTTGGATGTATGTCATCGCGATGAGTATAACCATATACATAGGTGATTTCTATTCGTCAGACCGGAGATTCGCTTACACCTTCTTCAGATTCCAACTTGCGATGGACTCCCTTGGTGTTCGGCTGTATCCTTCCCACTGTCGTGCGGTTCAGGGACTTTCACCCTTTAAAAACGTACACTGTCGAACGCATAAAAAAACAAACCCGACTCTTTCTCCGGGCTTGTTTTTTATAATATCAATAATCCATAATACTTTGTCTTTTCATCTTTGACTTTCATCCGTCCCTTTATACTCTTTAACTGTTTGCTTTTTCTTTGACTTCTTTAATGATCTTTATGGAGTCGATAATCGCATCCGCCAAAGCGTCCACATCTTTTACGTTTGCATCATTCAACGCCGTATTCACGGTTACACGATCATTTAAGACGTCAACCAGTTTCAAGTTTTCGTCAATATATTCTTCCATCAAATCTCCCACGGTGCATGCCCATGTTCCGTTCTCAATCAGTGCAACGGTTCTGTTTTGTACATTCAAAGCCTGCATGTCATTGATGAAGTCTTTCATCACCGGATAGATGCCCAAATTGTAGGTTACGGAAGCCAAAACGATATGGGAGTATTTGAATGTATCCGAAATCAATTGGGATACATCGGTGTTGGATACATCATGAACCACCACTTCGGTCATTCCTCGTTCACAAAGTGCAGTCGCCAACGATTGCGCCGCATATTCCGTATTCCCGTACATGGAAGCGTAAGCAATCATTACGCCTTCTTCTTCCGGTTCATATTTACTCCATTTGTCGTATTTTTCGATGAAATAAGCCAAATTATTTCTCCATACCAATCCGTGTAAGGGGCAGATATATTTAATGGGCAATGTGGATGCTTTCTTTAAAACATCCTGTACGAAGGGACCATATTTGCCGACGATATTGGTGTAATATCTTCTGGCATCGTCCAACCAGTCACGGTCGAAGTTCACTTCATCGTTAAACAATTTTCCGTCAATGGCACCGAAGCTGCCGAATGCGTCTGCAGAGAACAATACGCCGTTGCTTGTGTCAAAGGACATCAATACTTCCGGCCAGTGTACCATAGGCGCTTCCACAAATGCCAAGGTATGTTTCCCGAAACTGAAGGTATCGCCTTCCTTGACAATCACCTTTTGTTCGTCTTTAATATGATATCCGATTTGGTTCATAATTTGGAAACCCTGTTCGCTGGAAATCACTTTGACATTGGGATATCTTAAGCAAACTTCATCGATTGCGGCGCAATGATCCGGTTCCATATGATGGATGACCATATAGTCCAAAGGTCTGCCCTCTAACAACAGTTCAATATGGCGCAAATACTCTCTGGCTACCGACCAGTCCACGGAATCAAACACTACCGTTTTTTCATCCAATAACAAATAGGAGTTATAAGAAACACCTCTCGGAATCGGGAAGATGTTTTCAAATAGAGCCAATCGATGGTCGTTTCCACCAATCCAATATAAATCGTCAACTACTTTTCTTACTGTATACATAATCATTCTCCTTTATTACTTACGATCTGCAGGAAAATCTGCTTGGATGAAGTTGTGTTTTTCTTCTTGGCAATCCGGGCAAGTCCAATCATCCGGTAATTTTTCAAAAGTGGTTCCCGGAGCAATTTCAGCTTCCATATCGCCCAAATCCGGAACATATTCATATCCGCAGCCCGGGCATACATATACACCGTAGTTGGGAGCTAATTTTCTGGGTTTGGAGCGTCTGACTTTTTTCATCGGAGGAGCCGGTTTCTTTTCTCCTGTACCCAATGCTTTTGCCAACAGAGGCATAATTTCATTCATATCTCCAACAATGCCGTAGTCACAATTTTTGAAGATGGGTGCCGCCGCATTCTTATTGATGGCAACAATGGTCGAAGCATCTTTGATGCCCTTTAAATGTTGATTTGCACCGGAAATTCCACAAGCGATATATAAATTCCCTTTAAATTTTTGTCCGGACATGCCTACATAGCGTTCCAAGGGAAGAAGCTTCATGGTTTCTGCAACCGGTCTGGAGGAACCCAGTGCGGCACCTGCCGCCTTCGCCAATCTTTTCGCCGATTCCAAATTTTCTTTACCGCCAATTCCTTTTCCGATGGCAACCACTCTTTCGGCATCCACAATAGGCGTATCGATATCAATTCCTACGGAAAAATCATAACCGTCTTTCTTTAGGTTCTTGACTAAAATCTCTACCGATTCTTCCAAAGTATCCCCTTTGATCATCTCTCTTTTTCTGTCCCCTGTAATGGGTCCTTTCCCCTTTGCAACGGCAGCAAAAGAAGCTCCTGCGCCTGCCGCTTTGGGTATTTTCCCGATAATATTTGCAGCGATAACCACTCTTTGAATTTCATTCGTTCCCTCATAGATGGTGGTTATTTTGGCATCACGATACATCCGTTCAACATCCATGCCTTTTAAATAGCCGTTGCCGCCATGAATTTGCAATGCATCGTTGCAAACTTCCAAAGCGATATCGGAAGCATACATTTTTGCCATTGCGGACTCCATTCCATAAGGAGCGTGATTTTCTTTCAAATCCGCTGCGGAATAAATCAATAATCTTGCTGCACGAAGCTTTGTTGCCATATCCGCTAATTTGAAAGCAATGCTTTGCTGTTGAGCAAGGGGTTTTCCAAATTGAATACGTTCTTTGGAATAAGCCAATGCCGCTTCATAAGCACCTTGTGCAATTCCTAAAGCTTGTGCGGCAATACCGATACGACCGCCGTCCAAGGTTGCCATTGCAATGCGAAAACCTTGACCTTCTTTGCCTAACAAGTTTTCTTTCGGCACTTTTACATTGTTGAAAATAAGCTCCGCTGTGGAAGAAGAGCGAATCCCCAATTTATCATAATGATCTCCAAATTCAAATCCTTCCCAACCTTTTTCAACGATAAATGCACTGATTCCCTTTGTGCCGATACCCGGAGTGGTTACGGCAAAAACAACATAGGTATCCGCTACCGGCGCATTCGTGATGAAAATCTTATTTCCGTTTAAAATATAATAATCGCCATCCAATTCCGCTGTGGTTTGCGTTCCCCCCGCATCCGAACCCGCTTCCGCTTCCGTTAAACCGAAAGCACCTATCTTTTCCCCTTTCGCCAAAGGTGTCAAATATTTTTTCTTCTGTGCTTCTGTTCCGAATGCAAAAATCGGCCAAGAGCCTAAAGAGACATGTGCCGAAAGAATAACACCCGTACCGCCATCCACTCTGGAAAGTTCTTCCACTGCAATGGCATAACTGATGACATCCAAACCCGCTCCGCCATATTCTTTTGGATAAGGAATCCCCATCAAACCCATTTTACCGAATTCTGCAATTTGTTCATGAGGAAACTCATTCTTTTGATCCAATTGGAATGCAATGGGCTTTATTTCGGTTTCAACCCACTCTCTTACCTTCTTACGCAAAGCTTCATGCTCCGGTGTTGTTGCATAAAACATTCAAATACCTCCTTCACCTCAATTGTTTTTTACCTGACGTCAATTCACGTCTTATCCCCTACTGCAAAAGTATTAAATTATACTTACTTTGTATAAAACAATACTACCACTTTGGTAGTGTATTGTCAAAAAAAATAATATTTATTGCTTAAAATTCTATCTTTCAAATGAATCACTTCATGTATACCCAACAAATGCCTATTTATTATCCGAATACATTTTTTATTTTTATTTTTTTATCTGAGGGAAGAGCATGTCTCTATCTCTATTCGGTTTCGATTCTACGGCATATCTCTTGACGTATTTTTTTGTCGTATGGAAAAATGATATGTAAAACAATAGATGAATGAGCCGTTCTCTCCTTGGGTCACTCAAAATTTATGACTTTAGATGCCCAAAAGGGAAAGTGCCGGAACGAAAAATCCGGCACTTTCCCTTTTGAATCGAGTTCAATTTTACAACAACATCTTTTTAATTGAATCGGACGGAAATTTTAGCGCCTTTTACTGCGGGGACAGTAATCATGTTATAATATTTCAAGGCTCTGACCTGTTCGGAGGCACCTCTATAAAATTCCTCATCTTGACATTCCACCAAAATTTTATAAACCGGTTGATAGGTCTCTTCGTATTGATTTTCCGAGTACACCAAATCTATCCGATAAATCAAATCTTTTGTAATGGGATACTTTAATTTTTGATCATACATCCACACATACTCCCCTTGGATGGCCTTCTCTACAGCTTCTTCACGGGAAATAATCGGATAGTAAGCCAATACATCCAGTCCTCGACTGAACTTTCGCATCAAAACTTCCGCCATGTCTTCTTCCTGGTTTATCCATGAAGCAACGAAAATATTCAGTTGATAAGCGTTCAAATAATAATTTATAAAGGCTTCTTCCAAGGTTTTGCCCTGCTCATAAGCTTTCAGTCCCATCATTTTTTCTCGCTCATTTTCACCCTCAACATGAGAGTAAATATTGTAAAGAAACTTAGGATTCTCCATCGGGTCTAAAAATACGCAACTGTCCAACTCTTCTTTCAAACTTCCTTTTATTTTTTCCAAATCCGCTGTAACGTCCCATTTACCTATGCCCGGAAAAGCTTTTGCCTTATTTATTCTGACTTCGGAATCTCCCACCTGAATATTGACGCCTGCCCAAATAAATCGTTGAGGAAATCCGAACCAACAGGATTTTCCAACTGCTTGAATGCTTTCTTCGTAGACTTTAGGATTGACGTTCATTTTTTCCGCAATCTCCTGCGCCCGCTTTCTAAATTCCGGTAGATATTCAATGATCTTCTCATCCCGTTCCTCCTGAGTCTTTTGACTTACGGGCATAAATCCGTAATCCGGATTTTTAAACACCGGCAGAACTTTAAAGTCTTCTCCTTTTCCCCAAGGTTGTGCATCCCTTTGCTCAAACTCTTTTCTCATACGCTCATCATCTTCCCGAAAACCCGGACCATATCCCATACTGCCTTGCGCATTTTCATGCAATACATAATCCAGTGCCGGCGCATTGGGTGTCGCTTTATAATTTGCCAAGGGCAGCGTCTTGGCCATCTCCTGTTCCACAGACGGTTTCTTCGGTTTTTCCGAATCCGGTTCGGATTTTTGATTCACTTTTGGATTTTCGCTAATCACCGGGGAGGTGTTTTTGCTTTTTGCCAATTGAATCCAAAGAGGTTTTCCTGCAAAATAAGCCAGGCTCACGCCAAGAAGAAGTACAAAAGCGGCAGCAAGGGAACGGAATCCTTTTGTATTCTTTTTTTTCATCTCCATCACCTCCGGTGTACTTAAAATCTCCTCCAGAATTTCTTTTTTTCTTTTCTCATCGGGACGAATCTCATTCCATAATTCAAAATGTTTCATCTTGACCTCCCAACTCCAAACGAAGTGTTTTTCTGCCTCGTTGCAAATGTGTTTTTATCGTATTCTCATTCATATCCATCATTTTTGCAATCTCTTTAATCTTATAACCTTCAAAATAATAAAAATATAATGCCGTTCTTTCTTCCTCTCGAAGCGCCATCATGCTTTCCCAAAAATACATTTTATACACATCGGATTGGACCGCCCCGTCAAATTCCTCTGAAAAATTTTCCACCTCTCTATGGTCAAAACGCCGTAAAATATTTTTAGCTTGATTACAGGCAACGGTAATCAACCAGGCTTCCATATGCTGCATTGTTTGAAATTTTTCTTCCCGCTTCCAAAGTTTCAAAAAGGTTTCCTGAGCCACCTCTTCGGCTTCATGCGGATTGCGCAGCCAAGCATATCCGGCGCGATAAACCCGATCGTAATAAGTCTGATAATGTTCAATAAAAATTTTTTCATTCATTCTTCTTCCCTCTCTCAAGGCTATCTCTATTTTAAAATTTTTCTACTTCAAAAAACTTTTATCTTACCCGCTGTGTAATGGATACCCGTAAAGCCCCTAAAAAGTTTCAACCTTTATATTTTTCAAAATAAAAAAGGGCTTTATGCCCTTTCTCCTTATAGTGTTGATAAATTTCCGGAAATAACTTCTTGCACATCCATATTGGTAATGTCCAATTTCCAAGTCTTTTCCGATTTAATAACATTGATATTGAAAGATTTTTCCGTTCTTTGTAAATCTTTGACGCTTTCAATTTTGGCATTTAGACGATTCATGGCTTCTTTCGTAACCTCTTCTTCGTTCATATTACGAATTTTTTCGTCATTTTTTACATCATTTCGAAGATTTTGCATCACTTCTTCAAAAATCGGCTTTAAATTATAATAAGAGACTTTTACATTGACTGTCGCACTTTCATTTCTTTGATCCACACCGACCACTTCATATTCAAAATCTCTCATCTTGTCTAAAAACTTTCCACCTAAGGATTCATATTCCTCACGAACACGAGCCGCATCAAAATCGGAACCGGAAACCAATTCCGCTGCTTCCTCATATTTTCCAACACGCATATTCTTAAAGAATAATAGTGTTGCATCTTTTGGATTTCTTGCTCCACCGCAAGCAACTAAAAACAAAACCGTCAATACTAAAAGTGCAGTCAATCCGCTTCTCTTTTTCATATTCCAAAACCTCCCTTATTCTCGTTTCATTATAACAGTGAAGTAACATCTTGTATAGTTGACTTTTATCTCTTCCCGTATACAAAAGATAAACCGATTTTTTTCCACCCTCTTTTCTTACCTCCCATTGAAAAAAGAAAAGTACAAAAGTATAATGAAGAAGAATAAATTTTATGCGAAAGGATTGGAAAGATTTATTATGGAAGCTTATTCTTTTCCGGTTAATTTTTTCGCCACATTAATTGCATGGTTGACACCGATTATCTTTTTTCCCGTCTTGGGAAGAAACGACTCGTTTACCTGCAAAGTCCTCTTTATGGGAATCTTGTCCATCATCTTCTTCTATCTTATTTTAGACAAAAAAATCCCATTGGAGCGCATCGGTTGGAAGAAAAAAGAAAGCTTGGCAATAAAATTTTATACATTGTTTATCGTCGTCTCCACCGTATTCGCTTTGGATCCGGTGATGGCTTTTGTCGGATATACAGGACGACTGGACGGACTGCTTACTTTTTTCTTTTACTTTGCCATCTTTTTCATGGGCCACGGTTGCCGCAATCTAAAAGACTCTTTTTTTCAAGGTATTGCTTTAAGCTCTCTGATTGTGGCATCTTTTACAATCTCGGAAGCTTTAGGGTATCGCCCCTATACCAATGCTGTATACCGAGAAATTCGCTTTTTGCAACCGGTAAGTTCCATGGGAAATCGGAACTTCTTGGGAACCTATTTAGCTACCACCCTACCTTTTCACTTTTACCTGGCTTTTGAGCGAAAAAAACCTTTCTTCTATATTAGCTTTTTTACCGTTGCCGGAGCTTTGGCTATTGCACAGGCTCGAGGTCCTTGGTTAGGTGCTGCGGCAGGTTTTTTGCTTTACGCAATTTTGCTGATTCGTTCCGGACGACTGAAGGGAAAAAAGCTTTGGATTATCCCCCTTTTATGCCTTGTCCTAATTTTCGCACTAATCCTATTGCATTATTTTGTCGATTTACCCTTTATCACCCGATTTCTATCAATCTTCCGGGACATGAAAGCTTTCTTAATCCATGGCTTTGATGCCACTAAAGCCGGCTCACACCGAGTCTTTGTTTGGAAAAAGGCTTTAGGGATTGTCAAACACTATCCTATTTTCGGTGTAGGTCCGGAGAATATGCAAAACGCCATGGAAAACTTGTTTCATGATGATGTGGTCAGAGAATTGGGTCGCTATCTAAACTATGACAAAGCACACAACGAGTACTTGAATATCGCCGTCTCTTCCGGCATTCCCGCCTTGCTAAGCTATTTACTGTTTGTGGGTTTATGTCTCTACCGAGGACTTGGAAAAATTCATAATCCGGCTTATCTGGTTCTCTTTATTTCTCTTTTCATCTATTTGGTACAAGCTTTTTTCAATATCAGTGTTCCCAATACGGCGTATCTCTTATGGCTCTTTTTGGGAATATTCTCCGGAGAGAAAGGATTGGCAACAGAGAATGGTTATAATCAAAGAAAAGAATCTCCCAATTTGAACTGAACCTGTCCGGTCAGCTTTTCCATCTGCCCTTTCAGTTCAGTTCCACGAAGAGATTCTTTTTATTTTAACAATTCTTTTGTTTTAGCCAACATGGTATAGTTGGATAGAAAATAGGACTTGAGCCCTGTTTCTTTCATTTGTAAAATCACACTCTCCCCTTCTCCCTTTTTTAAAGGCACCGAGGGGAGCTTTTCTTTAATCACTTTGGCTAACGCATCGGCCGCCTCGCCACAGATATAGATTCCTTTTATAGGGGTTGCCTCCAAAATTTCAAAAGCAATCTCCTTAAACCATTCTGTGTCCAAACCGTCTGCATAACGATTGTTCACAGCAAAGTATAATTGATAGGCTTCTTTTTCTTTTTGAATCAAATCCAAAGTTAAATTTGCACCTGCCGGATTTTTCACCAAATTTAAAAAGCCTTCTTTCCCGTTAAAGAGCATTTTTTCTTTTCGACCCTTCCCGACCACAACTTCTCTTAACACTTTCTTCAGTCGTTCCGGTCTTAAACCGGCGTCCAAAGCATAGGACAAAGCCGCCAAACTGTTGTAAATCATATATAAAGGCGAATCCGGCGCTTCATAAGCCTCTTGTCTCAGTAGGAAAGAAGCACCTTGAATCTCTTCTGCCTTATACTCTAAAAGAGGATATTTAAAACCGCAAGCACAATGAAAAGTTCCTAAGTGATCGTAAAGGTGACCGGAATATTCCAAAACTTCTCCACACTTCGGACAGTTTGCCGATTTATAAGTTCCCGCTTCCGCGTCCAATAAACCATAATACACCTTTTTATTCGGAACCAGTTCTCCAAAATACACCGATATGGGGTCATTCCCGTTTAAATAAAGCACAGTGTTCTCCGGCAACGAAGACGCCATTTTTTCTGCCAACTGTTTTGCACTTCCAAAACGATCCAATTGATCTTCAAATAAATTGGTGAGAATTAATACTTGAGGCACAACCTCTTTGCTAATCGTTCCAAGAAATCCTTCATCGACTTCCAAAACACAGACATCACCTTGCACCACAAAGGCCATCGTCGCTTTTTTAATCAGACTGGTGGCAATTCCCTGAACAATATTGGCACCGTCTTCATTCGTCACGACACTTAGCCCCGCATCTTTATAAAACTCACTGATATATTTGGTAACACTGGTCTTCCCATTGGTTCCCGTCACCATAATTATCTTGGGGGGCAAATGAAACGCACTCAAAAAATCCGGAGCGATCTTTCTTGCCGCATATCCGGGAAGGCTGGACCCTCTTCCCAGTAACTTTCCTAAAAATGCCAAACATTTTCCGATAAACAAAGCCAAACTATTCATAGGCTCCTCCTTTGATTCCCCCATTATATCACTTTTCTTTCCTTTCAAACAAAATTTATCGGTGAAGTCGAAAAGTCTTCGGTGCTTTTTTCACCACCACAAATAAAATGCATAGCGTATATACAAATATAGCCGCCGCAATCCACCAAATCACCCCATTGGGAATATTTTTCTTCATAAAAAGTATCCAACTTCCCCAATAAACCGCCATATTGGCAATGGAATAGACGGGGCTTTTGGCATTGGACTGTTCCGTATACGGTTGGGTCAAATAATACAATGCCAAATAATGTACGCTGAAAAAGAAAGTCAACAAACAAATTAGTCCCAGAAGAGGCAGCACTTCCAAAACCTTCCCCTGCATCTTTGCCAAAATCAGAAAACCTAGGCAAGTCAACACAGCCAAAGAAAAATTGTAAAGAAGTACTCTTTTCAATCGAATGGAAAAACAAGTCAAAACATCTTTGGGACGACGATAAAAATTATAATTCAATAGACAGCGATCCATATTGTTAAAGAGTATAGCGTTGTAATCCGCTTTTAGACAGAAAAAATTCACCACAAAAAACCAAAAACCCATTTTACTCAATGCTCCGGAGAGAAATTTTTCCGTCATCTCTTGACCCTTCGGGAAAAACAAAGCCATCCCAACCAGGACAAGAAAAGCACCGCCGATAAAATAAAGTTTTCGCAAAACTTTTTTTCCGATTATTTTATAGTTCCGCTGAAAAAATATGCTGTGAAGATATGCATAGCCTTTCTTTTGAGCCGTCGCCGGAGACAAGACCATTCGAAAATCTTTCTCCTGTGTCAGAGTGCCCACTTGCGTTCGAAAATCAGCCTTTTTCTCCGACATTTCTTCTACATAGGAAGCTTCATATCGAGCCAGTCGATTATACTCTCCATTTTTCCAAAGCATCAAATAACTTGCAATCCCCAAAAGGAAAAGCAACATCGCCGACCAGGGTGTGATGAGTTTATCCCAAAAATTCAACTGAACCCATTGTCTGAAAAATAAGGGCTGCACATAAAGTCCAATGCCTGTTGCGCCAAAAAGCACGGCAAGCACTTTGGGCATATTCATCCTCCCTGTTCGCTTAAACCGTCCCATCATGTAAAAATCCCAAATTCCCCGAACACCCATGACAAAAAACAGACCCGTCAAAAATTTGCCAAAAGAAATTTCCGGAACCCATTTGGAAATCAATGCCAAAATTAAACCGTGAAAAATAAAATAATTCAAATAAAATTTAATCACTCGCAAAAAGAAATATTTTCGAGTATCCACATCTAAAAATTGAGTCAAAACATAATTTTCCACAACGGCTGCCGGAGCCAAAGGATGATTCATGCTCATCCCCAAGAAAATATTCAAAGCAAAAAACATTTGTAAAAAGTCATTGGCAGTCAAATGAATCTGTGATTTTCCAAAGTACATCATCGGCCCTAAAAAGAAAACCGAATAATACAATCCCTTTCGAATACACTGAAACAAAGGCGTCAGAAAAAATAAAATCCGATTCCAAATTCCCTTGATTTTGATCATGCCGTAAATTTTCTCCGGAATAAATTTTCCCACCAAAGGAATTTTGGAAAGATAATAGAAGAACCCGTTGGTCGCCCATGCGCCGTGTAAATCATGGATCAATTTCGCTGTCTTAAACATCTTCTTCCTCCGTCAAAGCGCGAATGACTTCCTCTTCATAATCCGGATTATCTTTCGTAAGATTCGTAAGCTCCTGAAGTTTTCCATCCTTAAGCAATACAATCTCATCGCACAAATCCTTGGCCAATTGTAAAATATGGGTGGAGATAATCAAAATACGATCTTCTTTTAATTCTAAGAGCATTTTTTTCATTTCTGCGGCAATGACTACATCCAAACTGGTCAAAGGCTCATCGAGCAAAATAATTTTCGGTTTGGCAATAGCCATGCACATCAAATGCAGCTTACTCTTCATCCCATGGGAATACCCGATAATCAAACGATTCATATCCCCATCGTCAAAGCCGAAGCGTTGAAAACCATCCTCAATACTTTCCCCCTTGATACCTCCATGAACATCGGAGAAAAAGCGAATAAATTCATAGCCGGTTAAAAAATTAGGCAAAACAGGCTGAGAAAAAACCATTCCCACATCTTTATGCTCTAAACTTTTACTTCTGCCTTCTTCCTCTAAAAGCACTTCTCCACCGTCTTTTTCCAAATCGTCGTAAATCATGCGAAACAAAGTGGTCTTGCCCGCACCGTTTCTACCTAAAAGTCCATATATTTTTCCGCTTTCAAACGATGCACAGGCTTTCTGTAATACTTTCTTTTCTCCGAAAGCTTTTTCTATATCCTGAACAATCAGTTTCATCCTATCCTCCTTTTTATTGAAAGACCTGTTCTGTGATAAACCTTTGCAAGCCCATAGCCAACCCTTATTATTGCGAATATTATTTCTCTTCTCTACTTAAAACGAAAAATTTTTAAGACAATTCAAGGGAATATTGTCCTTATTATATCTCAAGAAATATCCGGAAAGCAACCAAGCCCTTTTGACCTTTAAAAACTATACAAACTTGTTTGACTATGATACTATGATGAAGATATGGAGGTTCCCATGAAAATTTTAATCAGCGCCTGCTTGCTCGGTATAGAGTGCAAATATAACGGCGGTCATAATCGATGTGAAGAACTGATGAAATCCACAGATTCTTTTGTGCCCATATGTCCGGAACAACTGGCCGGACTTCCCACACCCAGACCGCCCATGGAGATACAAAAAGACGGTCGTGTCCTCACCGTTTCGGGGGAAGATGTCACCGAAGCCATGAACAAGGGTGCAAGGGAAAGCTTGCGTATTGCAAAACTCTTCCATTGCGAAAAGGCAATCTTAAAAGCTTGCAGTCCTTCCTGCGGATATGGTGAAATTTACGATGGCAGTTTTTCCGGCAAAAAAGTTTCCGGTATGGGAATCGCTGCCAAAAAACTCCATGAATTCGGAATCGAAATTATGACGGAAGAAAACTTGATTAAAGGAGAACGATTATGACTACTGTAAAAAAATTATGGCTTTATTTACTGGCATTAAGCCTTATGACCATGGCGACTTGGGGCGTTATCGCCTTTAAACAAATCCCGTTAAAAACGGTTCTTTCCTCCCCTTGGATTATACTTTTTTTGTTGGGCGGATTCACTCCGGTTTTGGCTGCAGCGGTTCTTGGAAAAGAAGGTCTTTCCGATTTAAAAAAACAGGCCTTTGCCAAACCCGCTAAGGAATATCTTCCCGTTATCCCTTTGTTTTTAGTAATCCATTTCGGACTTCATGCCCTTCGCGGTTTTGAATACACTCTACCCTTTGCCGAAATGGCGCCCTATGCTATCCTGCTGTTCCTCATCGGTGCCGTTCAGGAAATTGCATGGGTCAATGTTCTTCAACCCGTCTTGGAAACACGCAGCGGCTTTACCAAAAGTCTCATTGCAAGCGGATGTGTACGAGGTTTGTGGATTTTGCCCGTCATCGCTATCCCCGGCGTACCCGCTCTGCCTACAGCATATATTTATTTGGTAGCCGCTATCATAGGTATCCACGCCATGTCCTATGCCATTCGTACCACGACCGACTCCGCAATGATGAGCATGCTCTTTAACGGATTGCTTTTAACTTTAACCCCTATGCTTCAAGCGAAGCAAAACGGATACTTGGTTTTGTGGGCGGTTATCGAAGTCGTCTTAGTCTACCTGTTGATGAAATATCACACAGAACGTATGAAAGTCAAAGCGCAAAGAGAACGCTTCAATGCATAAAAAAACACGGTCGCTCGGTATGTGCCGACCTTAAAAAGTTGAACCTGAAATTCAAATTTTAAAGATCGGTACATCTAAAACCGTGTTTTTTTATATTCCTATATGCTGATTGAACATCTTTTATGGAGAAGAAGATATGAAACTTTTGAAATTGATTCTAATTTTTATAACCATACTCTGTGCTGTTTTTTTGTTACGTGGATGTAGACGTTCTTCCGAAGAAGATGAAAAACGCATCGTCCGTTGGTTGAATGATACCTACGGAGAAAATGCCTATACTATGAAAAAAAATCCGGAAAACAAACGATATTTTCTTGTTCGGCTCAATAAATATCCGGATCTCGAATTCAGCGTAACAATCGCTCGTGATGTAAAAACAAGGTCATCGTATTTGTGGTCAGATGTCGATGAGGTCTTTTGCGAATATGCAATCCAACAATTTAAAAAATCGAATGATATCAGTCCGGACAATCTTTTGTATGACGATTCTATTCACTATGTATATTCTGCTAAGGCAAGTTCTCTTGAGGAATTGAAAAGTTCTTATGATAAAATGATACGTTTTATTACGTTTGCATCCGAACAATACCCGGTTCTTATTGATACGGAGGTATTGGGTATGAGAATGGATATTGACGGTATCCGATTGAAAGGAAGAGATGACTCTGATAAATGGATTTATTTGGATATTGCTGAGGTGAAAGAAAAAAAACTGAACATAAAACCTTATGAGGAAATCTATAACGAATTAAAGCCTATGTTGATGACTCATCCCCAAAATCCGAAGGGACTTACTTTTCATGCAGATGTAGGACGTTCGTTTATTTTGGGCAGTGATACTTTTGAGAATTGCCTGTATAAAAATCTTGTATTGGAAGATGCTGAGAACGATACCCCGGAAAAGTTACAAAAAATCATATTACAACCGGGCGAAATAAGTGAACCTTATACCTTCGAAAGTGAGAGCAGCTATGAATTTACAACCTTAACCGTACAGGCAAAAAATCTGTCCAATGCTCCATGTTCGCTACTTGATGCAACGATTGTCAAAGCAATTATCCATCCAGGAACAGGAAAAAATATCTATATTTCCCCTACTTGGATTGAGCTTGAAGATGATCCGCGAAGAGAATGGGTAGATCCGTACAAAGCGCTGGGAATTTCACCACCGAAAACGGAACAGGAGAAAAAAGAGGGTGTCCCTTACAAAAATGCAAAAGTGCTTTTTAAAATGTCTGAGTATGATAACCGTGTTAAACAAGTCACATTGACATTTCAAGAATAAAACGGACTTATCAATTCCTTTGAAGAAAACAATACAACCTTCTGTAAAAGAAAAAAGCCTCCCGCCCAAGGAGACTGTTGGAATTTTTGTAGAAACAATAAAAACGGATATAGGATTTGTGCACAGTGATAAATGGGCAGAACCTGTAAAATCGGTTCTGCCCATTTCCGTATTCTGCAAAAGTTTTTAGGTATGCCAATAAGACTTGCTCAAAATAAATCGGTTTTATCTCTCCTTGCGCATCTTTCTTTAAAATAGATTTCAAGCCGGGCGTGAAACCGTCTTTGGTCCTTTCGTTATCTTACGAAATTGACCGTTGAAGAAGACTGTTTACCTCAGCCCATCCTTGATACCGATATCCCTATTTCTTAGAGCATCCTGAAACATTTCTTGCATTACCTCTTTCTGGAAGTGGATATAAACTTTGAGATACTCCGCCGCTTCCCAATGTTTGACTACCGTATGAAATTACACTACTCTAAAACTCTGATATTTTGGTTTATCGTTAAACTTATTTTACCGGATGACTTTCTATTTTCTTAGTTTCTTTTGTCATATATTTTATCTTCTAAATATTTAAAAGTTCCGGTAAAATTTTTCCCTAGCCATTATTTCAAACCTTTAAAGCTGTCCATTTTAATCTGCTTGCTGTCAATTCCCTTGTCCTCAAGGAATTTCTTCATGGCTTCCATGTCATCAGGCTGACCAGACAAGAGATAGGTAGCCTTATTGCCATACTTATCTACTGCTTTCGTCAATCTTTCTTGACTTTGAAAAAGATTGACACTGTTCTCATAAGTAAAGGTATCTTCTTGATTTGACAGCTCTATCAAAAAACCGTCACCCCCTTGTCTAAATGGTTGAGAATAATTGAACGTTTCCCAGACCACTCTTTTACAATAGGTCGCATTGCTGCGATGCCTACATCAGATGCAAAGCAAACAATCGCTTCCTTCTCGTCTGTAACCGACAAATGTGATCCCAACCAACTCATCTCGACTCTTGCACCTGCCGGTAACTTTGTTAGGGTTTTCTTATAGAAACTGCCACTATTGTGTGTCAAAATGAGGATCTCATTTTCATCAGGATCGGAAGCGATAGTCAGCCAACGTTTTTTTTGTCCTCTCTCCTTAACATCAGGCAATGTAATCTTGGCAAAAGACCCAGCTTCCCACGTCATATTCTTGTGTTTAGTCAGATGAATAAGATAAATATCGCCGTTAGGATTCTCAATGGATTTGACTGACAAAGATTGGCTGTGACCAAGATAGGCAATCACACCCCAAGTAATAAGGCAGCCAACAATACCTACCACAAGAATTAATAAAATAATAGTTATCATTTTAGAACATCCTTTCACCATATATTTTCTCCTTTTACTATTTCCGAAATTTACTCATCAGATAAATAGCTACAGCAAGGACAGGAACAAATCCAATCACCTTAACAATCCAATCGATATCCGACAGGCTGTAAACATAAATCATAGTAGCCAGTGCAGCCAGCCAAATTCCTGCAAGGCGATAGATTGAAGGTAAAGTTGAAATCATACAAAGCCCTGCAGCCAACAAAATCAGACCGCCAGTCGCAAATAACATAAAATCAGAGCTTGATAAACTGATTGGTTGTAAAATAGTTCCCCAAATAAGAACTAGAATTCCTATAACAGCGAAGGAAATTCCTGTAATTTTTAATATGCTCATATTTTTTCTCCTTATTGTCCTATTTGAATGAACATCAAATTATATTCATTCATTTTATTTCAAAAAATAAAGAAGTGTATTCTTTATTTAAAAAGCCCTTTGACAAAATAAGTCGCCAAGGTTTCGATGGTTTGACTGACATTAGAAAAATCCTTCTCGGTGATATGGGTGTCCATATAGTAGAAAAGCTGATAAACCTGTAGCACTTTTTTGATTATCTCTTGAGAATAGCCTTCTTTCACCATACGACTGGTAAAAGTTTCCACTAAAAACTGATAAAATGGATTAGTGCCTTTGCCTTTTTCTGAAGAATAATAGCTGTGCAACTCCTCAGAAATGACCGGGTTATACCATTCTCTCAGAATTTTACTGGACGAAATAAGACTTCGAGACCGTCGAAAAAGCTGACCCACGACTTCAACCACATCTTCTTCCCAATCAATATCGTCTATCATAATTTTCCGAACGCGATTATTCTCATCAATATAAACATCCAGAAAAATTGCTTCTTTACTGTCATAATAATTATAAAAAGAACCAACCGCTACACCAGCCTGTTTTACAATTTCTGAAATTCCTGTTGCCTTGTATCCCTTTTTTGAAAAGACAGCATGGGCGACTGTTTTTAATGCTTTCTTCTTATCCAATGCAATTACCCCCCTTTCTTTCACAATGTGAATGAATTTATTTTTTATTCATTCACATTGAATCAAGTTTTAAATACTCTGTCAATAGAATTGTCGATTTTTTTATTCGCACTTATATGACTGTTGTAAAATAATGGGAGATGGTAAAAAAAACAGGTGGTTTTTCTTATCCACTTGCTCTAAATGCCTCTCATGTTCTCTCATACCAGTAGACTTTATATATATCCTCACTTACCTTAACTGCTTTTCCAGCAACATAAAAGGTAATATTCTTTTTTATCCATTGTGTAATCCTCCTTTTTTATTTCTCTGTGTTGCTTTTTTTCGATTCTTGAATTATCAAGTCAAGTGCAACGAGGTTGAAAAATA
>KI259857.1 GCA_000467935.1 Peptostreptococcaceae bacterium oral taxon 113 str. W5053
CCCAATGATAAATGAGTATATAGAAAAAGTTGTAGTCCATGAAGCCACAGGGGGAAGAAAAGGAAAAGATAGAAAACAACAAGTTGATGTGTATTTTAACTTTATAGGCAACTGTCAAGTACCACAAAAAGCCGATATAGAAAAAATGGCTTAAAAATGGTATAATATTGTTAATTATTTAGAGAGAAAAATTAGAATTTGTACACAGGATGGATTAGACTAATGAATATACATGAATTTGGAAAAGGTAATGAACAAGCAATTCTGCTGATACATCCTTCTGTTGTAAGATGGGATTATTTTGAACATTTAATTCCGCTTCTCAAAAACAAATATCATCTGATTATTCCGGCTCTTCCCGGATATGATTCTGAGGATGAAAGTGACTTTACAAGCATTGAGAAGATCGCTGCCGAATTGAATGAGTGGCTTCAGGCTGAAGAGATTGCCGAATTGTATGCAGTATATGGGTGCTCGATGGGCGGCTCCGTTGCTTTAATGGTAACGCTTGGACAACTTATTCCAATCAGACACTGCATTATGGACGGAGGCATTACACCATATCAGCTACCATGGCTTGTCACACGCTTTATCGCCTTGAGAGACTATCTCATGATGATGCTGGGCAGGACAGGTGGAGTGCGCTTGCTTGAGAAGGCTTTTGCTACCGATGAATATTCGAAGGAAGATCTTCAATATGTTGCAGATGTTTTGAAGTGCTCCAGTAGAAAAACGTTATGGAGAACTTTTGACTCATGCAACAACTATAAGATTCCACAGCCCATTCCGAAGGTCGATACGCAAATGCATTACTGGTATGCCGATGGCGAAGAAAAGGAGCGAAAACTTGATATCGCCTACATGAATCATCATTTTCCGCAAACAGAATTCAAGGTTTTGCCTAAACTGGGGCATGCAGGTCTTGTTTTACTGAAACCGGATTTATTTGTGACAATGATAAACGAATTGTTTTGAGACAGACAAATTGCAGTTTGTCGAAGTAAAACAATTAAATACAAGCTATAACATAGCAGTTCACGAAACAGTAAATCAAATCGGTTTACTGTTTTTTTAGTATGACGGGCATGTCGTCAATCTGTGGTGAAAGTCCACAAGGGGCGTAGTTGCCGACGAACCTCATAGCGATTCCCAAGGTTCAAGTCGTGAGGCTTGGGCGAGAAGAAGGGATAGCGAAATCGTAGCCTGACGAACAGAAACCTAATACCAAGGCACATATGGCGGATAAGTGGGCTGACAGTCACGAAGTCCAAAAGGCAATCGTAACCTATATGTGTAGATTAGGCAGGTAGACGAGGAAAGAGGGACGACTTATCCCGTGAGGTCTCACAGACGGTCTCATTAGCCGTAGTAACAACGAACTGTGAGAAGTCAGCCGAAGCCATAGTAGTGAAGAAGCTTCTGTAATGGAAGTGGAGCGAAGGGCTGAACAATTCAAAGAGTCTACTTGACTCGCCAAAGTAAGCGCTTGTACCCGACGAGAATGGCAGAGCAAAGACGTAACGGAGCGAAACATTCACAGGAGATAGGGAAGAGAGTGCGAAGCATAACGAAGAAAGGAGACAATCCATGTCGCAACTGTTAGAAAGAATACTCAGCAGAGAGAACATGTTTACGGCACTTGCAAAGGTGAAAGCCAACAAGGGTGCAGGTGGAGTCGACGGAATCTCAACGGAGGAAATCGACCGATATCTCAGGGAAAACTGGGTAGAAATCCGAGACAAAATCCGAAGAAGAACATATAAGCCACAACCGGTGAGAAGGGTAGAAATACCCAAGCCAAATGGCGGAGTGCGAAATCTGGGAATACCTACCGTGGTAGATCGAGTCATTGAACAGGCGATTGCACAGGTGCTAACCCCAATAGGAGAATCACAATTCAGTGAGTATAGTTATGGGTTCAGACCCAATCGCAGAGCACAGCAGGCAATCGTTAAACTGTTGGAATACTTCAATGACGGATACACGTATATTGTGGATATTGACTTGGAGAAATTTTTCGACAATGTTCCACAGGACAAGCTTATGACGCTGGTTCACAACCTCATAAACGACCCCGACACAGAATCCCTTATTCGAAAATATCTTAACGCAGGAGTGATGGTGGAGGGAAGATATGAAGAGACCACCAAGGGAACACCACAGGGCGGGAATCTATCGCCATTGCTAAGCAACATTATGCTGAACGAACTCGACAAGGAACTGGAAGCAAGGAAACTTCACTTCGTGAGATATGCAGATGACTGTGTCATAGCGGTAGGAAGCAATGCAGCTGCAAATAGAGTAATGGGGAGTATGACGAAGTGGATAGAAAAGAAGCTTGGATTGAAAGTGAATATGAGCAAGTCAAAAGTCACAAAGCCGAGCAGACTTAAATACCTTGGATTCGGGTTTTGGAAGAGCAAAGATGGATGGAAAACCAAACCACACCAAGACTCCATGAGTAGGTTTGAAAGGAAGCTGAAACAGCTTACAGGTAGAAGCTGGTCAGTAAGTATGGACTACAGAATAAGAAGACTCAATCAGGTGATTCGAGGGTGGATAAATTACTTCAGGATGGGAAACATGAAAGCAGCCCTGATAAGAATCGACGAACACCTGAGAACGCGAATGAGAATCGTCATATGGAAACAGTGGAAGAAGTCATCAAAGAGATATTGGGGACTTCGTAAGCTGGGTGTACCCGAATGGATGGCGAAGCAATCGGTTGGCTTTGGAGACCACTATCAGGCGGTAGCCAAAACAACAGGATTACATCACATAAGCAAAGAAATCCTCGCAAAGCGAGGACTCATAAGTTGCTTGGATTATTACTTGAATTGAACCGCCGTATGCCGAACGGCACGTACGGTGGTGTGAGAGGGGCTACAAGTTAGCCCCTACTCGATTTGCTCAAAATTAGAAAGAGAGGAAAATAGAAAATGAAAAAC
>KI259858.1 GCA_000467935.1 Peptostreptococcaceae bacterium oral taxon 113 str. W5053
TTTGACGATATACGATTAGAGTTTAGAGATATGCTCAAAAGTCAGATAGTAAAGGGAAATAACGGGCTGAAAAAATCAAAGTATATAACATTTACGGTCGAAGCGGATAATATGGAGCAGGCAATCTCAAAGCTTGAAAGACTGGAGATAGACATCTTATCCAATCTTAAAAATATGGGAGTAAGGGCGGAAAGTCTTACCGGCGAAGAAAGGTTAAAGATTCTTCACGATATATTAAATCCAAGTAAGACATTTTACTTTTCATATAATGACTTGCAAAGAAAAGAAAGTACAAAGACATATATTACACCTGATGAATTTAACTTTACACCAAGCAGATATTTTAAGTTCGGGAAGTTTATCGGAGCAACAAGCCATTTTCAAATCCTTGCAAGTGAGCTTTCAGACCGTATGCTTTCAGAGTTTTTAGACATTGATGATAACATCAATATCTCGTTTCATATCAGGGCGATAGAACAGAGCGAAGCCATTAAGATGGTAAAGAGAAAAAACACCGACATCGACAAAATGAGAATTGAGGAAAACAAAAAGGCGGTAAGATCGGGTTATGATATGGACATCTTACCGTCAGACTTAATTACCTATGGGGAAGATGTAAAAAGCCTTTTAAAAGACTTGCAGACAAGAGATGAGCGTATGTTTGTTGTAACCATTGTCTTTATGAATTTTGCAAGGACAATACAAAAACTTGAAAACTCTATTGCACA
>KI259859.1:0-18551 GCA_000467935.1 Peptostreptococcaceae bacterium oral taxon 113 str. W5053
TAATTGTTGCACTTAGATTGTAAATTCAAGAATCGAAAAAAAGAAGAGTGATAAAAAAAGATGCTCTATAAAAAAATATACACAAACTTTAATTATAACTTAAAAATCAAAAAACGCAACTCAACAGGGGAGTTTTGAAAGGAAGAAAAAATGGATATGCTTTTTATACGGAGGAGGTGAAAAAAGTGAATCGTTTGGTATTACAGGGGGTTGTTTTTCTTCGTATTCTGTTTTTAAAGTGTTGGGATTCGGAAGCCTGGACTGTGAAGGGATTGATTTTAATAATCTTTTTTAATGGTTTAAAGAACAGACAGAGAATGAGTTGATGAATGAAGTCGTCAAGAAATTGAAATCATGAAAATATTTAAACATATAGCATGATGAACTCATAGTATATTTATTTAGGGAGGAATTAAAAAATGAAAAAATTATATTTTACAATCCTTATTGCACTTTCCTTATTTTGTATGGGACCGAAGGCTTTTGCAGGAAAAAATCCCAACGGTGAAATTATATTGGATCCGAACGCTGTAAACGGTGGAGTGAATTTATCTCCTTCTTCAATGAAATTATCAGATTCGGAAGTCAAATCAATTCTTCGTGTACCAAAACCGGCACAGGTGGTTTTGTATATTCCATTTCAAACGCAACAAAATAATTATTATTGTGGACCGGCTTCGGCTTCTATGATTGTAAATGCATTGGGATATTACAAAACACAAGATCAGATGGCTAAATTATTGGGAACTACAAAAGATGGAACAAATGCAGGAAACAGCGTAGCAGATGCATTAAATAAAGCAGTACGTGGCTTGAAATATATTTTTAGATGGTCTTGGCAAGGATATAATGATATCTCTAAAATGAAAAATCATGTTGTAGAGGCGTTAAGTTATGGAAATCCTGTCATGGTGAATACGGTAGAAAGTCCGGGGGATTGCTATTTAATCGGACATGATGTGGGTTATACTTTATATCATTTCGGGGTTATCGGAGACTATTTTGATTATGGAAATCGTGTGACTTATGTAGATCCCGGGTATGGTCGTTATAACGGTTTTGTAATGAATCAAACGGTAACTATCGAAAGAATGAGTCATGCAACAGGTGGCAGGGGTTATGCTTGGTAATCGATTTAAAGAGAAAAATTTAAAGCTTATTTGAATTGAGACTGCTTGGATGGTACAATAAAATTATAATCAATTGATAAAGGGTGGTGAAATTGAAGAAAATATATTTTACGGTATTGATTGCACTTTGCTTATTTTGTGCGGGATCGAAGGTTTTTGCAGGGAAAAATCCCAATGGTGAGATTATATCGGATCCGAATGCGGTAAACGGTGGGGTGAATTTGTCGCCGTCTTCTACGGAGAAGGTGTCGACACCGAAGCCCGAACAGGTGATTTTGTCCATTCCTTTCCAAACGCAAAAAAATTATTATTACGGTGCTCCGGCATCGGCATCGATGATTGTTACTGCTTTAGGCTATCCGAAAACACAGGATGAAATGGCTAAATTATTAGGGACGACCAAGGAAGGCACCGATGCGGGAGACGGTGTGGCGGCTGCCTTAAACAAAGCGGTGCGCGGGTCAAAATATGTTTTCCGATGGTCTTGGCAAGGGTATCATGATGTGGAGAAGATGAAGAAACATATTGTAGAGGCGTTAAGCTATGGCAATCCCGTGTTGGTGAATACGACGGAGGGACCGGGGGATTGTTATTTAATCGGACATAATGTGGGCTATACTTTTAATCATTTCGGGATTATCGGAGACTATTTTGATTATGGAAATCGTGTGACTTATGTGGATCCGGGATATGGTCTTTATAAGGGTTTTGTGATGAATCAAACAGTCACCATTGAAAATATGAGTCATGCGACGGGAGGAAGAGGCTATGCTTGGTAAACGGCTTCAGTTTTTCGGAATTGTTTTGTGTATACTTTTAGCGGCGGCATGCAGTCGGGGAAAAAATTCCCCCGGGACTAAAGAGTCTTCAGCGTCATCGGAGAATTCAGCAAAGATAACGGAAAACACTTCGGATGCAATTGTCCCGGAAGTGTCCGACGGCGCTTCTTTTCACATAGAAAAAAATTTGGATTTTTTGGACGCTTCCGTTGTTCTTCCTTATCCTGAAAATGTACAGGCAACTCCGTTGTTGTTTACGGATACGAAGAAATTGATTATGCAGACTCGTTCGCAGGATTGTTTATCTCTTTTGTCTATGGATGTGGAAACCAAGGAGTTTACTTTGCTTAAAGAGATGAAAAAAGCTCCGGTCTGGGTTTCTTTTGTCGTACACGGTCATGGAGAGAATCATTTGATTTTAGAGGAGTATCATCCGGACACACGAATGTCTTTCTATTACGATTTGAATATGGAAGATAAGACGGAGCATTTGATTTGCGAAGTTTCGGATATTTCCGATATTCATTTTACAAATACGGATTATCGAGACGGTTTGTTTGCTTTAAATCTTTATAATCCGAAAACGAATTATTATTCTACCTATATTTATTCCACAAAGGAACATTCCCTGTCTTTGATTGAGGAGAACAACAGCGCTTATCCGGTTTTCTGTTATGGAAACTTATATTATATTCTGATTGACAACGATAAGGGGGAAACCTCTTTGATTGAGTATGCCGATGGAAATAAAAAAGAATTGGAGTCCATTAAGAATAGAGAGCGCTTTTTATATGGATTGTATTCCAACGGGAAGAATTTATTAAAGGCGGTTTACAACAAAGGGCGAACCGAAATCTATGGTTTGGATCATCGATTTTTGGCGACAAAGCTTTATGAGACCGAATCGGCGGAAGGTTTGCAGTACAAAAATCGGTGGATTGCTTTTTTAGGAAGCATACGCAGTGAAGACAGAGAACGTCTGCAATATTATCTGATGGATAGAGATACAAAAACGGATTATTTTTATGAAGACGGTCCCGTTTTTTTATCGGAGGCCGGTATGGTATGGGTTAAGTTCAAAAAGCCTGAAAATCAAATTGAAAAGGGCGGTGTATTTCAAAGTGAAAATTCCGAACTTCGTTTTTTTGCTTTTGAGAAGAATTAACTGTTTTGCGCTGATATGAATATTTGAAGAACATATCCGAGTTTATTCTCGGGTATTTTTTTGATATGATAAGTTTAAGCGGGGTGATGAAGTGAAAAAGCAAAAGAAAACGGGGGGCGGAAACGGGCAATTATTTATGACTTTGGGTTCCGTTTGGATTTTTTTAGGCTGGCTTAAGCGTGCTGACGGAGGATATCTTCCTTATGTGATGATGGCTTTGGGTGTGGCATGGATTGTTTCAGGGATAAGTCAGCGCAGAAATTAAAAAGAATTGTGTTTTTTAAGTATTTTTGTTATACTCTTTTTTAAAGAGATTCGGAAGTATTAAGAGGGTAGTCTTTTACAGAGAGCTTCGGGGCGGTGGAACGAAGCAGGATGATCTCCCAACTCGTCCGAAGAGTTTACAAAGGAGACTTTGTCGTGGGTTTCACGTTATAGAAACGTTTAGAGCGGACTTTTACAGTCAATGGGAGTGGTACCGCGGAAATTTTGTCTTTCGTCTCCAATTTTGGAGGAGGACTTTTTTTTATGAAAAGGAGGAAAAGATGCAATCGTATAATCCGAATGTGATTGAGAAAAAATGGCAGGAGTTTTGGGCGGAGCATAAGACTTTTGTTTGCAAAGCGACCGATGATCGAGAAAAATTTTATGCTTTGGTGGAATTTCCCTATCCCTCGGGGCAGGGTTTACATGTAGGGCATCCAAGGCCTTATACGGCGATGGACGTCGTGGCGCGTAAACGTCGTTTACAAAATCAAAATGTTTTATTTCCTATGGGTTGGGATGCTTTCGGTTTGCCGACGGAAAATTTTGCCATTAAAAATAAAATTCATCCCGCTTTGGTGACGAAGAAAAATGTGGAAAATTTCAAACATCAAATGCAAATGTTGGGATTTTCTTTTGATTGGGATAGAGAGATCAATACCACGGACGAAGGATATGTCAAATGGACGCAATGGATTTTTTTGCAGATGTTCAAAAAGGGTTTGGCGTATAAAGATGAGATTCGTATTAACTGGTGTCCCTCCTGTAAAATCGGTTTGGCCAATGAAGAGGTTGTCGGCGGTCATTGCGAGCGTTGCGGCGGGGAAGTGGAGCATCGGGAAAAGAGCCAATGGATGCTTAGGATTACCGATTATGCAGAGCGCTTGTTAAAAGATTTGGATACGGTGGATTATCAAGAGCGTATTAAGTTGCAACAGATCAATTGGATCGGTCGCAGTGAAGGTGCGGAGATCGATTTTCCGTTGGAAGCTTGTGAAGATGTGCTTCGTGTATTTACCACTCGTCCGGATACGCTTTTCGGAGCTACTTATATGGTTATTTCTCCAGAGCATCCCTATTTGGAAAAGTATCATGACCGTATTGAAAATATGGAAGAAGTCCATGCTTATCAAAAGTGCGCGGAGAAAAAATCGGATTTTGAACGCACGGAGATGAATAAGGATAAGACGGGGGTGGAGCTTAAAGGTTTTCGGGCAATCAATCCCGCAACGGGTCAGTCCATTCCCGTTTGGGTCAGTGATTATGTATTGATGGGTTATGGGACCGGAGCTATTATGAGTGTGCCGGCTCATGATACAAGAGATTTCGAGTTTGCCCAAAAATTCGAGCTTCCCATTATTGAAGTGATTTCCGGCGGGAATGTGACGAAAGAAGCTTATACGGATACCAATGACGGAGTGTTGGTCAATTCCGGATTTTTAAACGGTTTATCCGTTACGGAAGCGAAACAAAAGATGATTGCTTTTTTGGAAGAAAAGGGAGTCGGAAAAGGAAAAATAAATTATAAATTAAGGGATTGGGTGTTTAGTCGTCAGCGTTATTGGGGTGAACCCATTCCTTTGGTGTATTGTGAACATTGCGGTTGGGTGCCGGTGCCCGAGGAGGAATTACCGATCAAGCTTCCTATGGTGGATAATTATGAGCCGAATGATCGAGGAGAATCTCCTTTGGCGAATATTCCAGACTGGGTGAATACCGCTTGTCCTCATTGCGGTGCGCCTGCAAGGCGAGAGACGGACACCATGCCTCAATGGGCGGGATCTTCCTGGTATTATCTTCGCTATACGGATCCCCACAACGATAAAGCATTGTCTTCCAAAGAAAATTTAGATTATTTCACACCGGTGGATTGGTATAACGGAGGGATGGAGCATACCACCTTGCATCTTTTGTATTCCAGATTTTGGCATAAATTCTTGTATGATATCGGAGTAGTGCCTACGAAAGAGCCTTATATGAAGAGAACCTCTCATGGAATGATTTTGGGAGAAGACCATGAGAAAATGTCTAAGTCCAGAGGAAATGTGGTTAATCCCGATGAGATTGTTCGAGAATACGGCGCAGATACTTTGAGAATGTATGAAATGTTTATCGGTGACTTTGAAAAAACCGCTCCTTGGTCTGAAAACGGCGTAAAGGGATGTCGTAAATTTTTAGGTCGTGTGTGGAATGCACAGGAATTTCTTGTTGAAGGGGAAGGGTATTCTGAGGAGTTGGAAACCTTGATGCATCAGAGTATCAAAAAAGTAAGTTATGATTATGAGCATTTGAAGTATAATACGGCAATTGCACAACTGATGACTTTGATGAATGCCTTTTATGAAAAGAAGAGTATCACGGTTAAAGAGATGAAGACTTTCTTGATTCTTTTAAATCCGATTTCTCCTCATATTACAGAAGAACTATGGACTCTTCAAGGATTTGAGGGTTATTTAAATGAACAGGCTTGGCCTGAATATGACGAAGAAAAAGCAAAAGCGGATACCATCAATTTACCGATACAGATTAACGGCAAGATGAGAGGCACGGTTAGCGTAGATGCTTCTATTGATAAAGACGGAGCATTGGCGTCGGCAAAAGCGGATGAAAATATTGCAAGATATTTGGCGGATAAAAATATCGTCAAAGAAATTTTCGTTCCCGGGAAAATTTTAAATTTAATTATTAAATAATCAGGAATGATAAAAAAGAGAGTCTATGAAATTGAACTTCACAAGTTGGATGTCGAACTAATCGGGAGGTATTTCACTGTAGGTTCTCTTTTTATATTGTATTTTTCCTCAGAAAAGAGAGCGAAATATTTTTTTTGAAGATATAATCTTGACACAAATAGTTGGGTATATTATAGTACACAGGGAGGGGGAGACCGGTGAAATTATCGACAAGAGGACAATATGGATTAAAAGCGATGTTTGTTTTAGCGGAAGAATACGGTACACAAGAGCCGGTTTCTTTAAGTGAAATAGCTAAACGTCAGCATATTCCGGAAAATTATTTGGAGCAATTGGCTCGAGAACTTCGGAAAGCAGGTTTAATCAACAGTATTCGAGGACCGAAGGGCGGCTATCTTTTATCCAGAGCGCCGGAGTCTATCAGTGTAGGAGAAATTTTGCGGACCGTGGAGGGAGATTTAGCGCCTACGGATTGTGTAGGTCATAAGGGGGCATGTCAAAACGAGCAGGACTGTGCCACGCATCAAGTTTGGGTGAAATTATATGAGGGCATCAACGATGTTGTGGACGGTATGAGTTTATCCGACATGCTTAACAACAAGTAAGACTTTCGGGAGGAAATATGAAGGACAGAAAGGATACGGAGCTTATAAAAGAGGCTAATCAGGATGATGAATATTTAAAATATCGTAAGAGTTATATGGATCAGATGCAGGAGCATCAGGGGAAAGATTCTATTGTTTTCATTATTTTATTAGTTTTTCTTTTATTTTTTGCAGTTATTTATGCTAAATTTATCAGAGGATGATAGCCAAGAAGCCTTTTCGTTGAGGGGAGGGCTTTTTTTATGGAATTTTACTGAAAACATTGCCAAACAGAGAAAAATTCTATAAAATAGAAGAGATGAATTTCTATCGAAGAAAGAGGAGGGTAGATGATGCTGATTAACACAGAAAATGTTAATTTTTTAATTCGTGGTGCTCTTTTATTATTAGTCGTATTGATTTGTTATTATTTGATTCATATTGGGAATCGTTATGTCAACACTCATCATAAGATTGTGTTTGATAGAAAAAAAGTTCTTGCTGTTGCCTTAACTTTAGCTATTATTGTTCTTATAGTCTACCTTTTCAGCAAATATGCTATTTTGGGAAGAATGATTATGGTGTTGATTATATCCGGTGTTGTTGCCTATATTTTAAATCCGGCGGTTGATTTTTTTGAAAGGAAAAAGATTAAGCGAATTTGGGCAATTTTATTGGTATACTTGATTATTTTGGGTGTATTGTTTTTAATCGGATTATCCGTGGCGCCGAAGATAATAGAGGAAGTAAAAAATTTCTTTTTATATCTTCCCAAGAATGTGACCAGCTTCTTAAACAGTGTTTGGATATGGTCGGAAAAATTTTTAAAAACCAATCCGGGACTACAGGATTATGTTTCAAAAGTGAATGAGGCTTTAAAAGAGGCGGTTTATAAATTACAGGCAAATTTGGTGTCTATTGGGGGAAATTTAACCGATTATGCAAAAAATGCATTAAGTCACTTGCTAAATGTTATTTTAATTCCCGTTGTGGCATTTTATTATTTGAAAGATAAAGAAAAAATTAAAGCATCTTTAATAAAAAAAATTCCTGAAGGGCAAAGAGAAAGTTGGCTTCAACTGGGCTGCCAAATCGATGCTTCCATGGGGCAATTTATTCAAGGCAGGTTGTTGATGGCTGTTTTTGTAGGCGTTGCAACCGCTATAGTATTGTGGATATTGGGAGTAAATTATGCTGTAGTTATCGGAGCAATTACTTGTATAGCGGATATTATTCCCTATATCGGACCGTTGCTTGGATTTTTACCGGCAGTTATCATTGCTTTTATTCAACAGCCGATGAAAGCTTTATGGGTTGGAATTGCTTTTGTCTTAATTCAATGGGTGGAAAATAATTTGGTAGGTCCGAAACTATTAGGGGATTCTACCGGCTTACATCCTTTAACTGTACTGCTTTGTTTAATTATCGGCGGTGGAATGTTCGGTGTCTTGGGGATGATTTTCTCCGTTCCGGTTGTAGCAATTGTTAAAATATTCTGGGATCGTTTTTTCCCTGTGGTTAAAGGATATTTTAGCGAAAAATAAAAATGAGGTGAAAGGATTTTGAAACGTTTAAGTTTACAGCATGCAAGAAAGGAATTTTTAAATTTTTTTGCTTCTAAAGAGCATTTGGTGTTAAAGAGTTTTTCTTTAATTCCCGAAAATGATAAAAGTCTTTTGTTAATTAATGCGGGCATGGCTCCCTTGAAACAATATTTTACAAAAGAAAAGAAATTTTCAAAAGACAGAGTATCTACCAGTCAAAAATGTATTCGTACGGCGGATATTGAAAATATAGGAAAAACGGAACGTCATGCAACATTTTTTGAAATGCTGGGTAATTTTTCTTTCGGTGATTACTTTAAAAAAGAAGCTATTCATTGGGCATGGGAATTTTTGCACGGAAAAATGGAGATTGAAAAAGAACGCTTTTGGATTACTGTTTTCAAAGAGGATGATGAAGCTTTTCGTATTTGGAACGAAGAAATCGGGATTGAACAAGACCGAATTCTAAGACTTGGGAAAGAAGATAACTTTTGGGAACTTGAAGTTGGACCTTGCGGTCCTTGTTCGGAAATCCACATTGACCGTGGAGAAAAATATGCCAAGTGTGCAGAAGATGTATCTCCGTTGCATCCTGATTCCAGTCGATTTACAGAAGTTTGGAACTTGGTTTTTACTCAATTTAATCGAACTGAAAATGGAGAGTATTTGCCTTTAGCTTCACCGAATATTGATACCGGCATGGGCTTGGAACGTTTGGCAATGATTTCTCAAGATGCAGATAATATCTTTGAGATTGACTTTATGAAGAAATTAATGGGTGAAGTGGAAAAATTATCTCATAAAAAATATAAGACATTGGAAAAAGATGATATTTCCATGCGTATTATTGGAGATCATACCAAGGCGATGACTTTCTTGGTATCCGACGGTGTACTGCCTTCTAATGAAGGAAGAGGGTATGTTCTTCGCAAATTGATTCGTCGAGCAGCACGCCATGGAATTTTGCTTGGCATTGATGAATTATTTTTAAATGACCTTTTAATGCAAGTGATCGAAGATTATAAAGATGAATATCCGGAATTAAAAGAAAACGAAGATATGATTCGTCGTGTGGTACGTCGTGAAGAAGAAAAATTTAGAGAAACCATTCATCAGGGATTAAGTATTTTAGAAGAGATGACCTCTCAAATTATTGATTCTGACAAGAAGGTGCTTTCCGGTGAAAATGCATTTAAGCTGTATGATACGTATGGATTTCCTTTGGATTTAACGAAAGAAATTTTAGAAGAAAAAGGGCTTTTTGTCGATGAAGAAGGATTTAAAGTCGCTTTAGATGAACAAAAAACTCGTTCCCGTTCTGCACGCCGTGAAGGAGAAGCGGGATGGACCGGCGAGAATCATGAATATTTAGCAAAATTGGAAAAGACACATTTTTCGGGCTATGATGTTTTGTCTGAGGAAGGTGTGTTAACGGCAATCTATAGTAAAGGAGATTCTTTGGAAGAATTAAGTGAAGGAGAAGAGGGTATATTAGTTACGAATACTTCGCCCTTTTATGGAGAAGGCGGCGGTCAAGTCGGTGATACAGGTTTAATTATAGGGCCGGATGGAAAAGCCAGAGTTATTGACACAAAGAAGACGAAAAATGCAGGAATTTTACACATCGTTCAAGTGGAACAAGGTGAATTTTCCGTTGCAGATCCGTTAAAGTTATTGGTAGATATTAATCGTCGTCGAGATATTATGAAGAACCATTCTTGTACCCATTTACTCCATAGAGCTTTACGGGAAATTTTAGGGGTGCATGTTCATCAGGCGGGTTCTTTGGTTACTCCCGACCATTTGAGATTTGATTTTACGCATTTTGAGGGAATTTCTAAAGAGGATTTGGCAAAAGTTGAAGCCAAGGTCAATGAATTTATTTTTGCAGCCGTTCCGATTGTAACGGAAGAAATGGATTATGAAGCTTCCAAAGAAAAGGGAGCAATGGGATTATTTGAAGATAAATATCAGGATAAGGTTCGTGTTGTTTCCATGGGTGATTTTTCCGTTGAACTTTGTGGCGGAACTCATGTGAAAAATACCGGAGAAATTCAAATGATGCGTATTGTTTCCGAAGGAAGTGTTGCCAGCGGAGTGCGTCGTATTGAAGCGATTACAGGTCGAAAAGTTTATGAATTCATTTTGGAACAAGCACGAAAAATGGAAGAAATCGCCCTGTTACTTGGTGCGAAGGATGGAAACATCAAGCAGCGTATTGAGAGTTTAAAATCTGAACTCAAGGAAAAAGAGGAGATTATTTCTCAGTATAAAAAGAGCAGAAGTAAAGATATTTTTGCTGATTTATTGAAGATGAAAAAGGAAGTTAAAGGAGTCAATGTAGTTGCTGCCGCTTTGGAAGATGTGGATGTGGAAACATTAAGAAATATTCAGGATCATATGGCTCACGAGTTAGAAAGTGTCATTTGCGTTTTCGGTTCCAAGGTCAATAACAAATTGGTGTTTACCGCTTCCGTAACAAAAGACTTAGTTACGAAAGGGGCGCATGCCGGCAAGATTATTGCTCAAATTTCAAAAATTGCCGACGGAAATGGTGGGGGACGAGCGGATAACGCAACTGGTGGCGGAAAAGATGTTTCAAAACTGCACGAAGCCATTGATGCAGTAGAAGGAATTCTTGAAAAAATGGTTTAAAGACACGAAGGAGGTGTCAAAATGAGTGAACAATTCAACGAAACAATGAAGTTTAATCCATTAAAAGAGGATAAGAAGAAGATTCAGGATATTTTAAGCGAGGTTTACAAAGCACTGAAGGAAAAGGGATATAATCCGGAAAATCAATTGATTGGATATATTTTATCAGGGGATCCGACTTATATTACAAGTTATCTCAGTGCACGTACGTTAATTCGTCAAGTAGATCGGGATGAATTATTAGAGGAAATTTTAAATTTCTATATGAAGAGTCATGGAGTTAGTGAATAATGCAGATGGGCATAGGTTTGCCCATCTCTTATTGTATTTTAGGGAGGGAAAATTTTGCTTGAACCGAAACGAATAGGAGCTTTGGATATAGGAGAAAAGCGCATAGGAGTAGCTATCAGTGATCCTATGTTTTGGACCGCTCAGGCTTATGGAACGGTGGATGCTGTGGACGAACAAAAGGCTTTTGAAGAAATTCAGAAAATTATCAAAGAAAAAAATATTTTTCGTTTGGTTCTGGGACTTCCTAAAAATATGAATAACACTTTGGGACCCAGTGCACAAAGGGTGTTAACTTGGAAGGAACGTCTTGAAACGATTGAAAATTTGGAATTGATACTTCAAGATGAAAGACTTAGTACGGTATCGGCCAATAGAATTTTAATGGAAAGCGGAGTTCGTCGTGAAAATCGAAAACATGTTGTAGATCAAATTGCCGCGAGTTATATTTTGCAAACCCATTTAGATCGAGGTGTAAAATAGTGGATATCATTGAATTGGTTGATGAATTTGGAGAAAAAAAAGAATTTGTTTTAATTTCTACATTTGGAATGGATGATGAAAATTATGCGGTACTTATTCCTGCAAAGGATCAAAATACCGAAGAAGCGATACTTCTTCGACTACGTTATTTGGAGGACGGGAATGCTGAATTTTCTGGGATAGAAGATGAGAAAGAATTTGAAGATGCCTACGAGATTTATCAAGAATTAATGAAAGAACAGGAGCAATAAAGGAAATCATCATGGAAAAATATGTTCAAATTTTAAAAGAAAATGGGTTTAAAATTACGAACCAACGAATGGATGTGTTGGAAGTTTTGGAAGAAAACCGAAAAGAACATCTAAGCACGGAAGAGGTATTTGCAAAATTAATTGAAAAAGGAAAAGAAATCGGAATCGCTACAGTATATCGTACCCTTCAAATGCTGGAAGAGAGCGATTTAGTCTATAAATTGGATCTGGATGGAAAGAGCTATCGTTATGAATTGGTAGACTATCTGGAAAAAGGAAAAGTGCATCAACATCATCATTTAATTTGCGAGAATTGTCATGCCATTTTAGAAGTTCAAGGTGACTTTTTGGATGAATTGGAACAGATGATTGAGAAAAAATATAAATTTAAAGTGATGAATCATGATGTTAAATTTTATGGACTCTGCGAACATTGTAAAAAATAAATTAAGGAGAAAATATGCAGAATAGAAAAACGCAGAATTTGAAAATAATTCCTCTTGGAGGAGTTAGGGAAATCGGTAAAAATATTACCGTTGTAGAATATAAAAATGAAATTATTATAATCGATTGCGGATTAACTTTTCCGGATGACGAAATGTTGGGAATCGATATAGTCATTCCGGATTTTAAATATTTAGTTGACAATAAAGAAAAAATTAAAGGCTTGTTTATCACCCACGGGCATGAAGATCATATTGGCGGAATTCCGTATTTATTGAAAAAGATCGATATTCCGGTCTATGGAACAAAATTGACCATTGGATTGTTGGAGAATAAGTTAAAAGAACATCATTTATCAAGAAGAAATTTGCATATCGTTCAAGCAGGGGACATCATTCAAGCAGGAGTATTTGGTGTGGAATTTATTCGTTCATCCCATAGCATCCCGGATTCCTGTATGATTGCCATAAAAACTCCGAAGGGAACGGTTTTGTTCACGGGTGACTTTAAAATTGATTATACGCCGATTGACGGTCAATTGTTGGATATGCAACGTTTGGGAGAATTGGGAAAAGAAGGCGTTTTAGCATTATTATCCGATAGTACCAATGCGGAACGTCCGGGGTATACTATGAGTGAGAGGACTGTCGGAGAAACTTTTAAAAATGTCTTCGGTTCAGCAAAAGCCCGAATTATTGTAGCAACATTTGCATCGAATGTGCATCGTATTCAACAGGTTATTACAGCGGCGGAATATTATCACAAAAAAGTGGCGTTATCCGGGCGCTCCATGGAAAATACGGTTCGTGTAGCAAAAGAATTGGGGTATTTGAAATTACGTGAAAATACTTTAATTGATTTAGAAGAAATTGATTCATTTCGTCCCAGTCAAGTTGTGCTTTTGACAACGGGCAGTCAGGGCGAACCGATGAGTGCTTTGACACGTATCGCCAACGGAGAACATCGTAAGGTGAAACTTAGTCAATCGGATTTGGTGGTGCTTTCGGCTACACCGATTCCCGGAAATGAAATTACTGTATTTTCCATTATCAATAATTTAATGGAAAAGGGAGTTAAGGTTATTTATCAGAGTTTGGCGGATGTGCATGTTTCGGGTCACGCCTGCCAGGAGGAATTAAAATTAATTCATGCTTTGGTAAAACCGAAATATTTCTTGCCGGTTCATGGAGAATATCGTCATTTGGAACGACACAGGGAATTGGCAATTTCCATGGGAATGCGGGAAGATCATGTGTTTATCGGTCACAATGGAGATGTTATGGAAATCAATAATCGCGGTGTACAGGTCAATCAAACGGTGACTGCCGGTGCGGTGATGGTCGACGGTTTGGGAATTGGCGATGTGGGCGAAGTGGTGCTTCGAGATCGCAAGATTTTATCGGAAGACGGGATGATTATCGCTATGATCACAGTAAATCGATCCACAAAGGCCATTGATTCCAATGCAGATTTGATTTCTCGAGGTTTTGTCTATGTGAAGGAATCGGAAGACTTGATGGATGGAGCAAAAAAAGAAATTCAAAAGGTATTGGAACGTTGTCAATCAAAAAATATTTTTGATTGGGCAACCATTAAACTGGAAGTTCGCACTGTGCTTCGAAAATATATTTATCGAACGACAAAACGGGATCCGATGATTATCCCTATTATTATTGATGCTTAAGGAGGAAAAAAATGATTTACGATAAAGCTCATGAATTGGCTCGTGCTTTAAAAGACAGTCCCGAATTTAAAAAATACAAAAAACTTCGTTTGGAAGTAAATAAAGATGAGAAGAACAAGGCTATGCTTGAAGATTATCAGACAAAGATGATGGACTTACAATTAAGTCAAATCAAAACCGGAGAAATGGATCAGGCAAAGTTGGAAGAATTAAAAGCGTTGGAACAAATTTTGGTGATGAATTCCATATTAAAGGATTATTTGATGGCGGAGATGGAATTTTCCAGAATTTATGCGGATATTAATAAGATTATCACAGAAGCGATTGAGGTAAAAGAGTGAAAAAAGATATAAAGTTTTTGACGAAAGCTGCAGTTATTGCAGCTTTCTATGTTGTATTGATATTGATTCAAATTCCTATGGGTGAACTGGCATACGGTCCGATCCAATTGCGTATCGCAGAGGGCTTGACGATTCTTCCGTTTTTGGAAGCAGCGGCTATCCCGGGATTATTTGTTGGTTGTATTATTGGAAACTTTGTTTTAATGAGCGTATCCTCTTACGGAGTTATTGATGTTATTTGCGGAAGTTTGATTACTTTAGCGGCAGCTTATTTATCTCATAAGGCAAAAAATAAATATATTGCCATGTTGCCTCCTATTATTTTAAACGGTATTTTGGTGCCCGTTTATTTAAGTTATTTGTTAAAAATTCCATATTTAGCAACTGTTTTGAGCGTATCCGGAGGAGAATTTTTCAGTGTTTTGATTTTCGGAAATATTTTTTATCTGGCTTATCAAAGAGTGATCGGCAAACAAAGGTCCAATGATTTATGAATGTAGAACGTCATATCAATGAAGATTTCATCGTGGAATATATTCGTTCCCTCTATCCTCCCAAAAATGATTTATTTCAAGAAATGGAAGAGTTGGCGCGGGCGGAAGATATTCCGATTATTGAACCGGAAACAGCTAAATTATTGCAATTATTATTAAAACTTCATCGCCCCAAAAGGATTTTGGAAATCGGGACAGCTATCGGATACAGTGCTATAGTCATGATGGATGCCCTAAAAGGAGAGACTAATATTTATACGATTGAAAGAGATCCTCGAATGATTCGATACGCTAAAGATTTTTTTGCTCATTCCGGATACACCGGATTCCATTTATTGGAAGGCGATGCGAAAGATATTATGCAGGAACTCTCGATGGAGTATGATTTTATTTTTATGGACGCAGCCAAGGCTCAATATCAAAATTTCTTTGCCTTGGGCTCTTATTTATTAAGCAAAGGGGGACTTATCGTTTCCGATAACGTTTTGTTTCGAGGAATGGTGGCTTCCGGAGAATTGGTAGAACGAAGAAAGATTACCATTGTCAAAAGGTTGAGAAAATACCTTTTCGATATTACGCAAAGAGAAGGATACAGTACATCGGTGATCCCCATCGGGGATGGGGTTGCCGTTACATTAAAGGAGAAGGAATGAAAAAAATAGAACTGCTTGCTCCTGCAGGCGATAAAGAAAAATTAATGACTGCTTTGGACTTTGGAGCGGATGCAGTTTATTTAGGGGGCAGTGAATTCGGTCTTCGTGTGGCTTCCAAAAATTTTTCCGGAGAAGATTTGAAGGATGCCGTTAAGATTTGTCACGAAAGAGGCAAAAAAATTTATGTGACAGTCAACATTCAAGCTCATAATAGACATTTTGAAGGAATGGAAGATTATCTGAAATTTTTGGAGAAAATCGGTGTTGATGCGGCAATTATTTCCGATGATGGAATATTTCGCATGGCAAGGCGTGTGGCTCCGGGATTAGCCGTGCATATTTCCACACAGGCCAGCATTACCAATTACGAGACGATATTATTCTGGTATGAACAGGGTGTTCGTCGAGTGGTTTTGGCAAGAGAATTATCTTTGGAAGAAATCAAAGGGATTCGCCAACATATTCCGAAGGATATGGAGTTGGAAGCCTTTGTCCATGGCGCCATGTGCATCTCCTATTCGGGGCGTTGTCTTTTAAGCAATTATATGACAGGCAGAGATGCCAATTTAGGGGATTGTGCCCATTCCTGTCGTTGGAGATATCATTTAGTGGAAGAAACACGACCGGGTGAGTACTTTCCTATTGAAGATAGAGAAGAAGGCAGCTTCATCATGAATTCCAAAGATTTGTGTACCATTTCTCATTTGGATGAATTGATGAATTCAGGAATTACAAGTTTTAAAATCGAAGGCAGAGTAAAGACAGTCTACTATGTAGCAACTGTAACCAGAGCTTATCGTTTGGGTATGGATGCAGTAGAAAAAGGTCAATATTCCAAAACGTATGCAGATTTTCTTTTACAAGAAATAAAAAAAGCAAGTTATCGAGAATTTACGACAGGGTTTTATTTTAAGAGACCGGATGAACATGACCAGCTTTATTCTGATGTCAGTTATATTCGAAATTATGATTTTACAGGAAGAGTATTGGAAATTGTTGAAGAGAAAATGAAGGTGGAACAAAGAAATCGGATGCTTTTAGGGGATGAAATTGAAGCGTTCGGTCCCAGAGAAAAGACAGAAAAATTTGTGGTTCAAAAGATGTGGGACGAGGAAGGAAACTCAATTGAAAGTGCACCTCATCCGAAACAAATTTTATGGATGCCCTATATTCAGGGGATATGTAAAGGAGACTTCTTGAGAAAAAAAGCGGAATAAGGGTTACATCAAAGACCATGGAAAATTTTAAAATGGTTTTTTAAAATTTGAATTGTCAAGCTAAGTGCAACATAAAGGAGATAATAGTATATATACAAACTCCGCCATACCAAAATTTGTTTTAAAACAGGTTTTGGTATGGCGGAGTTTGTATATCAAGTGTATGATAATAGTGTTAGATGGTAAAGGTTATATCATTATGAAAGGGATTAGAGAAGATTAGTTTATGGTTGCATATACAGAATTATTTAAAACTGTTTTTTGAGGATAGACCATATATGTTCGATATTATAGTTTTTTTGATTAAACGGGGATAAAAAATCAAAGAAATAAAGATAGAAAAATTAGAAGATATAAAAATTACTATAACTTAAAAATCAAAAAAACGCAACTCTGCACGGAGTTGTGAACGTAAAAAAATTCTTAACTGTCAAGACATATGTTACACTAAAAAAATACTCTGATACTATTTCATTAGGGCTTTTGAAATTGAGGCTTGTCTTTGCCGTCTTGTTGTATCGGGTTTCATGTTTTTGAACATGCTTTTTCAGGTCGTTCTCACTAGTGAATATTTTTCTCCCGTACAGGATTGGAGCTATACTAAATAAGTAGACACAAAAAGCAACTTGTTGCATTATTAAATCAGACACAAAAAAGGAGGTGTTTACATGTCGAATACTCAACGTTATGATGAAGATTTTAAAAAATCTTTGGTCGCCTTGTACAATAACGGCAAAACTCAAACCGCTCTTTCCAAAGAATATGGAGTTTCTCTCTCTGCTCTTGGAAAGTGGATTCGCCTTTATTCTGAAATTAAAACAGAGAACGGCGATATTATGACTGCTAAACAGATTAAAGATTTACAAAAAAGAAATGCTCTACTTGAAGAGGAAAATATTATCTTAAAAAAAGCGATTGTTCTCTTCACGCCACACTCAGATAACGACTAAACGCTGTTCATAAGCTCCGTTTCCAGCATGATATTAAAACTCTTTGCAGAGTTCTTAGAGTAAACCGCAGCACCTACTATAAGCACTTCTCCACGATTCCTGCCCCTCGTATAAAAGAAAATCAGGAGATTGCTAAAAAGATTCTGCAGATTTATTCTGATTACAAAAAACAGTTGGGGGCTTACAAGATTCCCTTTGTCCTTGCACGTGATTATGGCATTCACATCAGTGTTGGTCGAATGTACCGTCTGATGAAGAACCTGCAACTGCCTAAAATGTCTACCGATAAACCATTTAAGTCTCACAAGCACAACGATAATGGCGAGTGCAAGAATCCTTTAGAGCAGGACTTCAACCAGAAGTCTCCTAATCTTGTCCGGGTAAGTGATTTCACATACATCAAAGTCTCAGGAAAATGGTATTATCTCTGCATTGTAATGGATCTGTTCTCCCGTAAAGTCATATCCTGGACCGTATCAGGAAAGTCTGCTGTTGATCTTGTTATGACTACATTCAAAAAAGCTTATTACAAGAGAAACGCTCCCTGTGGATTCATGTTTCATTCTGATCGGGGAGCCCAGTACACCGCTTTTGCATTTCGGCAGTTACCGGATTCTCTAAATGTTGTGCAATCCTTCTCTAAAAAAGGGTATCCTTACGATAACGCCTGTTGCGAATGCTTTTTCAAATATCTTAAAAAAGAAGAAGTAAACCGCAGAACGTACCATTCCCTTCAAGAATTACAGTTAGCTATCTTCGAGTACATTGAGGGATTCTACAACGCTAAAAGACCACATGGATCATTAGGTATGCTGACACCAAACGAAAAGGAAAATCTCTACCGGGAACAGCACTGAGTGACTGTTCTCAGAACTTTTTCTCTATAAAACGTGTCCATTTACTTGACTATAGTCCAAATCATATCTTCTTGC
>KI259859.1:18651-19968 GCA_000467935.1 Peptostreptococcaceae bacterium oral taxon 113 str. W5053
GGCATTATTGTTATGGTTTATTGCATATTCAAAACTACCTTCTGGCGAAATTTCATTTCTTCTGTATATACTTGTTTTCGTAAAATGCCTTTTTCTCTGATAATTTTGGTTTGTCGTTAAACTTATTTTACCGGATGGCTTTCTATTTTTTTATTTTTTTCACATATGTATTATCACCTAACAAATATTGTAAAAACATAGAAAGTGTTGACAAAAAATGTAAAAGACAAAAAATGCAAAAAATACTTGCAAAATATTAAATGTAGTGCTATTGTAAAAGTATAGTTAGGATATGCTAATTAATGAAGAACAGAATTAAAGAGGTTAGATAAAGAAAAAAGAATTACACTAGATAAACTTGTTGAGGGCATAAATATCACAAGACAATATATAAGTCTTATAGAGAAAAATGGAGAATCTGAACCCCTATCATTAAAAGTGGCAAATGCGATAGCTACAAATTTGAGAGTATGTATAAGGTGTTCGATTTAGACGACAAAGGGACATATTCTTGTAACCGTTGTAAGTGTCTTAATTAGTCAAGATATTCTTGATTAAAATGTATTAGAGGAGGTGTAGTTGTTATGAAAGTTTTGAATCCTCAAAGGTATAAGAACGGTATTTTAAATAGCATTAGATAAATTTTAAGTATACTTTATAGGATTATAATGAATAAGAACTTAATTTTTTTAACCTAATAAAATATTAAATAATTATAATGAGAGTTGTAAAAACAAAAAAATGGAATATAATGTTTAAAAATGAAAAAAATAAGAGGGGGGGATTGCATTATGCTTGATAACATAAGACAAAAGTTTCCTATTTTTTCCGATCTTAAAATTAACCTAATTATACTTTGTGCCTTTGTCATAATCTGTATTTACTTTATCTATAATTTAGTCGGAAAAAATCCGAAAGGGGAAGCAGTTCTGATTAAAGGGTTATTATTGATCCTATTGTTTATTGCAGGGATATTTATCGTCGGATTATTGTATGAACTCCTGGTTTCTCTGTTCTCCTTGAATGTATATATGAAATATGTGATTAAATCTGTTCTGATTCTTTTGGTGGTGCTTCTTTGTTTTATAATGATTAAAAGAGGAAAGTAATTTGATGGATAAGTATTTAAGATATATATATAGTAAGTCTAATTATTTTAAAGACTGTTTGGAGGATATAACGGAGAGGGATAAGATTAGAATTCAAAATATACCGAGTGATTGGGAACGAACGGTTTCAAATGATAGAATCTGGATTATGTATGCACCTAAAAACGTTTCGTTACAATCTCTAGGATTGTCAAACATATGTGACAAA
>KI259860.1 GCA_000467935.1 Peptostreptococcaceae bacterium oral taxon 113 str. W5053
CATTTGATCTATTTTTATTCTAACACCAAATAGTGTGAAGAACGATATGTAGTTATAACAATGTAGAGAGTGTATCAAAAAGGATACCCTCTTTTTTTGATGCCATTAGTATCAAGTTTTACTAATAAACATAGAAAAAAATGGGTAAATATTATAATATAAAGTCTATTATATAGATAAAAATATGGCACGGCAGATATAAAACGGGGAATAAGGCTACATTCAATAATAAAAGCCTTGGCTTTACGCCATTTATGCAAAAAATATCAATGGGTATATCAAGTAGCAAAGTGAAAGCGATTTAATTATAAAAAGTTTGTTTTATCTTTTCATAATGTTCATAAAAGAAAGGAGTGATTTTATGTTGCGCGGCATTATTGAAGAAAAGGAAATTTCGAAAGAAAGATTTGAGACAAAACAGGCTCAGATTCAGAAGCAAGCTTTGAAACGTTTCATTGAAAATGGTTCCGGAAGGGATTCTATTCTTGAAAAAACGGATATTAAAAATGATATGTTGAAATCAAGAAGAAAGTTGCTTAATGAATATGATTCAATTGCCCTAGAGCGGATTATGGGGAAAAGTGATCTCTTCCCGATTTCCTACTTGCAGATGGGAACCAATTCCGGAAACTCTATCTGTCGCATTCAGATTCGCAATGACAAGGGGAGTTTTATTGGTTCGGGAACCGGATTTTTAGTTTCAGAAAATGTACTGATGACGAATAATCACGTGATTGATAGCATGGGAACTGCTCTACATTCCATTGCCGAGTTTAATTATCAAGATGATGTAAACTTTATGCCTTGTCCTACATGCTCTTTTCGCCTAAACCCTGAACAGTTTTTTGTTACAGACGAAGAACTTGATTTCACGTTGGTTGCACTTAAAGATAATCCTTCAAGCGAGAAACGCCCTAAAGATTTTGGACATCTTCATCTCATTTCCGAAGAGGGGAAAATTCTCGAGGGAGAATATGTTTCCATTATTCAACATCCAAACGGAGGACCGAAGGCAGTCACTATCCGTGAAAATAAGGTCAGATCCATTTTTGATGACTTCATCCACTATCTAACCGACACTGAACCCGGCTCCTCAGGATCTCCGGTATTTAATGATCAATGGATTGTTGTCGCACTTCATCATTCGGGAGTGCCCAATCCGAATAAAAAGAATGCATGGATCGCAAATGAGGGAATCCGCATCAGTTCTATTTCAAATTATTTTGCAAAGAAATTCAACGCTTTCACTGCAGAAGAAAAGGTGTTCATTCGAGAAATTTTTCCAAATTTGGATATCGGTAGCGAGCCGAATTCTACGCAATCCACTCCTTTCCAAAGAGATGTGGGATACGACAGCACTTTTCTTGGCTTAGAGCACAAGGTTGACCTTCCACAACTCTCTGACGAGATGAAGAAGGATGTCTCTTACATGGATAATGGGAGCTATGTTCTGGACTATACACATTTTTCAATTGTGATGTGTCGTTCGCGTTGCCTTGCTTATTTCACTGCTGTAAATATAGACGGAAGCCAAGCTAAAAATATCAAAAGGAGTGGAGATAGTTGGAACTTTGATCCGAGGATTCCTAAAGATGCCCAGTATGGAGATGAACTATACGCTAAAAATGATTTGGATCGTGGTCACTTGGTAAGAAGATTAGATCCGGTTTGGGGAGATCAGGCTATGCAGGCAAATAGTGACACTTTTCATTTTACAAACAGCTCGCCTCAACACAAGAACTTAAATCAAAAGACGTGGCTCGATTTAGAAAATTATCTTTTACAAAATGCACAAAATCATAACTTGAAGGTCTCTGTTTTCACCGGTCCGGTATTTCGAAGTGACGATATGATCTACCGGGGAAAATTTAAGATACCTGCGGAATTTTGGAAAGTTGTAGTCATGATTAAGGACGATGGAAAGATGTCTGCTACTGCCTACCTTCAAACACAGAAAAACATGATTGTAAACCTCGAGTTTGCCTATGGAGAATACAAAACCTATCAGGTTCCTGTCGCTCGCATAGAGGAAATTACAGGCTTGGACTTTGGTGACTTATCACAATGTGATCCCATTGCGAATATTGAATCGGCAGGTATGGTCATTAAAGCACCGGAACATATCAAGCTGTAAAAAGGAGGTCATTATATTATGAAAGTATTTTTTAGACAAAGAAGATTTATGAAGGGAGATAAGGCCGGCGAACCACTGACTACGGGTTGGTTGCCTCCTCTTCCGGATATGAGAGACTACTCAAATGAACATCCTGTTATTTCCAAGCTTTCTATGAAACTGGGTATCAACGGATTGAACAAAACGGAAATCGAAAGCAGCCTCCCCGGTCGTGTTGATCTTAGGGAATGGTGTTCTCCTGTGGAAGACCAGCTTAGTTTGGGTTCTTGTACAGCAAACGCCGTTGTCGGCATGGTGGAATACTTTCAAAAAAGAGCATATGGAACCCATATTGAAGGTTCCAGATTATTCGTGTATAAAACAGCGAGGAAGCTCATGCTCTCAACCGGGGATTCAGGAGCTTGGCTCCGTTCGGCAATGGGTGCTCTCGTATTATTCGGGGTCCCTGATGAGAAATATTTTCCCTACACACTGGATGGAGAAAGCGTCAATCCGGGTTGGGACAGTGAACCCGATGCTTTTCTTTATTCTCTTGCGACTCATTATGCTGCTATTAACTATTTCTGTCATGACCCGATGGGTAAAAAAACATCGAAAAAAGATGTTCTAAGAAACGTAAAGACATATTTAGCGGCGGGCATTCCATCTGTGTTCGGATTCTTCGGATTTCCATCTTTTGAGAGTTCGGATGACCCCGGTTCGATTCCTTATCCTTGTAAAAGTGAACAGGCGGAATGGGGACACGCCGTGATGGCTGTGGGCTATGATGACGATAAGGTTATTCTTAACACAAAGAGTAATGAGGAGACAAAGGGAGCTTTGATGATACGAAATTCATGGGGAAGAACTTGGGGGCAAGAGGGTTATGGCTGGCTTCCCTATGACTATATATTGTACGGACTTGCAGAAGATTTTTGGTCCATTCTTTCAATGGAATGGATAGATACCGAACAATTTGGCTTATCGCTTTGAGTAAAAGAAACGAGTTCTATAGTTTTATCAACATATTGTCAGAACCGAATATTATAAAATTAAGGATACACTGTTAAGCAAAATGATATCTGCCGGCTCATGGAGTCAGCAGATTTTTTTGTTATAATTCTGCAAAGAGACACATTACTCATAGGAAATGCTGAGTAATAGCATAAGAAGGTGATATAATAAAAGAGATTCGTATAGAAACAAACCGGAGCAGGCAAGAAAAAAACAAAAAGAATAAATATGGAAGAGACTTGGGTAAAACCGATTCTATATTTTGTGGAGATGGCAATTGATAAATTTGAAATTATAGAGAGAAAAGGAAAGCTATGGATGTTTCTTGAGCATTAAGTCGTGAAGATGGGTAGAGGAATGTTCTTTCTGTAGATGAAGAAAGGGAAATCATCCTGCAGGAAGCCGAGAAAGCCGAAAGCTGGATTATCAACATTATTGCAGGACATCGGTATTATTCGGCTTCAGGTATTGCTCTTAAAGAAAAATATACTGTCATTTTTAAATCAGAAACGAAAGAATGCAATGGAATTCAACTCAAGAATGAGTTTATCGAAATTCTTGACCAAAGCGGTAATTCTGTATATAAAAACGAAGATATTTTTATCGGCGCCTTTGGAGTTGAATAATCCATCCGGTGCTGGTTGGGGCATTATCAGAAATGTTTTTACAACTTCATATTAGTAAACGTTCAGAAAGGGGCGTACCGAGAATTATCGATACTTATGAGAAAAGTGTATTTGACTTCAGAGAAAATTCAATAATGGACATATCAAGTGGGAGTGGTAGGAATGGATAAATTTATTTATTTGACAATCTTGGCGGTGGCTGGAATTTTTGTTTTCAAGAAGATGGTTAATCCGCCTGTTGGACCGAAGTATCAATTAAAAGCCATCCTTTTTGTGATGGGGGTAAAAGAAATACCGAAGACGAGAGAGCTTGGCAGGCATATTTTCACATCAAAAGCAAGGGCTAACCGGATAATTCTTTGGGTATTCGATTTATGGGCGCAGATTGATCTGTTTGAACATGGCATCGTTTTGAGAAAGGCCAAAAAAGAGAAAATTGTATTTTTTCATGAGCTGTATGCTATAGAGCCTTTGCTTATCAATTCCTATTTTGTAAAGGGAAAATACTTTGGATATATCTTTGAGTGCAGAGATAAAAGCAATATTACTTTGAAAAGTTGTGATTTATGTGATTTGGATATCTTTATCAATGAGCTCTGCTCACTTTTTCCGGAGGAAAAAGGCGAGGCGGTTGTAATGCATGCCTGAAAATAAAAAAGATCAAGTGATGAAAAAGGTAAAAATTATTTTTTATAATATTGATGTTGTATATAGCTTTATTTCCTGTAGTTTTCCTTTTCTTATGGAGGAAGACAGCATTGTAGGTTTTTATTTATAGGGAGAGAGGGGATTGTGTTTAGCGGGATGACATAAATTTTTCCGTTGATTGCAATGGTTTACAGCTATTTTGTGTATGTGACTGCCGTCAGCTTGTGGTTTTATTGAACATATAGGCAGTTTGATGTGAAGTGTTATTATTTTGATAAGGATAAGCTGTATATTCATTAGTTCTTTTGCGATATTGCTATGCAGTCTGTTCCGGTCCTTATTTTCAGCGGTATAGTTTTCTTGTATTTTTGTTACATATCCGTTACAAAAATTTTTCAACAAATCCGAATGTTGATAAAGATATTTACAATCAAAGTCAGAACTACAACCGGTATGGATAAAAATGTCAGTAATTCTTTCGAGTTTTCAGCCATTCTTCCAACAGAATCTTCAGCCTATGCGATCGTTCTCAAGAAAAACAAATTCACCCCCGCTGTCATGCCTAATTATGGCATACTATGATTTAATTAAAAACACGAACACAAATTGTTTTAAGAAGCCGGTACTGGAAGAAAATTAACCAAGAAAAACGATTGGATTAAATTTTAAAAATATGGTATAAACGGATGAAACGTATTTTAAGGGAGAGAGAAAAACTATGGAAATCGATAAACGATTTATGCAAGAAAAATTAACAAAGTTTTAAGTCTTTAATTGAGCGCAACTAAGATATTTAGCATTTATATCCATGCTAATCGATCATGTAAACAAGCTATTAATAGCACCTAGAATTAATGGTGATGGATTTTTATTACATTTATCTAATATATTTTCGATTTTCGGGAGAATTGCCTTTCCTATTTTTATCTTTTTTATCGTAGAAGGATTCTTTAAGACGAGCAATAGGAAAAAATATCTGATTACTCTTTTGATATTTGGAGTCATATCAGAAATTCCATTTGATATGTTTACTTCAAGGACTTTCTTTTCTCCATAGGAACAACATGATGTTTACACTGGCTCTATGTCTTATGACAATTTGGGTAATTGACAGTCTCAAAGAAAAGATTGCCAACAAAACTTTTTGGTATGCTGCATCCGTTGTGATTGCAGCAATTTTTGTTTTTTTGCCATGAAACTAAGCCTTGATTATGGTTATCATGCTATCATTGTTGCTTATCTTTTTTATATTTTCTATGACAAACCAATCCTTGGCGCAGGTCTGGGCTATCTATCCATTATTCTGGGCTATTTATTCATTATAAAACAACTCTACTATTTTCTGGGATTTGCTATGACCATAACATATAATGGAAAAAGAGGCAGGCAACACAAGTGGTTAAACTACCTTTTTTATCCGGTTCACATCCTAATCCTGGGAGTGTTGCGTTTTTATTTGCATATTTAGAGTAAGTCGTCCCAACATATGCCAATTTTTACTTGAGTTCCATGAACATTTACATCATTAGCTTTAGAAGCAAGTTCTTGATGAGGATATTGTAATCGCTTGTAAATCTTGACATAAAGAATTTTTAGCGTGTGGTTTCCTGTGTTTTTTACTTGTGAGTCCTATACCAAATTAAAGAAAAACAAGGAGATTTTTATAAGGGGCATCCCGCAAAGATTTATTTTATTTGAGAATGCAAAGAAGTATTGGAAAGAATATTTAGGAGAAAACAAGATCTTAAATTTATTCAGAGGGGAATCGGAAAGAACCATTTTTTTAAAAAGGTTCCATTCTCAAATTTTAGAAATAAGGATTGAAGTGAAACGATCAGAAGTTGTATAGAAAAATTGCTACAAGAAAATAAAGAATGAATACAGGAAAAGAAACAGGAGTTGGAGTTTTATAAACTCCGTGAAAAAAGGGTATAATGTTGAAAAGGATAAAAATTCAGAGGGGAGGTTAATCATCTATGAAAAAGTGTATTTACAGCATTGCAGTTATTTTTATCATGATATTGGTGCTGACAGCTTGTAAGGACACCGTGAAAGACGAGGATAAAGCTTCGGATAGCAATGTGGTTTATCCTGTCGGCAGTGATGAAAAGGCAAAACTGGTTAAGGTTCATGGACAGCTATATATAGATATGGGATATGTTAACAGTGCTGTGACATGCGGTACGGCAGACGGGGAAATCACAAGTTCTGTAGAGCCTTCCCAATCACCTGAAAAAGATAATGAATCCAATTTTGGGAAAGGATATGAATATCAGCTGGGGGATGCTCATCATATCAATGTAAACATTGACGGTCGATGGGTAGTTTTTCAAAATTTAGCCATATCCAGTTGGCAGATACCAAGTTGTGTAGCGAACTTCAAAGCGAAAATAACGGAAACTTCAGAGGATAGATTATTGGTTAGAGTGACAGATATTCCGGATAATTTTAAATGGATTTTTCAAAATAAGCAAATGGAAGAAATAAAGCCTATTTCTTTGCCTATTGAAAAGTTGAACATGGAGGATAAGAAGAAAAAAGAAGAAGAGATAAACAATTTAACAGGCAGGACAGTTCAGGTTTGGTTTGACGGCTCAATAAAAAATAGTGCAGCTGAGATGTCTTATCCTATAGAATTGGGGGAGATTTATAAAATCAGTCTCATTGAAGAATGATATCACATGGTAGCTCTGTGTATGGATTCAACATGAAAAATATGATGTATCAAAATTGAAAAATCAGTAAGTGAAGAGGAAATCCCCTTTATCGAATGAAGGATAAGAAAGGTATTTTTATAGATTTAGAAGTATAAAACAACCGGAGTAAATTTTACTCCGGTTGTTGTGTTTAGAGTTTTTGAGAAAGTTGGATGACTTGGTCTACCAAGGAGCCGATAAAGGCGATGGTTTCTTTTAAGGGTTTGTCTGTGGAGATATCGATTCCCGCTAATTTTGCCATGTCGAGGATTTCTTTTGTACCGCCGGCTTTTAAAAAGCTTATCCAACGATCGACGGCAGGTTGTCCTTCGTGGAGGATGGCTTGACTGATGACGGTGGATAAGGTCAATCCTGCGGAATAGGTGTAGCTATACAGTCCCATATAATAGTGGGATTGGCGCATCCATGTGAGTTCCGCTCCGTCGTTGATTTTTACGGCATCTCCCCAGAATTCTTCCAAGGTTTCACGTTTCAATTGATTGAGCGTCTCTGCACCCAAGACTTCGCCTTTGTCGACCAATTCATAAACTTTTCGTTGAAAGTGAGCTTCTAAAAGGTGGGTGACAAAGTTGTGATAATAGGTGTTTTCAATCATGGAGGCTAAGACCCAACGACGGAAGCGGGGGTCGTCTTTTTGTTTCATCAAATAATTGGATAAAAGCATTTCATTACAGGTGGAAGGAGCTTCTACCAAGTACATGCTGATATCCTGATTGAAGAAACTTTGTTCTTGTTGTGCCAAACCGAAGTGTGCACCATGTCCCAGTTCATGGACAAGGGTAAAGACTTCGCTTAGTTCTCCCGTCCAGGATAAAAGGATAAAGGGATGGATGCGGTAGGGTGAGGCGCAAAATCCGCCGGAGGTTTTTCCCGCATTTTGAGCATAGTCCACCCAGCGATCTTTGAAGTAGGGGCGAACATAACTCATATATTCTTCGCCCATAACGCTTAGGGCGCCTTCTACATATTGTTGCGCTCCTTCAATGGTGATTTTTGGAGCGTATTCCGGGTCCAAGGGCGCTTTCAAATCCGCAAAAGTCATTTCTTCCAAACCGTAGGTTTTTTGAATCAGTTTGGCATATTTGCGCATAATGGGAGCCAGTTCTTTCATAATGATATCGATTTGACGATGGTACATCGACGGATCCACTTTTTGTTGGAATAATAGATAGTCGAAGACGCTATCGAAACCGCGGAGGGTAGTCATCGTTTTTTCTTTTTGCACTTGAGCATTATAGATGGCGGCTACGGTGTTTTCATATTTTCTAAGTTCCTTGGAGAAGGCTTCGAAAGATTCACGACGCAGCTTGGTGTCCGGGTGAATTTGGTATTCGTTTTCGAATTTGACAAAGCTCATGGGGATTTCTTTGCCTTCAAGAGTCAAAGGAGCATAGTTAAGGTCTGCATGAAGTGCTTGAGAATAGATGCCGTGGAAACTTTCCGTCGTGTTGAAAAGAGCGGTTAGGGCTTTCTCCGTTTCCGGGGAAAGAGCGTGGGGCTTTTCTCTTAAAATATCTTTTAAAAAAGTTTTATAAATTGGAGTCTTTTCTAAAGCTTCTTCCAAAAGTTCTTGAGGTGCATGAATGAGTTCACTGTGGAAAAAACTTAGAATGGTATTGATTTTACTGTCTAAAATTTCCGTTTTGCCGGCACGGGATGCACGATTGGCATCGCTCATGTCCACGGAGAAATCCAAAAAAGCGTATTCATCAATATGACTTTTTTTCAATAGGATTTGTTCATATTCTTGGATAGCCTTTAAGAGAGTATCCGCTTGGGTTAATTGTCCCTTGTAGTCGTTCTCAAATTGTTGTGCCAAAAGGAAGACTTCTTCAGAGCTTTTTTGGAAGTCTTCTTCAGTTTTAAAAAGATCTTCAATTTTCCATGTCAGTTCCAGGGGAACCTCATGACGTTTCATCATTTGTTGCATGATAGATCACTTCCTTTCTTGTTCAATAGGTATTTTACCATAAATTAGACGGTGTGCATAAAAGCCGGGGATAAAAGTTGAATTTGATTGCACGATCGGGAAAAAACGTTTGCTTGACGATAAGGAGTATCGGGGGTATACTACCCCTAAGGTTAAACGGCATACCTTATTTCAACGAAAAACACAGGGAGTTTTACGTTGAAAAATCCAAAAAAAGGAGAATGTAATGAACAAAAAAGTATGGTTAAGTTTGTTGCTGGTTTTCGCTTTAGCGGCTTGCGGCGGCGGAAGCGGGACAACAAATGATGCAACCGCTCCGGAGACGGCGAAGAGCGGAGAGATGGTTCGGGTAGCTATGGATACAGAAATTGACAGTTTATATCCTTATAAATCTGCAGCAGCGGATACGGCTACAATTTTGGACAATATGTTTGACGGTTTGGTTGATGTGGATGAAAACGGAGAGGTGATTCCCAATTTAGCGAAATCATGGGAAATCTCCGAGGACGGATTGACGTATACTTTTCATTTGCAAGAGGGCGTTAAATTCCACAACGGAGCGGATTTTACCGCAGATGATGTGATGTATTCTTTGGACAAGTTAGGCGGAGTAACCGGAGGAGAGGCGATGAATTCCAAATACAAGGGAATCGCTACGATGGAAAAAGTTTCCGATTACGAAGTGAAGGTTGTTTTAAAAGAAAAGAATGCAGCTTTTCTTACCCTGTTGAAAGTTGCCATTCTTCCCAAAGGATATGAAGAACATGAAACCCATCCCATCGGTGCAGGTCCATTTAAATTTGTATCCAGAAGTGTTGGAGAACAAATCGTGATGGAAAGAAATGAGGAGTATTATTTAAAGGATAAAGTTCCTCAAATTCCGGGTATCATATGGATTCGCATTGCAGACGAACAGACGAAAGTTGCTGCAATGAAAGCCGGTGAAGTGGATATTTTACCGAGAATCACACCCCAAGTTGCAAAACAATTGGAAAAAGATGCTACGATTATTTCCGGACCTCAAAACCTTGCTCAATTTATGGGTTTAAACAACAAGGTCAAGCCCTTGGATGATGTGCGTGTTCGTAAAGCTATCAATTTTGCAGTAGACAGAGATGAAATTATCGCTTCCGTTGCAGAGGGAAGAGCAACCAAAATTTCTTCCAATCTTTGTCCGGTGATGAAGACGTATTATAATACGGAATTGGACAATGAGTATCCGTTGGACTTGGATAGAGCAAAAGCCTTGCTAAAGGAAGCCGGATATGAAAACGGATTTGATTTGAAATTGACCGTCCCTTCCGACTATCAATTCCATATGGATACGGCTCAAGTGATTGCAAACCAGTTGTCTAAAGTAGGGATTAATGTCATCATCGACCCGATTGAATTTTCCACTTGGTTGGATAGGGTACATATGAATCGAGACTATCAGGCAACGATAATTGGATATGACGGAAAATTAGATCCGGCGGAATTAATGTTCCGTTATGCTTCCGATTATCCGAAAAACTTTACCAATTATTCCAGTGCCCAATATGATGAATTGTTGAAGAAAGGTTTACAGACAACCGATATTGAAGAAAGAGTGAAAATCTATAAAGAAGCACAGGCTGTGATTGTTAAGGATGCAGGCAGCGTATTTATTCAAGATCCGGATCGTATTATTGCCGTTCGTCCGGGATTGGAAGGATTAAAGCTTTATTTAATTCAAAAAATGAACATGGAAGATGTACACTATACAAAATAAATTAAGGCAGGCAGGGACTCGTGCAATATATTTTACGTAAAGTCCTCACCACTCTAATTACATTGGTTCTGGTTTCCCTCATGATTCTGTTTGTATTTCAGATTCTGCCGGGAAACCCGGCCCAAATTATTTTAGGTGTGGAGGCGGATGAAAACCAAATAAAAGTCTTGGAAGAGGAACTTGGCTTGAATAAACCGATTATGGACCGCTATCTGGATTGGATAAGCGGTATTTTACGTGGAGAGATGGGAAGAAGTATTAAATACAAGATGCCGGTGGCGAATCTTTTAAAGACACGTTTTCCCGTCACTTTATTTTTGACTTTATATTCTTTGGCTCTGACCATATGTATCGGGGTGCCTTTGGGATTGTGGATTGCGGCAAAGGATGGAAAGTGGTATTCCGTGTTTGCATCTACACTGACTCAATTGGGGGTATCCATTCCCGCATTTTGGATGGGGTTTATTTTGATTCATATTTTTGGAGTGAAATTAGGTTGGTTTCCAACGTTTGGATTTAATCTTTCCGGCGTCAATTTTTTACAAAAAATGTACCGATATTTTTTGCCGGCGTTGGCTATTTCTGTTTCCAATATTGCTATTGTAGTGCGATATTTACGTTCAACCTTGTTGGATCAGATTAGACAGGAATATGTTCGGACGGCACGAATAAAGGGTTTAAAAACGCACCAATGGCTTTTTAGACATGTTCTTAGAAATGCGTTGATTCCGGTTTTGACGATTTTAGGAATCATTATGACTTCCAGTATCGGAGGTTCCATTGTTATTGAAAATGTTTTTGCTTTGCCGGGGCTTGGCAGCTTGATGGTACAGTCGGTCAGCAGTAGGGATTTCCCGTTAATTCAATCGTTGGTCTTTTTTATCGCTACCATGGTTATTTTGATTAACTTTGCGGTGGATGTTTTGTATCAGGTTATTGATCCGAGAATTCAAATAGGAGAGTGAAAAGATGCATGTACGAAAAACTTCATATAAAATTGGTCGTATCATCATCCTGTTTTTTCTTGCGGTTATGGTACTGAGCTTTTTTTATACCCCTTATCCGCCTAATGATGGAGTTTCAGCGGAACGTTTACAAGGACCGTCTGCAGCTCACCTTTTGGGAACGGATAATTTCGGCAGGGATATTTTATCCAGAATAATGACAGGCTCGCAAACCGCCTTTTTAATGTCCTTTGCTTCCGTAGGTCTGGCTTTGATGTTCGGCTTGATTATCGGTAGCATCAGCGGATATTACGGTGGAGTATGGGATGATATGCTGATGCGTGTGGTGGATGCGATGATGTCTTTTCCGGGAATTTTATTTGCAATTATGTTGGTTACCGTTTTCGGGCCGGGCAGAAGAAATACAATTATCGCTTTGGCATTTATGGGAGTTCCATATTTTTCCCGAGTGGTTCGAGGCGGATTTTTGCAGATAAAAAAAATGGATTATGTGAAAGCGGCGATTGCACGAGGAGCAGGAACCCTTCATATTATCAGGCATCATATCCTTCCAAATATCAGTCAGCAGATTATTGTTTCCGTGACATTATCCCTATCCACAGTGATTTTGTCCGAGGCGGGTTTGAGTTATTTGGGACTGGGCATTGTACCTCCGGATCCTTCCTGGGGCAGGATGCTTAAAGAAGCGCAAAGTTTCTATCAAGATGCACCGTGGTATATTCTTTCTACGGGAATCACGATTTCTCTTTTGGTATTCGGTTTTACATTGGTCGCCGATGGTTTAAGAGATTTGCGTGTGAAATATACAGGGAGGTAGAGAATGATGGAACTCCTTGAAGTCAATCATCTGAGAGTTGCATTTTCCGAGGGAAATAAAGACTATTGTGCGGTGAATGACATTTCTTTTACCTTGGGAGAAAAAGAAGTTTTGGGGATTGTCGGAGAATCCGGTTGCGGAAAAAGTATTACGGCTCAAACTCTTGTGGGGATTCAACACCCAAAAGCCAAAATTTTGTCCGGTTCCGTAAAATTAAGAGGGAAAGAATTATTGCATCAGACAGAGGATGAGTGGAGTAAAATTCGCGGGAAAGAGATATCCATGATTTTTCAAGAGCCGATGACTGCATTAAATCCGCTGATGAGCGTAGGTCGTCAGATTCAGGAAGTCCTTTGGGTGCACGGATTGGCAAAAGAGAAAAATCAAAAAGAAATTACTTTAAAAATGATGGAAGATGTGGGCTTAAGAGATGTGGAGGAGCTGTATAACAGCTATCCTCATGAGCTTTCCGGAGGGATGCGCCAAAGAATTATGATCGCCATGGCATTAATCGCCAATCCGAAAATGCTTATTGCCGATGAGCCGACGACGGCTTTGGATGCCACCATTCAGGCTCAGATTTTACGATTGTTTAATCGAATGAAAGAGGCATACGAAGGAAGTGTTATCTTTATCTCCCATGATTTGGAAGTGGTCGCCTCCATTTGTCACCGCGTTATCGTCATGTATGCGGGAAGAATTGTAGAAATCGGGTCGGCGGATGAATTATTAAGTCACCCCTGCCACCCTTATACTTTTGGATTATTACGAGCGATTCCCAGCTATAAAATGAGAGGGAAGCGTTTATATAATATTCCAGGTACTTTACCGCCCTTGGCGGAACGTAATTTTACAGGCTGTCCCTTCTGTGATCGTTGTGAGAAAAAGATGAAAATTTGTTTTGAAGTTTTTCCCAAACCTTTTGAAAGAGGAAATCGTACAGTGTATTGTCATCTTTTCGGGGAGGAAAATCATGGATAAGACGATTTTGCGATTGGAAAATTTAACGAAGGCATATCAAAAACCCAGAACAAAACTTTTTCAATCGAAGAAATCTTTTTTTGCTGTCAACGATGTGAGTTTGGAAGTCTATAAAGGAGAAAGTTTAGGGATTGTAGGAGAGTCCGGAAGCGGGAAAACTACCATTGCCAAAATGATTATGGATTTGGTTCACCCGACATCGGGAGAAATCTTTTTTGAAAATAAAAAATTTTCCGAATTGGACCTCAAAGGCAGACAGGAATGGCGCCGACATATTCAAATTGTATTTCAAGATCCCTACGGTTCATTAAATCCGAAGAAAACGATTGGATGGACCTTACAGGAACCTTTGGATATTCATCACATCGGCACATTGAAAGAACGGGAAGAGGCTGTGCTTAAAATCCTGGAAGATGTAGGTTTACCGGGAAGCTATATTCACCATCTGCCTCATGAACTTTCCGGAGGTCAAAGACAAAGAGTAGCTATTGCGGCTGCACTGATTTTAAAACCGCAAATTCTTTTGGTGGATGAAGGGGTCAGTGCATTGGATGTATCCATCCAAGCCAGCATCTTAAATCTTTTGAAAGACTTGCAAGATCTTTACAACTTAACCTATATCTTTATTTCACACGATTTAAATGTTATTCAATATTTTTGTGATCGTGTGGCGGTACTCTACAATGGAGAATTACAGGAAGTATTTCAAACGGAAAACTTTGATAAAGAAAAACACTGTGCGTATACGAAAAAACTATTCGCCAGCGTGGCAGACCCGTTGACGAAAATATAGGAAAGATTAACCCCTTTATTGGACATCAGTAAAGGGGTTTTTATGGATTTGTCATAGAAACATTAATTATAAATTTTAAATTCAGTGATATTTGATGGAAAAAAAGATGTTTCATCAAGAATAAAAAATTTATACTTGTCTATTTTAAATAGGGTTATGTATGGACATGAAATTTTCATATTTTTTCATGTCCATGTTACGAAGTAGGAGCAAATACAGGCTTGAAATATAAGGCTTTCAGAGGACGGTTTTGAAAAAAGTAAAGGGAATATACCTTTTTCCTCAAAATCGCCCTTTAACTGCGTAACAACATAGAAAACGAAAGGAGCAGAGATTATGGCAGTTTTCAGAGTAGAGAAAAACAACGACTATACCGTCACGAGCAATCACCATCTGCGAAATAAGGAACTGACCCTAAAGGCAAAGGGGTTGCTTTCTCAAATGCTGTCGCTTCCGAAAAACTGGGACTATACCCTTGCAGGGCTTTCCCATATCAACAAAGAAAGCATTGATGCCATTCGTACAGCAGTCTGGGAGCTTGAAAAAGCGGGATATATAGAAAGGGCGCAAGGCAGAGATGAGAAAGGAAAAATGACAGCCATTGCCTACACCATTTATGAGCAGCCGCAAAGTCCGGTATTGAACTATCCGACATCGGAAAATCCAACGGAATTAAATAAAGATATACAAAAAACTGATCTATCAAAAAAAGAAGAAAAAGATAAAGATGGATTAAATACCGATTCCATTCCTATCCTTTCCCCTGACCCCTCTCCTTTGAGTGAGCAGGATCCTTTCCCGGAAAAGAAAGGAAAGGAACAGAAAGATGCATACAAAATCTATAAGGAAATCATCAAGGACAATATTGAATATGAATACCTTATAAACGCAAGAACATTATTCATATTGTCCTTTTGTTACGGAATCTGCAAGCTGCTTTCCGATCTCATGGACTTTTTCAAAGCTGACCTCTCCAGGCTCAAAGGACTGTATCAGGTGATGAGCTAAATTATTCCCTTTATCAAGCGCCTGTGAAAGCGTAAAAGCAAATTCAATATCTGCGGTTTCATAGCTGCATCCGAAAGAATATACAAGCATTTTGTCATGGGTTTTATCAGGATTTTGGATATATTCAATAGCTTTTTTTAATGTGCTTTTGATAGAACCAATCTTTTCTGCTTTCGTAGAAGGTTTGGGACACTTCCCAAGGGTCTGCCCCAGCAGGCTTTAGCCTGCGAGGGTACAAGTAAAATCTCTACCGCCGGAACTGCGGAAAATAGAGATTTTTTCACGGAAAGGGTACACCTTTCCTATGCTTGCTATTCCACTTATCCCTTAATCTCTACAACAACGGAAAGTTGCTTTTTGCCAAAGAGCACAAAGAAAAAACGCTGCAATTTTCAAAATTGCAACGTTTATTTCACAAGTTTTGTTCAATTCGTATTCGATATATTTTATGTCTGTTTCTTCACATTTTTATCTCTTTTATTTGGACAATATATGTCCATAGTCTTGATTGCTAATGTCATGATGATCAATCACTTACTATCATCTGCATTTTTTCTCTATATTCGGTGGGCTTCATTCCTGTATGCTGTCTAAACATATCAGACAGACTGCTTATATATTTGTAACCGACCATTTCGGCAATTTGAGATACCGGAAGCACTGTATCTCTAAGGAGATATTCAGCGTGTGTAATACGACGTGTAACAATATATTGTTGAATACTCATATGATATACATCCTTGAATATATATTTTAACTTAGCTGGACTCATGCATGCAATTTGTGAAAGAAAATCGATCCTAATATCCGTAGCATAATGATCGTTAATATAATTAGCCACGGATACGACAGCATCCAAATCATCATTGGGTATTGAAAACCTATGTCTAATATGTTCTCTATTCTGATTCTTTGCTTTTTCAAGAATTATGGAAAGTGCTTCATTTACTTTGCTTTCATAAAACAGTTTTGCAGATATACCGTCTCCCATATAGCTTTTAATCTGATTGAAAACCGTAACCAGTTCAGGAAAATCAGAACAACCGTCTATCTGCATGAACGCCTCTGAAGGATTTTCATAAATGTCAGGGTATTGTTCACTTAAATATTTCTTGTAATATTCAGGCATAAAGGTAATACTTACACTATTGATAGGAATTTTTTTGTGAAGTATCATACGATATTCACTTTTTTTCCCCACATACGCCTGAATTGCTCCGGATGTCAAACGCCGGTAAGGTGTCAGTATTTCGCCGGAAACGGAGTAGAAATAACCTACACAAATATATTCCGGTTGTTCAAAAGCACAACAAGTATCTTCATAGTGAACCTGATTCATAATGGTGATAGTCACGTATGGGTTGCATTGATATACCCAACAGTGTCCTTTACCAAGTTTCGGATTCATTTTATAAAATTTGCCATTCGGATTAAATCCCGGTACGGGTTCACATGGAATAATCCCCCTGTCCGCAAAAATATCCTTGTACATTTTTTCTAATTGCTCGCTCATAAAATCATATTTTCTCCATTTGATAAATAATTTACGCTAATAGCTAATCATGATGTTCTTTCATTGACGTTAAAGACATGAATAAGTAAAATAAAACATAGGTTAGATATACCTAATCTAATTATAGATTAAGCAAAATAAGTTTTCAAGATTTTTGCGTGAAAGGAGGTAAAAATGAAAATTGAAGAATATCTTTCCGCTATAAAAAAAAGATGCTCCCGCAGAAAGTATACAAATAGACCGATTGATTCCAAGTATGTGCAACAGCTTGAAGATAGCATTGCTTTGTATAATAAAGAGTCCGGACTTAATATAAAATTAGTCATTGGAAGCGGAGCAGAACTTTTTAATGGATTTCGAAAAAGCTATGGTCTATTTGTGGGTGTTCAGAACTACATTGCTATGATTGGAAGCAAAGATCTTCCTAATCGTATGGAGAAAGTGGGGCGTTTTGGTGAAAAAATAATTCTCGAAGCGACCGCAATGAGACTATCTACCTGCTGGGTAGGAACCAGTTATGACAAAAAAGCAGCGGCAACATTGTGCAGCGCGAATGACACATTAGACTGTGTGATAGCAATCGGATATTCAGATAAAAAACATTCACTTAAAGAACGAATGATGGAATATGGTATGCACAGGCAGAATAAAGCTAAGAAAACTTTAACAGAAGCAGAAGAACCTGTGCCGGAGTGGTTTAAGCAAGGTATGGATGCTGTTTATCTTGCACCTACCGCAAGAAATCTACGCCCATTTGTATTCAAATATAAGGATGGACAGGTAACTGCTTCCATTACAAATCCAACGGAAACTGCGATGATTGATCTTGGGATTGCTAAATTACATTTTGAATTAGGAGCAGGGGGTGGAAGTTGGGAGTATGGAAATGGTGGTCATTATTGTTTTGATGATAAACGGAAGGAAAGTGATAAGCAATGAAAGCCGTTTTTATTGTATTTAGTCCATCAGGACATACACTCATTGCGGCACAAAAATTCATGCATCTGCTTGAAGATAATGGAATTTCCTGTCATATGATCAACATCACAAAAAACGATAAGTATCTTCAGGACTTCACAATTACAAAAACACTGGTTAATAATCTTGGAGAACATCATTTGTTGATTCCCTGTGCACCGGTATATGCCGGACATTGTGAGCAAAATATGCTCAGGACAATACGGGCACTTCCTCGGGAAAAGGAAAAACAGATTCCTGCAATTCCACTTGTGACCTATGGGGGAGTGCACAGTAGTGTTGCACTGGAAGAAATAGGTAAGGCGCTTAATGACAGAGGATATATTCCGATTATGGGTATTAAGATTGCTGCAGAGCATACTTTGACAGCAACTTTCAAAAAACGTATCAATCCAAATCTGCCGGGAAAGGTTGAAAATCAAATCCTTGCAGAAGCGGCAAAAATAACAGAAAAGATTGTAAACGACAAGATAGCTATGGTCAATGTAATAAAGAAACTTGCATATGCACCGTTCATGAAACGCATTATGTTCCGCATTTTCAGCCAAGAAAAAATTCATGGAAAATATAAGAAAGTTACAATCAATACAGAAAAATGCATTGGTTGTAAACGATGCGTTGCAGCCTGTCCTGTCAATATGTTTGCATATATTGATAACACAATACAAATGGTTCATGACCCTAAGCATTGTATTTTATGTGCTGAGTGTTATCATCAATGTCCTGCAAAAGCCGTTGTACATCCATATATTGAAGTTGCAAGAAAGAGACTCTCGAACGGTTTTGCAGAGCTTGAAAACCCGCAATCTACAATTTATCGATAAAACTGATATTCACTAAATATAAACTAAATATAAAATGAAAAAATTATGCCATAAACAATTATAAATAAAGAAAGGATAAATTACTATGATTAACAAAATAAATATTTATGAACAACTTACAGCGCTGCCGTATCTCACCGCTTATCAGCAACTGATACAGGGGGCCATTGAATTGGATGTCTTTTCTAATTTAGAAAATCCTATTACCACAAAAGAGCTATCTAAAAAGATGAACTGGGATGAAGGCAACACCTTCAATCTTTTGAAAGGTTTGTATAGTCTTGGTTATCTCAAACGAAAGGGAGATACATTTTGTAATATGCCGGAAACCTCAAAATATCTTGTCAAGGGTAATACTGCATATATGGGAAGTGTGCTGGCATTTTTCTGTAATAATCAAGGAATGAGCCTTGGAAACGTGGCACAACAAGTGAAGGAAGGTCCTAAACCGCAGGAACGGACACAGCGGTCTATGGATTTTACAGCTTATGGCGAGGCGATGCGTGATGCTCAATCAGGGATACGTCAATATGAACTGTTAGAAATTCTTCGATCCCTTCCTGAGTATAAATCTATTCACAAAATATTGGATCTGGGCTGTGGTGCAGGTTGTCTTGGAATTGCAGTTATACAAGATGTAAGCAACCGTACGGGCGTTCTTTTTGATAGACCGGATATGCAGCCGCTTGTCGAAGAAAGTGTAAAGCTTTCCGATATGCAAGATAGCGTTTCCGTTAAAACTGGAGACTTTATAAACGATGATATTGGTAGCGGGTATGATTTAATCCTCTGCTCATCCATTATGTTATTCGCCATTACAGGCGGTGCAAATTTCTTTGCAAAGTTGAAAAAAGCATTAAATCCCGGTGGGGTAGCTGTGTGCTTAAATGAAGGAATTGAAGCGGATTATTCCGGACCGTGGGATATGATTTTAGGCTATATGGCGTTTAATTTACAGGGGATGCCGATAGGTGTAATAAAAGGTCAAATTGCTGATGCAGCAAAAGCTGGAGGGTTTCATTTTGTAGAAAATCGCAGTGTGCTTCTCAGTACCGGAATGCATGATATCAATATTTTGAGAAATGAATAAAAGATTGAATTTGTGATTTTTATGAAGAGTTTTTTGAGAATCAAGAGCAAATCGCCGTTTTTATTTCATAGATAAAGATGTGGATCGTCTAATTCAATCATGGTTTGTGAAAATACGGTATCAAAGGAGGTTTCCTCGTGTTTATTTTTTGCTATCTTAAATTCGAGCTACATTCTGTTTCCGGGTTTCCATACTTTTATAGATGAATCGTTAATTTATATCCATATAGCTATCTTTTCATGTCCGATCCCGGCTGCCCTGCGCAGTCGGGTTTTTTTGCGCCTGCAAAAACTTTTTCCTAAAAATATTCGCTTTTCTTTGGCAGCTTTCAGCTCTGCGTTGTTGAGGGTTTACGAAAGGGAAATTTCTACCCGCTTTCGCGGCTGCGAAAGGAGGTAAATACCATGAATCTGAGCGGACTAAATGGC
>KI259861.1 GCA_000467935.1 Peptostreptococcaceae bacterium oral taxon 113 str. W5053
AAGAGAGCTGATAGAAGCCATCTTCTACAACGTATGAATCTAATATTGAAGGCTTTATTGATATGAGGGTTGAGCCAGAATTTTGCTGGATAGAAATAACATCATACTGTAACCAAAAATGTATGCATTGTTTCATGGCAAGTGATTTAAATTCGGGAGAGTTGGAATTTGAAGTAATAAAGAAAATTGTTAGTGAATTAGCATAAATGGGTGTTAGTATATTGCCTTAACGGGAGGAGAACCTACACTACTTAAATTGTTATTATTGATCTTGGTAAAAATCATAGAGTAAAAAGTTTTTAGTTGAAAAACTGTTTGTAATAATATAGGAGATACAATTGAATCATAATCGTATTGAATAAACTTACTTATGGATGTAATTTTAAATGTAATTTTTGTATTGTTGGAGATAAAAGAGGGAATATAAAAAGTTTATATATGGAGGAATTTTTTTGCAGTTTGGATAAGTTTATATCTGAAAATTTTGTAGAAACGATTCATTTGTCTGGTGGAGAACCAACTTTATACAAAGAGCTAGGAGGCATTGCTATATCAAATTAGAAGCAGAAAAATTTTGATAAGCTTAGGAAGGGTTTAATTTCGTGGCGATATTTTTTTCGCATCATATATTGCGTTTTATATTGTATTTTTCCATTTTTCTGTATATGGTTCTTCGACTTATACCAAGTTTTTTTGCTGCAGCTTGCACATTCCAACATGAGGCGGACAAAGCTTTTTTGATACATATGCATTCATTGTCTTTGAGAGATAAATTGTTTTCCTGAATTTTTGTTTGTGGGTTTTCTGCTTCTGATTTTAAGGATACATTATCTTTACCGGATAAGTCTATACCGATGTTAAGTTTATCGGTCAGATATTCAATTTCAGTTTCTGTAAGGCCTGACTGCATCAAATGCACGGTTTTTTCTATATGATTTTCAAGTTCGCGCACATTGCCGGGCCAAAGACGATTTTTAAGTCGATGATAGCTTTTATCGGAAAGTTGAAGATTTCCTTTGGAATATTTTTTTATAAAATAATCAGCCAAAAGTTTTATATCCTCACCTCTGTCTCTTAGTGCCGGTATATGTATATCCAAAACATTGAGGCGGTAATATAGGTCTTCACGGAATACACCTTCACGTATCATAGCGGGTAGATCTTTGTTGGTCGCTGAAATTATACGCACATCTATTTTTATTGTTTTTGTGGCTCCTATGCGGACAATTTCCTTATTTTCCAGAACTCTGAGCAGTGCCGCCTGGGCATCGAAAGGCATTTCACCTATCTCATCAAGAAAAATGGTTCCGCCGTTCGCGAGCTCGAATTTGCCTACATTGCCTTCTTTTTTTGAGCCGGTAAAACTTCCGCCTTCATAACCGAAGAGTTCGCTTTCTATAAGGCTTCTTGGAAGGGCTCCGCAGTTGATGGTTATAAAGGGGCCCTCTTTTCTTTCGCTTGCATTATGTATGGACTGGGCGAACAATTCTTTGCCGGTACCGTTTTCTCCGGTAAGGAGGATATTTATGTCGGTTTTGGAGGCAACCTTGGCAAGTTTAACGGCCATGCTCATAGAATCGGAACTTCCGATGATATCATCGAAACTGAAATGAGCTTCTGAACCTACAAGGCGGTTGATTCTCTGATGAAGTTCGTTGTTTGGTTCAAATACGATGATGTAATCATTGGATTTTGTTTTTCTTGAATATGCTGTGAAATGATGGGCTTTTTTGCCGGTTTTATAGAATATACCGTGTTCTCCGTAAACGTCATATACATTCCATCCGTCAAGGTTTGTTTTGCTAAAAAGTGAATCCAGAGGGCGATTTATAACATCGCTCTCTTTTTTTTGTAATAATTGGAGGGCTTTACGGTTGAGTTGTATTATATTGAGATTGGAATCAAGAAGTATAAGACCGCTGGGGGCTACTTCGCCCATAAGTTCTATATTATCTTTGGCTCTTTGGAGATCATCGTGTATCTTTTTCAACTTAAGTTGTCTGGTTATCGTTTCCGCTGTTGCGGTGACAAAAGAAAGCGTAAGGTGGTTTGCTTTTGAGATGGGACCGCTTAAACCAAAAACTCCGGCTATGCTTCCATCCGGATAAAAAATTGGAGCTGCAGTACAACTCCATTGTGTAAAGACGCTGAAAAAATGTTCCTCCCCAATGACTTGTACAGGCTCTTTCGCGATTATCGAAGTTCCGATAGCGTTGGTTCCGAGTCTCGATTCGCTGCGGTTACAGCCCTCGATAAGATAATTATTCTTTGCATTTCCTTGGATCTCCTTGTTACCGAGGCAGAGCAGCATATATCCTTCTTCATCAGATAAAAGAGACATATAACCTGAACCGATTGAAAATTCATTAAGACCTTCGATGATATGTACGGCTATATCATAAAAATCTTTTCTTCGAGTTATTCTGTCATTGAGTTCGTCGGCAGAAAGCAGTTTTTCTTTAAGAGAGACTTTAGAGATGTCGTAGTTAAAGGTTCGTTTCCATGAGTTAAGTATCTCCGTCCTTATTCCTGCAGGGTTTAAATCTTTTTTATTGATAAAATTCAGCTTTGCTTTTCTGATAAGCTCTTGTTCTTTATATTCTGACATATTCTCCTCCTGTCTCACTTTTATTGCCGATATTCCTATAGACCAATTTTGGCACATAGACAGCGTCCGTATAATGCTATTATAACACATGTGTCATAATGAAACAATTTAAAAAATTGCCGGATAATGAACAGTGTTGTAGAAGGTGGTGTAAAAATAAGGATTTTCAATGGTTTGCTGTTGTGTTTACATTTTAAGATCATTTTAAATAAATGGCATGATTATTGCAACATAAATAAAGTAGTAAACATATCTGCAAACAGAAGGAGGTGTGTTCCGATGATTGAAAGCTAAAAGGCCGGGAAGGTTCTGTGTATTGTAATCATTCAATTTCTTAAAGAGGAGGTAGCAATGTTGGATCCTAATTCTATGGTAAATGAACTTATAAGACGTGCAAGAACGGCACAGACCGAATTTGAGACTTACTCTCAAGAACGGGTTGACAAGGCGGTGAGGGCTATCGGAAAAAGCATATACGATCACGGAGATGAATTGGCTAAGATGGGGGCGGAAGAATCCGGTATGGGAAGATACGAGGATAAGATAGTCAAGAATCAAGGGAAGAGTAAGATGACCTGGTGGCGTCTGAAGGGCGTGAAAAGTCGGGGGATTATAAATATTGATAGAGAAAAACAAATATATGAGATTGCTAAACCCATAGGAGTGCTGGGGGTAGTTACACCTGCAACCAATCCGACGATGACTCCTGTTCACAATGCAATGATAGCTTTAAAAGGCGCAAATGCGGTTATCATTTGTCCTCATCCGAAAACACGGAAAACGACTTCAAAAACGGTTGAATACATGCGTTTGGCATTGAAAGATATTTCTGTACCCGAGGATTTGATACAGATTGTTGATGATCCTTCAATAGAAGTTTCTCAAGCTTTGATGGCATTTTGTGATACAACGATATCAACCGGTGGACCGGGAATGGTCAAATCGGCATACAGTAGCGGGAAACCTGCCATTGGCGTCGGACCGGGTAATGTTCAATGTCTGGTAGGCGATGATGCCGATATCGATGCGATAGTTCCAAAGATTATGAAAGGAAGGACCTATGATAACGGAGTTCTTTGTACCTGCGAACAAAGTATTATCTGTGCCGAAAACTTGTATGATCGACTCGTTAAAGGTCTTGTAGATAATGGAGCATACTTTGTGAAAGAAGATGAAGTGGAGAAATTAAGAAACGGTTTCTTCCCGGGAGGGGTGATGAATAAAAATCTTGTGGGAAGTTCTCCATTTGAAATTGCGAAAGCTTCGGGTTTTGAAGTCCAAGAGGAAAGTAAGATACTTTTGGTACCGGTATCCAAGACAGGGAAAGATGAATTTTTGGCTAAAGAGAAACTGGCTCCGATTTTGGCACTATATAAATATAGTGAATGGAAAGAGGCTGTTGATATCGCACTGAAAAATCTGTTGAATGAGGGTCGCGGGCACAGTGTGGTAATCCATTCCGCCAATAAGACCAATATAGAATATGCTGCCAATATCCTGCCGGTTTCCAGAGTCGGTGTCGGAATGGTCGGATCATCAGGTCTTGGAGGAGGGTTTGATAACGGTTTTATGCCGACAGCGACACTTGGATGCGGGAGTTGGGGGAACAATTCCATAGCCGGAAATGTTTGGTGGAATCATTTGGTCAATATTACAAAACTTGCTTATGTATTGAATGATGTTAGTATTCCGACCGATGAGGAGATATGGGCGGAGTAATTCATTGATAATTCAGAAATTAATAAAATTTTGGAAAGGAGGTAAAATATGAAATTGATGTTACGTTCGGCCGAAAGGGTCGAAGGACAAGAGCAACCTTATATTCCGTTGGGCTTATTAAAGCTTAGGATTCCGTTCGTGCATTTTGAATGGGAATTGCCCGAAATGTTTCAAGGCATGATAGTATTTATAGTTTGTGTTTCCGCCACGTCATATCTTCAAGATTTGTTCGGCGTATCATGGGAAGTCGCCCTTGCAATAGTGTGTGTCCATGATATTTTATACGCCGTTCAGAATATTTTTGGAGATCCCATGGTAGGAGGATGGATAACTCCTGCCATACCTTTGATAGGAGCTTATCTCGGTACGATACCTGCAGGACCGGATCGTATACATGCTCTTATTGCACTGCAACTGATATTGGGACTTTTATTCGTTGTTCTCGGGCTGACAGGGGTGGCAGGAAAGCTTGTATCCTGGGTGCCGAGTTCAGTAAAATCGGGAATACTTATAGGAGCGGGCATTTCAGCGATTATAGGTAAATACGGTTTTCTGGCAGTGGAGAAAGGAGGAATAGGTTTCTTTAAGCATCCGATATCCTTCAGTGTAGGTGTGTTGATATCGTTGTTTACACTATTCTCGCTCGGCTTTAAGCAAAAGAAGCATAAGACGAAAGGGAAAAATATTTTTGTAAATTTCATGGCAAAGGCCGGTTTGGTTCCGTCCATATTGATGGCTTTTCTAATAGGTATTATTGTAAAAGAAATTGCACTTCCTCAATTTACAGGATGGGGTTGGTTTAATTTCCCGAAATATTTAATTTCGGATGTTTTCCCGAAATTTTCAATTATCGGAATAGGGTTTCCTCCGCTTCGGATAATTATTAAAACGATACCTATGGCCTTAATAACATATTTCATTGCTTTTGGTGATATAGTCGCCGGTACCGAGTTTCTTAAAGAAACCGACAAGGCAAGGGAAGATGAAGTAATAGACGTTAATCCAAATAGAACGAATTTCCTCTGCGGTATTAGAAACTTGATTCAGGCTTTCTTCTGCCCGACAGTTACGATGTCCGGTCCTTTGTGGACCGCAATGATGGTGTCGATAGCTGAACGCTATAAAGCGGGGAAGGAGAATATGTATTCGATATTCGGAGGTGCGGCGACTTTTGATATAGCCAAAGCTATAGCTTGTATGTGGCTTCCGCTTCTTATGCTGGTAAAACCTGTATTGCCGGTTTCCATGTCCCTTACCCTTATGGTACAGGCGTTTGGAAGCTTTTATGTAGCCTTCGGACTTGTAAATACCAATCAGGAGCGTGGTGTTGCGGGAATTGTCGGAGGAATTTTAGCTATAGCCGGACCTGCCGTAGGGCTTATTGCCGGTATAATTGTTGCGATAGTTGTTCAATTCCTGGCTGTAGATAAAAACTATAAGATGGATTTATGATTTTCTTTATACATTCGGTACGCTTTTTTCTAAGCGTACCGAATACTCTGAAGGGAATATCCGGAAGTTATGCTCAAAGGTTTTGTTTCCGGATATTCCCGACTAAGTAAAGAGGAGGTTTTGATATAGAGAAAAGGAGAGTATGATGAAAACTTCGGGGAAAAAAATGAATATGAGCGATGCTGTACGAGAATATGTCAAAGATGGTGATCATATTGTTTTCGGCGGTTTTGTAACTTCCAGAAAACCGATGGCTGTTGCCCATGAAATTATACGTCAGCGTAAAAAAAATTTGATACTTGAGAGTTCGGGAGGTTCAATGGACGGAGATCTGCTTATAGGAGCGGGTTGTGTAGAAATATTACTTGAATCTTATATGGCAAATTCCGGATATACTCCTGTATGTAGAAGGTTTAAAAAAGCCGTTCAGGAAAATGAGATCCTTTATGATGACTATACGCTGGATGTACAACCGATGCAATATCATGCAGCGGCTCTTGGACTTCCGTATATACCTGTGAAGAATATGCTTGGCTCAGATTTGGTTTATAAGCAGGGTATATCCGAAGAAGAATATCGGAGAAATCCTAAACTGCCGAATAAAAAATATATTATTCAAGATAATCCGTTTAATCCGGGGAAGGGAGATCAATATCTTTTATTGCCTGCTGCGGTTCTTGATGTTGCTGTAATACATGTTCAATATGCAAGTGCTGACGGGACATGCCGAATAGAAGGATTAAAAGCGGTTGACGTAGATATAGCCATGGGAGCTACGCATTGCATAGTAAGTTGCGAACAGATTGTAAGTCCGGATTTTCTTGAACGAGATCCTTGGAACAATGATCTTCCGAAATTGGTTCCCGATGCGATAGTCGAGGCACCTTATGGAGCTCATCCGTTTCAATGTGCCAATTTCTATGATTATGACGGAATGTTTTTAAGAGAATATGATAAAATCAGTGCAGATGATGAAGCTTTTGCAAGATTTTTGGATGAATATATTTACGGAACAAAAGATCATAGTGAATATCTCAATAAATTTAGTGCTGCGCATTTAGCTTCTTTGCGTGTAAAACAAGGTTTTGGATATGTTCCGGACTTGAAGAGAAAATAGGGGGTTCATGATGACAAAACTCAATTGCACACCAAAACAAATGATGGCAGTTGTAATGGCTAGGCAAATCAAAGACGGTGATGTTGTAATAGTGGGTACCGGATTGCCTTTGGTCGCTGCAAGTCTGGCTAAAAACAGCCATGCGCCTAATGTGATATTGTTGTTTGAATCAGGTATATTTGACGGATCTCCGATAGAAGTCCCGACCAGTGTAAGTGATCTTAGAGTATGTTATAGGGCCTCTGCTTTGGCAGAACAATTTCGTTATTTCGGTTTTCAGAATACGGCGTATAAGAAGAACAAAATAAATCTCGGCTTTTTAGGGGGTGCGGAGATTGATCCCTATGGCAATCTTAATTCAACATGCATAGGCGATTATATGCATCCCAAAGTTCGCTTCACAGGTAGCGGAGGTGCAAATGGAATAGCGACCAACTGTGATACGGTCATTATGATGTCACATGAGAAAAGACGCTTTCAAGAAAAAATACATTATATTACAAGTCCGGGATGGATTAACGGAGCTGACGGGAGAGAAAGTGTGGGATTGCCTAAGAATAAAGGACCGCGAGCTATAGTGACGGAAATGTGTGTCATGTGTTTTGATGAAAAAACAAAGAGGGCCTATCTTTCCGAATACTTTCCGGGGCTTAGTCCCAAGGAGGTGGCCGAGAATACAGGATTTCAAATGAATATATCACGTGCTGTAGAATCAAATCAACCATCTGCAGAGATTCTTGATATACTGTTAAATAAGGTAGATCCACAGCGCATCATGGTATGATAAACGTTTAAAAATATTTATTCAGTTATGAGGTTGTATTATGAATTTTCAGCATATTATGGGAGCGGTTATAATCATAGCTCTTGTTATAATTATAGGAATTTATGCAGGCAAAAAGGTAAATTCAGCTTCAGATTTCGCCAGTGCAGGTCGAAGGGCTTCTTTATTTATGGTGATGGGAGCTTTGATAGGTACTTTAGTAGGCGGTGCATCAACGATAGGGACTGCTCAACTGGCATTCAGTTATGGATTTTCGGCTTGGTGGTTCACTTTAGGCGGAGGTCTTGGGCTTATAGTGATGGCTGTATTCTATATTAAGCCCGTTTATAACGCGAAGGCAATAACTATTCCCGGGATAATAAGTTTGGAATATGGAGAGAAGGCAGGTTTTACACTTGCCGTTCTTAGTTCGGTGGGAAGTTTTATAACGATAGTATCACAAATTATATCGGGAGTTGCGCTTATCACTGCAGTAATAAGTCTTTCTCCGTTTATATCAACGACTGTAGTAGTTATGATTATGATGGTTTATGTTCTCCTTGGAGGAGCATTGGGAGCGAGTTATGTAGGAATGTTTAAAACCATTATATTGTATATTTTTGTAGGTTACTGTGGTATCTTGGCTATACATTTCCATGGGGGAATTAATGCTTTTCTGAATTCTGTATATTTACCTTCCGATCGGTTTTTCAATCTGTTGGCCAGAGGATCCGCAAGGGATATTGGGGCCGGCATATCTTTGATACTTGGAGTCATTACTACACAGGCATATATATCAGCTGTTATTTCAGCGAAAACTGAAAAAACAGCTAAAATTGCAGCATATATCTCCGGAATATTGATTCCAGTTATAGGCATTGCAGGTATCTTTGTTGGACTTTATATGAAGCTTAATTATCCTGATATTCAGGCAAGTATGGCTTTACCTTTATTTATAATTAAAAAAATTCCTCCCCTGATTGGGGGTATGATGCTTTGCACTTTGTTGATAGCTGTAGTAGGTACCGGTGCGGGTATTGCATTAGGGATGAGCAATATATTGACAAAAGATATCATCATGAAACTTTCAAAAAAGAATTTTGATGATAGAGGTTTTTTGCTCATATCAAGACTCGTGCTAGTGCTGATTTTTTTAGTAACAGCGGTATTTTCTTTTGGAAATCTCGGCGGAGTTATATTAAACTACAGCTTTCTTTCCATGGGATTACGCGGGGCTGCCGGCATTGTTCCGTTTTCGGCAACATTATTTATGAAGGGTAAGATATCTAGCAATTGTGCTATAGCATCCATGATAGCCGGTGTAGTTCTTACTTTAGCGGGTAAGCTAATCCTGCCTTCTTCCATTGATCCTCTGTTTCTTGGACTGTTGGGCTCAATTGTGGTGCTTATTTTTAATCAAAAGCCTTCATATGGATTGGATCAATAATTTCTGTTATTGAAAGAATTGGAAGTCATATCTTCAAGATCTTCGAGTAATTACTCGGAGATTTTTTATATAAACAAAACAGTTGGATAGGGCTTTAGCCATAAGAAATCAAGAAAAAAATGCTTTTGTGATAAAATGGATTGAAACTTGGAAAATTCTAAAAAGGAGTTATAATGATGGGTCTAATCAATAGGGCATAATTTATCACAGATTAAAAGGAAATGCAAAAATCATAAAGAAATGCTTAAAAATATAAGTTATAAGAAGGGAATGCAATGGAAAAGGAGGAAACGGAAAGGGGGCGGGAATCAGAGTTATCTTTTCGGTGGCGTTTTTTATTTTTTCGTGGTATGCTATAAAAAAGGAGGGATATGGAATGTTTCGGGCGGAATATTGTTCTCCTTTGGGAATGTTGACTCTTGCAAGTGACGGGAAGGCTTTGTGGGGTTTATGGATAAAGGGACAAAAATATTTCGGCGCTTCCCTGTCTGTGGCGGATTTTCCATTGAAGGATTGTGGTGTTTTTCAAGAGGCGTTTCTTTGGTTGGATGCTTATTTTGCAGGGAAGAGACCGGAGTGTGCGCATTTACCTTTGCATTTATCCGGTACAGATTTCCAACAGGCAGTGTGGCGAATTTTGTGTGAGATTCCCTATGGACAGACACGTACATACGGGACGATTGCAAAGGCTTTGGTAGAGTCCGCTTTGTATAAGCGGATGTCCCCACAGGCGGTGGGTGCCGCGATAGGTCGTAATCCTATCGGAATTATTGTCCCTTGTCATCGGGTAATAGGGCTTGGTGGAAATGTAACCGGTTATGCCGCCGGCGTGGAGAAGAAGTTGTTTTTGTTAAGACATGAAGGGGTGGATTGTTCCTCTTTGTTTTTGCCTAAGTGGATAGATTGAATGATAGAAGAGGAGATTTGGATGAAGACAATTGGGATTATCGGGGGAATGGGACCGGAGGCGGCTATGGATTTGGCGAAGAAGATTTTAAATCATACGCCGGCGAAGAGGGATCAGGAGCATATTCCCGTGCTGATTTATAATAATACGGCGATTCCGGATCGTACGGAGTATCTTTTGGGAGGGGGAGAAGACCCTACAGAAGAACTCATACACACGGCAAAGGTTTTGGAGGGAGCCGGAGCGGAGTTGCTTTTGCTATCCTGTAATACGGCGCATGCTTTTTATGAAAAAGTGCAGGCAGGAGTGAGGGTTCCGATTTTAAATATGATTGATTGGACGGCGAAGCGAGCCAAGGAGACAGGGGGAGAATATATGCTTTTGGCGACTCAGGGAAGTTATAAAATCGGCTTGTATGAGAGAGCTTTTCAAAGAGAAGGGGTTTCTTTGGTTTTGCCTGAGGAGAAGATACGACAGCGTTTGATGCATTGGATTTACGATGGCGTAAAAGCGGGAAAGGTGGCAAACGTTTTGCCTGAAGTGGAAAAGTTTTTGGACAAAATAAAAGGGTTTGTTCCGGTACTCGCCTGTACGGAACTTCCCCTGTTATTTGATGCTTTGCCTTTTTCGGTGTCGGTTTTGGATCCGACGGATATTGTCGCTGAGGTTGCAGTGAAGAAGGCTATGGTGTGATGAGTTTTTGTATTGCTTTGATGAGGGAACGGTCTACACGGACTTGTTCCTTTTTATTTTGGTATTCAATGAGTCCTGTATTTTCATCCATATTGAGTCTTATGGTGATGCCGTTATCCAAGATGAGGCTGGTGTGGAATTCTGTGCTTTCGTGTTCCCGAATGCGCAGGGTATTTTGTAGGCGTTTGGAAATATTTTTGCTTTGAGCTTCGTCCAGTTCAAGACTTCGATTTTCGTGTTCAATGGTAATGTGTTCAGATACCAGAGGATAACTGTTGGAAGCATAGTTTTTTGTGCTCATAAAAAGCCAGACGGCGAATATAAGAAAAGCGAGTCCTGTGGCGATTTGAAGTTTGCTTTTGGACGATTTGGACATGGGTTTATTTCTTTGCTGTAATTTTCCCGATCTGTTTTTCATTTTTTACACCTCTTTGTGATTGATAGGCTTATTGTACACTATTTTTTTTAGAATGGGAAGAAATGAAAATGGATTCAAATTCGGATTCGGGGAAAGAGTATGATATAATCAAAAAAGAAGTAGAGGTGATTGGATGAAGGTCGGAATTAAATATTGCGGTGGATGTCAAAACAGATATAATCGTTCGGATTTCGTAAACGAGGTCAAAGCGAAGAATACCGATGTGGATTTTGTGATTGCACAAGATGCCGATGTGGTAGATTATCTCTTGGTGATTAACGGTTGCACGGCAGCTTGTGCGGATATTTCAAAGATCACGTCTCGAAAGGGATATTTTATGGTGACGGGTAAACATCAGATAAAGATGGTTCAGAAAAAATTAGATGAATTAAAAGAAGAAGAGAAAGAAGATAAAGCTCGTCGAAAAATTTTGCGAATTGGTGACCATGCGCAGTTTTCCAAGACAATTACCGATGCGGATGTTACTCTGTTTGCCGGTGTGACGGGGGATTTTGCCCGTATGCATGTGGACGAAGAATTTGCGAAGCTCTCCGAATTCGGAGGTCGTGTTGTGCATGGAATGTTGGCTTTAAGTTATATTTCTACGGTGATGGGGATGAAGCTTCCCGGAGACGGAACGATTTTTATGGGTCAAAATATGAAGTTTTTACGTCCCGTTTTTGTCGGTGATACGTTGACGGCAAAGGTTGAGATGATTTCTTTTATAGAGCAGAATGAATTTTATATCGGTGTGTTCCGAGGAGTTTGCGAAAATCAAAAACAAGAAATGGTACTTCGAGGAACTTTTGAACAGAAGATGCCGAAATATTATTTTGTCATAGAGGAAGAGAATAAGGAGTAAAAAATGCAGAGCTATCTCAATCGACCAAAAGAGTTTTCACATATGGATAGAGAAGGTTTAATTCGAGTGGTGGAGGATTTACACAATCAATTGGATGAAGTCATTGTTATTTTGGAAAATATCAATGATGGAATCTATTTAACCGATGGCAAAGCGCATACAATTTTTCTAAATAAAGCTTATGAGAAGATGAGCGGAACTCCTCGCAATAAATTTATAGGAAAGAGTATGTATCAAATTGTGGAAGAGGGATTGATTGATAGTTCCGGAACGATTATGGTTTTGGAGAATCAAAAAGAGGTGACGATTGAGCAGACGTTAAATAACGGATGTTTAGCTTTAATCACCAGTACACCTATTTATAATGAAGAAGGCGAAATCATTTTGGTGGTTACGGTTCTAAGGGACATTACAGAGTTAAGTCGCCTACAGGAAGAAGTTGCCCATCGGGAAAAAGAAATCATTCAATTGAAAAAATATATGGAGAGTCGCAAGAAGGTTATCTATAACAGTAAGGTGATGGAGAGCGTTCTGGCAAGAGCTCAAAGGGTTGCCCGATATGATTCAACGGTGCTTTTGACAGGAGAAACCGGTGCGGGAAAAGATGTTATTTCCCGTTTTATCTATGAAAATTCTTCTCGAAGTGATAACGATTTCTTCGTGATTAACTGTTCCACAATTCCGAAAACATTGATTGAATCCGAATTTTTCGGTTATGAGAAAGGGGCTTTTACCGGAGCGGTGAAGACGGGAAAGAAAGGTATTTTTGAAAGAGCGGACGGGGGGACTGTATTTTTGGATGAAATTGGCGAGCTTCCGCTGGATATGCAAGCGTCCTTGCTGCATGTATTGCAGGATAAAATCGTACGCAGAGTTGGTGGAACCCAAAATATTGATGTGGATGTACGAATCATTGCCGCTACCAATCGGAATCTTCAGGAGATGGTGGAGGAGGGCAGTTTTCGGGAAGATTTATATTATCGCTTGAATGTTATTTCCATTGAAATCCCGCCATTAAGACAAAGAAAAGAAGATATTTTTCCGTTGATTGACCATTTTATGAATTTTTTCAATTTGCGTTATGGAATGCATAAGCATTTTGCCGAGAATACTTTGCAGGCTTTGTATGAATATGACTGGCCGGGCAATGTCAGGGAATTAAGAAATTTTATAGAACGTGTTTTTATTTTAAGCCCCAGTGACATTATTTATAAGGAAGAATTACCCGTTGCATTGCAGAGTAAAGGAGAACAATTTATCATAGAAAACGAGGACATGACTTTACCGGAAGCCAGATCTCGAATAGAATCTCTATTGATTGAAAAAGCTTTCATGAAGTATCGGAACGTCACCGATGCGGCAAAAGCGTTGGATATCGATCCTTCAACTTTTGTGCGAAAACGCAAAAAATATATTGACGAAGGATTTTTATCTGAGAAAAAATTTGAAAAAAAACAGTAAATACAAGGATTTACAAAAAAATTGCATTTTTGCAATATACGCTTTGCAAAAATGCAATTTTTATTATGCAGAAAAATAGTATATTTTGACAGATGAATTGAACGAGAAAACGTTTACCATAGCGAAAGGGTAGAAATTAAAAAAAAGATTGAGATTATCAGATTTAATTTTTTACAACAGCGTATTAAAGCTGCAACTTAATTGAGAGTGATTATTGATTAAAAAGGAGAACAGAAAAAAGTTGGCATGGTTTTTGCGATACATAATAGTGCAGAAGATGTTGGCAAATAATTTTAAAGGAGTGTGAAGAAAATGGCATTAATGACAAGAGAAGAGTACATCGAGAGCTTAAGGAAACTGGACTTAAAGGTTTATATGTTCGGTAAAAGAGTGGAAAACGTGGTGGACAATCCGATTATTCGTCCTTCCATGAACAGCGTGGCTATGACTTATGAATTGGCACAACAAGATGAATATAAAGATTTGCTTACGACCAAATCTCATTTAACAGGGGAAACAGTCAATCGTTTTACCCATATTCATCAAAGCACGGACGATCTTGTTAAGAAAATTAAAATGCAAAGATTGTTAGGACAAAAGACCGCTTCTTGTTTCCAAAGATGTGTAGGTATGGATGCTTTCAATGCATTATATTCCACTACATATGAGATGGATAAAGAGTATGGTACGAACTATCATGAAAGATTTAAAAAATATCTGCTAATGGCTCAAGAAAATGACTGGACTGTTGACGGTGCCATGACCGACCCGAAGGGCGACAGAGGATTATCTCCTTCTAAACAAGCCGATCCGGATTTATTCTTGCATATCAACGAAGTTCGTGAAGACGGTATCATCGTAACCGGTGCTAAATGTCACCAAACCGGTTCTTTGAATTCTCATGAACACATTTTCATGCCGACGCAAGCTTTAAGTGATGATGACAAAGACTATGCGGTATCTTTCGCAGTTCCTTCCGATGTAGAAGGTATGTTTATGATTCTCGGTCGTCAATCTTGCGACACCAGAAAATTAGAAGAAGGTGCGGATATCGATCTTGGAAACAGTGGATTCGGCGGACACGAATGCTTAGTAGTACTGGATCATGTATTTGTACCGAATGAAAGAGTGTTTATGTGCAGAGAAAATAAATATGCAGGCTTGTTAGTAGAACGTTTTGCAGGATATCACAGACAATCTTACGCTTGTAAGACCGGTGTAGGTGATGTTCTTATCGGTGCGGCAGCTCTTGCGGCTGACTACAACGGAGCGGCTAAAGCTTCTCACATTAAGGACAAATTAATCGAAATGATGCACTTGAACGAAACCATGTGGGCTTGTTCCGTAGCTTGTTCTTATGAAGGATATAAAACGGAATCCGGTGCATACTTGATTGACCTTCTATTGGCCAATGTATGTAAACAAAATGTTACCAGATTCCCCTATGACATCGCTCGTTATGCGGAAGACATCGCCGGCGGCTTGATGGTTACTCTTCCTTCCGAAGCGGACTTCCGTCATCCGGAACTCGGGCCGGTTATGAAAAAATACTATTCCGGAAAAGTCGGAACGTCGACTGAAAACAGACTTCGTGTATTGCGTTTGATTGAAAATCTGTGCTTAGGTACCGCTGCTGTAGGATATAGAACAGAATCCATGCACGGGGCAGGTTCTCCACAAGCACAAAGAATTATGATTTCAAGACAAGGAAATTTACCGGCTAAGAAACAAATGGCGAGAGAAATTGCTCACATCGATGTTTCTAAAGATGATATCTAATTTATTAAACTTAAGTCTGAAATTCTGAAAATCTCAAACAAATAAGGGAAGGAGGGGAGCTTATGAAGAAGTTAACCCGTAAAGAAGTCCAATCGGTTATCGATGAATATGTAAAACCGGTCATTGTATCTCACGGTGGAGATATTTTGATTAAAGAGGTTAAAGATGGCACAGTGCGGATTACACTTTGGGGGAACTGCCAAGGTTGCCCCTCTGTCCAATTAACCACGGAAACTGTTGTCGAAGAAAAACTTCGAGAACATCTGGGTGATAAAGTGGATAAAGTTATTTTAGTGAACGAGGTCAGCCCTGACATTTTAAATTTTGCAAAAAAGCTGATACGTCACGAGTAAAGGAGGATGTAAAATTGGATTGGAGAGAGGTTTATAACCAAAAAGTAGTGACAGCTGAGGAAGCGGTAAAACATATTGCCTCTGGGAATCGTGTTGTTGTCGGGCATGCATGTGGCGAACCATCTTACTTGCTTGATGTCATGGTAGCAAACAAGGAACAGTATGAAAATGTAGAGATTGTACACATGGTTGCTATGGGTAAGGCGGAATATTGCTTGCCTGAAAATCGGAAACATTTCCGTCACAATGCAATTTTTGTAGGTGGTACAACTAGAAAGGCTGTTGAAGAAGGACGCGCGGATTTTACACCGGTGTATTTCCATGAAGTTCCGAAATTATTTAAAACGACATTGCCTGTTGATGTAGCATTAATTCAAGTTTCTCCGATGGATGAACACGGATATTGTTCTTTCGGCGTATCTTCAGACTATACGAAACCTGCTGCTGAAGAAGCAAAAATGGTTATTGCTCAAGTCAATAAAGAAATGCCTCATACAATGGGAGACAACTTTATCCATATCAGCGATATTGATTTTGTTGTAGAACATGACGCTCCGCTTATCGAGCTTCCGAATCCGAAAATTGGAGATATTGAAAGAGAGATTGGACGTCACTGCGCCTCTTTGATTAACGATGGCGACACTTTGCAATTAGGTATCGGTGCTATTCCCGATGCGGTATTGAGCTTTTTAGGGGATAAAAAAGATTTGGGAATTCACTCCGAAATGTTCTCCGACGGTGTATTGGGACTTGTAGATAAAGGCGTTATCAACAACAAGAAAAAAACTTTTAAAAAAGGGAAATTTATAGTTACTTTCTTAATGGGAACGAAAAAATTGTATGATTTTGTACATGACAATCCTGCGGTTGAACTTTATCCTGTAAACTTTGTAAATGATCCGAAAGTCATTATGCAAAATGACAATTTAGTTAGCATTAACTCTTGCGTACAAGTTGATTTAATGGGTCAGGTTGCTTCCGAATCTATTGGAATAAAACAAATCAGCGGTGTAGGCGGGCAAGTTGATTTTGTTCGCGGTGCAAACATGGGAAATAACGGACGTGCCATTATGGCAATGCCTTCCACGGTAAAAGGTAAAGTGTCCAAGATTGTGCCTTTGTTGGATGAAGGTGCCGCTACCACTACGGGACGTTGTGATGTGGATTATGTCGTTACCGAATACGGAGTTGCACAACTTAAAGGGCATACTTTAAGAGAACGTGCAAGAGCGTTGATTAAGATCGCCCATCCGGATTTCAGAGAAGAACTTGCAAAAGTATTTGAAGAAAGATTCCACGAAAAATTTTAGAATTTTGACAATTCAATAAGTTGATTGCCGTTAGAGGAGATAGAAAATCTCCTTTAACGGATTTTAAGAAAATATTATAAAAGGAGTGTGTTATTTATGGCGATGAAACGTGAATACGGCATGGAACATCCGGGCGTTCGTCTGGGAATGTTTACTTTTCGTATACCTTTTGTTCATTATCGCGTAGAACTTCCGGAATTATTACAAGCAATTTTGATGTGTGCAACTTGCCTTGGTGCAATCCCGGTTATTGAAGAACAATTAGGATTGCCTTTCGAATTGGCATGGGGTATGGTTATTATCAATGGTTTTCTTTACACGATGCACTCAACTTGGGGCGATCCGGTTGTTCCGGGTTGGATTACACCGTCTATTCCATTAACGATTGCCTATTTGGCTCAATGGGAAATTGGACCTCTTCGTATCCAAGCGATGTGTGCATTGCAATTGGTTGTAGCTGCAATCTTTATCATCATGGGGATTACCGGTATTGCAAACAAATTGTTGGCATTGGTTCCGTCATCGATTAAAGCAGGTATCTTGCTTGGGGCAGGTATTGCCGCTACATATGGTGAATTTGCACCCGGTAAGCGTTTCTTTAAAACACCGTACACCATCGGTATTGGTGCCGTTGCAGCGTTCTTCTTGTTGTTTTCTGAAGTATTCGCTGAATGGAGAAAGAAAAGTAAATTATGGGATACTATCGGTGGTTTGGGAATGCTCCCGGCTTTGATTATCTGTATAATTATCGGACCTATTGTGGGTGAATATGCAATGCCGAAATTTGAGGTGTTCCCAATTCTTCATGTACCTGATTTCAAAGGTATTTGGAATGCAATGTCTCCATTTGTTATCGGTTGGCCCACAGCTTCCATGTGGTTAAAAGCAATCCCGCAGGCGATTGTTACTTATATCATTGCGTTCGGTGACTTTGTAACTTCTGAGGCATTGCTTCATGAAGCGGACATTGTTCGTCAAGATGAAAAAATCGTATTCGACGCAAATCGTTCCAATATCATCAGTGGTGTTCGTAATGCCATTGAAGGCGTAGTATGTCCTTATCCGACTCTTTGCGGACCATTGTGGGCAGCTGTAACTGCATCCGTATCTCAACGTTATAAAGACGGTAGGGATAAAATGGACAGCATTTACTCCGGTGTAGGTACATTCCGTTGGGCAACCTTCATTGCGGTATCTGTTACTGTAATTGTAGGAGTTGTTCGTCCGATTCTGCCTCCCGCATTATCCTTAACTTTGTTGGTTCAAGGTTTTATCTGCGTACGTTTGGCAATTGACCTTTGCCCGACGGATACAGACAAAGGTCTTGCAGGTGTTATGGGTGCGGTTATCGTAGCCCAAGGCGCTATGTGGGGTCTGATTGTCGGTATTGTGTTGTATTTAATTCTTTTTTCCAGAACGAAGATGAAAGAAGAACGTAGAAAGAACTTGGAAGCGGCACAAAGAGAAAAAGAATTGAATGAAAAAGCAAGTGTTTAATCCTTCTGAAAAAGGGAATTAAAAGGGAGACAGTGGTGCTGTCTCCCTTTTAACAAATGAATGGAGGATAAGGTATGAAGATTCAAGAGAAGGCGGTTGACTATTTACAAAAACAGAAAGGCGATTTCTTTTTAATTCAAGGCATAAAAAATGAAAACTTTTCCGGATGCGGTTGTTCCAGCGTGGGCATTAAGACTATTTCCGCTGAAGTAGTAGTAGGCTATGGAGATATTCCGGAGGGATTTCATGTGGAAGAGTCCAATGGAGCAAAAGCGGTAATTTTACCGGAAGTAGAAGCGTGCTTAACTCCTGAGACTGAAATTAAGCTGGACAGTATATTATTTATCAAGACTTTGTCTTTGACCAATATTGTACCGGCAGTTGTGAGGGCTGAATAAGAATGACAAAACTGGAAAGATACAGAAAAATATTTAAAACTTCATTACAAGTGACAGATGAACAAATTGACAGCGGAACATTGAAATATCAAAGTGTTCCAACATGGGACAGCGTAGGGCATATGAATATGATTTCTGAAATAGAAGAGAGATTCTGTATTGTGATGGAAACCATAGATGTCTTTGGATTTAATACCTATGAAAAAGGGATTGAAATTCTAAGAGATAAATACGGGGTTGATTTATAATCTCGGGAAGGGAATGAGATGTGGAATTTTGAAAAATACTCTAAAAAGGTAGCGTGTATTACTGAGTTTGGGCAGTGGACCTATGGTCAAATTGACTCTTTGGCAGAAGAATTCGCTCAATATGTTCCGAAAAGAAGCTTGATTTTGATTTTATGTAGAAATACTCCGGGCAGCCTTTTTTCCTATCTTTGTTCCATGAAAACGGATTGCGTTCCGTTGTTGTTGCCGGCGAATATGGATATGGCTGCATTCAAAGAAATGATGCATACATATCATCCCAATTACCTCTGCGTTCCTAAGGACATGGCAGAGGTTTTTAGCATGGAGAAAAGATTTGAGCTGGAAGATTATATCGTACTTCATGCTTTTGAAGAAAAGGTGGAAATGTACGAAAAATTAGGACTTCTATTAAGCACCTCAGGAAGTACGGGGAGTCCAAAGTTGGTGCGCCAAAGCAGAGAAAATGTGAAAGCCAATGCGAGGCAAATTACAGAATACCTTGAACTTAAAGATGATGAACGACCGATTACAACCATGCCTATGAACTATACCTATGGGCTTTCCATTATCAATAGCCATCTTTTGGTAGGTGCCGTTTTGCTTTTGACCAATCGAACTCTGTTTGAAACAGAATTTTGGGAGTTTTTCAAAAAAGAGAAGGCTACCAGTTTCGGCGCCGTCCCGTATACGTATAAGATGTTAAAACGTTTAAGATTTACAAAAATGGACTTACCGGATTTAAGGTATTTCACACAGGCGGGTGGAAAGCTTTCTTTGGAATTACATCAGGAATATGCGGAATATGCCAAATCTTCGGGAAAAAAATTTATTGTCATGTACGGACAGACGGAAGCGACGGCTCGTATGAGTTATTTACCTTGGGAAAAAAGTTTGGAGAAAATAGGGTCTATAGGCATTGCCATACCCGAAGGACGATTTTCTTTGCGTGACGTGAATAATCAAGAGATTTCCAAACCGGATATTGTTGGAGAATTGATTTATGAAGGACCCAATGTCACTTTGGGATATGCCCGAAAACAAGGGGATTTGATATTAGGGGATGAAAGAATGGGTGTATTGATTACAGGAGACATGGCTAAAAAAGATGAGGACGGATATTATTATATTGTAGGCAGAAAGAAACGATTTATCAAAGTTTTCGGTAATCGAATGAATTTAGACGAAATGGAACTTGCTATTAATAAAAATTGTAATGTGGAATCGGCTATTTGCGGAGAAGATGATTTTGTGGAAGTCTATGTGGTCAAAGGCGGGGAAATTCTGCCGGTGGAAAAATATTTGCAGGAAAGATTTCATTTGCACCCGAGTGCTTATGCGGTAAAAGAAGTGGATGAAATTCCGAAAAATGATTCGGAAAAGATTCTCTACTCGAAGTTAATGGAAGGAAGAGAAAAATGAACAATAAATTTTTTGAAAGGATGAAAGAACTCACTCTTTTTCATAAAGAACATTGTCCGGAATATGGGAAAATGTTGAATGGCTTAGGAACGGATATTCAAGCTGTCGACAAATTGGAAGATATTCCTTTTTTACCGGCTCGTTTATTTAAAGCAATGGACTTAAAGAGCATCCCGGAAGAAAAAGTGTTTAAAATTATGTATTCTTCAGGGACGACAGGGCATCCTTCCAAAATTTATCTGGATAGAGAAAACGCCTTGGCACAACAAATTGCCTTAAGCCATGTGGTCGAAAGTTATATCGGAAAAGGAAGACGTCCTATGTTAATTATTGACAGTGAAGATGTCTTAAAAGATCGAAAAAAATTTAGTGCACGGGGTGCCGGTATTTTAGGCTTTTCAATTTTTGCCACAAAGACGAGATATGCACTGGATAAGGAAATGAATTTGAATAAAAATGCCATCTCCGAATTTTTAAAAATCGTAGGGGATAAAGATTTTCTGGTGTTCGGATTTACTTCCGTTATTTGGCAATATTTAGTGCAAGTCTTGGAAAAAGAAGGAATAAAATTGCCTTTTGAAAAGGGAAGTTTAATTCATGGTGGCGGCTGGAAAAAATTAGCGGATCAAGCTGTGGATGAAAAAGAGTTTGCGCGTCGTATTGAGAAAAATACGGGAATTCGAAAAATCATGAACTATTACGGAATGGTCGAACAGACCGGTTCCATTTATTTGACTTGTGAAGAAGGACATTATCATATCAGTCCCTATTCGGAAATCATTATTCGAAGACCCGAGGACTTATCCGTGGCGGATATTGGAGAAACGGGCTTGATTCAAGTGATGAGTACTCTTCCGACGGCCTATCCCGGGCACAGTATTTTAACGGAAGACTTAGGGATGATCGATTTGGAAAAAGATTGTCCTTGTGGCAGACAAGGCAGAACGTTTCGCATTATAGGACGAGTGAAAGGCTCGGAGATTCGGGGGTGCAGTGATGCATACGGCGGTTAATATTTTAGCAGGAAAAGGAAATAAAGTGCGGCCGAGGAAAACTTTCGATGCCATGGTGATGAATTTCTTAGCGGAACTTTCCAATACGATTACACAAAATTCATTGTCCAGAAAATATGTGGATTTGGCTGCTTTTGCTTTTTGGATTCGAAAAAACCGTTTATTGCAATGGAAAGAAAAGTATAATCGACCACATGCGTTGGGAAGAGGAATGGCTTTTCATATCGCTCCAGCGAATGTACCCTTAAATTTTGCTTACAGCTTTGTATTCGGTCTTCTTAGCGGAAACAGCAATATTGTCCGAGTCTCCGGAAAGGATTTTGCTCAAGTAGATATTTTATGCGATATACTCAGGCAAGTCTTTAAAAACTATCCGGAAATCGAAGAAGAAAATGCAATTGTTCGTTATCCCCATCATGATGAAATCAATGCTGAATTTTCATCGGCTTGTCAAGTACGGGTTATTTGGGGAGGGGATGAGACAATTCGAAAAATTTGTTCTTTTCCGGTGGCACCGGCGACAACAGAAGTACATTTTGCCAATCGCGTATCCATGGCTTTAGTCGGAAGTGATCATTATATTCGTTTTTCTTCGGAAGAAAAGCAACGACTGGCTCATCTTTTTTACAATGACACTTATTTCAGTGATCAAATGGCTTGCTCCTCTCCGGCGATGATTTTCTTTTTGGGAGAGCAAAATGAAGCGGCTAAAGAAGAGTTTTTTACGTATTTAGCCGAAGAGTCAAAAAAATATCCTATGGACGGGGTACGTATGGTGGAAAAATATGCTTTGATGCTGGAAACAATGGCTCGAGGTGGAACGAAAAGGATTTTTGCTGAAGAAAATCTTATTGTTTTGAATGTGGATAAACCGTATTTACTTACAGAACTGTTAGGACGATTTGGTTTATTTTATCAGTATGACATTCAATCCGTGGAAGACTTGTTACCTTGGATTTGTCAGAGTGTACAGACGCTTTCTTATACCGGCATATCTGCGGAAGCATTGTATCAATGCATTGAAAAAAATCACTTATTGGGAATCGATCGGATTGTTCCCTTCGGAGAAGGCTTGTCCATGGATTTGTTGTGGGACGGCTATCCGTTGATTTCAGCTATGTCCAGAGAAATTAGTGTATTGGGGTGAGAACATGTTAATCAAAAAGCGTTTATTAGCCATGGGCAATGTGACGGCACAAAAAGATTTTTTACCTCATCGATTAATCAGTCATCTGGTGGATTTCGGACAGGAAGACATGGAAGCTTCAGGCGTGTATCCCGGATATCTGTTGGAGCATAATCAATCTCTTGTTGTATATCAATGGGATATTGAATTTTTAAAGGGAGAGGTTTATGGAAAACGAATTACGGAAAAATGTTTTTCCAAACTTCGACGAAATTTGTTTTTTATGCGTTATTTCGGGATTTATCATGAAGATGAATTATTAGTAAAAGCATGTGGACGATGGATTATTATGGATACAGAGAAACGCGCTATGACGTTGGTGCCGAAGCAATTTATTTTAAAAGCCCAAGAGGAAGTTGAATTGCTGGAAAAACAAGGCAATGATTTGTTGGATATTTCAACTACACCGATTTATATTGAACCTTTTGAAGGGGCACAAAAAAGACGATGGGAAATTTTACCCAGTTATATTGATGTAAACGGACATATCAATAATCGAATTTTACCGGCTTTTGCTTTTAACAGTATGAGCTTTGATTTTCATCGTCAATATCGAATAAAAAAATTGACAGTTACCTATCATAAAGAAGAAAAGGAAGACTTGAGTATTGGTGAAGAATATTGGAGACAGGGTGACGACAGCTATCACCGGTTTTTAGATCAGCAGGGCAATCTTTTGGCATCAATTCATTTTTTATGGGAAAAAAGATAGAATCAGTTGACAAAGGATATTCAAAGAAGATATAATCAAACATTTACTTCTTTTTCTCTTTAAGATATAATAAAAGCATAATGGGGTGGTGTTGGGATCTTGTAAGAATCACAGAGAGGGAGATAAAAATGTTTAATATTGGGGATAAAATTGTGCACCCGATGCATGGAGCAGGGGTGATTGAGTGTGTAGAAGAAAAGGATTTTTTAGGAGAAAAAAAAAATTATTATAAGATCAAAATGGTACTTCGAGGAATTGATATTTCCATTCCGATTGATAAAATTGAAAAATTAGGCTTAAGATCCGTTATGGATAATCAAACCAAAGAAACGGTAAAAGCCATATTGGGCGGAAGAATGGGAGATATGCCTGAAAACTGGAACCAGCGTTATCGAGCAAATCTGGAATTGATAAAAACCGGCGATGTTCGTGAATTGGCGGTTGTCGTTCGTAATTTGTTTTTATTGGATATGGAAAAGGGACTGAGTGCCGGCGAGAAGAAAATGTTGAACGTTGCAAAGCAAATGATGATTTCGGAAATTATGATTTTGGAAAATAGAGAAGCTTTAGAAATAGAAAGGGAGATTGATTGTCTTATCAAAGAAATTTCTGAATAATCGGATTGTTCATAGGATATAAGGCTTTTTTGAGAAGAAAAAGCCTTATATCCTTCATATACTACGTGAAAGGAGTGAAATTATGTTTGGAAAAATTACTCGCGGTCTTTTTGCAGTGTTAGGAGCTGTATTGTGGCTGATGATAGGAAATTCTCTTTTACAAGAGAACATTGTAGATTTTGGCGGATGGCAAAAAACGATATTTTTTATAGTGGGTGCATTTCTTTTAGCAATTATTTTTTATCTTATTTCCCAACCCATCGTTAGAGGAATTCGTTATATTGTCCGCGGACTGGAAAAAGATGTCAAAGATGTACCCGGAGTAGATTTAATTTCGGGAACGATAGGTCTTGTGGTAGGATTGATTGTGGCATTTTTGTTGTCCCAACCAATTTTACGACTTAGCGTACCTTTGGTAGGGAATGCCTTAGGTGTTATTATCAGTGTTATTATTTATATTGTTTTGGGTTCTTTGGGGATGTTGATTGCCAGTCAGAGAAAAAAGGATATTGTCGGTCAACTGAAAAAAATTCGTTTTGGCGGTTTGACGCGAGTCAAAAAAGATGAGAAAGAAGAAGATAAAGTGATTCCCAATGTTGTCGATGCAAAGGTTTTAGATACGTCCGTTATCATTGACGGTCGAATTGGCGAAATTCTCGAAGCCGGATTTTTGGAAGGGACTTTGGTGATTCCACAATTTGTTTTAGAAGAATTGCAACATATTGCGGATAGCGAAGATTTACTTCGTCGTCAACGAGGTCGCAGAGGCTTGGATTTGATTAAAGCCATTCAGGATAAACAAATCCTTCCCATAGAAATTACCATGGAAGATTATCCGGAAATTAAAGAAGTGGATATGAAATTATTACGCTTAACCAAAGATTTATCGGGGAAAATTTTAACCAATGATTACAATTTAAATAAAGTAGCCAGTGTTCAAGGACTTAAAGTTCTCAACATCAACGAATTGGCCAATGCAGTCAAACCTATTGTCATTCCGGGCGAACAAATGAAAGTGGATGTGGTCAAAGTAGGTAAAGAGAGAAATCAAGGGATTGCCTATTTGGATGACGGGACAATGATTGTGGTGGAAGAAGGTAAGTTTCATATTGGAGAGCAACTAATCGTTGAAGTGACCTCAGTGTTACAGACCGCTGCCGGAAAAATGATTTTTGCCGTTATCGCATAAGAAGATGGAAGCATTCTTTGGCATTGATTTTATAAAGAGTGCTTTTTTATCGAAACAACACAAAAAAAGTATTTTTTATTTAAACTTTAGAAAGTTGGGTATTAAGAAACGGAAAAGTTTTTATAAGGAGGGATACGATGAAACTTTTTGATTTAACAGGAAGAGTTGCCGTGGTTACAGGAGCGTCCAGCGGACTTGGAAGGGATGCAGCCATGGCTTATGCACAAGCCGGTGCGGATGTAGCATTATTGGCCAGAAGAATTGATCGTTTAGAAGAAGTTAAAAGAGGGATCGAAAAAATCGGAAGAAAAGCACTTGCCGTTGCTTGTGATGTAACGGATGAGGAAAGCGTAAAGAACGCTTGTAATATAGTTTTGGAACATTTTGGCAAAGTAGATATTTTATTAAACAATGCAGGCATTGCCATTCGAGGAAGTGTGGAAGAACTTTCCGTGGAAGATTGGGATAAGGTAATGAATACCAATGTTCGAAGTATTTTCTTGATGACAAAATATTTGATTCCTCAAATGCGTGAGCGTAAATATGGAAAAATTGTTAATATTGCATCGGTGAACGCCATTGTAGCGGATAAGGTGCCGATTTTGGCTCGACATTCTTACAATGCATCAAAAGCAGCGGTCAGAGGACTGACCATGGGATTGGCAGCCTCTTATGCGATTGACGGGATCACAGTAAACTCGGTAGGACCGGGACTTTTTGAATCGGAGATGACTTCCGGAACTTTGTTTGCCAATGAAGCCTTTATGCATATGTATAACAATATGAATCCGACAGGGCGTCCGGGAGAACGAGGGGAGTTAAACGGAACGATTCTATTCTTGTCATCGGATGCTTCCAGTTATGTAAATTCACAACATGTTATTGTGGATGGGGGAATCAGTATCGTCTAAGAGAAAAAAAGTCATAGAAGTTTTTTTCTATAGAATTGTTTTTCTATATTCAAAATTGAATCAATAAAAAAATCTGTGGGCTATATTTTTTATAACACACAGATTTTTTATTTTATGAAATATTTTAAATTTTTTTATATGTTGGAATTTTCGAAGAACTAATCCGTAAGCGTTATGAATAGTTATTCCAAAAGTATGCAGAAGAATATTAGAGCTTGAAAGCGGAAGAAGAACAGATCACTCACCGAAAGCCTAATGGGACTTATGATAAAAAAGATTAGAGGAAAAACCTTTATATTTTGATAAAAAGAGCAAAGATACCTTTCAAGGAAAGCTGTTAAAGGTAGTACAGGCTGATGAAAGACTTGAAAGCAAGTAGGAAATCTGACAGTGGGGAAAATGGCGTAAAAATGGTATAATATATTAAATATATAGTTAAGTAAAAATATAATATAAAGGGGGATTATAGATGAAAAAACTAATAAAAAAATTTCTATTCTGGTTTGTTCTTATGGGTGTTATAGTAAATGTCATTAGTATAACAGGAAGTGATGATAAGAATATTATTTTAATCGGTCTAAATCCGCTTTTAAATTTGCTTGAAAGTAATAGCACGATACGCGAGTTTACAAAAAGCATTGGTTTCTATGTATGGAATATTTTCTCCATGTTGTCATTTATAATATATGGATTATTATTGGATTCTATTAGCCATAAGAAATATAAATAATATTTAGAATTCAAGAGATCGACTCAAACAATAACCAATAATTCAAGAAACAGTAAATCAAAAAAGATTTACTGTTTTTTTATTGTTTAAAATCAAGAAGAAAGGATAAGAAAAATGAAAAATAGAGAAGAAAAAATCATCATGGCAGAGGAAAAAATCAAGCAGTTACAAAACAAAAGAAAAAAGCTCATCAGACAGCAGAAACAGGAAGAACGAAAAAGGAGCAGTCTTTGAAAGTATCTTTACTGAAAGCAAGAAATTAACTAAAGATGAATATTATCAGCCAATCATTTCCGCAAATCCTAAAAATCGTAGCAGAAGGAGAAAAAAGCAAAAATCAAAAAACAGCTTATGGATTAAGATGAGAAATATTTGGAGTATAAATATATACCAAGCTGAAGAGAAACAAGAAGGAAAATTTTTACAATAAACATTTCGCAGTGATTATCTTATTAAAAACAACCAGCTATAACTAAATGGAAAGATGAAATAGAAACTTTGTATGCAGAGAAAAAAAGTCTTTACAATCAAATAATTATAGATACGAAAAGAAGTTGAAGAAGTTGAAAGTGTTAGAAACTGCAACATAGTCAAGCAAATAGACACATT
>KI259862.1 GCA_000467935.1 Peptostreptococcaceae bacterium oral taxon 113 str. W5053
TTTTCAACCGTTGTTTTTTGATGTGGGAAGAAATCCATAGGGGAGGGTTTTTGATGGGGAGCGTCCTCTTTGCAAATCCATAGAAGGAATAGTAAAATGATATGGGAGGATGTTATGAAGGAACGGATTTTAATCATTGGACAGCGGAGAAGTGAACACCCTTTTTATCCCTTTTGGATAAATAAAGCTTATCGGGTTTTTCTTTGCGCCAAAGGGCAAGAGGCTTGGGAATGTTTTCTCAGGGAGTCACCGGATTTGGTAATGATAGATAAGAGTCTTGAGGATATGGAGATTTCGACGCTGTTAACGTATATTCGTCACATGTCGACGGTGCCGGTGATGATTACCGGGGAGACGATTTCTACCGAGGAGGCTCTGAAGCTTTTGTCTTTGGAGGCGGATTTGATTTGTCGGGATTCTTTATCTATCGTAGAAGGACTTGCTCACGGCATTCGTTTGATGAGTCGTTGGGAAGGGAAGAATAATAATCATGTAAAGAGTTGGAATCAAAGGGATTTGGTGATTGATTTTCCCTGTCACGAAGCTTGGGTGAAGGGGAAGAAGATTAATTTGACACCGATTGAGTTTCGATTGCTGGAGGTTTTAAGCGGGAAAGAAAAGGTGTTTACCAGAGAAGAGTTGATTACTTTGGCTTTTGATATGGATTATGACGGCTATGACCGTACGGTGGATGTGCATATTAAAAATCTTCGGGGAAAGATTCAGTTGAATTATACTTATATTGTTACGGTAAGGGGTTTAGGCTATCGTTTTGAAGGAAAATCGGACTGAGCTTCATCAAATCTTCATACTCATTTGGTAAAATTGCCCTGTCTTTTGAGTAAAGGAGAGAAAATATGAAAAAATTATTTCGTGCATTCAGTGTATTTGTTGTAGCAGTGATGCTTGTGGGATGTTTTGCGCCAACGGCTCCGAATTCTTCACAGACGATGGAGCAAAAGTCAGGGACACAAGAGCCTCAGGGAAAGCTTAAAGTATATACCAGTTTTTATCCCATGTATGATTTTGCAAAAAAGATTGGCGGGGATAAGGCGGATGTCATCAATTTAGTTCCTGTCGGAGCCGAGCCTCACGATTGGGAACCGGATGCAAAAGCGTTGGCGGATTTAGAAAGTGCGGATCTTTTTATCTATAACGGTGCGGGGATGGAAGATTGGGTGGAAAAAGTTCTTTCTTCTGTTCATAATGATAAATTGACTGTTGTAGAAGCTTCAAGAGGAGTAGATTTGCTAAAGTTTGAAGAACAGGATGAAAAAGAAGTTCACGATAAGGACCATAAGGAAGAGAAGGCTCATGTCCATGAAGAAGAACACGAACATGAAAAGGTTCATGAAGGTCACCATCATCACGGAGAATTTGATCCTCATGTATGGCTAAGCATTCAAAATGCAAAGAAGGAATTGAAAAATATCAAAGACGCTTTTGTAGAGAAAGATTCCGCCAATAAGGATTATTACGAAGCAAATTATGAAAAATATGCCAAAGCCTTTGATGCGTTGGATGAAAAATTCACTTCGGAACTGGGAAAATTGGAAAATAAAAATATAGTGGTTGCCCACGAAGCTTTCGGATATCTTTGCCGTGATTACGGTTTGAGACAAATAGGTATCGAAGGTGTCAATGCGGATAGCGAACCGGATGCGGGTCGTATGGCTGAAATTATTGAATTTGTTCACAAAAACAATGTAAAGACCATTTATTTCGAGGAGTTGATCAGTCCGAAAGTGGCGGAGGCGATTGCTAAAGAGACCGGGGCGAAGACGGCAATGTTAAATCCTCTGGAAGGTCTTGGTCAAGAAGATTTGGATAAGGGTGTGGATTATCTTCAGGTGATGGAGAAAAATCTGGAAACTTTGATTCAAGGACAATAAAGGGGAGAATTTAAAAATGCAGGAAGCAGTACAAATCTGTGATCTCACGTTTTCCTATGGAAATATTCAGGTGCTTAGGAAGTTAAATTTTTCTTTGCAGGAGGGGGAATGGATTGGCATTCAAGGTGCAAATGGTGCCGGGAAAAGTACTTTCCTGCATCTTTTATTGGGATTAAAAAGGGCGGATTCGGGAGAAATTCTCCTTTTTGGGCAGGATGTGGAAAAGTTTACCGATTGGGAGTGGGTGTCTTTTGTCAGTCAGTCTTCTTTCAGCAGGCGAACTCAGTTTCCGGCCAGTGTGGAGGAGATTGTTTCCATGCCTCTTCAATGGCGGAGAAAAAAGAGACTTTTGTCCAAAGAGAATATGAAAAGAGAGGTGAAGCGTGCTTTGCGTCTGGTGCAGATGGAGGATTTTATCCATCGACAGTTAAACCAGTTGTCCGGAGGTCAGGTGCAAAGGGTTCAGCTGGCACAGGCTTTGGCGGGGCATCCCAAGTTGATTTTGTTGGATGAGCCGACTACGGGTTTGGATAAAGAGACGACGGCGGAATTGGATCATTTATTCGAGGGCTTAAGACGCCGAAGAGAGGAGAGCGGTTTGGTGATTTCTCATGATTTGCATTGGTTAAAGTCTTCGGTGGATTCGGTATATACTTTGGATAAGGGTGTTTTGGAAAGATTATAGGAGAAGACTATGTTACAATACGGATTTATGCAAAAGGCGTTGTTTGCCGGAATATTATTCGGGATTATGCTTCCCTGTATCGGCGTGGTTATTGTATTAAAGCGGCTGTCTATGGTGGGGGATGCGTTGTCTCATATTTCTCTGGCAGGTGTGGCGGGAGGAATGCTGATGGGGATTCATCCGGTGACGGGGGCGGTGTTGACTTGTATCGGTGCCGGTTTCGGGATTGAGTGGATGCGCCGTCGTTTTAAAGCCTATGAGGAATTGTCGATCGCGTTGACGATGAGTTTCGGTGTGGGCTTGGCGGGAGTTCTGTCCGGATTTGTAAAAAATGCAGGAAGTTTTCATCAGTTTTTATTCGGCAGTATTGTGGCAATCACAAGTTCGGAGATGTGGATTATCTGTGTGATGAGTATTTTTGTGATTGTCGTTTTTTCCATTTTTTATCACGAGTTGATGATTTACGCTTTTGATGAGGATACGGCGAAGTTAAAGAAGGTAAAGAGCAGTGTGATTCAGTTTGTATTTACGCTGTTGACTGCCGGTGCCGTGGCTGTGGCATCCAAGATTATCGGGGCTTTACTGGTTTCTTCGATGATGGTCATTCCCGTCGCCTGTGCATTGCAAATTGCCAAAAGTTATAAAGAGACTTTATTCTATTCTATTGCCTTTGCCCAATGCTTTGTGTTGATCGGTTTGATTTTGTCTTTTTATTTCAATTTGAAGCCCGGAGGAAGTATTGTTTTGTTAGGGATTTTTACTTTGGTAGGGATATTAATCACGAAGAACCTCCGAGGAAGGGAGAAGAAGGATGACTGAAATCTATTTGATTTCCGGATTTTTAGGAGCGGGAAAAACAAGTCTGATTTTAAAGATTGCCGAAGATTTACAGCAAAAAGAAAAAATTTGTGTGGTGGAAAATGAATTTGGAGAGATTTCCATTGACGGTGCAATACTACAATCGGGGAATGTATGGGTGAAAGAAATCAATCAGGGTTGTATTTGCTGTTCTTTGGTGGGTGATTTTCGCCGAGGGTTGGAGGAAATTATCGACAACTATCATCCCCGTCGAATTTTTGTGGAGCCTTCCGGAGTGGCTAAGTTGTCCGAGTTGATTCGTTCTTTGGCAGGACTTGAAAAAAGAGGAAAAGAGATTGAATTGTTCAGTATCACCGTGGTGGACGCTTCCAAATATTTTTTGTATTTGAAAAATTTTAAAGAATTTTATAAAGACCAAATTAAATTTGCCGATGTTTTGGTCTTAAGCAGAAAAGATCAGGTGTCGGAAGAAGAGCTTCAAAATATTTTGTCGTCTTTGAAGGGAAAAAGAGTTTGGCGGAACTTCTCCGAGGAAGTTCCGGGAGAAACTTTATTGGATTTTGTTCAAAAGAAAGATTTATCGGATTGTAAAGCCGATGTCATAAAGGCGCCTGAGTTTGAACAGTGGACTTGGACGAATATGGGAGAAATGGAACCGGAGAGGATGCGAAAGAAGATTTTACACTCTTTTGAAGCCTTTAAACTCTTTCGGGTAAAGGGATTTTTCTCCTATGAGGGCAAGAGGTATTTGCTTCAAGGCACACCGGGGGAAGTAAGGATTATCCCGATGTGTGGAAACCAGGAAGGTTTGGTTTTTATCGGCAATTTCTCTAAAGAAGAATTAAAGGAGTATATTCATGGCAAATATGATTGAGGTGGATTTCGTTGCCGGCTTTTTAGGCTCGGGGAAGACCGCCTTTTTAAATCAAATTTTATCCGCAGCTCAAGAGAGGGAAGCGGTTCTTCTGATGGAACAGGGAAATACCTTGTTAAGTCCTCATACTTGTGTTTTTACTTTGGAACACTCCGAGGACTTAAACTTGAAATTAATTAAAATAGCCAAAGAGGGTTTTCATCGGATATGGGTTGAACTGAACGGAAGCGAGTCTTTGGGGAAGATCCTTCAAAGACCTTTGCCGGAAGAGATGTTTTTTGGACATCTTTATACTCTGGTCCATAAAGAACAGTTTCCCATGTATTCCAAAGCTTTGGGCTCTTTATATCTGGAGAGTATTGCCAACGGGGATTTTATAATTCTAAGCGGAGAGGATTTCCCGAAGGAAGCGCTTCGCAGTATTCATCGCATCAATCCGAGTACGAAAATTTTTCCCTTGAACAAGTTGACGGCAAGAACGTTTTCTTATTTGCGCAGAGGCAAGGACGGTTTTATGCTCGAGTGGTCTATCTTGTTTTGGATGCTTGGAGGGATTGCCTGTGTCTTTGGAATGGTGTATATTTCGGGAAGAATGTCGCCGGCAACGGTTAAAATTTTTCAAGCCAACACCGTGTTTGTGGCTTTACTTTTGGAAAGTTTGCCCTTTTTGCTTTTAGGGGCATTGTTTTCCGGAGGGGCAAGTGTCTATTTGTCTTCAAGTCGGCTTAAAGACAAATTTCACGGCGGTTCCGGCTATCTGTTCAGTTTGTTTTCCGGATTGTTTTTGCCTTTTTGCGATTGCGCTATGCCGCCGATAGGGGGAGCTTTGCTGAAAGGGGGCGTGCAGTTGAGATATGTGCTGGCTTTTGTTTTGGCAGCACCTTTGGTGAACCCCATCACCATTGTGTCAACCGTTGCGGCTTATCAGGGCAACTGGAGAATTGCTTTGTATCGCATCGTTTTCGGATTGCTGACGGTGGTAGTCACTTCGGAAATTTTCGGTTTGTTTTGGAAAAAGCCGGTATTGAAAAAGTCTGAAGAATTGGAGTATCAAAGTTTTTATGAAGCGATGAATATCAATCCTACAGGAATGGAAAAATATAAAGCCACGCTTTATCTTTCCGCCAAGGAGTTTTATCGTATGGCGGGATTTCTAGTGTTGGGGGCGGCTATCGGTGCATGTGCAAAGGTATTTTTCTCGGTCACAATTACCGGATTCGGAATCTATTCCACGATGATTGCGGCGGCACTTTTTATCAGTCCTTGTGCGGATACCAATGCATTTATGGCAAAAAGCATGGACTTTCCCTTAAATACAGCTTTAGGTTTTATGATTTTGGGTCCCATGTTGTCCATTAAGAATCTGCTACTTTTGGCACGCTATTTTCGAAAAGATTTTCTGTTGGCTTTGACGATTTTCTTAAGTTTTTGGGGAGTACTTTTCTTCGGCTTGATGGGAAAAGTGGTGGCGCTATGAAAAAAAATAAAGAGTTGACAGTTCAAGCTGTTTTTTTATGGATTTTGGCGGGCGTATTGATTTATCTTCAAAGTTCAAGAAAGATTTATCTTTATTTGCATCCGAAATTTGTCAAATTAAACTGGATTGCCGTTTTGCTGCTTATTCTTTTCGGTTCGGGGCTGTTTTTCTATGCGGGAAAATATAAGCGTTTAAAGAAAATAGGAGGATGGTATCTTATCATCCCTTTGATGATGGCGTTGACTTTTCCACGAATGCAGCCTGCGGGGCAACAGGGAGGGCTTGTTTTTTCTCCGACGAAGACGGGAACTTTAGAGCCTTTGCCAAAGCTTCCCAACGGACATGTGGCAACCGTGGATGTCACGGAGTTGGGCCCGGTACAGGTGCGCAGAGAAGATGGACGATATATGGCAGAAGATGATGTATTGGGTCGTTTTCTGGGAGAGGTGTACAAAAATCCGGTGGATTTTGACGGAGAAAAAGTTCGATTTATCGGGCATATTGTGCCTTCCGATGCAAAACTGTCTTCAGGGCAAATTCAAATTCAACGGCAACTGATTTATTGTTGTGTTGTGGATATGATTGATATCAATATGGTGGGGACTTATCGGGGAGAAATCCCTTCCGATTGGGTTCTGGTGGATGCCGTGATTCATCAGGGGAAGAATCCTTTGGACGAAAAGGAAACTTTTTGGCTGGAAATTGAAAAATTGGAAAAGATAAATCCCCCTGAACCGGAATTTCTCTATTATATTTAAGAATTCAAGGAGTATTTATGACTCCTTTTTCTTATGCTGAAGGGAATTGTGCTATAATGAAAAATATGAAAAAAAGGAGGGGGCGTTGTGTCAGCGGAAATTAAAGTTGAAAGCGAGCGTTTACGACTTCGTTTGTATCAAATGGAGGATGTGGAAGATGCTTTGGAATATTTGGGTGACATGAAGGTGATGCGTTTTATCGAGATGCCCAAAGACTATTTTGCAGTCATGGAGCATATTCAAATTTACCGTAATCCGGAAAATCCTTTTATCTTTGCCCTTGAGGAGAAAGAAACGGGGAAAACTGTCGGTCAGATAAAATTTTCGTCGAAAGAGCAAAGGGGAATTTACGGTTTTGAAATTGTTCTTGCTTCCAAATATCACAAGAAGGGCTATGCCAAAGAAATCGGTGAAGCCATTTTAAAATATTTTTTTGAAACATTAAAAGCGCATAAGATCTATGCGGTCACTTTTGGAGAAAATGAAGCTTCCATTAAACTTTTAGAAAGTATCGGAATGCAAAGAGAAGCGGCACTAAGGCAGGAACGTTATTATTATTCCCGCTGGATGGATGAGCTTTGTTATGGAATATTAAGAGAGGACTGGGAGGCGAAAATATGATTTATATTGAAAATAATGAACATAATCCTTCTTATAATTTGGCTTTGGAAGAATTTGCATTTCATCATTTCATCGGAGAAAATGTGTTTTTGCTGTGGATGAACAGTCCGGTGATTGTGGTTGGAAAGAACCAGAACACCCTTCAGGAAATTAATATGGAGTATGTGCGGGACAATCATATCGACGTGGTTCGCCGTCTAAGCGGCGGCGGTGCGGTTTATCATGATTTGGGAAATTTGAATTTTACCATTATCACGGAGAACAATGCGCCGAAGGTATTTGACTTTCAAAGTTTTTCGCAACCGGTGATTCATGTGCTGAAAGATTTGGGGATTTCCGCTTCCTTTTCCGGAAGAAATGATATTCAAATTGACGGACAAAAATTTTGCGGCAATGCTCAATACAGAAACAAAGGTCGTGTGCTTCACCACGGAGCCATGCTTTTCGATGTGGATTTGATGGTACTTAGCAAGGCATTGAAGGTATCGGAAGACAAAATGGCTTCCAAGGGTGTAGCTTCCGTGCGCAGTCATGTGACCAATATTGTCGAGCATTTGGACCACAAGATTTCTGTCGAGGAATTTAAAACTTTATTATTGGATTATATGAAGAAACACCATGATTTAAGGGAATATCAATTGACTGAAGAGGATAAGAACGAAATTCAGAGCTTGATGGATAAACGGTATTCCAATTGGGATTGGAATTTTGGAAAATCGCCTAAGATGGATATGGAGAGGAAGCGTCGTTATCCTGCAGGAAGTTTGGATTTTTCTTTTTGCATTCGGGAGGGGAAAATTTCGGATATTCATATTTACGGAGACTTTTTCGGAAGCGGTGAAATTAAAGATTTCTTAAGTCGTTTTATCCATGTGCCCTATCGCAGAGAGGATTTAAGACAGGTGATTGAAAAAGAGGATATCGCTTATTATTTTTCCAATTTTTCCAAAGAGGAAATTTTGAATGCGATGATTGATTAGGAGAAGATGATGTTTGAGCAAAGCTTGTGTTTTATCGAGGAATTGGAAAAGTTAAAGAAAATTGAGCGAATGAATTTGGTCTTAGGTGGTGAACGTCGGGAGAACAGTGCGGAACACTCCTGGCACAGCGCCATGACTTTGTGGGTTTTAAAACGCTATATTCCATGGGAAGATGTGGATTATGACAAGGTGATACGTATGTTGTTGATTCATGATATTGTGGAAATTGATGCGGGGGACGTTTCTCTTTATGACGATGCGGGTCGTCTGGCGGTACAAAGTGCGGAGCAAAAAGGAGCGGAGCGAATTTTCGGACTTTTGCCGGAAGAAGAAGGGAAAGAAATGTTGGCTTTGTGGGAAGAGTTTGAAGCCTGTGAAACCAAAGAAGCCAAGGTGGCAAGAGCCATGGACGGTTTTCAACCGGTGGTCAATTATTTATTGGTGAAGAAACGTCATCATGATGTGGTTGTCACCAAAGAGCAGGTGATGGAAAAGAAGGCTTTGTTAAAGGAAGTGTCCCCTTTTTTATGGGAAAAATTGAAAACCATGATAGAGGAAAGTGCGGCATATGTATAAGGTGTAAGGGATGAGGATCATAGGCGGAGATGTGACCGGGATAAAAGGGATAAAATACTCAAGGGGGACAATGAAGATTTGTTGAGCGTAGGCGGCGTGGAAGAAGTTTTTCATCAGGCAGCCGGGTCAAGATTTTTGGATTGATAGAGAACGCTTGGAGTGTCCCAATATCCCGTCGATAAAGCGACAAGGGGGATAGCGGTAAAAATGTGTCGCCCTTATGCAAAAATTTTAGAGATTCGTTTTATATGTTTTTAGAAAAAGGTGTTGGAAATCTATGAAAATGAACTTTCAAAATAAGACTTTGCAAATTTATTTGGTTCGTCACGGTGAATCGTGGGGAAACAAAAAGCAAGTTGTCTATGGAAATACAGATTATACTTTGACGGATTTGGGGATCAAGCAAGCGGAAAAGGTGGCTAAAAAATTGTCGATTGTTCCCTTTCATTGTTGTTATACAAGTACGCTTCAAAGAGCGTATCGCACGGCAAAAATTGCCTTGGACGGGCGAGATGTGCCCATTATTCAAAATGAAAATTTAAATGAACAATTTTTCGGAATTTATGAAAATCAAAAAATTTCTTTTGAACCGCAAGGGGATTGTTTTGAAACGGCGGTGAATCGTTTTGTGCGGGGCCCCATTCCCGAGGGAGAACTTTTTGAACAAATGGCAGAGCGTGTGATTGACTTTGTACAGAATATTTTAAGAGAAGGAGAAAACAATCTCATCGTTGGCCATAACGGTCCTTTAGGGGTATTGACGGCAGCTATTTTAGGATTTTCTTTGGATGAAGCCCATCGATTTTCTTATCGACAGGGATGTTTTTCACTTATTGAAATCAGTCACGGGTATCCGAAGTTACGGTTTTTCAATAAATAAAAAAGAAGCGAAAAGTGAAACTGTAAGAAAAAAGCAGACATATTTTTACATATCCGCTTTCATCTTGCAAGTTCAGAAAAGCTTCTTTTTTTAATGTTCCGGATAGTTGCCTATGGTATGAAGGATAATCAATCGGCTGACCAAAGGGGCAAGAACGGACAGGATACCCAAGGGCAAAAGCATGATGAAGCTGCCGGTCATTTCCATAACTAAAAGGATGGCACTTAAAGGCGCCCGCACGACGGAGGCAAAAATTCCCGCCATGGAAAGCAAAGTTAAAAACATTAGAGCTTCCGGAGAGCAAAGACCCAAACCGATACTCACTTGTCCAAAGATATTGCCCAAGAGGCTTCCCAAGACTAAAACGGGAAAGAAAACACCGCCGGGAAGCTCGCTGGCACAGCAATAGAGCATTAAGAGATAATTGGCAAAAAATAAAAAGAGCAGATGTCCGATGGAGGGGTTTTGTCCCATGGGATAAAAAATTAAGTGTTGTCCCGAGGAAAACAGCTCGGGATAAACAATGCAAATCAATCCGCTAAGGAGTAGCGGTAAAATGTGCTTCACCGTTGAGGGAAGAGGAATGCCTTTGACAAATTTTCGCATAGAGGGCAGAAGAATATGAAACAGACTTCCGCCGATGCCGATGAAAACAGACAGGAAGAGCAGCAGCCAGTACTCTTTTAACGCTAATACTTGAATATTTTGTATAAATACCACAGGATTCGTGTTGAAGATATGACTGATCAAATAGTCGGACATGAAGGCGGAGAGCATAATGGGGATTAGATTTTTTTTGGAAAAATTCTCTCGCACCACTTCCAAAGCATAGACGATACCGGTTAAGGGAGCGTGAAAGGCAGCGGCTAAACCTGCACTGATACCTGCGGTGATCAAACGTCTTTGTTCGCTCCAGGGGCGGTGAAAGATTTCGCCTATTGCTTGTCCGGCAAAGGCTCCCATTTGGACGGAAGGACCTTCCAAACCCATGGTGACGCCGGAACCTAAAGTGAGAACGGCACCGAAAAATTTATAGGGCAGAATACTTTTCCATTTGCCTTTTAGACGATCATCCAAATCCGAATTGACCGACGGGATGACGTTTCCTCCGATGAACGGTTCTTTTTTTATAAAAAAGTGAATCAATAGGCCCATAACAAAGAGCAGCACAAATACTTCTATGTATCGGACGGATGCGTTTTTTCCGCTTAATAATAAATGCTCAATAAAATGTAATAGAGAATGAACCAGGTATCGAGTAAGTGCAATAATTCCTCCCGATACAATACCGACAATGATGCTGTAAAAGACTAAATACTCTCCTTTGTTGGAACTTTTTTGCTGTTTTGAATTTGTTTTCATAATAGCCTCCCTTGCGGAAAATTGTATAAAAAAGAAGGGAAAAAGTAAAGAACATTAAAGAAGAAAAGAAAGTTTTTATAAAAAAACTTTTACTTTTCAACAGAAAAAGAGTATAATGTCTAAGTATCTTGCTTTAAGGTTTTTCATATGCTCAAAATGATCCCCAGTGAAGAATCGAAAGCGGCTGAAAAAGTTAGATATAAGGATCAATAAAATTTAAGGAGGCAACACAAATGGCAAGACCAATGGGACCAAGATTTAAACAGTCTAGGAGATTTGGCGTTAATATTTTCGGACATCCAAAAGAATTAAAAAGAGGACCGAAAACGAACCAAAAACTTTCCGAATACGGAAAACAATTATTGGAAAAACAAAAATTAAAGGCATATTACGGATTGAGTGAAAAACAAATGCGTAAATACATGGTTCAAGCAATCAAAGAATCCAGAAAGTCCGATCGTATCACCGGTGATATCTTGGTAAGTTTGATTGAAAGACGTTTGGACAATATGGTTTATCGTTTAGGTTTTGCGAAATCTCTTCGTCAAGCAAGACAAATGGTTGTTCACGGACACATTCGTGTGAATGGCAATAAAGTGGATATTCCGTCCTATATCGTGTCTGTTGGAGATGAAATCTCTCTTCGTGAACGTTCCAGATCTGTAGATCTTTTCAAAGATAATATTGCAAGCACGATGATTACCCTTCCATATCTTACAAGAGATGACGAAAAAATGAGCGGAAGACTTGCAGAAATGCCGGAAAGAGATCGTATTCCGGTAGAAGTTGTGGATTCTCTAATCGTAGAGTTCTACTCCAAGAGTTTATAATTTAAATAAAAAGCGACTTGAGTGTTTTTTCTCAAGTCGTTTTTTGATTAAAAGATGATCTCTGATTTCAGAGCTCATTTTTCATTTTTAGGCGATATAACATTTTTTTATTGTCGTTTTATTCTTTATTGTCGAAGTAATATTCTTAGGAAGAATACTTAATCACTATTTATATAAAAGAAGTTTCGCTGATTTTTTTATTGAAGAAATTGAGCGAAATAAGGGAATTGTGAGAAACTAGAGGAAAACAATGGTCTTGTATGAAAGACTGAGCCGAAAAGACGGTAAAATCTTGTGAGGAAGAAGGACATTTACAAGCGAGAAATCATTAAAAGTATAGAGAAAAAACACGAAAGTTATTACAACAATATAGTGAAGACAAGCGTGAACTTTAAAAATTCAAATCAGCTTGTATCAGAGTATTTTTCGAGTGTAGCATAGTCTTGATATTTAGAAATATGTTACACTTTGTGTGCATTTTATGATATACTTATTAAAAATAGGTTTGTTATGTGTTTCACTATGTCTTTCAAGAATTTTGGTAGATGTTGAGTACATTTTGTTTATCGGTTTTATCTGCAAATTAAAGTTTCATATGATGGACATTTAAGATCTAATATTTTCACAATTAAGATAACAAACTTTGAAAAAAGGTCGAGGAAGGGGAAGGGGAAGAGGAAGCTAATGAACAAGAGGACAGTATTACAAAAATTAACAGCTTTTTTCTTAGTTTTTATAATGCTTTTAGGAGTGATTATTCCAAACGGTATTGTCTTTGCAGATGGCGAACCGGTTGAAGCTACAATTACAGGGTTCGAGATAACAGATGAGGACGGCAATATTCCGACGGAGGGATATTCAACGGAATCAATTTTTAAGCTTCAGTACGAATGGAATGCACGGAATAACGAAAGTAAATTATATGAAGGAAACTATTTTGACCTGAACTTGCCGGAACAGTTCGATTTTTCAAGGGAAAGTTCGGAAGGCTCTTTTAATATCGAAACTTCAAATGGAGAAGTAGTGGCAAAAGCTGTCGTTACAGCAAAAAAATCCGGAGGCGGAAAAGTAAGAATCACTTTCACGGATTATGTCAATGGCAAAAATGATGTAAATTGGAACGTATCATTAAATGCGAAATGGAATGTAGAAGCATACTCCGTTGAAAAGGAAACGGAATATGAAATCAACTCTGCTTCATTTACGAAAAAAATAATTATAAAGTCGGAAAAACACGTTGAGGAGAAAATTACGTATAGAGAGAGTGGTAGCGAACTGTTTTCAGGCAAAGGAATTTCTATGGGAAACGGTAAACTTTTGGTATATGATGACAACCATAAGATTAACGATGTATCAAACGGTGACGGAACATCAATAAACACATATAATTTGGCAACGATGACAGATACATTGTTTACTATAAATTACAAGCCTTTTTTCCGTGTGAAGGATGATGGAAGCAATGAGTTTGGCGACCAAAAAATTGTGGTGGATATACCGTCTTACGGATTCAAGCTTGCCAACCCCGGTGCTGAAGGAATGCAGTTTGAAAAAATTACTATGCTTGATGCAAAGGGGAATGTAATTCCATTGGATCCTGTATCCCAAAAGAATTATGATAAAGTTGTAAAAATCATATATGATATAAATGATCAGTTCCTCGGATCTTTAGGGGGGAGCGCAAGCTTGGTTTTTAATATCGCTTTTAACAGACGCAGTTTGACAGCTGAAGAATGTAAAAAGTGGATTGATGAAGGAAAGCTTGAAACGAAACTTAATGTTGCTGCCTGTGAGGGAGAAAACAACACACCGATTAACAGTACCGGAAGTCCATCCGAATATAAATGGAGAATGTCTCCGATGAATTATGATGATGCTAAAACAACTGTAGTAGGAGATCGTCATTTAAATGCAAGTAGCATGGCAAAGATAACAAATTCCGGATTTGTAAAATTTTATGATTCCGATCCTGCAAGCGGTCCGTTTACAGGTAACAGGGATTACTATTACTATAAGCAAGGAACAATCCATGATGGAAACACTCCACTAATGAGTTTAAAGCACATCAAGCTTTACGTTCCGAAAACGGCAAATGCTGAAGGAAATTTTGTTTTACAAAAATTACAAATCAGAAATGGATTATATGATTTAGATCTTGCTTATTATGTTAAAGTCAGCGAAATAAAGAATGATGGAGACGGTAAGGGAAACTATTATATTCTGACTCCAAGAAAGCCCATGTATAATAACGGAAGTGATCATAAATGGACTGAAGTTTTTTTAAACGGATTTTCACCTGTATGGCAAGTTCCGGATGGAATAGAAGATATTGGTTCCGACGCCTTATATGAAGCAACAACACCCGAATTTGTTTTTGAGACTCCTAATGGTACAGATGGTAAAAAGGAAGTTGTTATCAGTGAAAATAATCAAGGTGTAAAGATAAAAACCATGAAGGGTCATACTGTAGACGGATATGAGATTCATACTTTTGCAGGGCCTGGATATCAACTGTATAAAAATGCCGGAGGTTTTTATACATCAAATGCAGTGTCTCCGGACGCAAATTATACAGAAGTTGGTTATACACGTTTAAGTAACGAATATTATATTCTAAAGGATGCAAATGGAGAATGGAATGAGTATTTTCCAAAGAATAAGACCGGAGCTACAGTTGAAACTTATGAATTTCCGGAAGAAATTCAACCAAGTGCATGGAAAGGAACTGCACAAACATGGAATACTGATTTTTATAAAGTAGCAAAAGTTATCTATACGACTGCAGATGGTAATGAACATACAGTAGATGTAAATTCACCGGTTCATTTAGCAAATAAAGTTCATAATTTTCCTGAAGTTAAATTTGATACTTCCGGTGGAAGAGTAACCAAGGTTGAGGTTCATTGGGAGTATTTAAACAATGATATGTTTAATGCAAGTACACATTTTGCGGGAAAGTATAATGCTAATACGCGTAGACTTTCATATGCTCAAAGTAAATTTGATTATTATGTGACATCTACGGCTACAGGACACTTGCAGGTGAAATATTTTGCAAAATCAACGGATCCAACGGCTGATGGAAATGACAATTTTGATTATGAGGCGAATAAGGCGGTAAAAAATCCTGTGAATAATCTGAGCGGTAAAGCAAAGGATGATTTTTTTTGGACTACCGTAACACAAAAAAAATGTACACCATTGCAGGCGGAAAGTACAGAGGATAGATTAAAAGAAAATGTACTGTATCCGAACCAAGCGGAAAACGGAACTTTTTATGATACTTGGATGCTGTTTTTTAATTATGGAGTGAAGAAGGAGTTTTCTCCTGTGGCGAAAAATCCGAGAATTGATTTGACAGTAGGAACTTTGAATCTTAAGGGATTGGAGACTAAAGCTGACAAAACAGGACTTATGACCGGAAAATTTACGGGAACGAAAGCCTTAAGCGGATGGAAAATTATCTATAAAACTGCCGATAATATGTCTGGAACGGAAAGTGCAGAAAAAGTATATAATATTGGAAATATTGATGATGGAACAAAAATAGATCTTGGCATTGACAGATCTATTGAACATTTGTCAAGTATTGTCCTAAGCTATGATGGAGTATACAATATTGAACCCTTTGCGGATAAAAAAACAGGAAAGGCTGTATTATTTTCCAATATCGAATATGAACTTAGAAATACGGACTTTAAGGGGAACCCATTGACTATAGAAAAGGAAAAGGGTGCTTGGTATGGTCCCAATTACTTTATTCAAAATTTAGAAGGTAAATATTATAATGATAATTGCAGCGACCCTAACCATATTCATAATGCAGGCAAGGGACAGGCCTTTGGCGGTAGAGGATGGAATAATGTAAAATTACCGCAACGCTACGGACTTTTGACAAGAACCTATATTGTTACCAATAAGACTGCGGACAATATTATTTCAAATACCGGTGACGATACGATAAATTCCATTTCACAGACCGGAACAAGTATGCAAAAAGTTAGATTTAATACAAAGGCTTACGCCTATGCGATGAATTCCGATATGCCGGAATCGGGCAAGATGCCTTACGGAATTCCTGAATCTGCCTATGTAGAAATCACAGATAAACAATTTGCCGCCGATGTGGACAAGTGTAAGTTTTTAGGATATGACAATGCATCCGGCAATGTAAAAATTCGGCAGATTAAGGATGCTGACGGCAGAGTATGGGTTAAAATGTCAATCACGGACGCGGGAATACAGGCTCTGAACAGGCAAATTCGAGAAATCACAAAAAATAAGCAATATTCATATTATTATTACTATAATGATACTGTACTTAAGTTTATGGAAGATCCGGTTGTAATCGCACTGAAGAGTTTCAGATATACGAGTGTTACATCTCCGGGAGAAAATGAGCATTATCCATATGGAATGGTTTATTATGATATGAGTAAACTTGAGAGCAAGCTGGATGGCAGCAAGAAAGAATACTACAGTCATGCAAAAATTGAAGGAGATTTGTTTAAACTTCCTGAAAATGCAGCAAAGGCACTTGATGCCACGAAGGAAAAGAAACTGTTTGGAGTAGATTTGAGTAAGGTGCAGGTAATTGTATCTAAGAATACAGCGGTAGGTTCAAATATATTCCCCGGAAAATATGAAAATATTGTCTATGGAACAGCGGGAAGTAAATTTCCTACACAGAAATTCTATGCGGATGAGAGAGATAATCTGCGTGGAGATTTCTTTGTTCAGGCTTCGGATTCCGATAGATTGAAGGAATATAAGGCGATTATTGAAATTCCTAAAAAGAACAAATCGGTGTCATATACTCATCAAAATGCAACGGTTCAAACGTCGAAAACTGAGTTTAATATGTACCTGACAGGTGAAGCAATTGTAACGGGAGATAGTCGCCCGGGCAAACAGGAGTTCAGTTACAGTATGGACGGTGGAAACACATTCGTTTCAGCAGAAAACATAACGGATTGGTCACAAGTAACTCATGTTAAGTTTGATTTAGGTGAGCTTCCCAAGGGCAGTCAGGTAAATATTAAACTGCCGCTTAAAACCGATGCGAAAACGACAACTGATGAGCTTGAAGCATATATAGGCGGAAGCTTTGAAACAACGGACTATACAGGATATAAGGTGAGCGGATATATCAATCCTGCAAAATATGTGTATGAAAATTTTTCTATTATTTCATCGGATGTATGGTGGGATAAAAATGAAAACGGAAAACTTGAGGACGGAGAAAAAAAAGCAAGTGGTGTTAAGCTTGAGCTATATTCTCCTGATCATGATGTAACGATTAACAATAAACTGATTCCTGCTAATACTTTGATTCACAGTACAACGACCAACGATAATGGAGAGTATGCATTAAAGAGTTATATGTCTGATGAAGGTCAGTGGATAAAAGTCGTTATGCCGAATGATGAAATAAAGCTTACCTTGAAAGCAAAGGATTCGGATATGCCGGAACACAAAAATTCCGATTTTGACAGAACAAGCTATAGAACGCCTGCATTACCAGAATTAGCAAGAGAAAAATCGTTTGATTTTATCGGTTGTGGACTTATTCGTCCTCCTAAGCTAAAAACGGAAACCGTTAAGCTTCATGTTGGAGAAGAGTCAGGGGGAGCAGCAGCTAAAGCACTTGCTACGAGTGATCATCCTACTGAAAAACCCGTATTAAAGTACCTTGCGATGAGTGATAGTGTAGCAGATGTTGATGATAGCGGTAGAGTAAAGGGAAAGACTACAGGAAAAATCCAAGCTGAAGTGACAACAACCAATACATTAGCGGGTGGCGATCAAGCAATACCTGAAGATACGGTAAAAGGAAAGTACGACATTATCGTTTATGGAAAGGTCATTTACAATAAAAATCATACCGAGGTAACGGGAGAGGAACCCAAAGATAATACCGAATACTATCCATCAGTAAAAACTGACGGAAGTGATGCCGATACGGATAAAGTGACTGTTTTCGATGCAGGTACGATGAAAAGATCCGGATATCTCTTTAAAGGATGGAATACACAGGCAGACGGTAAAGGTATCATGTATGCCAAAGGCGATGCCTTTAAGACAGGAAGTCTTGATAAAGATATAGAGCTATATGCAATCTGGTCTTTGATTTGGACACCAATGGAAATTCCAACAAGAGATGTCAAGGTAACAAAGGAATGGAAGGGATCGGACGGGAATAGTATAGAGGCGCCTGTTGATAAGATTGAAGTGGAGTTATACAAAGACGGAACAGCCACAGGCAAGAAAAAGGAGCTTACAAAGGATAACAACTGGACCGGAGAGTTCAAGGATCTTGAAGTTGCAGACAGTCTGGGAAGTACTAATTACCACCAATACACAATTAAAGAAGTTGGCGAAACAACAGGTTCTATAAAGTTCGACAGTACGTGGTTTAAGGTAAGTTATACCGGAACTATGAAAGACGGATTTATCATCACTAATCAAAAAGAAAAACCATGGACACCGATGGAACCTCCAATTAGAGAAATCAAAGTAACAAAGCTATGGAAAAACCATAGTGGAAGTATGCTCACTCCACCAACGGATAAAATCACTGTAGAGCTATATAAAGACGGCAATCCGACGGGAAAAACTTTTGAATTGAATGTAAGCAATAACTGGAGTGGAGTATTCAAAAATCTTGAAGTGGCAAATAGATTTGGCGGCACCGACTACTACAAATATACCGTAAAAGAAGTTGGAGAAAACGGTAACACCATTTTATTTAACGGAAAACTATATAAAGTAGTCTATAAAGGAAGTATGAAAGATGGCTTCACCATTACCAATGAAAAAGAAGTTCCACCAACACCTCCTCCACCAACACCAAACGATTCGTCACCGAATAATCCGCTTACGCCAACACCAAACGATTCGTCACCGGATAATCCGCCTACGCCAACACCAAACGATTCGTCATCGGATAATCCGCTTACGCCAACACCAAACAATTCGGCATCAAATAATCTGTTTACACCAACACCAAGCAATCCAACACCGAATGAGCCACAGGTATCAAATACAGGCACCAGTCATACACTGCCAAAAACAGGAGATGGAAGCAACATATCTTTATATGCTTGGTTGATCTTAATATTGGGAGTACTGCTGGTATTCATCGGATACAGACGCAGAAAATATGGAAAGTAGAAAAAAGAGAAATAAAACAAAGAAAAAAGGTCGAATGCTTATCTATATAGGATTTTTCTTGATGCTTTTTTCTACCGGTTTTCTCATCTATCAAAAGGAAAGATTGGAAAACAAAAAAGAAGAAGCCATTCATCTTGAAAAAGAGTTTGTTCAAGAATCTACTCCTAAACAAAATCAAACACAAGATAAAAAGGCAAAGGAAGAAAAAAAAGAAGATACTGCAACATCAACTAATGCTCCCGTAAGAAATGAAGCTGATAAAATCACTTTATCAGCATCAGCCATAGGAGTCATTCGGATAGATAAGATAGGCATTGTCTTACCTATATTGGATAATGTAAGTGACCAATCACTAATAGAAGGGGTAGGGATTGTAGAAGATACGGACCTGCCCTCCTCGAAAGAAAACACGATCACTGTCCTTGCAGGACACAGAGGAGGAAGAAACGAAGAGCAAACATTTCTAAACATAGACAAATTAGAACAAGGTGATGAAATAAAGATTACGACAAAAGAAGAAATCCTCTACTACAAAGTAGTGGGACAAGAAGTCATTGAACCAACGGACTGGGGTAAATTCGCCAGAGAAGAAGGAAAGACAAAGCTATTTTTAATGTCGTGTCATCCCTATCCTCAAAATTATCAAAGGTTGTTAGTTAAAGCGGAACGAATCAAAGACACAAAAGGAACAGATGCAAATGAAATAAAGAATTAGAGGAAATGGAGATTAAAAAGCAGAAATGACAACAAGGTTTTTTAGGTAATCAAAATCCAAAACGAAAAACAACCATACAACAGGAACTATTTTCATTGTTGTAATCGGAGGACTATTTATTCCAAAGTGTAGAAGTCCTCCTTTTTTATGCTCTTGAATTGTCAAATCAAGTGGAATATCGTTGAAGAATAGACATCATAAGGGGTAGAAAAAGCTGATGGTGTCAAAGATGTTAAAAAAATAAGTATGAATGGTGTGGTAGGATTGCATGATGCAAGAACTGAACCGATCAGAAAGCAAAGATGACTTTAAAAGATATGTATTAGGAACATTGAATGTTCAAGTTCATAATTTGTGAGCTTGAAGAATAAGATGCAGCGACCGGAAGGAAAACACTTCAGTTGCTTTTTTATTAGACTCCTCCTCTATAAAATTAGTATCTTCAAATGACGTGTTTGTTAACGAATAGGAGGATCCTTTTAGTTGACATTGGATTTTGACGAATCTGTTCATAAAAATAGTTGAAAAGTGAAATTCGGTGCTATAATATTTCCCATGGAGGATTTTATGGAAAGAATCAATTATCAAAGAGAAATGGAGAATATTTTAAGAATTCTACCGGATAATCAAACGAAATTATTGTTGCATTGTTGCTGCGGCCCCTGTTCCACTCAAGTGTTGAGTGTTTTAAAAAAATATTTTGATATTACACTTTACTTTTATAATCCCAATATATATCCCAGGGAGGAGTATGAAAAACGATTGAAAGAATTAATAAAAGTTCAAAGTATTTTCTCCTTCGAAAAAGAGGTTAAGCGGATGGACAGTGTTTATGATGACCGTTTATATTTTGAGGCGGTGAAGGGTTTGGAGAGTAAAGGGGAAGGCAGTGAACGTTGTTTGCAATGTTATGCTTTCCGAATGGAAGAAGTAGCGAAAAGGGCAAAAGAGAAGGGATTCGATTATTTTACAACGACCTTGAGTATAAGCCCTTATAAAAATGCACAAGAGTTAAATCGTATCGGTGAACATTTGGAGAAGAAATACGGCGTAAACTATCTTTATTCTGATTTTAAGAAAAAAGAAGGCTATAAAGAGTCCATTCGTTTATCTTCGGAATATCAATTGTATAGACAGGAATACTGCGGATGTGTATTTTCTCTACAAGAAGCTGGAAGAATTAAGGAAAGGAAACAAAATGGAAAAGAAATATAAAAAGCCTGTCACCTTGGAAACTTTTATACTTTTGGCGATTTTCAGATTATTTTTCGGCTATAGAGGTCATGTGATGAGGATGGGAAATTGGTTTAACGCATTGATGAAAACGGCATATGACTTATTTTAAAATACGATTTTCTTTATTATGGAAATTGCTCTCTTAGCGGGAGCTATTGCAGCTGTTTTAGACGAGTTTGGAATGATCAATTTGATTAATCGAATAATTACGTTGATTATACGAGCTTTGTATAATTTGCCGGGAGTGCTGCATTGGGAGGTATTAGCATATTTTTAAGCGATTATCCGGCGATTATCGGATTGGTTCATGACAAGGGTTTTGCCAAGCATTTTAAAAATTATGAATTACCTGCTAGGAGTACTCTCGGAACGGTTTTCGGAGTGGGTTTCATTGTATGAACTTTGATGGTCAGCTAAGACAATGGTACTGAATTTTTCAAAGTTCGAAAATTATACACAACAAAGCATTTTTTCTCATACCGTCAGAAGATTTTTTGTAGGTATATTGCAAGCACATTGTATCTATTTACTTCTGTAAGAAACCCGACAATACAAAAACAAACAGTTAAAAAATATTGACGATGGGATGTATAATTTTATTGCATAAAATGAATGAACAGTATTTTAAATAAAACGGATTGGAATTATCATTGATATCCCTTTATATTGAGTGTACTGTAATTAAAGGTATTCTTAAACGTCGTTAAAAAGATTTTTACTTGATACGGTTGTTATGCATGAGACAATATGGGTCATAAAAATTCAATCTTTAAAAGCTGCCTTGAAATTTGCTGTTTTTATGTTCTAATGGGGGAGCTAAAATGCGGATTAAGAAAATTTCGCACAAGCACAGCGCCGTTAAAATGAAAAACACATGGAAAAATTTCCGGAAGAAGACTTGCTTTATGGTAATTTAACGATACATAAAGCAAGTTTTTTATTTTAAAAAAATTGTATGAGGAGAATATATGTCTTGACAACTGAGATTTATTTGCCTCTTTTTCAAATAAAAAACTTGTATTTTTAGATGGTGTTTGATATAATTTTTGAGAAATCCTTGCTCTAAGAAATGCTTAGAGCCGGTAAGTCCACAAGGAGGTGAAAGAAAATGAGAAAATATGAAGGTGTTTTCGTATTCCGTACTGATTTGACGGAAGAAGAAAGAAAAGAAAGTTTTGCACGTTTGACCGGAGTCATCGAAAATGGCGGTAAAATCGAAAAAACTGATGAATGGGGTCAAAGAAAACTTGCTTATGAGATCAACTACTACAAAGAAGGTTACTATTATATTGTGAACTTTGAAGCGGAAGCTGAAACGGAAGCGGAAGTAAAGAGAATTGCAAAAATTTCCGATACATTGCTTCGTTATATGATTGTTCGAGTTGACGAATAGAAGTTAGGGAGGGTATTTATGAATCAAGTTATACTGATCGGAAGACTGACAAGAGATCCTGAGTTAAGATATACTCCATCGGGTACGGCAATCTGCTCCTTTACTTTGGCTGTAGATAAAGATTTAACTCGAGAAAAACGACAGGAAATGGAAGCCGGCGGTCAATCGACAGCTGATTTCATTCGAATTGTTGTCTGGGGAAGACAGGGAGAGAATTGTGCAAACTATTTATCCAAAGGTTCTCAATGTGCTGTTCACGGTCGTATTCAAACCGGAAGCTATGAGGCCGGGGATGGAAGTAAGCGATATACAACGGATATTGTAGCTAATCGAGTTGAATTCTTGGGAAGTCCTCAAGGAAATAGACAGGGCGGTTACAATCAAGGCGGCAATTTTGCAGGTGCAAAACGCCCCCAATATTCTCAAGACAATTCCAATATTGACCCTCCGATAGCTGACGATTTTACAGAAATGGATGAAGATGATTTTCCGTTTTAAAAGAAACAAAGGAGGATACGAGGATGCAAAGAAAATTCCGCCCGAGAAAAAAGGTTTGTGCTTTTTGTTCGGACAAAAATAAAAAAATCGATTATAAAGATATCAATCTTTTGAAGAAGTATGTCTCTGAACGCGGTAAGATTTTGCCGAGAAGGGCGACAGGCGCTTGTGCAAAACATCAAAGAGAGATTACTCAAGCCATCAAAAGAGCACGTCAAGTTGCATTATTACCTTATTCCGCAGAATAGGGATATCTTAACGGAGAGGATAGATTCCTCTCTTTTTTATTTTCTTTTTCCTTTTATTTTAGGTATAATATTCATAGCTATAGAAAGGAGTAAGGTTTTGAATAATTCAATGAATCAAAATAAATGGCGAGATGTTTTTATCGCTTCCGTTGTTTCTTTGGGAATTCTTATTTTAGGAGCGAATACTTTTCCGATTTTTATGTGTTTATATTTATCTCCTCAAATTGTAGTAGGTTATCGACATGGCATGCTTAACGGCGGGTTGTCCCTTTTACTTACATTAGGGGCGCTGGCGGCATATTTAGGTTTTGAAAATATCATATTAATTGCTATTTTCGGCATAGTGGGATTTTGTTGCTTATTGGAGGGGGTGCGAAAGCAAAAGAAGCCTCACGAGACGATTTTGATGACGACCGTGTTATTTGCGTTCATTTTAGCCGGATATTTTTATATCTTGCAAGCATCCACTTCAACGGATATTTTTGCAACTTCTGCGGCAGATTTGGAAAAGCTGATTGAAATATATACGACTCAATTAAAACAACGATTGACTTCGGAACAGGTTGCGGAATTAAAGAAGATGTTTGAATTTGGGATCAATTACGTAAAAGTGGCATTGCCGGGGATCTTGGGGGCAATTTCCTTTTTTGCGGCATTCTTAAACTATATGGTCAGCACTTATGTGCTTCGAAAGATGGGAATCGGAAGATTGGAAACCTCTCGTTTTAAAGAGTTCAGTTTGCCGAAAAATTTTGGCATAGGAATCCTTTTAACCGTTTTGTTGACGTATATGATCGGCTTGTTCGGTTTTAGTTATCGGGATGAAGTATTGCTTAATTTACTTGTTATTTACTCATTTTTGTTGGGAATACAAGGTTTGGCGATGCAGGATTATTTTTTAGCAAAACGAAGAGGAATGTTCACTCGTATAGTATTTCCCATATTCATGTTAATTTTTTTCAGAGCCTTTATTTTATACAGTATTTTGGGATTGACAGATATACTGTTCGATTTTCGCTTGAGAAGTAAAAATAGAGGTACAGGAGGCTCATTATGATTAAATCCGGTTTTATCAAAAAAAATGCGATGGCTGTTGTTGTAGCTTTTGTACTATCTTTTATACTGTTCATTTTCCATCATGAAGTGGGAATTGCCGCGTTGATTATTTCTTTCCTTATGCTTTTATGGCTTTATAAGCAATATAAAACAGAACAGGCGGATTTTGTGCGTTATGTGGAAGGGATGAACAATAGTTTCGAGCTTCTGGCAGAAAATGCGGTATTCAATATGCCTTTTGCTTTAATCATCTTGGATAAAGATGACCATGTGGAATGGTATAATACTTTATTTTCAAAAATGATTGGAAAAGAAAATCTGTTGGGCGTAGATATTCATGAGCTAATGCCGGATTTGCCTATCAAGTCCATTCGAAAAGGAGAAAAAAAGTTTCATACTTTGAAACGCGGAAAACAAAGTTATCAGTTTTATGCCAATGTCATTAAAGATGAACGAAGTCGAATTTTTGGGAAAACTTTGATTTATGCTTTAGACAATACAGAGGATGAAATTATTCGAAGACGATTTCAGGATGAAAAAATGGCGATTATACTTTTATCCGTAGACAATTTGGAAGAAGTTCGCTCCAATTTGGATGACTATATCAAGCCGATGGTTATGGGGCAAATTGATCGGATTATTACCACGGAAATTAAAAAACGCGAAGGTTTGATCCGAAAGTATGAACAGGATAAATATATTGCCGTTGTAGAAAAGAAAAGAGCTTTGGAAATGCTCAAAGATCGCTTTAAGGTATTGGATGCAATCCGTGAAATTGAGGAGGCGGGCAATATTCGTCCGACGCTTTCTATAGGAATGGCTTTGGATGGGGATAATCCCATGGATGCTCACAACAAAGCCAAAATCGCATTGGATGTCGCTCTTGGACGTGGAGGAGATCAGGCGGTTGTGAAGGCCGGCGAACAATTGAATTTCTTTGGTGGAAAAAACAAAGCGACAGAGAAAAGAAATAAAGTAAAATCCAGAGTTATTGCTCATGCTCTGATACAGTTAATCGACCAATCCTCCGAAGTTTTTATTATGGGGCATAAAAATTCAGATATGGATGCTTTTGGGGCGGCAATAGGGATGCTCAGCGCTGTACGTTGGCGAAAAAAGCCGGGCTATATTGTGTTGAATGAATCAAATCCGTCCATTGCCAATATCTTTAATACTTTTTTACATCATACACCTGAGTTTGAAAAAGAAATTATTTCCGGTGAAAATGCATTGAATAAGATTTCGGAAAGTTCTTTGGTTATTGTGGTGGATACGCATCGTCAAAGTTCTACGGAAGAACCTAGACTTTTAGATAAAACCTTAAAAGTGGTTTTGATCGATCATCATCGACGAGGGGCAGAGTATATTGAAAATCCTACAATCACTTACCTGGAGCCTTATGCTTCTTCTGCTTGTGAACTGGTTACGGAAGTTTTAAGTTATATGAGTGAAAGTCCCTTTCTTTCACCGTTCGAGGCGGAAGCTTTGTTGGCAGGAATTACCATGGACACAAAAAACTTTTTCTATCAAACCGGTGTTCGTACCTTTGAAGCGGCATCCATTTTAAAAAGAGTGGGTGCAGACAGCATGAAGGTGAAGAATTTATTTAAAGACGGTTATGAAACCTATATGGCCAAGGCGGAGGCTATGAAAAATGTAGTGATTTACGGCAATAGTATCGCCATTTCTCATGTCGATCAGGAAACGAAAGACGGTGTATTGATTGCATCGGAAGCGGCTGATGATTTTTTGAATATTCGAGGTGTCGAAGCTTCATTTGTTTTGACAAAAGCCAATGGAAAGATTCATATCAGCGGGCGAAGCGTAGGGCGAATCAGTGTGCAATTAATTATGGAGCGTCTTGGAGGCGGAGGTCATCTAACCAGTGCGGCAACCCAAATTGAAGGAATGACTTTGGAAGAAGCGGAAAAAACATTAAAAATAACTATTAAGGAGTTTATAGAGGAGGGTAAATCATGAAGGTAATTTTATTGGAAGATGTAAAAGGAATGGGGAAAAAGGGGGATTTGGTGAATGCAAAGACAGGTTATGCACGTAATTTTCTTTTTCCAAAAAATCTTGCCATAGAGGGAACGAAAGACAATTTAACCCAATGGGAAATGGATAAAGCAAATCGGGAGAAAGAAGAAGCCGTCGCTCGAAAGGAAGCGGAAGAGTTAAAGCGACGTTTAGAGAGTTTAAAACTTAAAGTTACGGGGAAGACTGGCGGTACTTCCCGTTTGTTTGGGGCTGTTACTTCCATGGACGTGGAATCGGCACTGAAAAAACAGGAAAATATTGAAATTCCTAAGAAAAAAATAGAAATCAAAGAAGCCATTAAAGAATTGGGCACTTATCATGTCAATATCCGAGTGTATCCGGAAATTGTGGCGGATCTGACCATTGAAGTTGTCGAAGCGTAGGTGATTGGTATGGGAAAAACCCAAGGGCGCGTTTCACCTCATGATTTGGAAGCGGAGAAATCGGTTTTGGGGGCAATGCTTTTGGATGACGAAGCGTTATTTATAGCCACTAAAATGCTTGGTGTGGAAGATTTTTATATGCTTGGGCATGGAGATATTTTTGAGGCTATGCGTTCCTTGTTTAGCGAAAATAAACCGGTAGATCATATTACATTGTCGGATGAATTAAACAGTCGAGGTCAATTGGATGCCGTCGGCGGTGTATCCTATTTAGCGGAACTTTCCAATGCGGTGGGATTGGTTGCTCATGTGAAATCTTATTGTGAAATTGTCAAGGAAAAATCTATTTTAAGGCAATTGATTCATAATAGCAATATCACTTTAGAGGATGCATTTCAGGAACAGAAAGAAGCGGCCGTTATATTGAATGAAGCGGAACAAAATATTTTTCATTTATCTCAAAAACAAATGGAAAAAGGGTTGAGACATATTGGTGGAATTGTAGGGGAAGCTTTTACAAAAATGCAGGAACTAAGCCAAAAAGCAGGAGGATTAACAGGTATTACAACGGGATTTGTCGATTTGGATCAAAGTTTATCCGGTTTACAGGCCTCGGATTTGATTTTGCTTGCAGCACGTCCTTCTATGGGGAAGACTGCTTTAGGAATTAATATTGCGACCAATGCGGCTATTCGAGGGAAAGGTAAAGTAGCGATTTTTTCATTGGAAATGAGTGATTTACAATTATCACAACGAATTATTTCTTCTCTTGCTAAAGTCAATTTACAAAAAATCATCAGTGGAAATTTGGAATCGAAAGATTGGCAACAGGTGGCGGAAGCTGCAGCTGCTATTCGGGGATTGGATATTTTCATCGATGATACGTCAGGTATCAGTTTGACGGAATTACGTTCCAAATGTAGACGTCTTAAAATAGAACAAGGTTTGGATTTGATAGTGATCGACTATTTACAATTGATGTCCTCAGATGGACGTCAAGAAAGTCGTCAACAAGAAATTTCGACAATTTCGAGAGGACTAAAAGCATTAGCGAAAGAAATCGAATGCCCTGTATTGGCTCTTAGCCAACTTTCCCGTCTGACGGAAACTAGAGCAGATAAACATCCCATGTTAAGCGATTTGCGTGATTCCGGAGCCATAGAGCAGGATGCGGATGTTGTTATGTTTATTTATAGAGAGGATTATTATAACGAAAAGTCTGAACTTAGCAATATTGCGGAAATTATTATTGCTAAGCACAGGAACGGACCGACCGGCAGTGTTCAAATGGTTTTCTTACCTGAAATTACTACGTTTGCCGATAAAGCCAGAGAGATTGTGTAGTTATGGAATTAAGTGGAATTCGAGTTTGTATTCATGAGTTGAAAGTGGAAGATGCCTACTTTTTTGCCAATTGGGGAGCGCATCAAAATCCGTTATTTTATGATTATAATTATCAACATCATGGAGTCATGGGATATCGTAGATGGTTTGAAAGTAGAAATCATATGTTTCAACATTATTTCGGAATCTATTTGGAGGAACGCTTTATAGGTTTTATTGGAATCAAAAAAATTAATCCCTTGACAAAAAATTCAGAATTGGGTTTGGTAATTGATCCGAATTTCACGAATCGAGGCATTGGCTTAGAGACTATGGGCTTATTCTTGGAACATTATTTTTTCAAATTAAAGATGAAAACAATGACTTTAAAAGTGACCAAGTACAATAAAGACGCCATCAAACTTTATCGAAAATTAGGCTTTCGCTTTATCGGAGAAAGCAGAACTTTATTGGAAATAAAAACGTCGGATTTAATGCATCCGGAAGTTCAAAAATATGCTTTTTATCTTCATCGGGATTGTTTTGGACGGATATGGGAAGAAGTTTGGAAAATGAAAATTAGCAAAGAAGATTTTGAGAAAAGAGGAAAAAATGAAGTATCAATTGGATCAGTTAACCATTGATATCGGGGTTACCCCTGTGGAAAATATGTTTTTTAATACCTATTTGCTGGTGGCACCCGGAGATGCAGTGCGTCTTTATTTGTATGCTTTTCAAAAGGCATACCATGGAGAGGAATGTACCCATGAAGAAATTGCCGAAGACTTATCTTTATCTTTGGAGGAAGTTCATATTTTTTGGGATTATTGGTCAAATATGGGAATAGTGAAAAAAATTTATGATGAAAATAAAGACTATACAATTATATTTTTAAGCTTGAGACAGCTTTATTTAAACAATCAAGCTTATATAAGTTCGACGGATAAGAAAGATGTGTCTTATCAATCCAATCCGGAAGAAGTGCATCGAGAAGTGGAAACTCCCGCCGTGGAAAAGATGTTTCGTGAAATTGAAGCGATTTTAGGAACCTCACTGTTGCCTCATGAGGTCACCCGAATTTTAGAAGATATGAATGAATATCGTTCCAGTCCTGAATTAGTGGCTACGGCTTTTGCTTATTCTGCGGAAGAACTGGGCAAAAGAGATTTTCACTATGCTTTGGGTGTGCTTCGAAAATGGTATATGGCTCAAATTTACACGCTTGAAGATTGGAAAAATTATTTGGAAAAAGAGGAAAAAAAAGTCCGCAAAAAAAATACTGCACAGAAAATGATGAACGATCAAAGTTCATTCAAAGCGGAGATGGATGCACTGATTCAACGAAAACTGCGTGAAAGCAGAAAAGGATAAAAAATGAAAGTTAATCAAATACTACAAGAGCGTAGACATATTGCGTTAAAAAAAATGGAACAACGGATAGAGGAGATTCGAACAAAGTCTCCTCGTTTTTGTGAAATAGAAGAAGAGATAAAAGTTCAAGGATTTGCTCAAGTAAACGCTAATCTTTTCGGAAAAGATGATAAAAAAATAAAACGGAAGATGGAAGCTTTGGAAATAGAAAAAAATAAACTGTTAAAAGATTTGGGTTATGAAGAGGATGTGTTAAGTCCTTCTTATTTTTGTAAAAAATGTGGAGATACGGGGATATTGTCTGACGGAAAAATGTGTGCCTGCAAAGAACAGCTGTTAATTGAACAAGCTTACCAAGGAAGTAATTTAATGCATGTTTTAAATCGGGAAAATTTTGAAAACTTCGACTTAACAATTTTTCGCGAGGAAAGATTGCCGGGGGAAGAGCAAAGTCCCAGAGAAAATATGATTGAATTATTAGAGATTACAAAGGATTTTTGTGAAAATTTCAAGGCAGGTGCAGGAAAAAATATCCTTTTTTATGGACCGGTAGGCACAGGGAAAACTTATTTGCTCAATTGTATTGCCAAAAGATTATTGGACCGGGGGAATCCGGTTTTATATTTAAGAGCATATCAATTAACGGAAAGTTTGCAAAAATATAAATTTGCCGATGTAAAAACAAAGATGGATATTGCAGAGGATTATCGCAGAATCTTTGACAGTGAGATTTTGCTTATCGATGATTTGGGAACGGAATTCCAAAATAATGTTTCGGTAGCACAAATTTTCGAATTGTTAAATTATCGTATTCAACATCGTAAGACGACATTGATTTCAACAAATTTGGAACCTGTCGAGTTGGCACAACAGTATTCGAAGAGAATTTTTTCCAGGATTTACGGCTTATATTCCATCTTTTATCTTTCCGGGGAAGATTTACGTTTTCGTTAGGGAGTTCGTATGAAGAAAATTTGGTATTATATTGTTTTAACGATTCTGGTAATGGCGGGAGTGATTTTGTTTACTCCAAAATATTTGTATTTGCTTTGGAATTTGATTTTAGCATGGATTGCTTATCTTTTATCTTATATGATAGCAAATGTTAAAAAGAAGGAGTGGAAGGGGAAGGCGATTATCTTCTTTTTTCTTTGGATACTCTTTTATCCCAATGCATTTTACATGATTACAGATTATATTCATTTTCAACAGCTTAATTTTTACAGCGGGAATTCTTATGGAATTGTCTATGATACCTCCTTAACATTATGGATGATTTTTGCATTTCATGTATTGATTATCACTTTAGCCTTGCTTTTATCTTTTCATGCTTATAAAAAAGTAGAGAAGAAACTCATTGGAAGCGGAAAATTTTCTAAACTTATTTTCTTGTCTTTTATCAGCATAGGCGTAGGCGTTGCTATGTGTGTTGGAAGGTTCCATCGATTAAATAGTTGGGATGTTTTTTTGGCACCGAAAGTTTTATTTTCTTATGTCAAAGAAGTTTTTTCTCCAAGATATATGCCCTTGGCAGGTCTATTTGCCAGTCTTCATTTTTTGATGATTGAATTATTGGAGAGAAAAGACGACTATTAATTTTGTTGTCAAGCATAAATGATTATGTCCCAAAATAATTGATACTAAAACCCATTTAAATCAGAACTAAATAATCAATCTCTATGAGTTATACTTTTCATCATTTCTTGAGTTAAATTATTTACAGTTTCACACAACTTATCCATTACATCAGCTAATGAATGGAACGGTTCATTCTTAAATCCAATGGACTTTATTTGTTTCCAAATTTGTTTGATAGGGTTCATTTCCGGCGTATAAGACGGAATGTGGATTTTTATAACACCTTTTGATTTATGCCATGTTGCCGCAGCATAAACAAGTAGTATCCTGTTGTCTTTATAGGCTTTGGATAATTCTTCTAAAATATATTCATGCAACCTGTATTACAGTAAGGCAAGGTTAAAAAAAGAAGTTTTCTCCTGTGAATGGATCTGCTGCTCCATAGGCATACCTGTATTCTCTTATATGACGGCATGGTACAGATGGTCTTATTTTATTATTACACCGGTAGTATTTTGGCTTATTTATACGACCGAAACCTGCTTCATCCTGAAAGATTATTCTTATTCTTTTATCCGGGTTAACGTTTCCAATTTTTTCTACTTTGGGGTTGATTTTTTTGAGGCTTGGATAGCCTCTTTGTTTGCTTTTTTAAGATGTCTACTTTCAGGCATTCTTTTTCTAAATTCATGTCTTTTTAATACATACTATATTTGACCGCTTCCTACCGGATGCCCTACTAATTCTATATATGCTTTTTCTATTTCTTTGGCTGTAATTGCTTGCCCTTTTTCAGCCGTTTCTTCGAATTGTTTTAAAAATTCTTTTTCTTGTTCAAAAGATAAATTCCTATTGTTTCCCGGTCTTTTTTTATTTTTCAGCCCTTCTATGGAATTATTTTTCTACTTATTCAATCATGCGAATAATGTAGTTTTTCTTATGTCTAATTTTTCTATTTGTTTTTCTGTGTTGTTGTGTATTATTCTTTTATTCATAATTGTATTTTATCATACTTTACGTTGAAATGACTTCTAGATTAATTTGAGATTAGTATAAGATAATTTATTCAGAAATGGAAATAACATTTTTAAAGTATCCAAAATGCTTTTAACTAAATAATAACGTCTTGCTGATTTAAAAAAATAATATTTTAAATAGAAGCATGAGGACACTAGATAGATAAAAGCTATCATTTTTGAAAAAGAGTTTGATAAATTAAATGGGGGCGAAAAGGTAATACTATCTTTTATTTATAATAGTGGAGAAAAAGATAACAGCTAAAAAAGTTTCAGGACTTATTTTTAAGATAGTACACAATATTATACTCTCAAATTTGAAGTTAAGGTTTGGTAAAGCGTAAAAGATTTGAGTATAATAAGTATAAGTTTTGACATTCATTAACATATAAAAACAGTAGCTGTATTGGAGAAGGGGAGGCTATAGGGAAATAAATCACAGACATTAGAAAAATTGAGAATATATCATGATAATCCAAGTATTGCGTACTAATGGACGAATTACCTGTGTGACTAAAGTATGCTTTTACCAAAGGATTGTGCTATGTACACAGGTATAGATAGTTTGCTTTTTAAATAAAAATATAACGGAGGATTTAAAATGAATTTAGAAGAGAAATCATTAAAATGGATATGGCTTACATTTTATATAGCCTTATATCTATTATCTACTATATTCAGATTTAGTTTATTTAGTTTGGTATCAGCAAATGTTGTATTTTTATCATCTTGTGCTGTTGCCAGTACATTTGAAAATATTAACGGAAAAGTCTATACGTGGGTACGATGAGATAAAAAATATGATGTTTTACTAAGTATTTTCATTGGCATTATAATTGGATGTGTCTGGGGAGGAGTTAAATATCTACTTATGAAAAGAAATCATGAAATCGTTGGCTACAATATTTGGAAGTCTATGTTGTTAGCTCTGAATCCAGCTATATTTGAAGAAATATCCTGTAGAACTATTTTTTATGCTTATTGTATATACTTTATGAATCATTTACCTAAATCAAAAAAAGAAAATTTTACTTGTTAGTTTATGAGCGTTGTACCACATATTCTTCCACATATCTTATTCTCTTTTGGAAAAGGATTCCTTGAATCAATTATCAATTATATAATATATTTAATTTTATATATAGTAGTATTAGGATTAGTGTTTGGAATTCTCAAGGAAAAAAGAGATGTGCTTTCTACAATGATTGCACATGTATGGTAGATACAATTAGATTTACTATTTTTGGATTGCCATATTAGACTAATAGAAGAAGAACAATAGAATGCAAGGTTATCCATAGCGATCTACCGTGTCATTGTGAAACTGAGGCTTTGTTGGAAAAAATTGTACTTACGGAATAGATAGATAATATATATTTTAATATTATGGAATAAATAGTTAGAATTAATGATATCATTAATAATGTGAGGAAGGTCTCGATGTCAGAAAAAAATAATAATTTATGTATAGTCTCAATTAGAGAATTAATGAGAGATAATTTAAGTATTCCCATGTATCAAAGACCATATAGATGGAGTACTGATTCAGCATTAACTTTAGTTATGGATATTTATGAAGCTTTTTTAAATGGGATTTCAGAGTATAGAATTGGCTCTATAGTCCTTCATAAGATAACTGATGATAAAAATGAGATATTAAATATAGTTGATGGACAACAGAGACTTACTACTATAGCTATAATGCTTTATGTTTTTCAAGAACTACTTGGAGAAGATTACAAAATAAAAATGAGTCTGTTAGAAGTGGAATATAACGATTTGTCTTATAAAGCTATAATAGAAAATTTGGATATTATCAGAAGAAAGCTAAAAGAATTTGATAAAATTCAATTGAAAGAGTATTTTAAGTATATTCTGGACAATTGTACTTTGGTTAAAATTGTTACGGATAGTGAGCAAGAAGCTTTTCAATTTTTTGATTCTCAAAATTCAAGAGGAAAAGAGCTTGCTCCACATGATCTTTTAAAAGCTTATCATTTAAGAGAAATGAATGATGAACCTGAAGATGTAAAAGTTAAAATAATTAATGATTGGGAAAATTTAGAACAAAATGAATTAGCAGACTTTTTTTCAAATCATTTATATCCTTTAGTACGATGGTATAAATTGAAATCCGGAATAAATTATTCAGTTAAGGATATAAAGGTATTTAAAGGCATAAAAAAGAATAATAACTATAATTTTTCTATTTACAATAGAGCGGCTAATATGTTTATTGAGAGATTTAATTTAGATAAATTGTATGAAATTACAACGGAAAATGTAATCAATCAATTTCAATTAACACAACCAATTATTGCAGGGAAAAGATTTTTTAAATATAGTCTTCACTATGCAAAATTGTGTGATGATATAATTAAATTGATATCTTCAAAATATGATAAGGAATTAATAGCTATATCAGGTTCAGGGGATAGATATGTATATAATTTGTTTATAAATATACTAATATTTTATGTTGATAGATTTAATATGGAATCACTTAGTGATACAAGAATATTTTTATTATATAAATGGGCTTTTTCATTGAGACTTAAGATGAAAGCTGTGTATATAGAAACTGTAAATAATTATGCAGTGGGAAAGTCTGATAGAATAAATAAGGGACTAAATATGTTTACAATTATTTCAGAAATACAAGATTCAAATGAACTTGATTCAATTAGTTTAGATTGTATTCCAAAAGAAGAATTTGAGAAGTTAAATTTAAATAAAAGGTACAATAAAATATATGATTTTATTTTTAAAGAGGATGGTAAAAAGGATGATTGAAAATATAGTTCAACCACAAGAATATAGCATAGAAAATATTTTTTTAGAACATGAATATATAATACCGATCTATCAGAGGAATTATGCTTGGTCAAAAGAAGAGATAGAGCAACTATTAGATGATATTAAGTTAGATGATATCAATGATATCACTGGGAAATATTATTTGGGAAGTCTTATTGTTAATAAAATTGAAAGAAATAGATTTGAAGTCATTGATGGACAACAAAGGCTTACTACTTTATTTTTACTACTTTCTTATTTAAAATACAATTCTATTAAAAGTGGTTCCTTAAGATTTGAAGCTAGAGAAAAATCAAATAAGACATTAAAAGATATTTATGACACAAAAGCTGGTTATAAAGAACTTAAAAATGAGGAAGAGTATTCTACTGATATTATTGAAGGCTATTCTATTATAGAAAATTATTTTCAGGGAAAGAATACAGATTTTATTTTTAAGTTTAAAGAGAAAATTTCGTCAGTTTATATAATTCGTACACAAGTTCCTAAAGATATAGATTTAAATCATTATTTTGAAATAATGAATACTCGTGGAGAACAATTGGAGCTTCACGAGATTGTAAAAGCAAAGATTATTGGGGCTATCGAGACAGATGGGGAAATTACTGACGATGATAGAATAGATAAAGTAATAGCCGGAGAAATATGGGATGCTTGTGCACAGATGGATAAATATGTGCAGATGTCTTTTTCTACAGATAAAAGAAAAGAGTTGTTTTCGGATGATTGGGATTCTTTTAAATGTAAATCTTTTGATGATATTAGAATAGCCTTCGATAATAGCGAAAAATATTCTAATAATAAAACCGAACTATCAAAAAAATATCAATTGAAGAAAATTCTTGATAAAACCCAAAATAATTTAAAACCTTCAACTGAAGATAAAAAAGAAGAAAATGAACGTTTTGAGTCAATTATCTCATTTCCAAATTTTATTCTTCAAGTGAATGAAGCTATGAATATATCAGAAACTGAAAGTGATGCAGGGCTTGATGATAAGAAATTTATTGAACTTCTAAAAGATAGATGGAGTAGCAAAGAAAAGGCATTAGATTTTATTTATTCTCTACTTAAGTATAGATATCTATTTGATCGTTATATAATTAAAAGAGAATATTTTGGTAACCATAAATCTGAAGGTAAATGGTCTCTAAAAAAATGTGAAATGTATATTGATGATAAAGGTAATAAACCAATTTATAAAACTACATTAGATACTGATGAAGAGGATGAAAATAAGCTGGATAATAAACAATTAACTTTATTGGAATCTTGTTTAAGAATAACCTATACTTCTCCAAAGACAATGCATTGGATTGCAAGGGTAATGTCAGAAATAGACAACATAAGAACAGGAAAAGAAATTATCAAATTACTGGAAAATTATTGTTGTAAAAAAGTTGTAAAATCCGATTATAAAAACTCCAAAGGTTTTGCAGTTGAACGCATTGTTTTTACATATCTGGATTATATTCTTTGTAGAGATAATCTTAAAAATTATGAAGATTTTGAATTTCAATTTAGAAAGTCTATTGAACATTTTTTCCCGCAACATCCGATTAATGAAGAATATAAAATTAAAGATGAAAACAAAGATAGTTTTGGAAACTTAGCTTTAATTACAGTCTCTGCTAATTCAAAATTTTCTAATATGCTTCCTATTCATAAGGTGGAACAATATAAAGAAGTAGTTAAGCAAAGTCCTAAACTTATTCAAATGAAAAATTTAATTTTAGATAATAATCGCAAATGGGATGATGAATGTATAGAACAACATAATGATGAAATGTTAAAATTATTAGAGGATGAAATAAAAAAACATAATGACTTTTAAATAACAAATATGGGAGGATAAAATTTATGGAATACTTGAAAATCGGTATTTTACTTGTTGTTATGCTGTTAATAGTTATTTTAATTTACATTTTTTGTAAAAATAAGAAAAATAGAGAATTAAAAGATGTAGAAGTTGGAACATTAACAACAATAGAAGGAAATGATAATTTAGTTGAAACAACTAGGGGTAAAGAATCAGATGATGTAACTATTTTTGATATTAATATAGATACAGTTTCAGAGAATTTTTTAGATGATAACAAATTAGTAGAAATAAATGATAGTAAGGTACTTTCACATGTTAATAGTTTGATTCCGGGTTTAATACAGACTGGTATTTCTATCGGGAACCTTGCTAATTCTACAAGAGATGTTTATCGAGTAGTATTACCGGCAGGAGCAAAGTTAGCTAATTCTAAGTCAATGAAAGGTGCTCTTCGTGCTATTTATCATGGATCTAATGGAATAAAAGGTCAAGCTAATTTAGTAAAAGATACGACTCAAAAAGGAATTGGTGTAGCTGCAAATTCAGTTTCTTCTGTAATGAATATAACATCAATGGTTGTAGGGCAATATTATATGTCTCAAATTAATAACGAACTAGATAAGATTAATAATAATTTATCTGAAATAAAAAATTTTCAAGATAATGAGTATAAAAGTAGAGTAATTTCTCTTGTTTCGCATGTAAAGAATATTGCTGATTTTAAAGTTGAAATTTTAGAAGATAATGATTTACGTCTTTTAAAGATTAATAAGTTGGAAAGATTGGGAGAAGAATGCACTAAACTTCTAGTACAAGCTAATCTTACAATTGAAGGTTATTCTAAAAAAAGTGATTTGAAGTATAAAGAATATGAAAAAATAGTTGGAGAATCTCAAAATTGGTTTATGTATCAGAATTTATTATTATATACTTTATCTAAGATTTCAGATTTAAGTTATACTTTGAATTTGGGCAAAGCATCAAGAGAACAATGTAGTGATATATTATCAAATTATACAAAGAAGGCTAGTGATACTCAAGAATTACTTAATAATTGGCATGATGGGATGGTAAAAAAATTTGATATAAATTTTGATAAGAATTTAAGAAAAAGAGTTGAATTTAATAAAGTAATTAGACATATACCAATTATTAATAAAAAATATAAATATTGTTCAATTGATGAAAATATTACTAAAATGATAAAAACACAATCTTCTAAATTTGAATTTGAAAATAACTATGATACATCTGAACTATACAATGAAGATGTTCAAATAATTTCAAAAGGAGGAAAATTATATTATCTTCCTTCGGGTAAAGACAGAATATAATTTACTAGTTTTTAAAGGAGTATCATGGAATTAATTAGATATTTGAATGCGTATTTTGCTTTTAGTGTTTTAGGTTGGATATGGGAAAGTATATATTGCACAATAGATGCAAGAAAATGGCAAAATCGTGGATTTTTATATGGACCATTATGTCCGATATATGGTTTTGGTTTAATTTTAGGATTGGTTTTTTACGATCTTATTTCAAAAGGAATAATTAAGGATTTATCTTCGTGGAAGATATTTATTATGGGATTTTTAGTTAGTATGGTATTAGAATATCCAACATCTTATGTTCTTGAAAAATTGTTTCATGCGAGATGGTGGGATTACAGTAATGTGCCACTTAATTTGAACGGAAGAACAAGTGTGATTACTTCTGTTGGCTTTGGTGTTGGTTCCATTATCATTATGGAGTATTTGATTCCACTTTTTGAACAAATTTATGTGAAAATACCTAATAACATCGCTATAGCTCTTGCTGTCGTTTTGTTAGCTATACATTCTTCAGATTTTACACTTACAGTTTCAGGATTAACTAATTTCCAAAAAAATATTGCTGAGATGGAGGATGTTTTCCAAAATAGAATGACTTTGACTGTTGATAAAATTTTTGAAAGACATAGCAAATTATATGGTAGAACATTGAGTAGAATTACTTCTTTTAGGATGAGTGAATCTCGTAACTTAATTGCAAATAGGTTAATAAAAGTAATGCGTGAGTCAAAGAGGAAGAAATAATATGATGTTATTAGATTACTTGAAATGGAGAAATGATGTCAACTTTTCCGTTGCATCGTTTAATGATATAGATAATGTTATATTGTCTTATCTTTCATATATGGATTTTGGAGAATTGTTTCAAGAACATGATAAGATATATAGCATTGAGGAAGCGTTCGATTTATTTTGTGAAAAACATTCTTTGGAAGATATTAGAAAAAATGGACAATTTACCCAAAGGGTACCGCTGTTACTTGAAGAGATGGTATGTGGTGATCGATTCAAAGGAACAAGGCTTGGATATTATAAGGATGTTCTTGATAAAGAAAAAATCAAACAATTTGCTGCTGTTACTTTTTTACTTTCTGATGGAACAAATTATATTTCTTTTCGAGGAACAGACGGTACGATAACAGGTTGGAAAGAAGATTTTCTCATGAGTTGTATGTCAGATACGGAAGGAGCAAAAGAAGCGGTTTGTTATTTAAATAATGTGTCGACTTTTCTTGAAGGGAATTTGATGATAGGGGGACATTCAAAAGGGGGAAATTTTGCAATGTATGCTTCCATATTTTGTAATGAATTAATAAAAGATAGAATTGTTAAGATATATAACAATGATGGACCTGGATTTAGAGATGAAATCATAAATTCTCAAGAATATAAGAAGATTTTGCCGAGAATTTCTAGCATTGTTCCTCAAACTTCAATAATTGGACAAGTGCTTTCTAATGATGGTGAACAGAAAATAGTCAAAAGCAATGCAATTGGTATATTTCAGCATGATGCGATGACTTGGGAAGTAACGAAAGATAAATTTGTTAGTTCCGAGATGGATGCCTTTAGTAATTTTGTAAAAGTAGCATTAGGAGCCTGGTTGGAAAAAATTGATGATGAAACAAGAGAGTCGGTTGTTTCGACTGTCTTTTCAATGATTGAAGAAACAGGAGCAGAGACTTTTAGTGAATTTGGTGGTAGTTTATTTAAGAATACTGGAATTATTATAGAGGGACTAGTCAAGCTTCCTAAATCAAAAAGGAATGAATTGACGACTGCCTTGAGTAGTTTAGTTCAAATTAGTGGTAAAACTGCTTTTAACAAAATCCCAAAAATTCCAATTAAATAATTCTTCTGCTTGGAATAGGGTAGGTAATGCAGAATATGAAAATTCTTATGACGGGCAGAAGATGATTAGAAAAATATTTTAGAGTATATCAAGAAAATATAAATAACATGAAAAAAACTATAAAATATCGTTTATAAAACGACAATACTTTTAACGATAGTTCGATTCTATCGTTAAAATGTGTATTTGACAAGTTTCCATGAACAGATAACGGTGTCTTTACCGGCCGGTTATTCATAGTGTTTAATCGTGCTATTGTGAAAGTATAGCGTTGTTGGGAAAAGTTGTATCGGAATACTTCTCAAAGTGTAACATATGTCTTGACAACTAAGAAAAAGGGAAAAGACGGCTATTAATTTTGTTTGACATTTTAAATAGGTTCCTTTATAATGATTGAGTACTTATGGAGAGCTGGCCGAGTGGTCGAAGGCGCACGACTGGAAATCGTGTAAACGTCAAAAGCGTTTCGAGGGTTCAAATCCCTCGCTCTCCGCCAATACCGTACCCACGGGGAGTTAGCGGCACCTTGTAACCTGCAATCCGCTATAGCAGGGTGTTTGCTCAGGCTGAGGCTTTTTTTATTTTGGTCAGCCCGATGTAAGTGGTGTTGACAAATGGGTCTTACGCAACAGAAATCCATGAACCTCGTCAGGTCCGGGAGGAAGCAGCGATAAGTGGACACTTTTGTGTGCCGTAAGGTTGCCTGTTTCGAGTTAACTGCATCGGTAACGCAAGGGAAAAACAAGTCGAAGCTTGAGTGTACGGTTACATAGTTGAAAAAATAAAAACATGGTCTTCGGATCATGTTTTTTTGTATCTTTTTACACAGTAGTTTATCAAGAGAATATATTTATAAATAAACAAATAGAATTCATTTTATGATATAATAAATAAAATAGGTGGCATTTTCTGTATCAATCAGAACAGGTCTTACTATATGAGAATAATAAAGGAGGGTTTATTATGGGACTAATTAAAGCGTTTGTGGGGGCTGTTGGTGGAGGTTTGGCTGATCAATGGTTGGAAGCTATTGAACCGATGGATATGAGTGAAGGAGTTGTGCTTACGAAGGGCGTTTTCGTACGTCGAGATGACGCAAGAAGCTCTAACACAAAAGGGACACAGGATATTATCAACAACGGGAGCTTGATTCATGTTTATGAAAATCAATGCGCCCTTCTTGTGGATGGCGGAGCAATTGTAGACTATACGGCGGAGCCGGGAATGTATGAGGTAAAAAACAGTTCGGCTCCTTCTTTGTTCAACGGACAATTGGGAGAAACGGTTAAGGAAACTTTTAATCGTTTTAAATTCGGCGGAACGTCACCTTTAAAGCAACTGGTATTTTACATCAATTTACAGGAAGTCAAGGGAATTAAATTTGGAACCAGAAACCCAATCAACTATTTTGACGATTTTTATAATAGTGAGTTATTCCTCAGAGCTTTCGGTACTTATTCTTTAAAGATAACCGATCCGATTTTATTCTATAAAGAAGCGATTTCTAAGAGTGCGCAAGTCGTTCATATTGAAGAAATCAATGAACAATATCTTAATGAATTCTTGGAAGCATTACAAACCTCGATGAACCAAATGTCTGTAGACGGTATTCGAATTTCTCATGTAGCCTCTAAAAGTAGAGAACTTTCTAAATATATGGCGGATACTTTGGATGAAGAATGGAAAAAAATGCGCGGTATGGAAATCCAAGCGGTAGGTATTGCCAGCGTTTCCTACGATGATGAATCCAAAGAACTCATCAATATGCGTAACAAAGGTGCTATGCTTGGAGATGCAAGGATTCGTGAAGGATACGTTCAAGGCAGTATTGCTCGCGGATTTGAAGCGGCAGGCTCGAATTCAGCCGGCGGTGGAGCTACCTTTATGGGCATGGGCATGGGCATGAATATGGCCGGCGGATTTATGGGACAATCTTCCACGGTCAATCAGGAACAAATGAAACGCGATGATGAACAACGGCAAGCGGCACAACAGGCACAACAAGCTCAAACGATACAACAACCTCAGGCGGAACAGGCTGAAGGACTTTGGAAATGCTCTGCCTGCGGACATGAAAACACAGGAAATTTCTGTGGCGAATGTGGAGCTAAAAAACCGGAGGGCGGTGGATTCTGTTCAAATTGCGGACATAAATTTGAAGACGTAAAACCGAAATTCTGTCCACAATGCGGAACAAAGCAAGAATAGGCGGGAGGTAAGTGATGGCGAGTTTAACTTATAAATGTCCAAATTGCGGAGCGCCTTTGACTTATCAACCCGGCAAAGATAAATCGGCCTGTGATTATTGCAACAGTGCGTTTACCTTGGAGGAATTAGAAGCTTTTGCGGCAAACCAGCAGACAAAAGAGGAAGAAGAGCATTCTCATGATCATGTTGATGAAAAAGAAGACGGCTCGGTGATGGGCTATACTTGTGGAAGTTGCGGCGCGGAAGTCGTCACCGATGAGACCACAACGGCTACATTTTGTTACTACTGTCATAATCCGGTTATCTTAACGGAACGCCTAAAAGGCGATTTTAAGCCGGATAAAATTATTCCTTTTGCCATAGATCGAAAAAAAGCGGAAGCAATCTTTTTAACTTGGGCAAAAAGTAAGCGTTATGTGCCAAAAAGTTTTTACAGTGATTCTCAATTGGAAAAAATTACAGGCATGTATTTGCCTTATTGGATGGCGGATATCAAAGCGGATGTGGACATTGAAGGTGTAGGTCAGGAAGTCAATACATGGACAAGCGGTGATACGGAGTATACGGAAACGAAAGAATATCGTATTGAACGTAAAGGAGATATAGAAATCGATAATATCGGAGAATTAGCTTTTACCAAAATCGATAAACCTATGATTGACTCAATTACGCCTTTTCGGGAAGAGAATGCAAAAGCTTTTTCCATGGCATATCTATCCGGATTCTTTGCGGAAGCTTATGACAAAAAAAGGGATGATGTGCAGGGAGAAATTCAAAGACGGATGGAGCGTTATACAAAGTCTTTGATTGATGAGACGACTAATCAATATACCTCCGTGGATTTGAATAAAGAGGATGTAAATTATGAAATATTAGGTTGGCATTATGCCTTATTTCCGGCTTGGGTAATGACTTATAAATACCTGGGGAAAATCTATATTTATGCAATTAACGGTCAAACGGGAAGAGCATATGGGGAATTACCTTTGGATAAGAAGAAATTGAGTCTGACCAGTGTTGTTATCGGTCTTGTTATTTTGGTGGCACTGATTTTAGGAGGTCGATTTATATGGTAAAGAAAATACGTATACTGTTTCTTTTCGTCGCTCTTTTCTTTTTGATGGTGCCTTTGGCAGCCTATGGAGCGGATTCCAATTTGGTCTATGATCAGGCGGGACTGTTTTCTTCTGAAGAAATTCAGGAATTTCAACTTTCTTTGGAGAAGATGAAACAAGATTACGGCATGGATTTTATTCTGGTTACCACAGATAATGCACAAGGAAAGTCTGCCAAAGATTATGCGGATGATTTTTATGACGGAATCTATGGACCGGATCATGACGGGGCGATTTTTTACATTGATATGGACAATCGTGAAATTCGCATTTCGGCTTCGGGCAAAGCAATCGATTATTTGACGGATTATCGAAAGGAAAAGATTTTGGATGTGGCTATTGAAGGGATGAAAAAAGGAAATTATGCGGATACGGCAAGATCATTTATCTTTTCCACAGCCAAATATATGGCTCAAGGAATTCCAGAGAATCAGCATCGTCAAGAAGAAAAAGACAATACCCTTTCTTCCGTAGAAGCAGCCATAAGCTTTTTAGTCGGCGGTGGAATCGGTGCAGGATATTTTAGAAGAAATAAAAAGATTTATAAGGGAACGCCGACACCGAATAATTTTGGATATCGTAAAAATAGTAGCACCAATTTCGGGATTGTCACCGATACTATGTTTAACAGCTACACAACCAGTCGCACAATCCCTCGAAATACCGGAGGCGGAGGAGGGGATAGCGGTGTAAGCAGTACGTATACGTCTTCCAGCGGCGGTACACACAGCAGTAGCGGAAGAGGATTTTAATTTTTATCAAAGATAAGAAAACCGACTTCTTAAAAGTTGTTCAATAAAACGACTTTTTGGAGATCGGTTTTTATTTTGGAGAAAAATGAAAAGATAATCAAAATAGAGGATTTAAAAATTGTTTAGCTTATATAAAATAATTTTTATCCGAGTGCAGATTATTGATAATTAACATTGTATATGATAAACTATAGATGATAAAAATTATTCGTTTGAATACTCGTGAATAGTTAAAGGATATATGAGGTTTCTAAGCAAATGGGGTGTTTAGTAAAAAGTGAAAAATAAGGAAAAGTTGTCGATGTAATTTCAAGTTAGCTAAATCTAATCTTGAGGATGGATAGAGTTGCAGGGCATATGAAAAGAGAACGAGAAAGGAGAAAAAAATGAAAAAGAAAAGAAATTTACCCTTTGTTCTTTGTTTTCTGATGGTCTTATCGTTCAGCCTGGTGGCTTTTGCAGACGGTCAGGAGGAGCCGGTGATGATATTCAGCGGCGGAAAGGAAGCGACCGAAGAACATATGGAGGAAGCCAAGAAGCAGGAGAAGATGTATACTTGGGAACAGGTCAAAAGATTGAAGGAAGAGGGGTATACCTTTGAAGAGCCGCCGTTGATATTCAGCGGTGGGAGAGAAGCGACCGAAGAGCATATGGAGGAAGCCAAAAAGCATCGGAAGCCGGAACTTCCCGCCGGTGCAAAGGCGCTTTTAAACCGACGTCAAAATTTGCCTTTTTTTCGGTATTACGGACAGGAAACAAATCACTCCTGCGGACCCGCCTGTATTCGTATGGCGCTAAGATATTTAACGGGGACGGACTATGGAGAAGCTGAAATTTATAACGGTTGTCTGACCGGAACCTATCTTCGGGATATGGCGCGTTATATCAATACTAAACAAAGTGTTAATCCTTATGTGCAAAAATATCAGGTTTCCAGAACGGAAATGAAAAATGATTTATCCGCAGGAATCAATGTTTATAATGCACCTCCGATTGTAGGGATAAGAGAGTTGACCCGTAACGGTTGGCCTTATGATTTAGGAAAACATTTTGTAACGGTATATGGAGTTGGGGATAATCAATCTTCCTTTTCCATTTGCGATCCCTGGGCGGGTTATGTGGGAGACAGCTCTAACCGCTGGTACAGAAAATCGGCGGATGTGCTTTATCAAGCCTATAGTCTGGTCAACCTCGGATATATGTATTAAAAAAATATCCGTCGGATTTTTCGACGGATATTTTTCGTTATACGGTTGAGGGATGAAAATGAAAAAAAGAAAAATTTTTTTACTGTGGATTTTTATTTTATCCATATGTTTTGCCTGTACTTGGAAAGAAAAAGAGAAATATGTGGAGCCTATATCCTTTTATTTTGACGAGTTCGGTTCTTTTAAAGCTTTGCTTGATAAGGACTTTATCTATTTGAATTTGAGTGAAGAGGGTGCAAGCTATTATCGATATCATCTTTTGAATCATCAAAAAACACTGCTCGGTAAAATTGACAATTTTTATCTTGCCACAAAAAGCAGCGCTTTAATCGACGGCAAGCTGTATTTTTATGCTGCCGAGAACGACGGAACGAATATTTCCAACACTTTATTTTGTATCGATTGTGCCGAAAACGAATTGAAAGCTTATCGAAATCAGGATGATTCGCTGGCGGGAATTTCGATTTATAAATGGAATAAAGATATCATTACCTTAAAAAATCGAAGGGATGGAAATAAAATCACCACTTATTTGGATATTTTTGACACGGATTTAAAAACCTGGACACAAAAAAATGTGCATCTGGTCGATATGGATACGCATACAGGTTCCGCTATTTTTGCCTTATATGCCGATAAGGATACGCTTTATGTACTTCATGATGATTTGAACGGAAAAGATAATGTGCTCACAACATTAAGGGCCTATAATGGAGATATGGAAGAAATTCGGACAATTCCTGTGGACGATAAACTGAAAGATTATATTTTCAGTTCCAGAATTCAAGAAATAGCGGTTTTTGGAGAGTATATCTATATGAATAATCTGTCCAACGACGCTTTATGGGGTAAAATCCTTGAGGAACGAATTGAACCCTTGATGAAAAAAATGGATTTGTCTCTGGCGTTAAATCAACAGGCTCCGGATGTTCCCTTTTTGTACGTCCGATGGTCGAATCAATGTTATCTTCCGGATGAAAAAACGGGGGATTTGTTTCCCATTGAACTCTCTGTGGGAAACGGATATGTTCTTCGATGTGTTTTGGCGGATAAAGAACATATTTTATTGGATTTTTGCGCGGAAGATAAAAAGGACTTTCTATATTATGTAAAGAAAAATGATTTGAAAACGGCTTATTTTCCCTGTCAATAATTACGAACAAAATTTAAAATATAAACAGTAAATAAGAAATTTTTAAAATCTTTATATTTCGGATAACGGATATAAAGATTTTTTTATGAACAAAAGGCAAAATAAAGAAATGAAAAAAGAAAAGTTGATAGAGTTTTGTTTTATTCCAAGCTTTGGTATAATAAGAAAGAATTGAGGTGAGGTTCATGCATCAAGCATTGTACCGGGTCTATCGGCCAAAAACTTTTGATGAGATTGTGGGACAAACTCAAGTGACGGAAGTTTTAAAAAATCAAATTATTCAGGGAACACCTGCACATGCCTATCTTTTTTCCGGCACAAGGGGGACAGGAAAGACTTCTTGTGCCAAAGTTTTAAGTCGGGCGGTGAACTGTTTACATCCGGTGAACGGCAATCCGTGTAATGCGTGTGCGAATTGTAAAGAAGCTCTTCAGGAAACGACTTTGGATATTGTGGAAATGGATGCGGCAAGCAATAGACGGATTGACGATATTCGAGAACTTAGAGAGCAAGTACTTTATTTGCCGGCACAATTAAAGTATAAAGTTTATATTATCGATGAAGCTCACATGATTACCAATGAGGGTTTTAATGCCCTGTTGAAAACTTTGGAAGAACCGCCGGCGCATTTGATTTTTATTTTAGCGACGACAGAAGCGGAGCGTATTCCGTCCACCATCTTAAGCCGTTGTCAGCGTTTTGAATTTTCCAGAATTGATGAAGAGATTATCTCCGACCATTTGGAAAAAATTGTTCAAAAAACGGAAATTCCGTTTGAGAAAGAGGCTTTGGATTCCATTGCCAAAAAAAGCGGAGGAGCCATGCGGGATGCCTTAAGTGCCATGGAACAGGTCATCGGGCTTGGGGCGATCAATATGGATACATTAAGCGGCGTTTTCGGTAAAGTCAAAAAGCAGGAACTTTTTCAACTGATTCATGCATTATGCGAAAAAGACGGCGTAAAGGCCTTATCTATTTTTCACGATGTATCCTCGGCAGGGAAAAATTTATCCAATTTGCTCAAAGATCTTATTGAGCATTTTCGGCTGTTAATGGTATTAAAAGCCACAGGGCAAAGTTTTCCGGCGGAACTGAATGCGGAAGAAATGGAATTTTTCTTAAAACAATCCAAAGAAATTTCCATGGATAGTATTTTTGAAGTTTTGGATATTTTACTGGAAGGGGAAGAACGACTTCGATGGTCTGAAGCTCAGGAGACGGTTGTGGAAATGAGTCTTTTAAAAATTTTATACGGCTCTTCGGAGAAAAGTTTGCAGGAAAGAATAGCGGCTTTGGAGGAAAAAGCTTCTTTGACCTGGTTTTCGAAGAACGATCGGGAAAACAATGTTTTGAAGAGTCAAGAAGATAAAGCTGTTTCGACTACGATTCAAAGAGATGAGGAGAGAAAAGAGACGGTTGAACTTTCTAAAGAGATATCGGAAAGAGATATCTTGGAAAAGGAAAAATCCATTTCTTCAAAGATTGAAATTTCCGCAGAAGTTCAACAGTCGAAAGAAGAGGTTGTAGAAATTTCTCCGGAAGAATTCAACTTCGGAGACGCTCCTTTGACAGAGGAGGAGAAAGGGGCTTCAAAAGATATCCATTTAGAGCAAATCTGGAATAAACTGATGGAAGGATTAAAAAAAGAAGATCCTTCCAACGGAGCCCTGTTGATGTTTGGCGAATTGGATCGAATGGAAGATCGAAATTTAGTGATTCGTTTTGAAGGAGAAAATGCTTTTCAAAAAGATTATTTAACTGCCAAAGAAAGAAAAGAAGCTTTGGAAGCTTTATCATCAAAGATTTTAGGAAAGGCGATTCACTTTGTTTTTGAAGAAAAGCCCGGAATAAGGGCAAAAGAAGAGAAATTAAGAAAATTTTTTGGAGATTTATTGGAGATAAAATAAGGAGGAAAAAAGATGAAAAGAGGACAGTTTCCGGGAATGCCGGGCAATATGAACAATATGATGAAACAAGTGCAAAAGATGCAAAAACAAATGGAAGAAGCGCAGGCGAAATTGGATGAGACCGAAGTAACCGGATCGGCAGGCGGAGGAATGGTGGAGGCTGTTGTCAACGGTAAAAAGGAGTTGCTTTCTGTGAAGATTAAACCGGATGTCGTTGATCCGGAAGATGTTGAAATGTTGGAAGATTTAGTTGTAGCGGCAGTTAGTGAAGCCATTCGCAAAGCGGATGAAATGGCAAATACGGAAATGGGAAAATTAACCGGAGGAATTAATTTCCCGGGATTTTAGAGGTGAATTATGGATTTTGCAAAACCCATTGAAGAGTTGATTTATCAACTTTCCAGACTTCCGGGGATTGGGCGAAAAAGCGCTCAGCGCACTGCTTTTTATATTTTGGAAATGGGCGAAGAGCGAGTAGAGGCGTTGATTCGAGCCTTAGGAGAAGCCCAAAGAACCATTCACCCGTGTAAGCGTTGTAACAGTTTAACGGAAGGGGATTTGTGTATTGTTTGCCTTAATGATGAAAGGGAAAAATCAAAACTTTGTTTGGTGGAAGATACAAAGGAAATGGCCGCCATTGAAAGTACGGGTAAATTTAACGGCTATTATTTTGTTTTAGGAGGACTTTTAAGTCCGATTAAAAAAATAGGACCGGAAGAAATTCATATTCCTATGCTGGAAGAAATTTTGGATGAAGGCAATATAACAGAAATCATTATGGCGGTATCCCCGACCATCGAAGGGCAGACCACCTCTCTTTTTATTTCCGACTTAGTTAAAGATAGGAATATTCAGGTTACGGAATTGGCTCAGGGAATTGCGATCGGTTCAAGTTTGGAGTATTATGACGCTTTCACCTTATCGAAAGCCTTTGACCAAAGGAGGATTGTAGAATGAGATTGAAACAACCGAGAGAAGAAACCTACCCTATTTTTTGGCATTGGGAAACTTTAGGTGGAATTCCTTGTTTAATTGTAGAGCCTCGAGGGGAAAACAGAGAGATTTTTTGCATGTATTATCACGGCTGGAGCTCGTCTCCGACGAATCAGTTGTTAAGACTTCAACTTTTGGCTATGCATGGATTAAAAGTGGTTGCACCTTGTGCAAAACACCATGGAAAGCGTGGAGCGGTGGATTATGAAAATCCGGAAATGATTGCAAAATATCTTTTTGATACAGTGGAAGAAGCTCTACATGAGTTTCCGACAATCATGAAAGAAATCGATAAAATCGGAAAGGTGGGTACGAGGAAGATTTGTCTTTATGGAAATTCTATGGGGGGATTTATAGCCTCCAAAATTTTTGCCGAATATCCGGAGATTTATGCCTGTGCTTTGACGAATACCACTTGGCATTGGAAAGATCTGATTGAGTATTGGCGCAGTATGTATTTGGAACAACGACCAATTCAGTTTCGTCTGGAAGAAGTTTCTGTAGAACAATTGGGAAAACGACCTTTGTGGGTTAGCGGAGGTTCTTTAGATCCTGTGGTGCCTCAAACCGGTATGCGTAAAACCGTTGAAGCCATGAAGATAAAAGGATATCCGGCAGAATATTTGAATTTTGAAGGTTTAGGACATTTTGTAACCGTCAATATGTTGACGGAAGTCATTTCGTTTTATGCACGATGCATGGGATAAGAAGGCTATCTTTTGATAAGATAGGGCATAAATAAAATTTGAGGGAGTTATGGAAAGAGAAGAAAGAATTACAAAAATGGAAGAAATTTTGGATCATTCCGCAGAATTGGTAGAAAAAGTCGAAAGAATTTTGAAAGATTTGGAAGAATATAAAAAAGAATACCATAAATTAGTGAACTATTATTACAGTGAAGACTGGAGAAAAGATGTGGAAGCTTATAATAAAAATTTGATTTCTCACGATTTAAAATGTGGAGTTTTAACTGAAGATGCCATTTACGATCTCATTGGAGAGAGGTATAATTTGGCGATTTATATGTTAGAACAGGCTACGGATATGATTAAAAATTTTTAAGATAAAAATATTGATAATAGCTATTGATTTTTTTGTGTATATAGAGTATTATTAAGACATACGAAGAAGACAATAAAAAAGTAAAAGAACAAAGTTAGACAAAGAGACCGTCAGCGTAAATCGCTTTCGGTCTCTTTTGCACATAAGGTGAAAAATGAGGTTATCCGAACTTTTTTAATTTTCTCTAACAGTTTATTGCATCGCTTTCAGGAAATTTGGAAAGAATATGAGATTCACAAAATCTTTTGAGAATTGTCAAGAAAAAAAGGAACAAAAAATACAATAAAGAGACCGTCAGCGTAAATCGCTTTCGGTCTCTTTTGCACATGAGGTGAAAAATGAGGTTATCCGAACTTTTTATTTTAGCGATGGGGTTATCTATGGATGCTTTTGCAGTCTCTATCTGCAAAGGCCTTTGTATTGAAAAGGAAAAAAATAAAACATCAATTGCTTTATTAACCGGAGGGTTCTTTGGTTTTTTTCAGGCGGTCATGCCTTTATTCGGTTTTTACTTAGGGATTTCTTTTCGAAGAGTTATTGAACAAGTGGATCACTGGATTGCTTTTTTTCTTTTAAGCTTTATTGGAATGAGTATGATACGAGACTCGAGAAAATCGCAAGAGTATAAAAAGAGAGGGGGAATAAAAGAATTACTGTTTTTAAGTATAGCCACCAGTATAGATGCTTTTGCAGTGGGAATTATGTTGGCTTTTTTAAAAGTTAATATTTTTTATTCTATTTTATGGATTGGATTTATTACATTTATTCTATCAAGCGTGGGAGTTCAATTGGGTATTTTGCTCGGCAATAAAGCATCAATGTATTCCCAAAAAGTTGGCGGAGGTCTTCTTATTTTTATGGGTGTATCGATTTTAATGAAACATCTCGGTATTTGGGCATAAGTGTATGGAGAAGAACAATCAAAGAAGGTGATTTAATCGGACAGCTATTCCTTTAGGAGAGAATTATTTGTTATTTGTTTCAAGTAATTGGTTGAAAATGAAAGAATAAAAGGCATAATGGAATGACATGAGAAAAGATATTTTTCATTGAGGATTGCTCTTAGAAAAATTCACAAAAAGTTCATAAGCACTTGAGAATGGCTAAATCAGAACAAAATAATCCTTTTTGAGAAACGAAGAAGCTTTTATTGGAACTTGACAATAATCAAGGAAATGATTAACATATGGAAGAAAGTATTTTTAAAATGATTTAAGGAGGAAAAAGTGTTGAATAAGAAGAATATGCTTAGAGTTATCAGTGTATTATTAGTTCTAACTATGTTGGTTGCTTGTGGAGGCAAAGCGACAGAACCTACAAAAGAAGAAGTAAAACCGGAACAGACTCAAGAGGAAGCACGTGAGGTTGAAAAAAAACCTCGTCCGGATACGGAAATCACCTTAAATGACGGAGATATTAAAGTAACGTCAAAAGATGTGGAAAAGAATCTTGCTAAAAAAGATGTGCCTTTTGTTTATGATGAACCGGTACGTTTGGAAACTTTTGATACAATCCTTAAAAATCAAGAGTTTTATACGAATAATGCAATCGGGGCAATTCATATTCCAAACCAAAAGATTCGCCTTGCCGTACTTCATGGTGTAAACGATACGATTATGTTTGCAGGAGCAGGCACACTTTCTCCATATCAAGTGATGGGGCAAAACAACTTTCCGTTGATTTCTCATAAACTATATCTTAGTCAAGATCAAAATTTACTTTTCAATCAAATTGAAAATGTAGAAATGGGTTCCATTATTCGTTTGACCGATTTGGAAACTATTTGGGAATACAAAGCATATGATTTTATTAAAATTGACGAAAAAAATGTAGATGCTGTAGATCCTTTTAAAACAGGACCCAACGGAAAACCTATTATCAGTTTGGTTACCTGTGTGGCTTATGGTGAACCGAGTCGTTATGTATTATACGGAGAATTAGTGAATACAAAGCCTTATACGGAAGAAGCTTTTGACGCTGCCGAGTAGAAAGGGTAAAATAAGTGTGGAATGGATTTCCACACTTTTTTTATGCCGAAAAGGCAGTACAATGATTGAGGTGAAATATGCGGTATCCGAAAGTAACGGAAGGCATTTTTATTCATAGAGAGAATCGATTTATAGCTCAAGTTCAAATCGGAGAAAAAACACAGATCGTTCATGTACGCAATACAGGTCGGTGTAAAGAGCTTTTGGTTCCGGGAGTGAAAGTATATTTGGAAGACTGTTCGGAGAAAAAACGAAAGACAAAGTATTCTTTAATCGGAGTGGAAAAGAAAGGTCTCTTGATCAATATGGATTCCCAGATTCCAAATCGGGTTGTAGAAGAAGCTTTGGTGAAAAAGAATATTCCCTTTGACGCCATTAAAAAGTTTAAAAGAGAAAGTATATTTCGAAACTCACGTTTTGACTTTGAATTGCTTGAACCCGCAGGCTTTATGGAAGTAAAAGGTGTTACCTTGGAAGAAAATAAGATTGCCAAATTTCCGGATGCACCGACCAAGCGTGGGGAGAAACATGTGCGAGAACTGATTCAAGTGAAACAAAAAGGTATGCGAGCCATATTATTTTTCCTAATTCAGATGAAAGGCATAAAACTCTTTGCATTAAATTGGGAAAGGGATGTAAATTTTTCACATGCGGTATGGGAAGCACAAAGAGCCGGCGTGGAAATTTATGCATGGGATTCACGGGTAACAAAAGATGAAATTCGATTGGGTCAAGCCGTACCTATAGACTTGGAATATGGGAAAAACGGGAGGTAAGATGAAGCATAGCATAGAAGTAAAAGGGTTGAAGAAATCTTATGGAAAAATTGAAGCGGTAAAAGGAATCAATTTTTATGTGGAACAAGGTAAACTTTTTGCTTTTTTAGGACCGAACGGAGCAGGAAAAAGCACCAGTATTGACATGATCTGTACTTTTTTAAAATTGGATGAAGGGGAAATATGGATTGAAAATTTGCAAGTGGGCAAAGACGATCAGAAAATTCGTGAAAAAATCGGTGTAATTTTTCAAGACAGCTTATTAGACAAGGAATTGACCGTAGAAGAAAATTTAATCTGTCGGGCAAGTTTATACGAACTGAAGAAAAAAGAATTACGAAGAACTGTAGAGGATACGATGAGACTTGTAGGCATAGAATCTTTGGCAAAGCGGTTCTATGGGAAACTTTCAGGCGGACAACGTCGTCGATGTGATATTGCCCGAGGTCTTTTACATCGTCCGAAAATTCTTTTTTTGGATGAACCGACTACCGGTTTGGATCCCCAGACACGAAAATCCATTTGGGAAATGATTCAGAGATTGCAAAAAGAAGAAGGTTTGACCGTGTTTTTGACCACACATTATATGGAAGAAGCTGCGGAAGCGGACTATGTGGTGGTCATTGATGAAGGGAGAATCGTCGCCAAAGGAAGCCCTTCTTATTTAAAAGAAAAATATGCAAAAGATAAATTGAAATTATTTTGCAATAATCCGGAAAAAGTGGCAGCACAAATTCAATGGATGGGTCTGGATTATGAAACTGTAGGGGATCAGATTTGGATTAAGCTTTCTCAAACGATAGAAGCTTTGCCTATTGTGGAAAAAGTGAAAGAAGGATTATATGGCTTTGAAGTTTTGGCGGGGACTATGGACGACGCCTTTATCGGTATTACGGGAAAGGAGATTCGAGACTGATGGGATTGGCAAAAAGAAATCTTAAAATATTCTTTCGAGATAAAGGAGCCGTGTTTTTTTCTTTCCTGTCTTCTCTCATCGTTATCGGCTTATATTTTCTTTTCTTAGGAAGGGCATATACATCGGAGTTTAAAAATTTAGAGCATATAAAAGAATTTATGGACAATTGGATTTTTTCTGGCGTGCTTGGAATCACCACAGTAACAACTTCCATCAGTGCTTTAGGCATTATGGTGACAGATAAACAATATAAAATCTATAAAGATTTTTATGTGACGCCTATCAAGAGATCACAGTTCTCTCGAGGCTATTTGTTCAGCGGTTTCATGATTACGATGATTTTATCACTATTTACTTTACTGGTTGCGGAAATCTTTATTGTAGTTTCCGGAGGAAGTCTGCTTAGCGCAACCGCTTTTTTAAAAGTTTTGGGGATTATCGCTTTAACCGCATTTGCCAATACCTCTATGATATTTTGGTTGGTTTCTTTTTTTCGAACAAGCAATGCTCTTTCCGTTGCAAGTACAATTATCGGTACCTTAATCGGTTTTTTAACAGGAATCTATCTTCCCATTGGAAATTTGCCGGAATCGGTACAATGGGTGGTAAAACTTTTTCCGCCGGCTCATGGAGTCTTACTTTTTCGAGAAGCTATGACCAAGGATATCATTAAAAAGTGTTTTGCAGGCGTACCCGTTCAAGCTGTTGATGAGGTAAAAAAGATCTTTGGAATCGTCTTTGAGTTTGGTGAACATAAGCTTCCTTTATGGATGAGTGTAGCGTTTTTACTGATCACGGGTATTTTCTTTTTCGTGTTGTCCTCTTTCAGAATCAGAGGGAGTGATGAAAAATAATTGGACGGAAAGACAAATATATCATTACCTATTTTTTTACATTTCAATCCGGGCTTTTCGTATGGTACAATAAAACTTGAGGTGAAATTTTGATGAGTGTAAAAAAAGGAAAAGGACATGCTACAGCCCTAATTACCATTTTGATTTGGGGAAGTACGTTTATTGCTTTAAAATATTTATTGGGTAAATTTCAGCCCTTAGAGCTTTTAATGACCCGTTTTACCGTATCCTTTCTCTTATTGTGGATGCTTGAACCGAAACGGATGAAAAGTACATGGAAAGATGAACGATTGTTTTTCCTGGCAGGCTTAAGCGGAATAGCCGGTTATTATACTTTAGAAGCTTTAGCCTTGGAAATCAGTCAGTCATCCAATGTAGGTGTCCTGGTTTCCATATCCCCTTTGATGACAGCGCTGCTTGCCCGATTGATATTGAAAGAAAGATTGCCGAAAGGATTTTTTATCGGATGTATCATTTCCTTCATCGGATTGGCATTGATGACGTATAACGGAAAAATGAATTTAAAAATCAATCCGAAAGGGGATTTGTTAGCTGTTGGAGCGGCTTTAAGCTGGGCGGTATACAGTATTATTACGCCGAAAATATTTTCCAAAGGTTATTCGCTTATATCGGCTACACGACGAATTTTTATGTATGGAGTTCTGTGCATGCTGCCTTTTATAGGGATTATGAAATTTCAGCCCGATTTTTCCGTATTGAAAGATTGGAGGGTGACCCTGTGCCTGTTTTATTTGGCAGGGATTTCTTCTTGCGGAGGATTTATCTCATGGAATTTCGCCGTAAAAACATTGGGACCCGTTACGACGAATCTCTATATTTATTTGATCCCGATGATTGCCGTGTTTTTAGGAGCCGCAATTTTGCGTGAAAAGGTAACTCTTTTAGCCATATTCAGTTCACTGTTGATTTTATTTGGGCTTTTAATCACTCAATGGGGTACGTTGAAAAACGCAAGAAAAAGAAAAAAGAAAGGAAAATTTGAAGATGGTGCAATTTTATAAGACACACAAAAAAGAGATGATTTTATTTTTAATCTATCTTTTGTTGGTGCCTATATTTGAAGTGTTAAATCGCCCTATCGGGACGATTCATGATTTAACCACAGTCATTGACGATAAAATTCCGTTTTTAATCGGATTTTTACCGATTTATCATTCTTGGTTCCCGTTTCTGATTTATTTTATTATTCGAACCATGATCAAAGACCCTAAAGCCTACAGATCTATGATTAAAGCCATTATTATAGGCCTTGTCTTTGCCTATATCACCTTTGTTGTTTTTCAAACAACGGTACCGAGACCCACGGTTTCGGGAAACAATTTTTTGGAATTGTGGCTTCAAAAAACGCATATGATAGACAATCACTTTGCAGGCTTTCCGTCCTGTCATGTGCTGACCACGACCGCATTGATTTTGGGAGTTGACACTTCCGTACAAAGTTCCAAAATTAAGTTTTTTGTAACGGTTTACGGACTGATTATTATCGCCACGACAGTATTGGTAAAGCAACATGTCTTTTTGGATATTCCGGGAGGTATTCTTTACGCAATGATACCTTTTATCTTCTTTCATATCGGTGAAAAGAAAGTTGACGAAAAGAAGAGACAAGAGTAGAATAAAAACATATGTTTTATAGGAGGAAACGCATGGACATCAGACAAACACAAATAGCAATTAAGCAAATCAAAGATTGTTTCCAAGAACATTTGGCTAAGGAATTGAATTTACTTCGCGTTTCAGCTCCTCTTTTTGTTCGTCCTGAATCGGGATTAAACGATGATTTAAGCGGGGTGGAAGTGCCTGTACGTTTTGAATTGGCTCAATACGGACAGCAGGCGGAAATTGTTCAATCTTTGGCAAAATGGAAACGCTATGCATTAAAACGTTATGGCTTTCAACCGGGAGAAGGACTTTACACGGATATGGATGCCATTCGTCCCTTTGAAGTGTTGGATGAAATTCATTCCATTTACGTGGATCAATGGGATTGGGAACGGGTTATCGGCGAAGAAAACAGAAATATGGATTTCTTAAAAGAAATCGTACAAAAAATATATCAAGCCTTTTTATTCACGGAAGAATATATTAACGGATTATATCCTGCCTTAAACAAAAAACTTCCGGAAAAAATTACATTCTTAACCACAGCCGAGCTGGAAGATATGTATCCGGATTTAAAGCCGGAGGAGAGGGAGAGGGAAATCTGCCGACAAAAAAAAGCGGTCTTTTTAATGCAAATAGGCGGCGTGCTAAAATGCGGCAGAGCACACGGCATGCGTTCTCCGGATTATGATGATTGGAATTTAAATGGAGATATTTTATTTTGGAATCCCACTTTAGATAATGTCATCGAACTTTCCAGCATGGGGATCCGTGTCGATGCAGCCAGACTGTTGGAACAAATTCATTTAAGCGGATTTGAAGAACGCTTGCAAAAAAGTTATCATCGCATGTTGTTATCGGGAGAACTTCCTCTTTCCATTGGCGGTGGAATCGGACAAAGTCGTATTTGTATGTTCTTCTTGGAAAAACGACATATTGGAGAAGTACAAGCTTCTATTTGGCCGGAAAAAATGATTTTAGACTGTGAAAAAAAGGGAATTCATCTTTTATAATTAAGAAAAGACAAAAAAAGAGAAGAGCGAAATTTGCTTTTCTCTTTTTTGTAAGAGAAAAGATCAATTCGGTAAAAGATTTATCCGAAAAAATAACGGGAAAATGTTTTTCTAAAGCAAGATATGGATATAAATAAAGGCGAGAGAGGAGAGAGACGGAATGAAAATAAAATTTTTGGGAGCCGCAGGCGGTGTTACGGGTTCCAACTATCTGGTCACCACGAAAAATGTAAAATTTTTAGTTGACTGCGGATTATTTCAGGGGGGGAAAGAAGAAGAATTAAAAAACCAGGAACCTTTTGATTTTAATCCGGCGGAAATTGATTTTGTAATTTTAACCCATGCTCATATCGATCACAGCGGAAGACTTCCAAAATTAGTGAAAGAGGGATTTCGAGGACCTATTTATACCACTTTGGCAACTCGGGATCTTTGTGAAATCATGCTCTTGGACAGTGCAAAAATTCAAGAAAATGATGTGGAATGGCAAAATAGGAAGCGCATTCGTGCGGGGAAAGATTTACTCCAACCCTTATATACGGTAACCGATGCGGAAAATGCCGTACGACAATTTCAAACTGTACATTATTATAATAAAGAACAATTGTCGGAAGGTATAATCCTTCGTTTTGCCGATGCAGGACATATTTTGGGAAGTGCCATTGTGGAACTTTGGCTTCGGGAAGATGGAAAAGAAACAAAGGTTATCTTCTCGGGGGATATCGGACTGCCCAATCGTGCCATTATTCGAGATCCGGATATGGGACTTAGTGCGGATTATTTGATTATGGAGTCCACCTACGGAAACACGGTACATCAAACCTATGCAGACAGCAAAAAGGAGCTGATTAAAATTATTATGGACACAGCAGCCAAGGGGGGCACCGTGGTAATCCCCGCCTTTGCTGTAGGACGTGCACAGGAAATTATTTATCAGCTCAATGAATTTTATGAATATGAAAACAGAGACGGAAGATACCCAAATATTCCTGTTTATGTGGACAGCCCCATGGCGGTGGAAGCGACCAAAACCTTTATTAACAACTCCGCCAATTATGGTGAAACAACAAAAGAACTCATTCGAAACGGAGACAATCCCTTTGAGTTTAAAAATCTACATTATGTAGAGTCGGTGGAAGAAAGTCGTCGATTAAATACAATCAGAGAAGCCCGTGTCATTATTTCCTCCAGCGGAATGGCGACGGCAGGTCGTGTACGACACCATTTGAAACATAATTTATGGGATCCCGACAGTGCGGTGGTATTGGTCGGCTACCAAGCCAACGGCACCTTAGGGAGAATGTTGCGTGACGGAGTGAATAGTGTCAAACTCTTCGGCGAAGAAATTGCGGTACGGGCAAAAATTTATGATTTGCCGGGATTCTCCGCCCACGCTGATGAACCTATGCTTTTAAGCTGGGTGGATAGCATGGAGCAAAAACCGAAAAAAATTTTTCTGGTTCATGGTGAAGAAGATCAACAACAACCCTTAAAAAAAGTTTTGGAACAAAAGATAAAAATTCCATCGGAAATTGTCACTTTAGGACAGGAAGTGGAATTGGAAGGAAAAGAAATCACAAGCGAAAAAGCTGAAATTACGACGAAAGACAAAGAAGATTTAAAAGAAATTTGGGGGAAGGTAGAAGTGTTGGGTAAAGAATTATTGGAAAGGAAAGGCAGTATCTTTGCGGAAGAAGGTTTGGAAGAACGCTATGGGAATATTTATGAAGCCTTGATTCAAATTCACCGTTCCTTAATGGACATTCATATGCATATTGGAAAGTAGGAAGATTATGACGGAAATATTAAAAGGTAAAGAGGTCGTACAAGAAATTCGACAACGAATTGATCAAAAAGTTAAGAGTCTTAAAGAAAAAGGAAAAATTCCTTGCTTAGCCGTACTGCGTGTCGGTGTAAATCTCAATGATTTATCCTATGAGAAGGCATTGATTAAAAACTGTAAGGATTTGGAAATTGATTGTAGAGTACGAGAAATGCCGATCAACTCCGACACGGAACAACTGTTGGACGTAATTGATCGGTGGAATCGAAGTGAAAATATATCCGGAATTTTAGTCTTTCGACCTCTGCCGAAAACAATTGATGAAGAAAAAATTCGAAATGCGATTTTACCGGAAAAAGATGTGGACGCAATGCACCCCTTAAATTTGGCTCAAATTTTTCAGGGGAACTTTAAAAACTTTGTACCGGCAACATCCCAAGCGGTGATGGAGTTTATTCGCTACTATACAATCGATGTAAGTGGAAAAATTGTCGCCATTATCAATCGATCCCTGGTTTTTGGGAGACCCTTGGCCATGATGTTACTCAATCAGAACGCCTGCCCCTTAATTTGTCATTCCAAAACGCGGAATATATCTGAAGTTCTTAAAAGTGCGGATGTAGTCGTATTGGCTACAGGGCAAGCTAAAGCCTTCGGAAGAGACTGTTTTACTCCGAAAAGCATTATTTTGGATGTAGGAGTAAACGTGGATAATGAAGGAAAACTTTCCGGTGATGCAGATTTTGAAAATTTGAAAGATTATGTAAAAATACTCACCCCCCCAAAAGGAGGAATCGGAAGCACCACGACCGCCATACTCTTAGAGCAGGTTGTGGATGCGGCGATAAAACAAAAGGAAGAATAGAATTTAGAGAAAGAGGAGAGAGGAAAAGATTATTTAGAAAAATTTTTTTGTTGTCATTTTGAAGAAAAAAATGAATCTATAAAAAATCGGGTTGTTTTTCAACCCGATTTTTTATGGTGTTTCCGTATTTTTCTTATTCAAGTATTCCAAGTATTTTTCAATCAGTTTGGGGTCTTGTCCCTTAAGCAGATTTTCAATGCGTTCCTTTTCGTTTAAAAGATCAAATAAAGCATAGTCTTCCGCAGTGGCTTTTTCTGTGGGTATGGTGCGGTATTCCCAGTCACCGGGGACAATGCCGTTATTTAGTTCCGGATGATAGGGTTCCGGGAAGCGAACGTAAACCTTTTTTTCTTTAAAGATTTCCGGCGTAAATTCGCTGGCAAGTTTTTTTAGGGCCGAATCAATTTCCACTTCAAAATGGACATCGTCTATGGTTTTAGGTTCCGTGCCTGCGACAAAGACTTCTTCCCGGACCGTGCCTCGAGGGTCTTTATAGCTTAGTGCGGAGGGGAGTTTGCCACTGACAGTATCGACCGCTACATGGACAATTCCTTCCGGTTCCGTAAAGTTTTTGGCTTCCAATCCTTCGTGCGCTTTTTCCATAACGGTGCGCCATAAAGAGATGGCGGTTAAATTACTCTTGCTTAATAAGTTGACTTTCAAATTGTCATTTCCAATCCAGACGCCGGTGCAATAATAAGGAGTAAATCCGATAAACCAAACGTCGGCAGTGTCTTCAGTGGTTCCCGTTTTTCCGGCGATATCCATAGCCCCCAGCTTTGCCAATCCGACAGTGCCGTCTTTGGCTACGGTTTGTAAGATGTTTTTTAAAATATAAGCCACTTGAGGACTGACGACAACGTCTTTCTTTTGAGGATGATCCAAAAGAATTTCTCCGTTGGAGTCTTCCACTTTGGTAAAGGTAATCGGTTCGTTATAGACACCGTCATTGGCAATGGCACTATAGGCTGCTGTCATGCGTAGAGGGCTGATACCGTGAGTCATAGCTCCTAATCCGATTGCGGCTAAATTTTCATCATTGACTGCCGGATCTTCGGTTTTTTCGATAAAGTCGTCATTTTCCGGATGGTCCGTTTCAATAATATGGTAACGTCGCAGATATTCAATGGCTTTGTCGACACCGATTTTATCCAAAGTTTTAACAGTTGCCACGTTGCCGCTCATGCGCAGAACTTCTCGTACGGTCATAATTCCCCGATATCCGCCATACCAGTTTTCCGGCCACAGCTTGCCTTCTTTGTTGTAAAAGGGAACATCGTCAATGGGGCTTGCCGCCGTATAGCCGTTGTCCAAAGCTGCTGTAAAGGTGGCGATGGGTTTAAGGGTGGATCCGGGTTGTCTCGGGGAAGTGGCTCGGTTAAAGATTCGAAATCCTTCCTGTTCACGACCACCGATAATGGCTTTGATTTCACCGGTGTGATACTCCATGATAACAGCTGCTGATTGGGGTTGGACGGTTCCTTTTTTATCCGGATCGAAATAGTTTTTGGAGATCTTTAAAGAGCCGTCTTCGGAGATGGAATAAAATTCTTTATTGCTGTTTAAAAATTCTTTGGAGATTTTCAATCCCCCTTCAATAATTTCCAAGTAAGTGCTTTCAATTTGAAGTCCTCCGATACTGTGGGTGACTAAATTTTTATTTTCGTTGGTGGTATAGTAGTCGGCAATATCTGTGGACTTATTGCTGTAAATTTTTAGATAGGGAACGGTGATGGAAAGTCCGTTTTCGTTTTCGTTAAAGGAATCGGCGGGAATCACCAGGTTTCCGTTCTCATCAAAGAGATTTTCTGCAGCATAGAATAAGATGCTTTGATCTTGTCCGATAATATTATTGGCTCCGTCTACAGTCCACTGGATAAAGGGAACAGGGCTTTGTCCGTTGTTGCCGTTTAAATAATCGGTAAAATTATTGAATACATCTTCCAGTTTGCGTTGCATTTCCACATCGACACAAGCGTGAATTCGAAGTCCGCCGTCATATAAAAGATGTTCCGCATCTTTTTGAGAAAGATTTTTTTCCGACATCAGTTTTTCGACGACTTGCGTTTTCACTAAGTCCGTGTAATAGGTACTTAGATTGTCAATGCGTTTACGTTGAGGATGTAGAGCGGCTGCCATATCTTCCGCAACGGCTTTGTCATGTTCCTCTTTGGTAATTTTACCGAGTTCCAACATCTTATCTAAAACATAGATTCGACGTTTCTCCGGAACCGGATTGTAGATGGCAATGTATTTTTCGCCGTATTCATCTACTTCGCCGACAACACGTTCTCCATCCTCCTGACCCGGGAGGTAGAGCTTATATAAAGCGAAGTTGGTCGGACTTTTGACGGTGGCTGCCAATGCGGCGGCTTCTCCCAAGGTTAAATCTTTGGCGGATTTGGAAAAATAGGTTTCAGCACCGGCTTCTACACCATAAGCGCCTTGTCCTACATAGACACGATTCATATAAGCTTCCAAAACCTGCTCTTTACTTAACGCTTGATTAAGTTGTAAGGCAATATAAGCTTCACGAATTTTTCGCTCAACATTCTGATCTCCGGTTAAGTAAAGATTTCGCGCCAATTGTTGAGTAATGGTGCTGGCACCGCGCACGATAGCTCCGGCTTGAATATTATCCAAAATGGATTTGCCAATACCTTGTAAGTCCACACCGATATGGCTGCGAAAACGTTCATCTTCTACGCTGATAAAAGCTTCTTGTAAATACTTGGGCATCTCGCTTAAAGGGATAATGGTTCGGAATTCTTCGGTTTGAATTTTTTCCAATACATTGCCGTTCTGGTCCAAGATGATTGAGTTTTCATTTAAGAGAGCGTTGATAGATGACGGATTCACCTTGGGTGCGGTTCGTGCAATTTGGACGGTGATACCGCCAAGGCTTCCCAAAAGCAGTGCGGGAACCATCAAGCAGGCTAAAATGAGTATTTTAACAAATTTTCCAAAGGTAAATTTCGGTTTTTGATCGTTCATGGAATTCCTCCTTCAATCTATTGAAATCATTATACCATAGCCTACTGTCCTTGTTAACGTTTTGTTGAAAATGATGGCTTCATGGTATAATAAATTTGAAAAGGAGAGGAAATAATGGAAAAAGTGATTCTTGCGGGTTTACGATTAGACGATGAATTTGAATATAAAATGGATGAATTGGAAGCATTGACCAAAGCGGCGGGTGCTGAAGTTTTGGGGAGTGTGGGACAGCAAAAAAGAACCGTTGACCCGGGAACTTTTCTAGGCAAGGGAAAGGTTCAGGAGATTAAGGAATTGGCAAAAAATATGGAAGCGGATTCTGTAATTTTTTTACAGGAACTTTCCGGTTCCCAAATTCGTAATTTAGAAAAAATTATTGAGAAGAAAGTTTTGGATCGAACCATGTTGATTTTGGATATTTTTGCCGGACGCGCTACCAGCAGGGAAGGAAAACTCCAAGTTCATCTGGCACAGTTAAACTATAGACTGCCTCGCTTAATCGGTTTCGGAAACGCCTTGTCCAGAGAAGGCGGCGGGATTGGAACCAGAGGTCCGGGAGAACAAAAAATGGAAACGGATCGACGCCATATTATGCGAGAGATTGATCATGTAAAGGCTAAGCTTAAAGAAATGGAACGACAAAGGGATTTATTGAGAGAACGACGAAGGAAGAATGTTTTGCCTTTGATTTCCCTATTCGGGTATACCAATTCCGGAAAATCCACTTTGATGAACGGGATTTTGAGACTAAGCGGGAATGAAAAGGAAGTTTTTGCAAAAGATATGCTTTTTGCCACACTGGAAACCAGATTGAGGCGTTGTGAGTTTCCTAAGGGAGGACCTTTTCTTTTGACGGATACGGTAGGTTTGGTGAGTGATCTGCCTACAGAGTTTGTAGAAGCTTTTTCTTCCACTTTGGAAGAGGCGAAAGATGCGGACTTAATTTTACACGTGGTGGATTGTGCCGGAGCGAATATCTTATTGCAGATAGAGACGACTTTGGATTTGATGAAAAAATTGAACTTAAACAAAACACCGATTTTAACCGTATTTAATAAGAAGGATTTAATTGAAGAGGAAAATTTTATGTGGATGCGACAGGAGGGAGAGCATATTCTTATCAGCGCAAAAGATGAAGAGGATATTCGAAGGCTTTTGAATAAGATGCAAAAGATGTTGGGTAATTATAAGTTGAGTCGTTTTCTTTTTCCATATACTTGTTCCGGCGAAGTTTCCGCGTTGATGGAAATGTATGCTATGGATTTGGTGGAGCATCGGGAAGACGGAATTTTTCTCTCCTTTGTAGCGGATGAAAGGGTACGGGAAAAATACAAAATATATTTGGAGGAAGTTCATGCTTAGTGTACACAAAGAGGGAAAAGGCTCTTTTATAGAGCAAAAAAGTGAGTTTATCGGTGAGGCGGCACCGGTATCTTCCGAAGAGGAGGCAATGGCTTTTGTCAATAAAATTCGTGAACTTCATCCCAAAGCCACCCATCATTGTTATGCATATATTCTCGGAGAATCTCAAAATATTCAGCGATTTTCCGATGATGGGGAGCCTGGAGGAACGGCGGGTATTCCTATGCTGGAGGTTTTGAAAAAGCAAAACTTAACCAATGTCTGTGTGGTGGCTACTCGCTATTTCGGGGGGGTTCTATTGGGAGCCGGAGGCTTGGTTAGAGCGTATACCAGATCGGCGATCGTCGGTATTGAAAAGGCGATAGTGGTGGAGAAAGAAATTGCTTCACTCTATCGTCTGGCGGTGCCTTATGAAAGCTTGGGAACGGTGGATTATCGTTTGATTCAGGAAAAACGCAAAGAGTCGGGAAGAAGCTATGGAGAAAAGGTGGAAATAGATTTATGGATTCCTCAAAGAGATGAAGAGGGATTTATTCGTTCTATGCAAGAGCTTTTTAACGGACAGGCGGAATTAAATGTGATGGATCAACAATGGGTGAGTTTGTTTCATGGTGAAATTTTATTGTAATTTGGCAGAAAAATTGTTTCTGTGATATAATAAATTGTTCATTTGGAGGGATTATCGATGAATTATCAAAAACTGGAAGAAGAGATTATCCATTGGCTTCAGGATAAGGTGGCGGATGCCCACGGAAAAGGAGTTGTTTTCGGATTGTCCGGAGGAGTGGACAGTGCAGTTACAGCCTATTTGAGTAAAAAAGCCTTCGGGGACAATGCATTGGCATTGGTGATTCCCATTGAATCGGATCCGAAAGATGAAGAAGATGCACAAAAGATTATTCAGGATATCCATTTAAATTATGCCCGGATAGACTTAACGGAAAGTTATTATGCATTTTTGAAAGCTACCGGAGAGTCGATTCATGTGAAAGCATCATCCAATGTGAAAGCACGTTTAAGGATGATTATCCTTTATTATTATGCACAAAAGAGTGGATATTTAGTTGTGGGCAGTTCCAACCGATCTGAATTTAACACCGGCTATTTTACAAAATATGGTGACAGCGCATCGGATCTTCTGCCTTTGGCAAATATTTACAAAACGGAAATTTGGGAATTGGCAAAACACTTAGGGGTTGTGGCTGATGTCATTTCCAAAAAGCCGACGGCGGGACTTGAAAAAGGACAGACAGATGAGGGAGATTTCGGATTTACTTATCAGGAACTGGACGCTTATTTAAAAGGTGGGGAAGTTTCTTTTTCGACAAGAGAAAAAATTGAGCGTTTATATCGAAACAGTGCGCATAAACGTATGTTTCCACCGATTTTTGACACAGAATTTTTAAGATAGGAGTGAGAATATGTCAGGACATTCAAAGTGGAAAACCATTAAGAATAAAAAGGGAAAAGAAGATGCAAAGAGAGGCGCCATTTTCACTAAGTTGGCAAGATATATCATGGTTGCGGCTCGTGACGGAGGGGCGGATCCGGAGTATAATGCTTCTTTAAAAGCGGCTATTGATAAAGCCAAAGCGGAAAATATGCCTAACGACAATATCGATCGCGCCATTAAGAAAGGTGCGGGCGGATTGGATGGACAAAATTATGAAAATATTATTTATGAAGGCTACGGACCCGGCGGTGTTGCCGTGTTGGTGCAATGTTTGACGGATAATCGAAATCGTACCGCAGCCGATGTGCGTCATGCATTCGATGCCAGCGGCGGTAATTTGGGACAAAACGGTTCCGTATCTTTCATGTTCGATCATAAAGGAGTAATTTGGATTCCGGCGGAAGGTTTGGATGAAGAAAGTGTGATGATGGAGGCTTTGGATGCTGGAGCGGAAGATTTTTCCAAAGAAGTCGATGTCTTTGAAGTGCTCACTTCCGTGACCGCTTTCAACGATGTACGCAATCGATTAAGTGCCAATTATAAATTTGAAAAAGCGGATTTGGACTATATACCACAAAATTATTCAGAAGTAAGCGATCCGGCACATCAAAAGGCTTTGTTCAAATTCTTGGATAATTTGGAGGATAATGACGATGTTCAAGAAATCTACCACAACTGGGATATTCCGGAAGACTTGGATTTTTAAGGGAAGTTTTTTTCTTAGCATTGCGATTCCTCTGATTTTGTTGATGACCTCGTTGGAGTTTTTTTCCTATCGAGAAGAGTATTTCCATCATTTTCAACAACAATATCATTTAACCGAGGTGACGGGCAGAAGTCAAAGAGAGTTGGATTTGGTTTCCAAAGATCTCATTGACTATCTTCGCCATGGAGAGCGGGCTTTGATGGAAAAGCATTTTAATGAACGGGAAATTACCCATATGGAAGATGTATTTCAACTGTATCGAAAAGGAAGAATTCTTCGCAATGTGTTATTGATAATCAGTGTCGGTATACTCTTTGCCGCTTATATCGGAAAAAATTTAAGGATTTTATTGAAAAAGACTTCAAGAGGCTTTTTGTTGATTTGGTTAATCATGGCACTTTTTGCTCTTTGGGTGGTATTGGATTTTAATCGGGCTTTTGTTTATTTTCACGAACTATTTTTTACAAATGATTTATGGATTTTGGATCCGAAGACAGATTGGATGATTCGACTTTTGCCGGAGAATTTTTTTTCCGGAATTGTGCTTCGTGTGGGAATTAGCTTTTTGATAGAATTTATTCTGATTCATATTCTATTTTCGATTTTGGGAAAGGAGAAGAGAAATGAATTTAGCAAAAATGATTGACCATACTTGTCTTAAAGCGGATGCGACGGCGGAACACATCGTTTTGTTGTGTAATGAAGCAAAAAAATTCGGTTTTAAAGCCGTATGTATCAATCCGAGTTATGTGGCATTTGCTAAGGAACAATTAAAAGATACGGAAATTGCTGTCGCCACTGTGGTTGGATTCCCTTTGGGCGCTAATCGTTGGGAGATTAAGCGAGAGGAAGCTCTTCTTGCAATAGCGGACGGAGCGGATGAGATTGATATGGTTCAAAATATTGCTTATGTAAAAGACGGTCGTTTTGATTTGGTGGAAGCGGAAATCAAAAAGATTCGAGAGACTTTGCCGAAAGAAGTGGTTTTAAAAGTGATTTTGGAAACGTGTTTATTATCCGATGATGAAATTGTAGAGTCTTCTCGTGCGGCGCAAAGAGCCGGAGCGGATTTTATTAAGACTTCCACAGGGTTTTCCACCGGCGGGGCAAAGGTGGAAGATATTCTTCTTATGCGAAAAACTGTTGGAGAAGATATGAAAATAAAAGCATCCGGCGGTATTCGAGATTTAAATAAAGCTTTGAGTATGTTGGAGGCGGGAGCGAATCGTTTAGGTATTTCTTCCAGTGTTTCCATTATGAGAGAACTGGAGGAACGTGATGAAATTTAATTTAAATCCGATAGCGTTCACCATGTTCGGCATTCCGGTTATGTGGTATGGAATTTTAATTGCTGTGGGGATGTTTTTAGGGGCTACGGTTGCATCTAAAGAGATTAGAAGACGAGGATTTTCCGAGGAGCGCTTATGGGATTTGTTAATGTGGACAATCCCGGCAGCTATTATCGGAGCAAGGGCTTACTATGTTATTTTTCAATGGGATTTTTACCGATTGCATCCGGCGGAAATTATCAATATTCGAGGCGGCGGTTTAGCGATTCACGGTTCCTTGATGGCAGCTTTTTTAGTGGGTTACGTTTATTGCAAAAGAAAAAAAATTCCTCCTTTATTGATGTTTGATATTGCCGCACCCGGAATTATTTTGGGACAAGCCATCGGGCGTTGGGGTAATTTTATCAATCAGGAGGCTCACGGAGGTCCTACAGATTTACCTTGGGGCATTATCATTGACGGTCAAAAAGTTCACCCCACATTTTTTTATGAATCGATGGGGAATTTTCTGATTTGTTTGTTTTTGCTATATTTTGCCAGAAAAAAACAAACGAAAGACGGACAAATCATCAGTTTATATTTGATTTGTTATGGGGTTCTTCGTTTTTTCGTCGAAGGGCTGCGAACGGACAGTTTAATGTTAGGGCCCATTCGAGTGGCTCAATTGGTCAGTTTATTGGGAATGTTTGCGGGAATTATAGGTTTTATTTTAGCTTCCAAGAGGAACAAGGGCTTGACAATAGGCGATGAATTGAAAAAGGTGAAATAAAGAAAAAAAGAGGTTTCGAAAAGAACCTCTTTTTTTTGTGCATACAAGGCAGAACAAATTTTCTGTTTTATGCAGAAAAAATTAAAAAAATACAGAAAATTTGTTCTGCCTTGATAAGGTCTTTTTGAAAGTGAAGAAAAAACGCCCTCCACTTTTCACAAAAAAATTATAAAACATTGAAATATCAATATAAAAATAAGAAATGAATGAAAAAATAATCGAATAAAAAAGGAAAGAATCTTGCTAAATAATAAGATATAAGGTATTATTATACATAAGTGGAGGAAAATGGTTGAAAGTGGTTTACGACACAGGAAAGGATCGGGTGCATTATGTTTTTCGGAGAGTATGAACATAATATTGATGATAAAGGTAGAGTGATTATGCCCGCCAAATTCCGCGAGGATTTGGGAATGGTTTTTTATGTGACCAAAGGTTTAAACAACTGTCTTTTTGTGTACCCGAAAGAAGCCTGGGAAAAGCGTATTGAAGAACTTGGTCGTTTAGGGGATAATCAAGAACAAGTCCGTCGCTTTAAACGAATTTTCTTTTCCAATGCAAGTCAAAATGTTTTGGATAAGCAAGGTCGTGTGGTGATTACTCCGAAGCTTCGTCAAGAGGCAAGTCTTACAAAAGAAATCGTATTTATCGGAGTTAATGACCATATTGAAATATGGGATGCTAAGAATTGGGAAGAGTATATCAATATGGATGATGAAACCTATGAAACCTTAGCCTCTTATTTGGACAATCCTCAACTTTAGGAGGTGTAGAAGATGGAATTTCAACATACACCGGTACTTTTAAAGGAAACCGTTGAAGGATTAAACATTCAACCTGATGGAATCTATGTGGACGGTACATTAGGCGGAGGGGGTCATAGCTTAGAGATTGTAAAGCGTTTGACGACCGGAAGATTAATTGGCATAGATCAGGATGAGTGTGCTATCCAAAAAGCTTCAGAAATCTTATCCGAATATTCGGATAAAGTCTGTTTGGTGAAGGGAAATTATAGAAATATCAAAAAAATTTTGAAAAATTTAAACATTCAACATATTGACGGGGCGTTGTTGGACATTGGAGTGTCTTCTTATCAATTTGACGAAGGGGAACGAGGGTTCAGCTTTCACGAAGACGCTATATTGGATATGCGCATGGATCAAAGCATGGAAAAGAATGCGAAAGATATTGTAAATTCTTATACATTAGGAGAATTGACCGAGATATTTTGGAAATATGGTGAAGAAAATTGGGGAAAGAGAATTGCCGAATTTATTGTTGAAGAAAGAAGACGAAAGCCTATTAAGACAACTTTGGAATTGGTAGATATTATAAAAAAAGCTATTCCGAAGCGCAAACGACAAGAAGCTCATCCGGCAAGAAAGGTTTTTCAAGCGCTTCGTATTGAGGTCAACGATGAATTAAATGCACTGAGAGACGGGCTATATGGTTTTGTAGATGTATTACAACCAAAGGGTAGATTGGCGATTATTACTTTTCATTCTTTGGAAGATCGCATCGTAAAACAAAGTTTTAAGGATTTGGCAAGAGATTGTATTTGTCCGGCGGACTTTCCGATTTGTGTATGTAATCATCGGGCCAAGATTGAAATCGTAAATACAAAACCCATTGTTGCCGGTGAAAAAGAATTACGAGAAAATCAACGCTCAAGAAGTGCGAAGCTTAGAATTGCACAAAGGAAGCAGAGGGAAAACTATCATGACACAAGATATATCTTTACAAGAACAATGGATTCAAGAGAGAAATGTACAGAAGGACAAATTGAAAAATCATAAAAAAGTTCACGGGATTGCAAAAACTAAAAGGAAAGGTCGATCGAACAATTTAAGCGCTGCTCGTGTTTTTGTGTTATCTCTTTTGGTTGTCTTTTTATCTTTAGTGCTTTTAAGAGAAACTAAAATTTCAACAATGAATAAGGAAATCTCCACTTTAAAGGCGGATATTGTTGAGTTGACAGAGGAAAAAGATTCTTTGGCAAGAGTGTTACAACCTTATACAAAGAAAGACAGAGTTGAAAAATTGGCAATGAGTGCACTTGGAATGGATTATCCCACCAAAGCGCAAAAAACTTATGTACAGATTGAATATTCTCCGAAAGCTGTAGAGGAAGAAACATTAACATTTGCCGAAAAAGCGGTTGGATTTATTTTCGGGTTATTCCGTTATTAACAAATAAAAAGGAGTTATTGCGATGAGGAAAAGAGTGATGACGGTTTTCTGCGTCGCTTCCCTATTGACTTTGGCACTGATTGTTCGCTTGATAGATTTACAAGTGCTAAACAGTCAGTATAAGATTTATGCTGTTGAGAATTCACGATATGCGGTTAAAATACCGGCAAGCAGAGGAAGTATTTTAGACACGAAGGGAAAAGTTTTGGCTCAAAGTGTAAAAATCAATGTATGCTATATGGTTCCGGAAAACATTCAGGATCATAAGGCTGCTGCCAAACAATTTGCACAAATTTTATCGCTGGATGAAATTGATGTACAAAAAAAGATGGAGCAAAAAGGCGCAGTACTTCTTAAAAAAGATTTAACCAAAGAAGAAACGAAGGAAATTGAAAAATTAGATTCGTCCGATGTTTTTATTAAAATAGAAAATGGAAGATATTATCCCAATGAAGATCTTGCTGCTCATCTTTTAGGATTTACAAATATCGACAATGAAGGAAGCTATGGTTTGGAGTTGTCTTATGATAAAATTTTGAGTGGAGTACCGGGCAAAGAGATGCTGAGTCGTTCTATTTCCGGTGAACGTGTAAGTTATAAAGACGAGATGGTTTTTTCCGAGACCCCGGGAGAGACGATTGTAACAACCATTGATTTAGGCATTCAAGAGATTCTTTATCAAAGAGGCAAGGAGGCTTTTGAATCCATGAATCCGAAGGAACTGATTTTGGTGGCGATGAATCCGAATAACGGAGATATTTTGGGAATGCAGGCATTTCCGAATTTTAATTCAAATCATCCCCGAGACATTGCAGCCAAACAGAGCGATCAGACAAAGAAGTTATCGGAAGATGAATTATTACAAGAGTATTTCAAATTGTGGAATAATCCTTGTATATCTAATATGTATGAGCCGGGAAGCGTATTTAAATTGATTACTCTGTCTGCTGCTTTGGAAGAAAACACAACCGATGACAGCCATGTATACTATTGTGACGGATTTGTACATGATTTGCCCGGTGAATTTGACGTTCGATGTTGGAGTTGGAATAACCCTCACGGGACGCAAGATATAAGTCACGCCTTGACGAACTCCTGCAATCCCGCTTTTGTTCAAATTGCCAGAGAACTTGGAAAAGAAAAATTGTATGAATATATCATAGGATTTGGTTTCGGAGAACTTACGGGAATTGAACTTCCTGGAGAAACCTATGGCGAAATGCCCAAATCAATAGATGAAATCAGACCGTTGGAATTGGCTACTTTAAGTTTTGGACATGGTATCGCCACGACACCTATTCAAACAATTTCGGCAGTCAGTGCTGTGGTAAACGGAGGGAAACTCTATCGACCTCGAATTGTAAAAGAGACGCTGAACAGTCGGGGAGAAGTGGTTCAAAAGATTCCGATTGTAGAAAAACGACAGGTAATCAGTGAAAACACATCGACAAAAATGAGAAATTACATGCAAAGAGTTATAGATGACGGGATAGGGATTGTACAAATTCCGGGATACAATATCGGAGGAAAGACGGGGACAACGGTTAAATTAGTTGATGGAAAATATGATGATGAATATCGTCTGCACAGTTTTGTCAGCACATTTCCGGCAGATAAACCGGATATTGTCTTATTGGCTATGATGGATGAAAGTTTTCAGGGTTTAAATCCGAATTTAACCTTAACAAAGTGGATCTTATCAGATATTATTTCTTATAAGAAATATGAGTCTAAAGTGCAGACGGGCGAATAAAAAATAAAAAAAGGCGACTGATGAAGTTGTCTTTTTTCAAATGAGGGGGGATGTGTTATGAATCAAATATATAACAGCTTTTTAGCTCTTATCGTATGTTTCGGCTTAACACTGATTTTTGGAAAAATATTAATTCCCATGTTAAAAAAGGCAAAGGTGGGACAACATATTCGAGAAGACGGACCAAAGAGTCATTATGCAAAGCAGGGGACTCCAACAATGGGGGGAGTAATGATAGCATTGGCTGTCATTATTACAGCGTTTATTTTCGGACTATTTAAAGGGAGAAGCGGACTGGTATTATTATCGATGCTGTTATTTGGAACGGTGGGCTTTGTGGACGACTATTTTAAATTGGTATTGAAACGCTCCTTGGGCTTGGACGAAAGACAAAAATTGATTATGCAATTCGTTTTTGCAATCTGCATTTTAACAATATATTCTTTTATTGCAGATAATGGGCTTTTTGCTCAACGATTTCCTTTTGTACAACAAAGAATCAGTTTTAGCGTATTGATTTATCCTATTATGATTTTTATTTTCTTAGGCGTGGTTAATGCGGTAAACTTAACAGACGGATTAGACGGATTGGCCAGTGGAGTAAGTCAACCGGTATTTCTTACAATAGCAATTATCGCTTTCGTGTTAAAACAACAAAGTGTAGGGGTTTTGGCATTTGCCTTTGTGGGAACCTTAATGGGCTTTTTATTTTTTAACGCAAATCCTGCCAGTGTGTATATGGGAGATACCGGTTCCATGGCTCTTGGAGGAGCAATAGCAGGTTTTGCTTTGGTCTTGGATATTCCCTTTTATCTTCCGTTATTGGGCGGAATATTTATGGTTGAGGCGCTTTCTGTTATTATACAAACCGTTTATTTTCGAAAAACCGGTGGAAAGAGAATTTTTCTTATGAGTCCCATACACCATCATTTTGAGTTAAAGGGGTATAAAGAACCGAAAATTGTGACAACTTTTTCTCAGGTAAGTATTTTATTGTGTGTTTTAACCTTGCTATTATTCTTCTATTCCTTTGTTGGAGGAAAATTATGAAAATTTTAATTTTTGGTTTTGGAGTTACGGGCATTGCGTCGGCAAAAGCATTTGATTTATTGGATATTCAATACGATATATTAGATAAAAAAAGTATTGGTGATATCTGCGAAATAGTAGAAAGAGAAAAAGTTTTTCCAAAGAATTTATATAATGATATCAAAGATGTCCCCTTTGAAGAATACGATTTTATATTAAAAAGCCCTGGAATAAGACTTTATCATAAATGGGTAAAAGACATGGTAAGTAGAAAATGTTCAGTAGTTTCAGATATTGAACTGGCTTATGAATGGTGGAAAGAACGAAAATTTATATGTATTACAGGAACAAATGGAAAGACGACGACAACCGCTTTGTTGGGAAAATTTCTGGAGGGACAAGGATATACAACTCATGTAACGGGAAATATCGGCAAAGGGGTTTTGTGGGATTTTGCACAAGGAGGGGATGAAGATCAATATGTTATTGAAACATCCAGTTTTCAATTGGAATTTGTAAGACAATTCGCTCCTCAAATTGCAGGTATTTTAAATATCACTCCGGATCATTTGGATTGGCATGGGAGTATGGAAGCATATATTCAAGCCAAAATGAATCTGTTAAGAAAACAAAATGGGAAAGATATTGCCGTCTTAAACTGGGATGATGAAATTTTAAAAAGAGAGGCTCAAGGTTTAGCGAGTACAAAGCATTGGATTTCACAGAAAGAAAGAGTGTACGGCTATTATTTGGAAGACGAATATATTGTAGAAGATTTGGAAAAAAAGATTCCATTGGTATCTACGGATATCATTCATATTCCGGGAGCTCATAATGTAGAAAATATACTGATGGCCATCGGCTTAGCCAGAGCTGCTGGAGTAACCAAAGAAGTGATTGAAAAAACGTTGGATGCTTTTTATGGCGTGGAACATCGTATTGAACTGGTTAAAGAAGAAGCGGGGGTTCGCTATTACAACGATTCCAAAGGGACGAATGTCGATGCCAGTATTAAAGCGATTGAAGCTTTCGATAATCCGTTAATTCTGATTGCCGGTGGATATGATAAACATGTTCCCTTAGACGCTTTTTTCGAAGCCTTTGGAGGGAAAGTTAAAAAATTAATTCTTTTGGGTCAGACGGCAAAACAGTTTGAAGAGACGGGCAGAAAACACGGATTTTATGATTCGATTTTAGTTCATGACATGAAAGAAGCGGTAAACTATGCCAAAAAAATTGCGCAGTCAGGTGATGTGGTTTTACTTTCACCGGCAAGTGCAAGTTGGGGAATGTATCGGAATTTTGAAGAACGGGGAAAAGAGTTTAAAGCATTGGTAAAGGGATAATTTGGAGGAAAAAATGAAATTAAAGCGGAATAAATCGGATATCAATTTACTATTGGCTGTTATCGCTTTAGTTTTATTTGGAGTGATTATGGTGTATAGTTCTTCTTGGCCAAGTGCATCGATGGAATTCGGAAATCCACATCATTATATCAAAAGACATTTGATTTTTATCGGTATTGGAATGGTTCTACTTTTTATCGGTAGTTTCATCAATTATCATTTTTATAAACCTTTAGCGATATTGGCTTTAGCCGGGACATGGTTAGCATGCCTTTTGGTGTTTACACCTCTTGGAACGGATCAATATACTTTTGCTCGAAGATGGATTCGAATAGGAGGTCAGACTGTTATGCCCTCCGATTTTTTAAAAATCGGAATCATATTGTTTTTGGCTTGGTATTTTGAGAAACACACAGCGATTCATTCGTTAAAAAAGGCGACATTACCCGTTTTCGCTTTGATATTTTTTGTAGTGGCGCCGGTTATGTTACAGCCGGACTTTTCTACGTCCATTACCATTACTTTGGTTATGATGATTTTATTTTTTATTGCGGGGATGAATAAGCACCATGTTATTCCGGCAATTGCTTTGGGAATTACAGGATTTTTTGTACTGTTAAAAATGGACCCGGAAAGACTTTCCAGATGGATGATTTTTAGAGATCCCATGTCGGATTTGTATGGGAACGGATGGCAATTAAGTCATTCTCTTTTTGCAGTCAGCTCCGGAGGAGTGTTTGGCGCCGGCATCGGTTTAAGTCGGCAAAAATATATTCTATCTCAAGCCCACAATGACTTTATTTTTGCTATTATCGCGGAAGAGTTGGGCTTTATAGGCTCATTGCTTCTCATCTTACTTTATATTTTTTTGGTATACAGAGGTGCTCGTATTGCGTGGGAAGCCAGCGATCGTTTTGGAATGTTTTTAGCTTATGGGATTACTGCACTAATCGGCATTCAGGCTTTAGTCAATATAGCTGTAGTAATCGGATTGATTCCCCCGACAGGAATCGCTTTGCCTTTTGTCAGCTATGGAGGATCCTCCGTGGTGACATTTATGTTTATGGCAGGAGTTCTTTTGAATATATCGAAACACAAAAATCCAAAATATACCGGAGGTGTAGAATGAAAATCATTGTTTCCGGCGGCGGAACGGGCGGACATATTTATCCGGCGTTGGCCGTTATTGAAGAAATAAAAAAAAGAGATCCCCAAGGGGAGATTTTATATATCGGAACAAAAAAAGGTTTGGAAGCGGATATTGTCCCTAAAGCGGGGATTCCTTTCACTACCATTGATGTGATGGGGTTGCAAAGAAAATTAAGTTTAAGATCGATGAAATCTTTATTGGTTTTATTGAAAGGTTTAAGACAAAGTAAGAAAATTATTCGTCAATTCAAACCGGATTTGGTGATCGGAACCGGCGGATTTGTCAGCTTTCCCATTGTCTATAAAGCGGCAAAATATGGTATTCCCACCTTAATTCATGAACAAAACAGCGTAGCCGGCATTTCAAATCGTATTTTAGGAAAATCAGTTCAAAAAATAGCCATTACATTTCCGGAGTCGGAACGATTCTTTGTAAATAAAGAGCGAATTATACAGACGGGAAATCCTATAAGAAAAGATTTTTTTGAAAAGAAGCAAATTCAAAAAGAAGCCTATCAAATTGAAGATGGTCGAAAAGTGGTTTTGGTATTTGGCGGAAGTAACGGTCATGGCGAACTCAACGAAGCTATGCGAAGTGTCATTGAGCATTATTCAGATACGGATGTGGAAATTATCTTGGGAGTTGGCAAAAGATTTTATGACGCATATATGAAAAGTTTAGGGGGAGTGGCAAAAAATATTCACATCTACCCCTATCTTTATGACATTATTTCGGTCTATCAAATGGCGGATTTGATTGTTACAAGTGCCGGAGCGATTACATTAGCAGAGGTAGCCGCTTGTGAATTGCCGGCTATTTTGATTCCAAAGGCATACACAACGGAAAATCATCAGGAATATAATGCAAGAAGTGTTGAAAAACAAAAAGCGGCAAAAGTGATTACAGAAGCGGAACTTTCGGGAGAAAATTTATTAAAAACAATCGATGAATTGATTCACAATGATCATAAATTGGAAGAAATGAGCCAAGCTGCTAAAAAATTAGCTGCTCCGGATGCAGCTGTGGATATTGCGGATGCTGCATTTTCGTTATTAAAAAAGGATTGATATCATGAACAAACAAACGACGTCAAAAAAAACAATAAAAAATACGAATACAAAGAAAAAACGGGATATTATAAATATTATTTTATTGATTATGTTGTTTGTCATTTTGTGCACAGGTGTATATTTTGCCTGCACATTGCAAAAATTCAGAGTTTTAAGTATACAGGTAAAGGGAAACGAACGTTTGGACTTTAAAACGATAGCTCAAATAAGCGGGATAAAATACGAAGAGAATCTATTTTTACTTTCCAAAAGAGAGGTCGTCGAGCGTTTAAAGAATAATCCGTATATTGAAGATGTGACAGTTGTGAAAAAGGTTCCCAACAGCGTTTTCATTCAAGTCAAGGAAAAGAAGGTCATCGGTTATATATCCAGTGAGGGGAATTCCTATTTAATTGATTCAAACGGGAAGATTATTGATGTGGTACCTGTGGATAAAACGAGAAGAACCGATTCAAAGATTGAGAAAAAAGGTTTTGATAAAGAGAACACATCGCCGCTGACTGAAGAGCAAATACAATTTATCAATGCACTTGCGGAAACCAGTTATTATAAAAAAATTAGGGAATATAATTTTGAGGAAGACAAAACACCTTTAGTGGTTTTAGAGAGCGGAATAAAGATCGCTTTTGATATGGAACAGGAATTAAATTATCAAATTCAATTTTTGGAGGAAATTCTTAAAAAGGCAAAAGGAGAAGGAAAGAGAATCAAAAAGGTGATCTTCCAAAAAGATAAAGATTCGATTGTAGAGACGGAATAAATTTCATATGATTAAAACAACAAAGAATAAAGAGCATCAAAACAGGATGGTATAAGTGCCTTGTGTTTTGATGAAAAATAGTAATAAATTTTCAAAAATTTGTATTAAAAAAATGAAATAAAAATAGATAAATTTTCAAAAGAAGAATTGTGGAAAGAAAAAATTTAAAAAAAATACAAGCAAAAAATATTGAAAAAGCAAAGGGTTATTAAAATAAAGTCTTTCATTTAATAGACAAGAGAAGGGTGATTTCATAATTTAGATTAAGAAGAAGAGGATTTATAATATAATATAGAGTTAGTAATTGTATCTCAATGATAAATAGACTTGAAGATCTATTTTTGACGTTCCATCTTAAATTGTGCATGGTCATCGTTTACAAAATGGATAAAAAATATGAACTATCAGGTATTTTTTCAATGAATTAATAGGAAATACTGTTTATTTATCCAAAAAGATTTGCTATACTGTTAGCATAGAACATAAAGAAAGCTAAGGGGATTATCGACAAGGAGGAAATAAAGATGTTTGGTATGGAAATTAATTACGATCAATTGGCAAAGATTAAAGTCATCGGTGTAGGCGGAGGCGGAAACAATGCAGTTGATCGCATGATAGAAGCACAACTTCGCGGAGTAGATTTTATTGCAATGAATACGGATTCTCAAGTATTAAATAATTCTTCCGCGGAAACAAAATTACAAATCGGACAAAAGTTGACCAGAGGGTTAGGCGCTGGCGGAAACCCGGAAGTCGGCTCAAAATCGGCTGAGGAAAGTAAGGGGGAGATTGCCGAGCTTCTAAGCGGTACGGATATGGTATTTATTGCCGCAGGTATGGGAGGCGGAACTGGAACGGGTGCAGCTCCGATTATTGCCAATGTTGCCAGAGAGATGGGAATATTAACTGTCGGCGTGGTAACAAAACCTTTTTCCTTTGAAGGAAGAAAACGTTCAAAACAAGCGGAGCAAGGGGTGGAAGAATTAAAATCCAGTGTAGACACTTTGGTAATCATTCCAAACGATCGTCTATTACAAGTTTCTGAAAAGAGAACCACAATTGTAGATGCATTCAATATGGCAGACGATGTTTTAAGACAGGCGGTTCAAGGTATTTCCGATTTAATTGCAGTTCCGAACCTGATTAACTTGGACTTTGCAGATGTGGAAAGCATTATGAAAAATCGAGGGATTGCTCATATGGGTATCGGCTTAGCTTCCGGTGAAAATCGTGCTATTGAAGCGGCTAAAATGGCCTTGAGAAGTCCACTTCTTGAAACAACCGTTGAAGGGGCTCAAGCCGTATTGTTGAATATTACCGGGGATAAAGATTTAAGCCTGTTCGAAATCAATGAGGCATCCGATATGGTTCGTGAAGCGGTGGATGAAAATGCAAATATCATTCTTGGTGCAGGAATTGATGAAAGCCTGAAAGATCAAGTTAAAGTTACCTTGATTGCAACTGGATTTGATTTGGAAAAGATGGAAAAAGATAAAGCGGAAAAAGAAAAAATGGAACGTTTTAAAGCAACGGAAATGACTGTTCCCACATTCCTGCAAAGAGGATTTGATCGTTAAGGTTTAATGAGTTTGGAGGATTTTCCATGAAATGTCATTTTTGCGGAGCGGAAGATACGAAAGTTATCGATTCCAGACCCACGGAAGACGGCACATCTATTCGTAGAAGGCGGGAGTGTATTGAGTGTAAAAAGCGATTCACAACCTATGAAAAATACGAAGAAAACAACACAATGGTCATCAAAAAAGACGGTACCAGGGAGCTGTTTAATCCGAGTAAAGTTTTAAGCGGCATGGTAAAATCTTGCGAAAAAAGACCTGTTTCTATGGACATTTTAGAGGATGCGGTATCCCGTATTGAACGAAAAATTATGACCATGGGAGTCAGGGAAATTCCAAGTCGCATGATCGGTGAATGCATTATGGATGAATTAAAACAAATCGATCAGGTGGCGTATGTGCGTTTTGCAAGTGTGTATAGAGAATTTACGGATTTGGATTCTTTTTATGAAGCCATTAATAAATTAAAGAACGATAATCAAAAATAAGCGGGCAAAAGCTCGCTTTTTTTGGATATGTATAGAGAAGGTTAAGCATGTGAAGAAAAGGGAATAGAACTTCAACGGGATGCCGTGGAAACTATGCCCGGTATTTTGCCAAAGACAGCAAAGCTCATTGATTTACGAAATGCAAAATCGGTATTGACATTCGAAAGCTTATTTGAAAATAGGGAAGAGGTGGAAGAGCTATATGGCATATTCACAACCGCTTCATCTCTTTAGCTATCGCTGAAAGCAAAAGGGGAGAAAAAGGATGTTAAAGGAGAAGAGTGTATTTTTATTGGATATGGACGGAACGATTTATTTAGGTGAAGAATTGATTTTCGGTGCAAAAGAATTTTTGAAACATCTTAAGCAACAAGGGAAGCGATATTTCTTTTTGACCAATAATTCATCAAAAAATAAAAAGAAATATGTGGAAAAATTAAGAAGGTTGGGAATTGAAGCAAAAGAGGAAGATGTATTTACTTCCGGTGAGGCGACGACCATTGTATTGAATCAAAGAATGTCCGGAGGGAAAATATTTTTAATGGGTACACCGGCATTGGAAGAGGAATTTGCAAATGCAGGATTTCAATTGGTAAAAGAGAGGGACAAAGAGATAGACGCAGTGGTATTGGGCTTCGATACAACATTAACCTATGAGAAACTTTGGGTTGCTTGCGATTATATTCGGGAGAAAGGAAAGTATATCGCAACGCATCCGGATTTTAATTGTCCCTTGGAAGGTGGAAAATTTATGCCCGATGCGGGAGCGATGATTGCCTTTATCGAAGCCTCTACAGGAATTGTTCCGGAAGTCATCGGAAAACCCAATGAGAAAATGATTGAGGCTATCTGTAATCAATACCATCTCAACAGAAAAGATTTGGTCATTGTCGGAGATCGATTGTACACGGACATTAAAACGGGAGAAAATGCAGAAATTACATCAGTATTGGTCTTATCCGGAGAAACATCTAAGGCAGATTACGAAGCTTCGAACATCCTTGCGGATTATATTTTTCCGTCGGTGAAAGAATTGGGAGAAGCAATTTAAAACGAAGAGAGGTGCCGAGAATGTTTGATTACAAAACAATTATTTTTCGCTTAATCTTGGCAGCCGTATTGGGAGCATTGTTGGGAACGGAAAGAGAAATCAACAATCGACCGGCAGGGCTGCGCACCCATGCTTTAGTCAGCTTGGGATCGGCTTTGATTATGCTGGTTTCCATTGACGGATTTTCAAAACTTCAACTGGCGTCCATCTACCAAAGCTCGGACCCTGCCCGACTTGCAGCGCAAGTCATCAGCGGCATCGGTTTTTTAGGCGCGGGAACCATTATTCACAACCAAAGGAGTATTGCCGGTTTAACAACGGCGGCCTGCTTATGGGTTAGTGCCGGAATCGGATTGGCGGTAGGGGTCGGTTATTATACGGGAGCTGTAGTTGCCAGCCTTTTAAGCTTGATTGTATTGATTGCGCTTCGGCGTATGGAAATTATGGTCACGCCTCCTAAAGAACGAAACATGGAAATTATTATTCGTAAAAATTCAAATCTTGCCATTCAAATCTTAAATATAGTAAAAAACAAAGAAGGAAAGGTAATTCATATGGCTGAAATCAAGGATTTGGAAAATGATGAACATCGTTCCATGATTAAAATGAGATATCAAATGCGTAAATTGGAAGGCGTCATCAATTTAATCTCCACATTACAAGAACACCCGGATGTCATCGAAATAAGACATAGTCGATAATTTGCAAAAGAGCCTTCGAGGCTCTTTTTTCACGGTAAGGAAATATGATAGAATAAACAAAGAAGAAAAAAAGAGGAGAGTAAAGATGATTACACAAATTTATTCCATACAAAATGTTGAAGAAGCTTTAGCTTGTGCAAAAGCGGGAGCGGATCGTATCGGGGTTCTTGTAGGAGAAAAAGACGGACCGTTTCCCTGCGCCGTGTCCAAAGAAGAAGCGAAAAAAATTTTTGAAGCCTTAAAGGGCAAGGCGATGCGTGTTTTGATTTCGGTGAAGGAAACAGCCGAAGAAATTTTAAAAGAAACGGAGTATCTACAACCGGATGTGCTTCATCTTTGTGCAAATTATGAGGGAAATGCAGAATTTAGAGAACAATTACGGGAACTTTTGCCCAATGTTCAATTGATGGAAGCGGTAGGAATGACCGGAGAAGAAGCCATTGATGCTGCCAAAGCCAAAGCCGAATATGCGGATCTTTTAATTTTAGACAGCGTCTCCAAAACCGTACCCGGCGTGGGAGCGGCGGGATGTACGCATGATTGGAATATCAGCAGAAAAATCGTACAAGAAGTGAAGGTGCCTGTTATCTTAGCGGGGGGATTGGGACCGGAAAATGTACGTGCCGCCATTGCGGCGGTAAAACCTTTCGGCGTGGACAGTTTAACCAAAACTTCCGTAGTGAAAGACGGGAAGATTTTGTATAAAGATATTCAAAAAGTGCAAGTATTTTGTTACGAGGCGAACAAATGAAATTGCTTTTAATAGGAGATCTTTGTGCAGATTTGATTGTGCCCTATGGAGCAGCGAGAAAAAAAGTAGAGAAGTTAAAACTTTGTACAGAGATGAACAAGCCGGAGACCTATAAAGAGGGAACGGTTTCTTTTCAAGGGGGCGGAAGTGTTGCCAATACGGCAAGAATTTTGGGGAAATTAGGGGCAAATCCATATTTTTTAACCAATTTGGGAAATGATGAAGCGGGTCGTTTTTTAAAAAAAGAAATGGAAAGCTACGGTGTAAATTTATCCTATTCACCGGTGGTAGACCATGGCAGTGTGCTATGTATCGCCGTGGTGGATGAAAAGGGAGAGCGAACCATGTTTACCTGGGTACCTCCTTGGGCGGAGTATGATACTTTTGATACAGGTATATTTCAAGAGGTGGAAAAAGAAAATCCTTGTATGATTTACTCCGGAGGAATGGCGATTACCAATGATGCCAAAAGCGGAGAAAATTTAATCTCCTTTTTTAAAAGAAGGAAAGAAGCCGGTTCAAAAATCCTGTTCGATGTCAACCTTCGGGCGGAAAGTTACGGATTTACAGGTTTCAGAAAAAAACAGATGATGGAGATGACAGGGATTGCAGATGTGCTCTTTGGCAGCGGCTTGGAAGAATTTTCACCCTTAAGCGGAGAGGATACTTTGGATAGAGCCATGGAAAAAATGAAGAAGAAAAATCAAATTTTAATCATGCGAGACGGTAAAAATCCTATTCGAGTATGGGACGGGCAACATTTAAGCATTCATCAGGTGCCGCAAGTGATACCCATAAACACCGTGGGAGCGGGAGATTTTTTTAACGGGGCATTTTTAAAAGCCTATCAAGACGGAAAAAGCGTGGTCTTTGCTGTAGATTATGCGGCAAGAATTGCCTCTTATGTCATCAGTCATTCGGAAAGAATCAAACTTCCGGACAATATCAGTATAGAGTGAGGGAAAAATGATTAGAGAAAAAGTAGCCGTTATAACCGGAGGCAGCAGCGGAATCGGAAAATCCACCGCCTTGGCATTATATGATAAAGGCTTTAAAATTTACACCGTCAGCCGACGTCCCGTGGATTGGGAAAATCAAGAGATGTTCCACATTCAAGGGGATGTGACCGAAGAAACAGAGATTCAAAAAGCCTTTGAACAAGTGTTTGCGGCGGAAGGGCGTTTGGATGTATTGGTCATCTGTGCAGGCTTCGGAATTTCCGGAGCGGTAGAATTTACCACTTTGGAAGAAGCAAAAAAACAAATGGAAGTCAATTTTTTCGGTGCATTCCTTGCCCTGAAATATGGAGGAAAAATGATGCGAACGCAAGGTTTCGGTCGGATCATAGCCGTAAGTTCCGTCGCCGGTGAAATCGCAATCCCCTTTCAAGCCTTTTATTCCGCATCCAAAGCCGCCTTGGCAAAACTTCTGGAGGCGTATTCGGGAGAATTGGCACCCTATCATGTGGAATGCGTATTGGTGATGCCGGGAGACGTGCAGACTGAATTTACAAAATTTCGAGAAAAATCACCGGAGGGAGACAAAGAATACGAAGGAAGGATTTCTCGTAGCGTATCCAAAATGGAGCAGGACGAAATCAAGGGAATGCCTTCGAAAAAGGTGGGACAATTTATCGCTAAGAAAGCAATTCAAAAATATGTTCGCCCGGTTTACGGCGTGCATAAGGGATACGGTTTTCTCCTGATGTTGTATCGAATTTTACCGAGAAAATGGAGTCTGTATCTGATTGAAAGACTGTATGGGAATTGATAAAAGCAGGTTCGATAAGAGGTGAATAAAATGGATTTTTTCTCATTACAATATGAACAGGCAAAGGAGACTTCCGCACCTTTGGCTCAGCGAATGCGTCCCAAAACATTGGAAGATTTTGCGGGACAAAAACATTTGATTGGAAAAGGAAAAGCTCTTCGTCGGATGATTGAAGAAGATCGTTTGACATCGATGATTTTTTACGGTCCTCCGGGGACGGGAAAAACCACCTTGGCAAAAATTATCGCAAATACAAGCAGACGGGAATTTCTCGAACTCTCCGCGGTAACTTCGGGAATTAAAGACATCCGAGACGTTATGGATAAGGCGAGATACGCCCTAAAATATGAAAACAAACGAAGCATTTTATTTATCGACGAAATTCATCGTTTTAATAAAACGCAACAGGACGCCCTTTTGCCTTTTGTGGAAAAAGGTGTCGTAACCCTGATTGGAGCCACGACGGAAAATCCTTTTTTTCAAGTCAATAAAGCTCTTCTATCCAGAGTACGGATATTTGAATTAAAATCTTTGGAAAAAGAGGATTTGGAAAAGCTAATTCATCATGCTTTGGAAAAAGATATTCTCTTAAGCAAAGAAAATATCAAACTCACCGACGACGGCATGAATTATCTGGTCAACCTCTCCGGAGGCGACGCCAGAAGTGCACTCAATGCGTTGGAGATGACCTTTCTATCCGCACCCCTGACGACGGGAGATTTAATCTTCGATTATGAGACGATTTCAAAAACCGTACAGGTGCAGGCGGCGAAATACGACCGAGACGGGGATGAACACTACAACACCGTCTCCGCATTTATCAAATCCGTTCGAGGAAGCGACCCGAATGCGGCTTTGTATTATTTGGCAAAGATGATCGTATCCGGAGAAGACCCTCGCTTTATTGCCAGACGATTGATGATCTTGGCGGCGGAAGATATCGGAACGGCAAATCCGCAAGCCTTAGTCTTGGCGGTAGCCGCTTTTCACTGTGTAGAGCATATCGGCATGCCGGAAGGGCGAATTCCCTTGGCGGAAACGACCGTTTATTTGGCAACCTCACCCAAAAGCAACGCGGCTTATGCGGCTATCGACAAAGCCATCGCCTTTGTCAAAGAAAATCCGAAAGGAACCGTCCCTCCCGCCATTTGCGACAGCCATTATCCGGGGGCATCGGCTCTTGGAAAGGGGGAGGGCTATCGATATCCGCACAGCTATCCGGGGGCTTATGTAAAACAGGAATATCTGCCCGAAGAAGCCCGGGGAGAAAAATTTTTCACCCCGACGGAATACGGAGAAGATCGACGCATTCAAAATTATTTGGAACACCTTGAAAAGTTTGAACAATAAAGAAAATTGCCGTATTGACAAAGAGAAAGTCCTTTTGTATACTCATAGCAAAGCAAAGACGGAAAACAGTAAAGAAACTTCTTATGCACAGCGAACCCGGGTCGGTGAAAAGCGGGTCATATCGTTTTTTGAAGAAACGCTCCCGAGCTTTTCAATGGAAAAAAAGAGTACATTGGAACGGACTTCCCCGTTACGGAATCATGAGTGGAGAAATCACTTTCTCTATAAAGGTGGCACCGCGGATTAACTTTCGTCCTTTTTGACAAGGATGAAAGTTTTTTTATGCAATAAACAGCACACAATGCGTTTTAGAATTTGAAGGAGGAAAACAATGGACATTAAAGAATTGATGAAACAAGGCGAAAATAAAATCGGCGAACGAGTCACACTGAAAGCTTGGGTCAAAAATGTGCGAGACTCCAAAAATGTATTATTCCTGGAGATCAACGACGGCTCCAAATTTAAAGGACTTCAAGTGGTCGTAGATAAAACCGAGGAAAAATTTCAAAATTTGAAACTCAATCTCTATAGCGGCGTGGAAATAAGCGGCACCGTAGTCGCCTCTCCCGGAGAAAATCAATCGGTGGAACTCCAGGCGGAAGAGATTCACCTTTTGGCGGACAGCGACTTAAGCTATCCCTTACAAAAGAAACGTCACAGCTTTGAATTTTTACGTGAAATCGGACATTTAAGAGCCAGAACCAACACCTTCCAAGCCGTCTTTCGTGTCCGCTCCCTTTTAGCCTATGCCATTCATAAATTTTTTAACGAGCGGGGATTCGTTTATGTGCACACACCCATTATCACCGGCTCCGATGCGGAAGGCGCAGGAGAGATGTTCCGTGTGACCACCTTGGACTTGAACCATCTGCCTTTGGACGGAGAGGGAAAGGTGGACAGCAAAGAAGACTTCTTCGGCAAAGAAGCCGGACTTACCGTATCCGGACAATTGGAAGGGGAAGCCTATGCACTGGCTTTCGGAAAAATCTACACCTTCGGACCCACTTTTCGTGCGGAAAACTCCAACACCCCACGCCATGCGGCGGAATTTTGGATGATAGAACCGGAAATCGCCTTTGCCGATTTGGCGGAGGAAATGGATTTGGCGGAAGACATGGTACGCTATATCATCAACGACGTTTTGGAACAGGCTCCGGAAGAAATGAAATTCTTCGACTCCTTTGTACAAAAGGGCTTGATTGAACGACTGCGCCTGGTGGCAAATTCCGACTTTAAACGCCTAACATATACACAAGCCGTGGAACTGTTGAAAAAATCCGGCAAAGAATTTACCTATCCCGTAAGCTGGGGTTGCGATTTGCAGACGGAACATGAACGGTATCTGTCGGAAGAAGTCGTCAAAGGCCCCGTATTTATCACTGATTATCCGAAAGAGATCAAAGCTTTCTATATGCGTTTAAACAAAGACGGCAAAACCGTGGCTGCGGCAGACCTTTTGGTACCCGGCATCGGAGAACTCATTGGCGGAAGCCAAAGAGAAGAGCGCTTGGACGTCCTGTTAAAACGCATGGAAGAACTGGGACTTCGACGGGAAGATTATGATTGGTATTTGGACTTAAGACGTTACGGCGGCTGTCAACACGCCGGCTTCGGCTTGGGCTTTGAACGCATGGTCATGTATATGACCGGCATGAGCAATATTCGGGACGTCATCCCCTTTGCACGAACCGTCGGCAATTTGGAATTTTAAATGAAGAAGAGGTTTTTTATTGAAAATCAAAAGGATATAAAGCAAAGAAATTGTAATGTGATAAGACAACGGTGACAAA
>KI259863.1 GCA_000467935.1 Peptostreptococcaceae bacterium oral taxon 113 str. W5053
ACAAATATTAACAAGGTCTATGACCCGACACTTGCGTCTCGTGTCATAATAATGACAGAGGCAAATAGTTCAGTAAAATCAAAGGTTTTGAAGCTTCTACCAAAGTTAAAAACTGAAGAAACTGGTAGTTTATGTGTTGCTTAGAGCCACTATCTACTAAAATAATGGTTGTAAGCAGCACATAAGCCGAAGAGAAAAAAGAGGTAGTGTGTGCGATGGATATTAAAAATTATCTTATTTCCGATTAGTCTTGTTTTATCAATTTTGACTGCTTTTCTGACATTCTTACTTGGTATAGGAACAGCATTGCTTTATATCGTTATGGTGTTCTGCATTTTTGGGGCATTAGCTTCTTTTATTCAAGGAGAAGTCGGAATAGGTATATCGGGCTTGGTTATCGGTTTCCTATTTAGTCCTTATGGGCTTCCGATGATAGGAGCTACTGTGATAGCATTTATTGAATTGATAAATGATAAGATTAAAGCGGTGTAAGCAAATGCAAATGTTTGGAGGTGCGGGGTATGGCTTCAAGTAAAAAATATTTAGATTTCATTTTAGAACAACTATCCGAGTTGGAAGAAATAACATATAGATCAATGATGGGCGAATATATTGTTTATTATCGCGGGAAAATTGTTGGTGGAATTTATGATGATAGGTTTTTAGTGAAGCCTGTTAAATCTGCAATAGCATATATGCCAAATGCAAAGTATGAGTTGCCATATGATGGAGCAAAGGAAATGCTATTGGTAGATGATGTTGACAACAAAGAATTTTTAACCGGCTTATTCAATTCAATGTATGATGAGTTACCTGCACCAAAACCAAAGAAAAAGAAATAATCAAATTTGAATTTGTAGAATAGGTTGTTTATATTAGCTTAACAAAAAAACAGCATTGCAACTGTTGGTTGACATATTTCCAAGGCGGTTTGGTAGCCATGCAACCGATTGGTTTGATATAACTAAACCATAAAAGAAAGGAGTGTGCGTTATGAAGATAGCAGACAGAATACAGTATTTGAGAAAAACAAACGGAATTTCACAGGAAGAACTTGCAGACAAGGTTGGAGTATCTCGGCAGGCGGTTTCAAAATGGGAAAGTGAACAAAGCTTGCCGGATTTGGAAAAAATAATTACCATGAGCGATTACTTCGGAGTTACAACCGATTACATTCTAAAAGGAATTGAACCAGTTGCAGATAAAGAGCAGAAAAGCTCTGAGCTAACAAGCAAGATACTATATATCGCATCAACAGCATTTGTTGCGATTGGATTATTTAGTGCTTTTGCAGGCTGGCATGAAACGCAAACCATGGATACCATATGGGGTTCAATGATTATTCAGGCCGTTGGAATTGCTGGATACTTTATCGGGCGGTTACTCTCTGCAGCAAGGCCGCCTTTTGCTGTCAACTGGCTTAATCTCAGCGGGTTCTTATTCATGCCTTTTTCTATGGTTACGGGTGCAATTTCTATCGCACTTTTCAAACAAGGGTGGATTGCCCCATACCCTATCGGCATTGCTCATGTTGTATTGTTTGTTATAGTGTATATTAGTATTTGTGCCATAAGCTTTATTGTGTTGAAAAGACGAATAACGGGAGTGCTGGTTTGATGACAAATCCCAGCTTATCGAGCTGAACAAAACTAAATACTGGAGATACAAGGCGATTAAGAAATAGAAAATCTTAGTCGCTTTTTCTTATGCAAAAAATTAAAAAGAGAGGGGGTGTGGAAAGTGGAATTTGATTATTTTTATAACAGGGACGGAGACCGTTTCAGCTACTATATGCTACCGAAAATTTTTGCAAAAGTCATCAAAAGTTCGAGAATAGAATATATACGGACAAGACTCTATTCCTCATGGCAAAATAAAGAAGTAGAAAGAAGTCATAAGGTAGACAAGAACTATTCTACAACAGAAGAAGATTTAAAAGTGAAGTCGAGATGTACAAATCATTTGAAAGACATAGTACAGAGACCAATCCTATAGCAAGAAGCGTGTTAAGTTTTAGAATGCCGAATGAAATAGTATCGGGATATTTCTCAAAGGGTAACATATGCTTTGACAACTAAGAAAGTAAAGTTCATAATTGTTTTAAATTGCATACTCGTAGAGGAGGAAAGTTTGAAGATTAAATTAATATCAGCACCTATGACAAATGATACAAATAAGAATTTGGATACGCTTAAAAATTATATCAAGAATAGTGACGGTATGGATTTGTTGGTTTTTGGAGAATCATTTTTACAAGGGTTTAACGGGTTAACTTGGGATTATGAGAAAGATAAGGACATAGCAATATCTATTGATAATCATAAAATAAGAAGCTTAAGAAGTTTATCAAGTGAAAAGAACATAGCGATTTCTTTTGGTTTTTTTGAACGATTTGAAAACAACATCTACTCGTCCAATCTCATTATCGATAAGAATGGAAAAGTACTGGATATATACAGACGAGTTTCGAAAACGTGGACGATTAAAAATGCAACTCAAGAGTATAGGTCCGGAAATGAATTTAAAACAGTTGATTTTATGGGAACTAAATTACTTGTTGCAATCTGTGGAGATCTTTGGTTTGAAAAAAATATAGAGACGATGAATAAGTTAAATCCGGATTTTATATTGTGGCCATTGTATATAGACTATACTGAGGATGAGTGGCTCAATGGTGCATGTGAAGAATATAAGGAACAAGTTTCTAAATTGAAAGCGCCTGTATTAATGGTGAATTCATATATGAAAGATGGCGCAGAAGCTGTTGGAGGAGCCTATTTATTCTCCAAAGGAGAAATAAAAAATACTTTACCTTTAGGAAGTATAGGAGAAATAATAATACATTTTAATGAAAAACGGAGGAGAATCAAATGAGAAAGATTTTATCCGTTTTTTTCTTGTTCCATCGTTTTGAATACCGGAGGGAGAATAATTTATTGATTATTTTTTTCAAAGAAGCTCATCGGATAAATTATGGCGACTTTTCTTGAAAAGAACAGTATTTTATGATATACTAACGAAGTCCGAAAGGTTGCGGCCCCATGGTCAAGTGGTTAAGACGTCACCCTCTCAAGGTGGAGTCACGAGTTCGATCCTCGTTGGGGCTACCATGCCACAGTTTCTGTGGCTTTTTTTGTAGGATGATTTTTTGATATCAATTTTGTTATAGAGTGAGAAAGAAAGAAACTTTCTGCTTTTTTTATTGAGTCTTTAAGGAGGAGATGGATGGCTTATTTAGACGGATTAAATCAAAAACAATATGAGGCGGTGATGAATGGAGACGGTCAACTTTTGATTTTGGCAGGAGCCGGATCCGGAAAGACAAAAGTGTTGACCACCAAAATTGCATACCTGTTAAAAGAAAAGCATATTGACAGTCGTGAAATTGTAGCCATTACCTTCACAAACAAGGCAGCGAAAGAGATGAAAGATCGTTTGTCCGGAATTTTGGGAGAAGATGTGGTATATCCCATGTGGGTTGGCACTTTTCATTCCGTTTGCGGACGAATTCTAAGAAAGCATATTAAGCATTTAGGCTTTACAGGACAATTTACGATTTACGATCGAAATGATCAGAAGCAGCTTTTAAAGGAAATTTTAAAAGAATTAGGGTGGAATGCAAAAAACATAAGTCTGAACGGGATTCTTTCCGTAATCAGCAAGGAAAAGAACAGCGGTGTTTCTCCGGAGGAGTACGGAGCAAGGGAATATTATTATGAATTTCCCAAACAAATCGCAACTCTTTATCCCATGTACGAAGAGAAAAAGAAAAAATATAATGCTTTGGATTTTGATGACATGCTTCTTTTTACTTTGGAATTGATGCGAACCGTTCCGGAAGTGGCTATGGAGTATCGCAATCGTTTCCGATATGTTTTTGTAGATGAATATCAGGATACAAATCGAGTGCAATACGAATTGATTCGAGAGTTTTCCGCTTTGCATGAAAATATTTGTGTGGTAGGCGATGTGGATCAATCCATTTACGGTTTTCGAGGCGCGGATATTCAAAATATTTTAGATTTTGAAAAAGATTATCCCAAAGCTCAGGTGATTAAGCTGGAGGAAAATTATCGTTCCACCGGTCATATCTTAAGCTTAGCCAACCGAGTGATTGCAAATAACGAAGAGCGTATTGAAAAAAATCTGTGGACCAAAAATCCGAAAGGAGAGAAGGTTCATTATAAACAGTCTTATTCCGATGATGAGGAGGCCTATCATGTGGTGGATCAGATTCAGCGTCTGGAGGGAGATTATCCCTATAACGAGATGGCTATTTTGTATCGCACCAATGCGCAATCCCGCTTGTTTGAAGATGCATTAATGCGTAAACATATTCCCTATCGGGTTATTGGCGGGCTGAAGTTCTATGATCGTAAGGAAATCAAAGATTTAATTGCCTATTTACAGCTTTTGGTCAATCCTCAGGATGATATCGCACTAAGGCGCATCATCAATTCACCGAAAAGGGGCATTGGAGATACGACTTTGGATAAATTGGAAAAGTACGCTCACGGGAAAGATAAAACGATTTATGAAATCTTACCGGAATCCGCTCAGGTGACGAATAGCGGGACGACCAGGAAATTGCTCAATTTCTATGAACTGATGGAAAATTTAAAACAAGATGTAAAAAAATACAATTTGACAGATTTTGTCATCCATATGATTGAAGAAACGGCTTACGCTCGTTCCTTGGAACAGTCGGAAGCGATTGAAGATAAAAGTCGTTTGGAAAATATCGAGTCGTATGTGTCCAGTATTGCCGCTTTTGCACAGAGTAATCCGGAAGCGGGTTTAGCGGAGTATTTAAATACGGTAAGTCTTTATTCGGATACGGATAAAACGGAAGAAAGGAATGGAGTCAATCTCCTGACTATCCACAGCGCTAAAGGCTTGGAATTCGATGTTGTTTTTTTAGTCGGTATGGAAGAAGGCTTATTTCCTTCCAAACAGGCGGAAACGGAACATGAAAAAGAGGAAGAGCGCAGATTGTGTTATGTGGCATTGACACGAGCGCGTAAAAAATTATATTTATCGTCGGCAGAGAACCGAAGGGTATATGGCAGCTTTGAATGTCATATTCCTTCCAGATTTATTGAGGAGATGGAAGAAGAAGTGGAAAAAGAAAAAGATACGGCAAAAGAACCCAGTGTTCAGCGCAATACTTATGGAGTAAAGGATCAGGAACAGTTATTGGGAAGTCTCCAGTATCAAGGCGGTTTAAATGAAGAAGTAAAAATTGTTCAACGCAAGGACAATGGACCTCTGAGGGAAGGCGATCGAATTAAACATCAAACTTTCGGAGAAGGGACGGTCGTTGCTGTAGCCGGAGATTTGTTAACCGTTTCTTTTGCAGGAAAAGGGATTAAGCGAATGAAAAAGGACATACCGCAAATAGAAAGGATATAGTTATGGGCCGGATGGAAGAGCTGGTTCAGCAGTTAAATACACTGAATCGGCATTATTATACTTTGGATGAGCCTTTAGTCAGCGATATCAAGTATGATGAACTTTATGAAGAACTGCAAAAATTGGAGCGTAAAGAAGGTCGCATATTGCCGGACTCACCGACTCAACGAGTGGGAGGAGAAATCTTAAGTAAATTTGAGAAACATCGTCATATTCAACCTCTTTACAGTTTGGATAAAAGTCGAAGTTTGGAGGAGATCAAAGCTTGGATTCATCGAACCAATCGATGGATTGAAAATTATAACGGGACAACGGAAGAAAAACTTCCGGATCCGGAATATATTGTAGAATACAAATTTGACGGTTTGACCATCAATTTAACCTATAATGAAGGAAAATTGATTATGGCGGCGACTCGAGGAAACGGAGTTATCGGGGAAGATATTACGGCACAGGTTAAAACCATTGAATCCATTCCTCTGACCATCCCTTGGACAGGATTGATTGAAGTTCAGGGAGAAGGTTTAATGCCTCTGTCCGCATTGAAAAAGTATAATGAGAGAGCGACGGAGGTTTTGAAAAATGCCAGAAACGCAGCAGCCGGGGCACTTCGAAATTTGGATCCGAAAGAAACTCGAAAACGACACTTGACCGGGTATTTCTATCATGTGGGGACAGGTGGAGACGGGATTACAAGTCAAATAGACGCTTTAAATTTTATTGAGAGACAAGGAATTCCTGTTTTTCCATATCATGTTCACTGCAAAACGGCGGAAGATTTAAATAGGGAAATTGAATATATCGATGAACATCGCCATGGATTGGATATTCTCACCGACGGAGTGGTTGTAAAAATCAACGATTATCGAACTCGAGAGATTTTAGGATATACGAATAAATTTCCGCGCTGGGCAATCGCCTATAAATTTGAAGCGGAGGAGAGAGACACGGTTTTAAAAGCGGTGGAATGGAATGTAGGTCGGACGGGAAAAATCACGCCTACCGGCGTGGTTGAAGAAGTGGAATTGGCAGGCGCCACTATCCGCAGAGCAACGCTTAATAATTATGATGATATTTTGCGTAAAAATTTAAGCCTTGGGGCAAGGGTACTGATTCGTCGCTCCAATGAAGTCATTCCGGAGATTTTAGGTGCACTCCCCGGAGAGGAAAAGACCGTGCCTATTGAAAAACCGAAATATTGTCCCGCTTGTCACACGGAGCTGATTCAAGACGGTGTGCATCTTTTCTGTCCGAATTCTTTAAGTTGCGAACCTCAATTGGTTTCCCGAATGGTTCACTATGCTTCCAGAGAGGCTATGGATATTGAAGGCCTCAGTGATAAAACGGTACAAAAATTGGTGAAGGATATGAATCTTCATCGGATTCCGGATCTTTATCGATTGACGAAAGAAGATTTATTGACCATGGAAGGCTTTAAAGACAAGAAAGCGGAGAATCTTTTGGAGGCCATAGAAAAGAGCAAACATCGCAGTTTAAGTGCTTTTTTAAATGCTTTGGGAATTCCGGGCGTAGGGGTTCGAACGGCGGATATTTTGGCGGAACGTTACGGTACGATGGAGGATTTAATTCAAGCCGAAAGTGAAGAATTGCAAGAGATTCCGGATATCGGTCCTGTTACGGGAGAAGCCATTTACGAATTTTTCCACGATCCCATGATTCAAGCATCTTTGAATGAATTGAAAGGCTTTGGAATTACACTGAAAAAAGAGGAAAAAACCGGTGCTTTGACAGGACTTCGGATTGTCATTACCGGAAGTTTCGAAAAGTACAAACGAAGTGAGTTGGAAAAAATGTTTACACTGCAAGGAGCGGTTGTCTCCTCTTCCATATCGGCAAAAACGGACTTACTCTTTGCCGGAGAAAAGGCAGGCAGCAAATTGGAAAAAGCGCAAGCCCTGGGAGTGGAAGTGGTCGAAGGGGATTATCTCCTGGAACAATATTTAAAAGAAAATTTACGATAGAAACGATTTGTGATACACTTAAAACTAATTGAAAAGGGGGGATTTTCCTTGATTAGTCGAGAAGAAATACAACATATTTATGCATTGGCAAAATTGGAATTAAAGGAAGAAGAGATTGATGAGGTCAGAAGAAAATTTTCCGATATTTTAGACTTTACTTCCAAAATATTAGAGGTAAAAACCCCGGATGATTCCTTGGAAATGCTGGCGAAAGCGCCTTGCAAAATGAGAGAAGACATTCCGGAGGAAAGTTATACCAGAGAAGACGCGTTAAAACACGCCTTAGAGACCGAGTACGGATATTTCCGTTTGAATCGGGTTGTAGAGTAGAGGTGCGAGGATGGATTTGCGAACAATCAATATTCACGATTTACGAAAAGAATATGTAAAAAAACAAGTGACCGTAGAAGAAGTTGCAAGGCATTGTCTGGACAGGATACAAGCGAATGAAAATATTCACTCCTTTATCAGTGTCAACGAAAATTTATTGGAACAAGCCAAGGTTTTGGATGAAAAAATACAACGACAGGAAGCTTTGGGTCGCCTTTTCGGGATTCCCATTGCGGTCAAAGACAATGTATGCACTAAGGGCATGAAGACGACTTGTGCTTCTAAAATGTTGGAGAATTATGTTCCCGATTATAATGCAACGATTATCGAACGTTTGCTCAAAGAAGACGCCTTAATTGTAGGAAAAACCAATATGGATGAATTTGCCATGGGCGGAAGTTCTGAAACCTCTTATTTCGGCATTACAAAAAATCCTTCCAATCCGGACTATATTCCGGGTGGAAGCTCATCAGGTTCTGCCACTGCCATAGCTGCCGGTGAGGTTTTGGTGGCGATCGGGACGGATACCGGGGGTTCCGTGCGTCAACCTGCCAGTTACTGCGGTGTCGTGGGCTATAAACCCAGTTACGGTTTAATCTCTCGTTATGGAGTGGTTTCTATGGCGAATACTTTGGACACGGTGGGCATTTTAGCCAATCATGTGAAGGATGTGGAGGAGGTTTTAGCCGTTATCGGAGGAAACGATCCGATGGATTTTACTTCCGTAGATGAAAAATCCTACAGTATTTCGGAAGAAGATAAGGAAATCAAAGAATATACTTTTGCCGTTCCGGCACATATGGAAAAATATATCGCCAAAGGATTACTGTTGGAAGAATATCAAAAAGCGGTGGAAAAACTTCGCGGTGAAGGGGCAAAAATCGTAGAAGTTGAATTTGAATATTTGGATCATTCTCTGGACGTATATCAAATCATTATGTCGGGAGAGGTCAATTCCAATTTAGCTCGATTTGACGGAATTCGATACGGTTTTCGTGCCGCACAATATGAAGACACCGATGATTTATTTATTCAAACCAGAAGCCAAGGCTTTGGAGAAGAGACAAAACGTCGAATTGCACTGGGGGCGCTTTATTTGGCAACTTCCGATGATCAAAAATTATACAAAAAAGCCATGAAAGTTCGTCAGGTTTTAACCGAAGAATTTAGATGGGTTTTTGAAAAAGCGGATGCTCTGTTGGTACCTACTACGGTGGAGATGCCGGTGAAATTCGGAGAAACCATCAAAGATGCGATGAAGATGTATTCTTCCGATGTATTCAACACACCGGTAAACTTAGGCGGATTTTGTGCCGTATCTTTGCCCTTGCCGAAAAAATTCGGGTCTGCACTTCAAATCATCGGAAATCGAGATCAAGACGCATTGATTTTATCTGCGGCAAAAGCAGTGGAAGGGAAGGTGTGCAATGACTAAGGCTTTAATCGGATTGGAAATTCACGCAGAATTGATGACGCAAACCAAAATGTTTTGCGGATGTAAAAATGAATTTGGAGCAACCCCCAACACCAATGTCTGTCCCGTATGCTTAGGACATCCGGGAACTTTGCCCAGAATTAACAAAGGGGCAGTGGAAAAAGCGGTGTTGGCAGGCTTGGCTATGAATTGTCAAATTCGCAAGGAATGTCAAATGGATCGGAAAAAATATTTTTACCCTGATTTGACAAAGGGATTCCAAATTTCTCAAAATGAAGAGCCTTTGTGCTATGAAGGATATATTGAAATTCAAGGAGAAGAGGGCGCTAAAAAAGTTCGTATTGAACGCATTCATATTGAAGAAGATACGGGAAAATCCAATCACACGGAAGACGGTTCGACTTGGATGGACTATAATCGTGCAGGTGTTCCTTTGATTGAAATTGTAACCTATCCGGATATGTCTTCCGGAAAAGAGGCCAGACTGTTTTTGGAAAACTTAAAAGAACGTTTGAAATATATCGGCGTTAGCGATGTCAAAATGGAAGAAGGTTCTATGCGCTGTGATGTCAACTTCAACTTGATTGGGGAAGAGAGGAAAACCGCCATTACGGAGATCAAAAATTTAAACTCTTTCCGTGCCGTGGAGAAAGCGATCGATTTTGAAAGAGAACGTCATGGAGAAATATTGAATCAAGGAAATTCAGGCAGAAAAGAAACTCGTCGTTGGGATGACGGAATCGGGGAAACGGTTCATATGCGTTACAAAGAAACGGCGGCGGATTATCGACTAAGTGTTGAAGGAGACTTGCCTCGCATTCACTTGTCCGAAGAATTTATTGAAGATATTCGTAAAAAATTGCCGGAAATGCCTCATGAGAAAAAGATTCGTCTAATGGAACAATATGGAATCTCCGAATACGATGCCAATATTATTTCTGCCGGAAAAACCTTAAGCGACCTTTTTGAAGAGACAGTCAATTATCATAAAGACGCATCGAAAGTATGCGATTGGTTATTGGTCGATGTATTGCGTTTGAAAAATGAAGCGGAAATCGAGCTATCCCAACTTAAATTCGGTGCCAAAGAATTGGGCGCTTTAATCACTTTGGTGCAATCGGGAAAGATTAATCAAAAGACCGGTAAAAAGGTATTAAGAATCATGTTTGAAGACGGAAAGACACCGGAAAAAATCGTAGAGGAACAAGGTTTGGGACAAATCAGTGATGCATCCGCTTTGGTGGAAGTCGTGGAAGCCGTACTGAAAGACAACGCTCAATCCGTTGAGGATTATCACAACGGGAAAGATCGCGCAATAGGATATTTGATGGGCGAATGTATGAAACGTACTCGAGGGAAAGGAAATCCTCAATTGTTCAATTCCATGTTGTTGGAACGCTTGAAAAAGAATTGAGAGAATCGCCTATGAAAGAAATTGTCATTTCCACGGATAATGTGGATAAATTACAGGAAATTAAGGAAATTTTGGCAGATTTTTCCCTTGAGATTCTCAGCAAAAAAGACGTCGGTTTAGGCGACTTGGAAGTGATAGAAGATCAAGATACTTTAAAGGGGAATGCTCTGTTGAAAGCACGTGCGATTTATAAACGAGTTCACAAGTCGGTGTTGGCTGATGATACCGGATTATTTGTAGAGGCGCTCAACGGAGCTCCCGGAGTTTACAGCGCTCGTTATGCAGGTGAAGATTGCAGTTACAAAGATAATCGAGAGAAACTGTTAGCGGACTTAAAAGGTGTTCCCAGGGAAAAACGAGGCGCATATTTTGAAACCTGTATCGTTTATATCGATGAAAGAGGCGAAGAACATAGTGTTCACGGTCGAGTCGAGGGATTTATTTTAACTGAAGAGCGTGGAACAGGAGGATTCGGTTACGACGCTGTTTTTATGCCAGAAGGAGAAACCCGTTCTTTTTCAGAGATGCGTGAGAAAGAAAAGAATGCCATAAGTCATCGCAAGAGGGCTTTGGAGGCTTTTGTAAAGTTCTATAGGAAAACACAGGTCTAAGAAAGAGTATTTAGAGGGCGAAAAAAATCGCTCTCTTTTTTTGACTTATCTAAGATAACGGCGTATAATGAACGAATTCAAGGCAAGGAGGAAGAAGGTCGTGGTGCAAAAAAACGAAACCGTCTCCATGACGGAAGGCGGGATTTTTAAACAATTATTTCAATTCTTTTTACCCATTTTTTGGGGAGGATTTTTTCAACAAATCTATCAGATGACCGATGCATTGGTGGTGGGACGTTTTGCCGGAAAAGTAGCCTTTGGAGCTTTGGATGCTACAGGAAATTTTATTCGCTTGCCCTTAGTCTTTTTCTTAGGCATGGCTACAGGCGCATCCATTATTGTAGCCCAAAGTTTTGGAGGGAAAAATTATAAGTGTCTTCGAGATTCTCTTCATACGACGATGGGATTTACTTTGGTTGCGGGTTGTGTGTTGTCTTTGATTTTTTATCTTTTGGCACCGACCATGGTTAACTGGATGCATGTGCCTGAAGAGATGGCTGTTCACGCTTTGGCTTACACTCGAGCTCTCTTTATCGGGTTAATCTTCTCCTTTATTTACAATATGGGGTATGGAATTCTTCGTGCATTGGGTGATTCCAAGAGACCCTTCTATTATTTACTTATCAGCTTAGGATTAAATGTGGTTTTGGATATTTTCTTTATAGCCGTACTTCATATGGCTAGCCTCGGTGCAGGTATTGCAACGGTGATTTCACAAGCTGTCACCGCATTATTGGTATTGCGTGCCATGAGCAGATTGGATGAGGAATATGGACTCTCTTTTCGTAAGATTTGTATTCATAAAACCAATCTTCTGGAAATTTTAACGATGGGCATTCCCATTTCCATTCAATCCATGGCTTATCCGATTATCAATATTTTCACCCAAAGTCGTATTAACAGCTTCGGTACCAATGCCATCGTAGCTTGGGGAATAAACGGTAAAGTGGATTTTATCGTTTGGATGATGGTAGAAGCCATTGCCGTATCCGTAGCTACCTTTACAGCTCAAAACTATGGAGCGGGCAATTTGGATCGAATCAAAAAAGGAGTACACACCGGATTTATTATGGCGGCATGTACCCTTGTTCCCTTAAGTATTTTACTTTACTTTTTTGGAGGGGAAATCGGACGCATTTTTATTGACGATGCGGAAGTAGTGGCATTAAATTATCGTATTTTCCGGCACTTTATGGCACCCTTTTATATTTTTCAAGGGATAGGTGATATTATAGCGGGTGCGATTCGGGGAACGGGGAAAACCATCCGTCCGATGACAATCAACCTAATCTGTATTTGCGGGTTTCGATTCCTATGGGTGTTACTTATTGTGCCTATGAAACCGACTTTGGATATGACCTTAACCAACTATTCCATTAGCTGGATATTGATGTGTATGGCTTTCCTTTGGACTTATAAAAGAGGAAAGTGGTTGGAAAAAGAAGTATAAAAAACGACAGTTTATTATAAACTGTCGTTTTTTTTAGCATAAATCAACTTTAACTGATTTATGCCCTATTAAAAATTTTTCAATGTCAACTATATCGGAACATTTTTTAATTAATTAGGAGGAATAACAATCGCTTCTCCTTTTAAAACTTCTTTACCAGATTGATTTACACAATTTGTTGTTAAAATTAATTTCCCTTTTTCCGCTAAAATATCTTTTATTGTTACTGTAATAGTGAGTTCATCATCGACAAAAACTGGAGCTAAAAATTGAAAATTTTGTGAAAGATAGATAGTTCCAGGGCCAGGAAAATCCATACCGATCAAAGCAGAAATAAAACTTCCGGCAATCATTCCATGGGCGATATTACGTTTAAAGAAACTATTTTTGGCAAAATCTGAATCTAAATGGATAGGATTTTTATCGCCAGAAAAATCTGCAAAGTTTTGAATAACTTTTTTAGTGATAGTTTTGTGTAGAGTTTTAAATTCTCCTATCTTATATTTTGAACTAAACATTTGTAGAGTCCTTTCTTTTTAAAAGGGAAATGAGATTGACCATGCGTTCCCCTATATTATGCATAATGGAAATTCCTTCCAGATCTTCATCTATCCCAATGGAGCCTCCTTTGCCGGCAATTGCGACATTCCAATAAGTGTTGCCGATAATAATACAATCATTAGCACTTGCCCAGAGAAGGAGTTCGGCAAAAGCAAAGTTTTGTCCGGCTCTGCGCGCTACTGTAACAGGAGCTACTACTTTTCCACTTAAAGGAGAATTGGCCCAAGTATAGTATTCATTTTTCTTTTTCATCAAAGATGAACGCCAACGGGAAGAAAATCCAGTTCTGTCCAAAACAGATTTTAAATAGGGCGTAATACAAGAATGATATACAGGAGAACCAAGCATCAGACCATCTGCATCAAGAATATGTTCATAAATTTCTTGAAAATCATCTTTGACTATACATTCTTTGGCGACTACACAACCATAGCATCCTTTGCACGGAGAGATAAATTTATCGCTTAAAGAGATTAATTTTACATTCGCACCATAAGGTCTCATTGTATCAAGAGCTTTTTCAAGCAATAAATAGGTATTGCCTCTTAGCCGCGGACTACCGTTTAATGCAACAATTTTCATTTTTCACCTCCAAGAATAATATAGAGACATGATTCATTATTCATATATAATATACTATAGATTAAAAAAAAAGAAAAGCTTTTCATAAAATTTTTCAATGACTTTTTTTTAGGAATAAGCTATAATATAGTTACTTATAGATTTGAGGTGAAGATATGCAATGGTTGAAAGAATCTGAATATTTACTTAATCCACCAAAAACAAAGCGTGGATGGGATACACTAGAAAAAATTTGTAAAGCTGCTGAACGTGAATTTTCCGAAAAAGGATTTAGTAATGTTTCAGTGGTGGATATTACTCAAAGTGCACAAATTGCAGCGGGGACTTTCTATATTTATTTTGACAGCAAATTAGCGATGTACAAATATTTACTAAAGTCCTATTATCATGATATTAGGATGAATATTCAAAAGCAGGTAGAAGGGGTTTCTTCGCGAGAAGAGCAGGAAGCCATAGGATTAAGATATTGGTTTGATTATGTCGATAAACATCATTTTGTATTTAATATTGCATGGGAATCTTTTTTTATTGACAAGGAACTCTTTGATGAATATTACACATCTTTTGGGCAAGCTTATTCATCCAGACTTCAAAGAGCGCAAGAGAATGGAGAGGTCAGGGATATTGATTTGGAAGTTTTAAGTTTTAGCCTTATAGGAATTTCTAATTTTCTTGCGTTACACTGGGTAGTTTTTAAAAAGAAAAATCATTATGATTATGTAAGAGATGAAGCGATGAAATTGCTAAGAGAAGGAATGTTTATCAATCATAAATAAAAAAGGACTGGGAACAGTCCTTTTTTATTTATGATTTTATGAAGCAAAAATTTTACGGTAGATTATAAAAAATGTAATGTGATAAGACAACGGTGACAAAAA
>KI259864.1:0-6622 GCA_000467935.1 Peptostreptococcaceae bacterium oral taxon 113 str. W5053
TTGGATACATATTTTTTCAAATTTCCAATCAACTTTTTTTACTCTATTTTAACTTTAAAATTGGATTTTTCAAGAGCTTGTTTATCAGGTCTGCATATACTACTTGGTCAACTACTTCCGATATAGTTGTGATTCTTTGCCCTGCATCTTTGGAAGAAGCTCCGCAGTGGTATATCCTCTGCTTATCTGTATTCCAATCAATGATAATATATCTGTCATGGAACTCCCCGCCGGATTTTTGAAACTTTACCTTTCTAAACGGATATTCTTTACAAAAATCTTGGTATTCAAGGGTATGAAGTCCTTTACCAACATTGTCGCTAAATATAGTGATTTCTACCGATGAGGGTATATCCTTTAACAGTACAAGTGTCTTAACTCCGATATAGTTATCAACGATATAAATGCTCTTTTTTGCTATGCTGTAAATATCCTTATAAGCAAGGTTCGCTTCAATCGGCTCTCCATTTAAAAGCAAAAATCCATATTTTAGCTGAGGATTGCTAAGATCAAGAATTAACTCTGACAGTTCGGATTTATGCACAACACTACCTAAATTGTCCACCAATCCTGCCACCTTATCTTCCACATTCATTAAATCCCGTCTTAAATCCTGCATTTCTACGACATTACTTGTTATCTGCATGGAAAGCTGTAAAAATTCTCTTTGTCCAATCAAGCCTTGGTTTTCTACAATGTAGTCTTTCATCTGCTTGAAAGTGCGTATTAAGGCTTTACTCTGCTTGACAGCAAGCTCCCCTTTAAGAACCGTCATCAGCATATAGATTCCGGCTTCACTAAAAACATAAGGTAAGTATCTTCTGCCTCCTGAACCTGTTTCCGATTTTGAGGTCGAAATTTTCGACCTCAAATTTTCCCATTCCTCTTTTGTGAGTTGAAACCTGAAATCATCGTCAAATTTCTCAATGTTATTTTTGACCTGTTCATTAAATCTTTTTGTTTCATACCCATAAATTTCTGCCAGTTCAAAGTCAAGCATTACTTTCTGTCCCCTTATGATATAAATTTTTTCTGCAAGGGATTCCTGATTTACAAGCATAATTTCGTCTTTTTTATCCATCTTTTCCATTCCCTTTCTCAAATTTCCAAATAATCTCCACCTTGTCTTTATCATAAACATAAATCCTGTCTATGACTTCGTTGATCCAGTCTAAAACAAGCTCTCCTTTTGTAACCGCTTCTCTTAGCTTATCAACATTAAGGTTATGTCCTGAAAATGTATTTTCTTTTATCTTGTCCGTAATGATGGCTATTTCCTGTTCTGTATTTTTAAGTTTTTTGCTTAAATCTTCTTTCTTTGATAAATATGCTTCCTTATCTATTTCGTCCTGTTTATGCTTTTCATAAAGCTGCATTTTGGAAATCTGAATCTTTTGCTTTTCCGCTTCCAGTCTTTTCTTCCTGTCAAGCAGGCTTTCACAAATGCTTTCCATAACTTTATGCTCAATCTTTCTTGTCTGTTCTTTTTCAAGAAAGCTCTCTGTATAAAGTTTAATCTCTTCTGAAACAATATCTTCCAGTGTTTCTGCTTTTATCTTCCCTTTCATGCAGCCACAGTCTTTTGCTTTGTACCGATAGGGACAGCAATATCCATCTGTTTTTCCATAATTAACCGTATAAGTCATTTTATGATAGCACTTACCACAATAGACTTTGTCTTGAAGAATATGAAAATGCTTCCGCTCCCTGCTGATATGTTTTGTATTGCTGTTTAGCATATCCTGCACTTTGTCAAAATCCTCTTTGGATATAATAGCTTCGTGCATATCTTCTCTAATTATCCAGTCTTTGCTATCAACCCATTTCCTATTATCAGAACCAACTTCCTGCACTCTTGTCTTTCCACCAACAACAGCTCCTGTATAAACTCTTTGTGTTAAAACATATCTAATAATCTGTCCTGTCCATACTCCACTTCCTCTTTTAAGCCCTATATGTTTTGCCGGCGTCAGAACACCTCTATGATTAAATTCTTTAGAAATGGAAAGCATACTTTCACCACTAAGGTATCTTTCAAAGACTTCTTCAATGATGTTTCTCACTCTATCATCGACAAGTAGCTGATGATGGTCTTTTTCATCTTTTACATATCCATACGGTGCTTTTGAACCGAAATAATACCCTCTATCCTGTCTTACTCTTACTGATGAACTGATTTTTTGTGAAATGTCCTTGGAATAGTAGTCATAGACAAGATTCTTAAAAGGAATTTCTAAACTGCTGATTCCATTCTCATTGTTATTACTGTCATAGTTGTCATTCACAGAGATGAAACGAACCTGCATAAAAGGTAATATCTGCTCAATATATGCTCCGGATTCAATATAATCTCTTGCAAATCGTGATAAATCCTTTACAAGAATAGTTCTTATCTCATTTTTCTTCACAAGACCTATCATCTTTTGAAATGCAGGACGATTAAAATTTGTTCCGGTATAGCCATCATCAATATGTTCTCTTATCTTCACTCCAGTAAATTCTTCTCTTGAACTGATATAGTCTTTTAAGATTTCTCTTTGGGAAGTAATGCTGTTACTTTCGTCTTTTAAGTCGTCATCTTCTAAGGAAAGTCTTAAATAAAAATCTACTGTATTCATATCAGCTCCTCCTTGTCTTTCTACCGAGTTTTTCAGTAATCACAGGAGTTTCTTCAAAATTAAATTTGATTTCTATTGTGTTATCTTTCCCTATAAAGATCTTATCAATGATGCTATCTACAAAGTCTTTATCCCATTTCTTTGTTTTACCTTTAAAAAGTGCTGTAAGGTACTTATGCCTTTCTTCAAGTTCAAATACTTCTTTTTCAAAGATAGCAACTTGTCTTTCTTTTAGGCTTTCGAGTTCTGCTTTCTTTTTACCCAGAAGTCCTTTTTCCATTTCAAAGTCTTCTTTACTCCACTTGCCCAAAACATATTTTTCATAATACTCACTTTGAAGTCTGCTAAAGCCTAAAATTTTTCTTTCAATTTCAGTTATTTCTTTTTCCTTTTTCTTATCCATCTCTATTTTAAGATTGTCATAAGCATTCAGATAAGCCTTATAACTTTTACTGTTATTTAAAAGAATAGCATCAAAGGCTGCTTTAACAGTTTTTTCAAGAGTAGCCTCTGTAATAGATGTTCCGCATTTTTCTGTTGTAAATTCTCTGAACCGATTACAGCTAAAATAAAATACAGTTTTCTTACCGCTTTTTTGCCTGTGTACGCTCATTTTTCTCTTACAAATCCCACAATAGAGTTTTCCTCTAAATACTGTATCATCCTTAGCATTCTTATTTTCTTTTCTGCTATTTTTAATGGAATTAGATTTTGAGGAAATTTTCTCCTGTACCTTTTCAAATGTATCAAGCGAGATAATTGCTTCATGGGCATCTTCTGTTATTGTCCAATGTTCTTCGTCAAGCCTTTCTCTCTTTTTACCTTCAAATAAATGCTTTTGATTTCTGCCTTGAATGAGTGTTCCTGTATATACACGATTTTTAAGCACTTGTAATATTGTTGTTGGCATCCAAGCTCTTATAAGTTCATTTTCATCAGCTTTAGCTTTTCCAAACTTCCTATAATCAGTTGCTATATATACTTTCTTTTCAAGCAGTAACTTTGAAATATCAAGTGTACTAAATCCCTTCAAATACGCATCAAAGATTTCTTTTACGATGGAAGCTGTATTTTCATCAATATATAACCGTCTTACTCCATCTTCATCTTTTCTTGCTGTATAGCCATAAGGAGCTGCACCACAAATAAATCCACCTTGCTTAATTCTAATCTGATGGGAAGTTGATATTTTCTTTGAAATGTCTTTTGCATAAGTTTCATTTACAATATTCTTCAAGATTACCTCAAGAGATTTATTGGGATCTTCCATGTGAAAGGTATCCAGATTGTCATTAACCGCAATAAATCTTACTCCAAGAAACGGAAATATCTTTTCAATGAAGTTTCCAAGCTCCGTATAATTTCTTCCGAAGCGGGATAGGTCTTTTACAACAATGCAGTTGATTTTCCCCGTCCTTACTTCTCCCATAAGTTTTTCAAAGTCAGGTCTTTCAAATTCTGTCCCTGTCTTTGCGATGTCTTTATATATTCCAACCAAATTATGACCATCATTTTTCTTTATATAACTTTCACAAAGAGCAATTTGATTTTCAATGGAATCACTCGGCTTTTCTTTTTTATCTCTTGATATTCTTGTGTAAATCGCTGTTTGAAAACTGTTTCCGCTTTCTTTGCTTAATGAAGCTTCTTCTGCCCTTTCTCGTCTGTTCGCTGTCCTTGCCATCTACACCACCTCCTTCATCAGCTCGGAGGATTGCTTTGTGTAGTCGCTTAACTTATCCAGTATATCTGTAGTTTCATCATAGTTAAAATGGATTTCTATCCTTTTTTCTTCCAAAACATAGATTTTATCGACAAGTCTTACAAGAAGCCCTCTTTCTAAAGTGCTTATATTCCTGTACTTTTTAATATCGGACAGGAAGTTTTTGTTTCCCAAACTCTTTTGATAGAGTCTTGAAATTTCTTTATTCTGCTTTTCTAAAATCAGTTCGCTTTCTACGATACGGTTTGTATAAAACTCTCTCATACCGTAAAATTCTTCTTCAGAAATGATTCCCTCTTTTAAGTCCTGATACAGAGCCGATTTTAAAAGTTCAAACTTTACCTTGCTTTTCTTGGTATATTCCTGTCTTTTATCTATTTTTTGAAACAGTTCATAGGATACTTCCATGTCCCTTACTTTTTCCGAAATGCTTTCATACTTTCCAAGAGAGTTGATGTAATGGCGAATCATCTCAAGTACGCTTACTTTTAAATCCTCCTGTTTGATTGAGTGCCTGCTGCACTGTTTTCCTTTGTTGTATTGGGAGCAGATATAGTAGACAGTGGGAGTTTTCCCTCTCTTATCAACTTTCTTCGTCATCTGAGCATTACAGTCCTTGCAAAATAAAAGACCTGAAAACAAATCTGCTTTCTCCCCAACATTTTTTGCCTTTATATCACATTTCAAAAGTTTTTGGGCAATTTCAAAGTCATAAATATCAATAATAGCTTCATGATTGTCCTCGATTTCAATCCAATCGCTTCTATCCTTGGAAACCACCTTATCCAGCTTATAATTTATCTTTTCCCGTTTTCCCTGTTGCAGTGTTCCGATATAGACCTCATTGGTTAAAATGCGATTAACTGCCGGCGTATCCCACTTGGGAACTGCCTTTGTGCTAAAGCCTGTCTTATATCGGATACCCTTTGCTTTTTTATGCTCCATCGGGGATAATATTCCGTTATCATTTAAGTGTTTGGCAATCGAATAGGAGCTGTACCCTTCAAGCTTCATTGAGAAGATTTTCTGCACCACATATTCCGCTTCTTTATCAATTACTATTTTGTGCTTATCTTCTTCATCTTTTTCATAGCCGTAAGGAGCATAGTTTGATATAAACTGTCCTTGTTTTCTCTTTACCTTGCAGACACTTCTGACCTTTGCGGAGGTGTCCCTGCAATAATTGTCATTGATGAAGCTTTTAAACGGAATGACCAAGTTCTTTTCCGTTTCACTGGCTGTATAGCTGTCATAATTATCATTTAGGGCAATAAATCTTATATCAAGAGAGGGAAATACTCTTTGCAGGTATCTTCCGCTATCAATATAATCTCTGCCGAATCTTGATAGGTCTTTTACAACAATGCAGTTAATGCTCCCTGTAATGACATCTTCCATCATTTTCTTAAATGCCGGTCTTTCAAAGTTTATCCCGGAATATCCGTCATCAACATATTCTTCTATCAGCTCCATATCCTCATTTTTATCAATGAAGTCCTTAATCTGAAGCCTTTGATTGGAAATACTGTTGCTTTCCACCTTAAAGCCCTTATCATATTTTTCATCATCCTGAGATAATCTGAGGTACATGGCAACTTTGAGAATACCTGTATCCAAACTGTTTTTAGACATAATAAAACCTCCAAACTTTCATATTCTTTTTTAAGAGAAATATGATAACTTGGAGTCCTTCAGCTCTTATGAAGTTGTATCCCTATTTGATTCGTATTATACCATATCTAAGCAAAAAAGTCTGCCCCTTTTATCATATTTTAATCAAGAAGCATTGCTTTCTTTTTTAAGTAAGACAAAAAGCAATCCTCCAAACTTCTTCCATTTTCTGCATAGCTGCATTTCACAATGACATTTCCGACTTTCATAAAGTACATGGAAAGCGGCTCTGCATTTTTCTTATCTTTTATATTTTCAATATCAGGGACAATTTTCCTGTCTATCTCTTCCGCTGACATATTTTTATATCTTGCTAATTCTTCTGCATTCATTAGAAAACTCCTTTCCCTGTTGCTTTTCTTTTTAAGTTTTTTGACATTGGTAGGTGTCTTGGCTGACAACATAGGAATCTCACCTCCGCCCCTTATTCAAGACGAGCCGGCATAAACTGTTGAAGTATCATTATCACCGCCTGTATCAACGAACAGACTGCCACATCTGTTTTTTATGTAATCTTATTTGTCGCTCGCTTCCTTGTTTCCTTGATTTTCTCAGTATTCATTGAACCAAAATATTTTTTAGCAGAAAGGTCTTGGCGTAAGTCATAATT
>KI259864.1:6722-18965 GCA_000467935.1 Peptostreptococcaceae bacterium oral taxon 113 str. W5053
AAGGAAAATTTGACCCCTTTGGTTACCGAATTTCTAAATTTCTTCGATAAATTTTTTCAGCTTCTCTAAGATTTTGTTTCTTTTCTTAATCAAAGCCGGGTGTGTGATACTCTTTAACTTTGCTACCGAGCGGATGGTTTCATCCTGAAAGTACAAACGCTCTATGATGTCCTTTTCTTCTGCGTTAAGCCTTGATATAGCGTTTCTGACTGCTTCAATCATCATCTGTGTTTCCACAATCTTTTCTACATCAACGCCTTCATCAACAATGTTTTCATAGAAATGTCCGTCATGGTCTAATGATGAAAAAAAGAGCAAGTGGTTTTTCCTGTCCACCTGCTCCAAATATTTTTCATGCTCTTTCTCACGCCAGTAGACCTTATATATCTCCTCACTGACTTTCACCTTTTGCCCATTGACATAAAGGTAATATTCTTTTTTCATTTCAAGTCCTCCATTCTTTTTCTGTCTGCTTGTTTTCAGGCAAAAAAAGGAGGACTCCTGCACTTAAGCATAAGAAGTCCTCTAAAATGGGTAAGTATTGCCGAATTATTTAAATAAATTCTTAGACAATACGAAAAAAGGTGATTCCATCATTAAAGCTCTCATTATTATTTCATTGAACATAATTATCCTCCTGATACATTTACTTTTCTCATTTCATCTGCTCTTTCCTTCAATTTTATATTTCATTTAAATTTAATCTTAATTTTTTTCTTACATCTATTGCAAAAGGTATTGTTATAATTGTGGTTATTAAATCAGCGACAGCTTGAGAATATATCACACCATTTAATCCAAAAATTTTAGGCAAAAGCAGAATGATCGGTAAAAATATAATTCCTTGTCTGCAAATGCTTAAAAATCCTCCAGCTAAGGCTTTTCCCATTGATAAATATAATGTGGAATATGTGAATTGAAATCCAAATGTAATAAACATAATGACTCCTGCTCTTAAAGCAGGAACTGCTATTTTCAAAACACTTTCGCCAGTTCCAAAGATAGATAATATATTTGGTGCAAATATATAAAGTAAAATTGTCCATACTAAACAAAATAGATTTATATATTTTATACAGCACCTTATTGCTTCATTTAATCTTTTGTAGTTCTTCGCACCGTAATTAAAGCCGGCTAATGGCTGTAATCCTTTCATATATCCAAAAACAACATTCGTTCCCAAAGTTACAATTCTAAGTACGATCCCCATTGCAGCAATCGCATCTTCCCCATATAAAGATGCCGAAGATGATATTTTACTCATAGATATACTTGAAAAAATCTGGAGCAAAAACATTGAAATACCAACTTTCAATATTTCTTTATAAGCATTAATGGTTGGCTTAAAATTAGAAATTTTAAGTTTTATATAACTTTTCTCGCTTTTAAAATAAATGATATAAATAAACAGAGTTACGACTTGAGATATAAGAGTTGCAATAGCTGCTCCATTTACTCCCAAATTTAATCCATATATAAATATAGGATCTAAAACCATATTCAAAACCGAACCAATAATCATTGCTTTTAAAGAAACTTTAGCTGCCCCTTGTGCTACCGCCAGATTGCCTGCCGTTACATTAGCAGTGCTGACCATTGTACTTATAATGAATATGATGGCATATTTTTTAGCAATTTCTATTATAGAAGGGATTGCTCCCATAAATTTCAAAACATCAGTCAGCAGAAACAGCAGTGTCATGCCGGTAATCGCTCCGATGATAACACTTGTAAACATTGCTACAGTAGCAACTATATCTGCTTCCTTCTTCTTTTCTCCACCTAATAATCGTGATATATAAGAACCTGCCCCTGCACCAAAAGTTAACCCAATCCCCGAAAAAATAAGAGAAATCGGAAAAGCTACCGATACGGCTGCTACTGAATGTTTCCCCAGTCCTGATACAAAGTAAGTATCCACAACATTATATAATGCCATTATCAGCATACTTACAACCATTGGCATTCCAAGTTTAAACAAAGCTTTCGCAATATTTTCCTCACTCATAATCTTTATTTTGCTGCTATTCATTTTCCTGCTCCTTACATTATTTGTTTTTTGCCTGTTCTTGCTCTTTAATCATTTGGTAATAATGACCTTTTTTCTTTATCAATTCATCATGTTTTCCTATTTCTTCTATTTTTCCGTTATTCATTAAAATAATCTGGTCTGCATTTTTTATTGTATGAAGCCTGTGAGCAATAGTGAAAACCGTCTTTCCTTTTATCAAATGGTCAAATGCTTTATTAATCTTAATTTCATTATCTGCATCTAAAGATGCTGTAAATTCATCCAATAACAATATTGGAGCATTTTTTAAAATTGCTCTGGCAATACAAATTCTCTGCTTTTCTCCACCTGAAAGTGATGTGCCGCCTTCTGAAACTTTTGTATTATATCCATCAGGTAAAGAAATAATGAACTCATGGCAACAGGCAATTTTTGAAGCTTCAACAACTTCCTCAAAAGTTGCATTTGGATTGCCTATGGAGATATTATTTAAAATAGTATCTGATAACAAAATATTATCCTGAAATACTACGCTTACCGAATTTAATAAAAAATCCGGATTTAAATTTTTAATATTTTCTCCTCCAATGGTAATTTCTCCATCTGTTATATCCCAAAACCTTGTGATTAAATTCATTATGGTACTTTTCCCGGAACCAGATTCTCCTATCAGTGCGTTTATACTTCTTTCTTCTGCTACAAAACTAATGTCGTGCAGAACTTCTTTATTCTTTTCATAGGAAAATGAAACATTCTCAAATCTGACTGTATAGTTTTTTAAAGCATTTTTCTTATTGTCAAAATCATATTCTTTGCAGTCCATAGCTCTATTTAAATTGTCAGAAGCTATTTTTAAGTTTTTAAGCATGATATAATATCTCTCAAATGAAATTAAAATTCCGGAAACGGCAATTCCCATAATAAAAAACGCAATCAAAGACTCAGCTTTTAAATCTCCACCCATGAGCAAATAGCTTCCGCTTAATAGTGATATTGGCACAATAAAATTTATCAAACTTCCATATAATGCCGTTGGAATAGCCATTTTCACTTCTGTTTGAATACCATTTTTTCTGACTGCTTCCATATTGCTTTTTAATCTGGTAAAATTTGATACCTGCATACCATAGGCTCTAAAAACCTTTATGCCATTTATATATTCCAAAACATTAGAAACCATAGTTTCATTTAGTTTTCGTTTCTGATTTTCAAGTTTTTTAGATAATCTCTCGCCCCAATGCAATATCGGTATTGATATGATGATTACTATGCACTCAGCGAAAGCAAGTCTAAAGTCAATAAAAAAGGTTCCGACTATAAGCATCAAACAGGTAGTTATTGTTTTTATAAAAAATGGCAATGCGTGTGAAAGTAATCCTTCAAAACTACTTAAATCATTTGTTAATGTGTTTATTAAATATCCTTTACTGTTTTTGCTAAAATGACCTAAACTTAATTTTCTAAAATGATTTGCTAAGTCAGTACGTAAAACCCCGGTTGTTAAAAAAGATTGCTCAAAAGACAAAAGATAGCTTTTCCTATATATTAAAATCCTTAACATAACGCCTATAAAGCATATCAATGTGTACTTGGAAATATAAGTGATATCTAATGTTCCATGAAAAATATCTATTATGGTCAGGTATAAAACGAAATATGTAACCATACTCCCTAATGAATCCAAGCACATAAGGAAAATAGGATAATACAGTCTATTTTTATTCTTACCTATCAGGTTATTTATGCCCTTTAACATTTTTCCCTCCTACTCCACATAATTTTTCATATAACTTGCCCACATTTTAGAATAGTATCCATTTATTTCTAAAAGTCTTTTATGTGTACCTTGTTCAACTATTTCCCCTTTTTCAAACACTATGATTTTATTGGCATCACATATTGTATGAAGCCTGTGAGCAATCATAATTACTGTTTTATCTTTTAATAAATTTTTCAATGCCGTCTGAATCTTGTGTTCATTTTCAATATCCGAATATGATGTCGCTTCATCAAAAATAACAATCGGAGCGTTTTTCAGAATTGCTCTCGCTATACTGAGTCTTTGTTTTTGTCCACCTGAAAGTTTAAATCCTTCCTCTCCGATTTTGGTATCATATCCTTTGGGAAGTGTAGTAATAAAATCATGAATTTGTGCATATTTTGCTGCTTCTTTTACACTTTCTTCATCCGCCTCACTGCCCATTCTAATATTTTCAAACAAGGTATCTTCCATTAAAAATGTGTCCTGAAATACAAACGAAACCGCAGAAGTAAGAGTTTCCTCACTTAGTTTGTTTATAGGAATTCCTCCGATACAAATTTCACCTTTATCAACATTCCAATATCTCCCTATTAAGGACGCTGCTGTTGTTTTTCCTGCTCCAGAAGCTCCAACAAATGCAGTAAATGACTTAGGTTCAATCTTCATAGAGATGTTTTTTAACACAACATTCTCATCATCATATCCGAAACTGACATCATTAAATTGAATATCCAAATTTTTAGACTTCAGTTGTTCTTTTCCTACCACTTCAACCGGTATTCCAAAAAGTTTTTTTATATTGACCAATCCACTGTTTAACTCAATTCTTCCCATCGCAATATTAAATAGGTTAAAAAATGTCCTGTAAAAACACATCGTTAGTAACATAAATATCAATAAATGTTCTGTAGAAATCAACCCATTTACATACAAAAAACCGCCTATTGGCAATGTGAATAATATGCCTGAATCCAAAATTACTATCGTTATGGCAAGTGGATAACAAGAACACTTTGCCATTTCAACTAAACATTCCGTATAATTTTTTGATGCAGCACTTAACTTTGCAAATTTTTCTACGGTTAATCCAAACATCTTTATAATCGGCATACAGTTAATATACTCATTTATAGAACTTAACAGCTCAGAAAAAGTATCTGTATATTTTTTAGTCAGATTAGGATACTTTTTCATCATCATTGTTGGTAGAAGCACGCCAACAACGACAGGCAGAAGCATTGTTAATGCCATAAATACATTGATATAAAACATTATTAACATTGATATTATAGGGATAACTACTGCCTGCGTAATTTCTATTAAATTGTGTGCTATAAACCCTTCTAATTTTTCAATATCATCAAATAATGCCGCTTTTAATTCTCCGGATGTTTTGTTATTAAAAAATCCCAAACTCACTTTTGATAAATATTCAAGGGCTTCCATCTTCAAACGGTGTATAATATTGTATGCGGCAACATGGGTGAATATCATAGTAATCGACATCAATATATTTTGCAGGATTGTTGAAAATATCATAACTAAAGCCCATGGCAACACAGACTTAAAATCAATTTGGTTGTTGATTAAAGCTGCAATCATTTTATATAAAACAACATACGGCACAAATGATAACAAGCCGCAAATCGAACCTAAAAATATTCCAATCGCTATTTTGAATTTTTCATAGCTAAGCAGCGAAAATACATTCAACTTCTTATTACTAAAATTTTCCATGTAAAATCACCTTCTTTAAATTATATTATTTATTATTTATAGGCTATGTTAAAATAAGAATTAAGTCAATAATTGACTATTTTAGAACATACTAATATAGTTATCCTTAAAATCCTTTTATTTAAGCGGTTATAAGAGATTTTATCAGACAAAAATTAAAATATTGTGATATAAATTTAGTTGATTATGATATAAACTTGTGCTAAAATGATGTTTAATACGAGGAGGTGATACTTTGAACCGTACGGTTATTGAATATTATAAAAATTTACCTGAAAGTTTACATTTCTATAAAATTGAGGAAGAATCTGATTCAGAAAATGATTTTTATCGTATGAGTTCAGAATATGGGAATGGAACTTTGCAGATAATGAATTTTCATGGTCAGTTCTTAATTATAATTGCAAGCTTTATCCCTAAAAGTAATTTTGAAAAAGTGGCTGAAATTAAGGAGGAATATTTTGAGATTAGTCAGTTTGAAACTGATTCAAGTTCATTTAAAGTTGGCGGCAGAAAGGTAAAGCAGGTTGACAAAGGAATCTGCTGTTACGCAAATACCCGAAAAAGTGCTTATGCTTTCTGCGAAGCTAATAAGCCTACCTGTTTCACTAAAGTTATCATAACAAAAAAATATTTCGATTCATTTTTAGAGGGATATTTTGGAAATACTTATGAATCATATAAAAGTGCTTTGGATTTTTTAATTGAAAAGCCTAATTCACCGGAATTAAACTTTGTTTTTCAACAAATCAAAGACTGTCCGGCTATAGGAAATACCAGAAAATTATATATGGAAAGTAAGGTTATCGAAATTTTATCTCTAATAATTAATACTGCCCAAAAAGAAGAAAATCGTCCATATATCTCTGTAAAGTTGGATAGAAAAGATAAGCGTTCTCTAAACAAGGTCATTACATTTATGAAAAACAATTTATCCGCTTATCCTTCCATAAAAGAATTGTCAAAAATGGCAAACATGAGTTGCTCCCGTTTTCAGATGGCATTTCGTCAGGTTTATGGAACAACCGTTTATGAATACTTAAAAGTAATGCGAATGAATTATGCTCTTTTGCTATTGCAAGATACAGACGATAAAATTTATCATATTGCTCTAAAGGTTGGATATAAAAATGCGGGACACTTTGCAAAGATTTTCAAATCAACTTTTAAAATGAGTCCTATGGAATATCGTAATATTCATCATATCTAAAAGTTTTATATCGTAATATTTTTTATATCTATCACGATATTTTAACTTATTTCAAAATAATATTATGTGAAATCTCTATTTCTTGTGATTTAATAAGCATTTAAGGGTGTTTCAAAATTGAAATTTGTAACCTTGTTTATAAACTAAATAATGTGTAAAATGTGAGTTAGTTATATTTGTCTAACTCACATTTTTTGGTTAAGGGAGGTTTTATTTTGAGATTAATGAGTAAATTTTTTAGGTTAATACTTATATTATTCATGATAAGCCTGTTATCCTTTTTCCTTTCAAATATATCTTCCATTGATTCAGCCGAAACTATTGCTCACCATTTATATGGCAACCCAAGTTCGGAACAAATTGAGAAAGTTAGAATCGAAAAAGGCTTGGATAAACCTATATTTGTTCAATATACAAATTGGTTAAAAATGGCTGTAACGGGTAATTTGGGTACTTCGTATCAAACATCTAATCCTGTGGTAACTGACATTAAAGAAAAATTTTGGGCAACCATTACCCTTGTTATTGCTGCACTATTTTTTATTGTGCTTTTCACTATTCCTTTAAGTTTAGTTTCTGCTTATAAAAAAGGGGAATTTGTTGATAAACTTATACAAAATATAACGATTTTAGGTATATCCATTCCTTCTTTTTGGCTTGGTTATCTATTACTTTCATTGTTTGCAATTACTATACCTATTTTTAGAGTAGTAGAGTATGGAAATTTCAGGAGCTTAATATTGCCATCTATAACCCTTGCAATCCCTGTAATTTCATCATCTACCAAACTACTAAGAACTATACTGCTTGAAAACATGGAACAGGAATATGTGATATATGCAAAATCCAGAGGTTTATCTAATAAGAGGATTTTATGTAATCATATCTTAAAAAATTCACTTCCTCCAATGATTACTCTATTCTTCCAAAACATCGGTATGATGATCGCCGGAAGCGTAATTGTTGAAAGTGTTTTTTCATGGCCGGGGCTTGGCTCATATTTTATGTCATCAATTATAAATAGAGATACCCCGGCAATTACAGGGTGTATGTTGATGCTTGGAATAATATTTGTCATATCTAATTCTATTGCAGAAAACATAAATCACTTATTGAGTCCCCATATTTTTAAAGGAGAGGAATTCAATGGCTAAGAAAATATTTCATAATAGACAAGCTGTTTTCAGCTTATTATTGGTAATATTGGTTATTACAGTTGCTTTATTCGCACCTTTTATAGCACCTAACAGTCCTTATACTGTCAACATTAGCGAAAAGTTTTTACCTGCTTCGAGTACATATCCTCTTGGAACGGATCAACTGGGGCGTTGTGTATTTTCAAGATTGGTTTATGGTGCAAGATATTCATTAAGCATTGCATTTCCGACTTTACTTATACTTGCTTTTATAAGCACCATTGTAGGAACTGTCAGTGCTTGGTTTGAAGGTGTTTTAGATAAAATAATTTTAATAGTATGTGATATCTTTATGGCATTTCCACCAATGGTTATAGTCCTTGCCCTATTAGGAATAATCGGACAGGGAGCTGTCAACTTAATAATATCCATCGTATTTTCTATGTGGATTTGGTTTGTGAAAGTAATACGCAGCTATGTATTAATAGAAAAGAGAAAAAATTACATAATTGCAGCTACGATTTCAGGCTGCAATTCTTTTGAAATTATATTTAAACATATATTTCCTAATATTGCCCCACTAATCATTGTATATTTCAGTACCGGTATTGCAGCTATTATATTGATGGTTTCCGGATACTCTTTTTTGGGTATCGGACTTGCCGATAACACTCCTGAATGGGGTGTAATGCTGTCAAATTCAAAGCAATATTTATATTCTAATCCAATGCTAATCATGTATCCCGGTCTGTGTATTTTGCTTACTTCAGCAGGATTTAATATATTGGGAGAAGCATTAAGGGATGTACTTTCACCAAAGGAGTATTAGGTATGAATCCATTATTGGAAATAAAAAATTTAAAAATCATTCACCGAAAGTATAAAAAAACTCTCATTGATAATATAAATTTTGGACTTAATGATAGTGAGATCTTAGGTATTATTGGTGAAAGCGGTAGTGGTAAAACCTTAACATGCCGCTCTGTATTAAATTTATTAGACAGAAAAGCATTTGATGTAAGCGGCGAAATTCTGTTTGAAAACCAAAATCTGCTATCTCTTTCTGATAAATCATTAAATGCCGTTAGAGGGAAAAAAATAGCATTAATAATGCAAAATCCTATGAGTGCTTTTGATCCCATGAGTAAAATAGGTAAACAAATACTTGAAACATTAAAATTACACCAAAATGCTTCAAAAAAACACCTTATGGCAAGTATAGAGGAAAATTTAACTAAATTTGGACTATCAGAAACAGAGCGTATCCTTAATAGTTTTCCATCACAACTAAGCGGCGGCATGTTGCAAAGATTAATGGTTATATTAGCTCTAATGCTATCACCTGAGATAATCATAGCAGATGAAACAACAACGGCACTTGACATTAAAACACAATCCATTGTTTTAGAGCAATTTATCAAAATAAAAGAATCTGGAATTTCACTCATTGTAGTTACTCATGATTTTAGAGTTATAGCAAAATTAGCTGACAATGTGATTGTAATGAAAGATGGAATTATTATTGAAAAAGGAACTGTATTTGAAATTTTTAATTCTCCAAAGACTGATTACACTAAAAATTTACTACAAGCCAGTATTTTAAAGGGAGGAGGAATATAGAATGATTGTTGTAGAACATTTGAGTAGAAAATATCCTTGTTTGGGAGCAAATAAGAAAGATTTCATATCAGTAAATGATGTTTCATTTTCACTATTACCTAATACTTCTTATGCTTTGGTGGGTGAAAGTGGCAGTGGCAAAAGTACATTATCAATGATGTTATCTGCAATAATTCCTCCCAGTAACGGAACTATTCATTTTAACAATAAAAATATCTGGTCAATGACTAAAGAAGAAATTCTTATAATGAGAAAAAATGTTCAACTAGTCCTTCAGGATAGCTCAGGAGCTTTAGATCCAAGAAAAACTATTATTGACAGCCTATATGAGCCGTTACATAAGTTATGTAATTTAACAAAAAGCGAAATATATTCAACGATTATATCCACACTTGTTAAAATGGAGCTTCCCGAATCAGTTTTATCAAAATATCCTCATGAATTATCAGGTGGGCAGCAAAGTCGAGTCTGTATAGCAAGAGCTATATGTGTTGAACCCAAGTATATTATATTTGATGAATCTGTAAGCGGATTAGATGCAACTGTAAGAAAGAAAATATTAGATCTTCTGATAGAAATACGAAAACAAAGGAAAATTACTTACTTATTCATTACTCATGATATAGATGTTGCTCTATATATGGCAAGCCACATATTTGTTATGAAAGGAGGAAAAATAATAGAAGAAATATCCAATGCCACTTCATATGATTCATTTCATGGAGAATACTCAAGGGAATTAATTGCCTCACTTCCCCCTGATACTCCCTATGGCAGATGAACTTACAAAAAACATCAGTTTCAGTAGTAAGCAAGTAATTACAAACAACTAAAGAAAGGACGTGTATTTATGAAAACCACAAAAAAACTATTGGGAGTATTACTCTCTTTCATTATGCTCTTGTCAATAACAACCGGATGCAGCTCACAAAACACAGTTGGAAATTCAAAAAAAGTAAAAGAATTAACTTTTTGTGAAAGTTGGAATTTTGATGGTGGATTTTCTGTTTTTCAAGAACCTCTGAAGGCAAACGGAACATTTGGGTTGCTTTATTATATCCCAAACTTCTATGAAACTCTCATCAATTATGAAAACGGAAACTTTGTTCCCGGTCTTGCAGAAAAATGGGATGTAGACAAAGATAATATGACTTATACCTTTAAATTAAAAAAGGATATTAAGTTCTCTGATGGCGAGGAATTAACTGCTGAAGTAGTGAAAAAAAATTTCGAGAATGTCGGAAAAAATTTAGAAACATATAACGGAGCTTTTGGTCTAACAAGTACATTAATAGAAAAAATCACTGTTGTTGATAAATATACTGTCTCTGTTAAACTGTCATCTCCTTACTATGGTGCTCTCAATGATTTTACTCTCCCTCTGCCTATGGGAATTATGTCGCCAAACGCATTTAATGCAGATGGTACATTATCAGAAAAAGTAAAAAACGCCACAATGGGAACCGGTCCATACATGTATAATGGTCAAAAGGACAATGATACCTACACCTTTGTAAAAAATCCGAATTACAACCGTAAAAATGTTGATGTAGAATCATTTAAAATCAAAATCATTCCTGATAATGATTCCAAATTACTGGCACTTCGCAACAAAGAAGTTGACTTGATTTTAGGTACGAATAATCTAAGTTATGATTCTTATAATTCTTTACAAAAAGACAAGTCCTTTGCCGGCAAAACATCAGATACTGTAATTCAAACAAGATATATCGGTATTAATACTGACACATCTCCTTTTGATGATGTTTCTGTCAGAAAAGCAATAAATTACGCAATAGATACAAAATCTCTAAGAAAAAATATTCTGGGAGATATTGAGAAAGAAGCTCCTTCAATCTTGGATAAAAATTTACCATATTGCAATGTGGACACTGAATCTTATTCTTATTCAGAACAAACAGCTAAAGATTTGCTTGAAAAAGCCGGTTGGAAAGACCAAGATGGTGATGGTATTCGTGAAAAGGATGGCACAAAACTCTCTGTAAATATTTCTTGCTCAAGTGATCAGGCAATGCTCAAAGATATATCAGAAGCCGTTGCCAGCGACCTAAAAAAAGTTGGATTTGAAGTGAAAACATCAAGTTCCGAAACAATGAATCACTATAAAAACATCTCTGAAGGCAAGTATCAACTGGCTATCGGAATAACATACAACATACCAATGGATCCATATAAACTGGTTTCATCATTTTCAAAAAATCCGGTAATGGATAATATGACATCAAAAGCATTAACCAGTATGAAAAACTCTGATGAGCTAATCAGAAGCTTAAATACTATGACCGATAAAAAAGAAATTCAGAATGTGTATAATACAATTATAAATGGATTACATGACGATGCAGCATTAGTCCCTATATCAAGAACGGTTGGTATGACCGTCTATAATGCGGATAAAATCACAGACTACAAGTTCCACTACCAGCCTGACTATTTAGATGTTTCCAACATCAGAACAAAGTAAATTGAATACTTGCTTAACACTTGCTATAAATCATTCTTTTGTAGCAAGCACAGTAAGTGTACGGACACTTACGGAAAAATTGATGAAGCAGCCCTTCGGGATCTGCTTCTTTTTTTATCAATTTTTAGCTTGTTAGGGAGACCCTAAGACCCCGAAATTCATATACAGGAGGAACTATCTATGGCAAATAGGATACGAAATGAACGACTTGAAATTAAGTTGACCAAGGCAGAAAAAGCTCTTTTTGAGGAAAAAAGAAAACTTGCGAAGTGCAGAAATATG
>KI259864.1:19065-21531 GCA_000467935.1 Peptostreptococcaceae bacterium oral taxon 113 str. W5053
AAATGTGTTTTGGAAAAGGAAATTTATCAGATAGATTTAGAGCCGTTCCGAGATTTACAGGGCTTGCTTTCCAACGCTACAAATAATATCAATCAGATTGCAAAGCGAGTAAATTCTACCGGTATTATCTACAAAGATGACATCAATGATATGAAAAAAGAGATTGAACATTTCTCAAAAGAGTTGTGGCAAATCCATTCCTTGCTTCTTAACAAGACTTCAGGAGGTGATTAGTTTTTATGGCTATTACAAAAATACACCCTATAAAATCAACCCTTCATCTTGCCATTGATTACATCGTTAATGGGGAAAAAACAGATGAGCAGCTTTTAGTCAGTACCAATAAATGCCATCAGTCAACTGCTCATACTCAGTTTTTAAAGACAAGAGGAGAGGCGGGAACTAAGGGAACTGTCCTTGCAAGACATCTGATTCAATCTTTTTTACCGGGAGAAACAAGCCCTGAAATGGCACATCAAATCGGTCTTGAGTTATGTAAAAAGATACTCAAAGATGAGTATGAGTTTGTCTTATCTACACACATAGATAAGGGACATATCCATAATCACATAATATTCAATAATGTAAATATGGTTACTGGCAAGTGCTATCAATCCAATAAGAAAAGCTATCATAAGATCCGTTACCAGAGTGATAAGCTATGCAAAGAAAACAACCTTTCCGTCATTGATGAACACTACGAAAGCTTTAAGAAAAAATATAGGACGAGCGGAAAGTCTTGGTATGAAAATGAACAAGCAAAAAGAGGTACTTCTTGGAAAAGTAGACTTCAATTTGACATTGATCGCATGATAAAACAGTCTAAGGATTGGGACGAATTTCTAAAGAAAATGACTGAACTTGGCTATGAAATTAAGTATGGCAAACATATCGCTTTTAAGCCGAAAGATAAGCCCAGATTTACAAGAGCTAAGACGATTGGCGAAGATTATACGGAGGAACGATTAAAAGAACGAATAGCTGAAAGAGAGTTTATTAAGACGCCTACCGTTAAAAAACGCATTGGAAATGTTATTGATATGAATACCAATGTGAAGGTAAAGGAAAGCAAAGGCTATGAATACTGGGCGACGAAGCATAATCTGAATACAATGGCAGAATCCGTTATCTTTATCAGAGAACATGGCATAAAATCTGTTCAGCAACTTGATGAATTTATCAAGAAAAGTGCTGATGAAAGACAAAATTTACAGGATAAAATCAAGGCGATTGATAAGGAAATGGAACAGTTATCCACTACGATGGAGCAAGTTCATATTGTCAAAAAATATCGTGCCTATTACAAGGAATATAAGGCGAATCCGTCTGATAGGGCATTTTTCGAGGAATATAAAGCTCAGATTACCATCTATGAAAATGCTCTTTCTGAACTTAAAAAGACTTATTCTAAACTCCCAAATTCAAAGGATATTTTAGATAAACTTGATAAATTACAAGAAAAAAAGAATACCCTAATGCAAGAGTATTCTTCTACAAAATCGACTATGGACGAGCTTTATCAGATACGAAAGAACTATGGAATTTATATGGGTAAGGAGATGGAGAGATAATCTCTATCTCCTTTTTTTGAGCAACAAAAAAGAGACGGTGCAGCCCTAAGACCACACCGACCATCATCTTATCTTTCTGTTTCTTTTGGCTTTTCTTTACTCTCTTTAGGCTTTTGCTTATCTTCCGCCTGATATTCTTTGATAGCACCAAGTATGGATTTTTTATCGTTTTCTTTCCCTTTTTCAGAATTGAGCAAGGTATTTAACTTAGCTTTCATTTTTTCAATATCTGCTCTAATCTGTCCTGCCTGTTCCCAAGAATCTGCATAAAATAAGTCTTTTTCTCTTTCTTCTATCTTGCTTTTCAGTTTAGCAATCTCTTGACTCTTATCCTGTCCTTTCATCTGTTCTTTCGCCTTTAAGAGCTTTGAGGATAATATCCTTACATTGCTATGCTCCTTGCCGTTATCATCAATAGAGGTTCTAAGCTGTCCGAATAGCTTTACGAAATCTCCCTGTTTAAAGTCCTTTGGAACATCACTCTTTTCGCCGTAGGCGGAGCAATTATGATACACCTTATTACCCTCATCATCTTTGGAAACTACGGAGAAATTTGCCACCTTAAAGCCTTCTCCGTTCTTATTTTCTCTTTCGATTACATCTACATTGCCTACAACATTTCCGACGATATTTACAAGGTCATCTTTCTCCTGCTGAACATAGGGCAGGTCTTTTATCTGCCCCTGTTCTCTTAAATCTTCAATCATATAGTCGAAATCTTCATGAAGCAGATTGATGGTATCATTTGCCATATAAACATCATAAAGCTTATCCAAGGCACTCTCATCATTGATACCTTTTTCCATACTGATAACCGCCTTCACAAAATCTTTGTGGTTATCCTTTGCCATATCTTCAATTCTATCCCTTATTGTTTTGTAATCCATGTTTTTAT
>KI259865.1:0-4960 GCA_000467935.1 Peptostreptococcaceae bacterium oral taxon 113 str. W5053
CCCTTGTGTCAAGTATTGGATACATATTTTCTATAATATAAAAGAGTAAGAAATTCTTACTCTTTTATATTATTATTCAATTCTAAACAATTTATCCTCTTGTGATAACTCTAAAACAACATTCGCTTTATTCAATAGATCGTCAGGCAATTTATCTTTCAATATTGAAATTACTAATTGAATATCTTTTTTCATAACAAAATCCGCAACTTTCGACAATTGATTATCATGCATTAATTCTTTTTTATCATTTAATAAAAAATGTAAGCAGGATATTCCTTCTTCATCCGCAAACATTATATAAGCCAAATCAAAACATAGGATTTCTCCTTGCTTTTTACCTGAACTCATATTTGAGTTAAATGTAGTAAATTTATATACTGGCTTGTTTGTCTTTTTATTATTAATAATATCATATGTCAGAGCATATTTTTCTCCATATAGCTCATATGATACAGAAGAAAAATATTTGTTAAATTTCGTTATTTGTTTTTTAAGTTTTTCTTGAAAATCAAAGGAATATAAATATTGATCAATGTTTTCAAGTTCATTCTCTATTGCTTCGAGAATTGAATCTACCTCGTTTATTTGTGAGATTGTATTTTCATATTCACCTTTTAATCTATATTTTTCATTTATTTCAGAAATAATATTTTCTAAGTCATTAAAAGAATCACTTTTAGAAATTTTTAGTGACAACTCTTTTTCATCACTTAACAAAGCTTTTAAAGTTCTCTTTTCATTTTCAATTCTATCACTTAAAGAAGGTAACTCTTTTGTTATGAATGAAATTTTTTCCACTATCATCTTATTGTGATAAGCAACTAAATCTTCAAATGTTTTATGCAAATTAGGGATATATTCTTTTGACTCACTATACAACAATCTTAATTGCTCTAAATCAATTGAAGCCACGTCTTTTTCCATCTCATTTTTGGCTTCAACAATCATATCCCTTCTTATTTCTAGTTTAGTAATAAGTGAACTTAATCTATTTATTTTATATTTTATTTCATTTAGTCTATTTAAATCTTCTTCAAAATTTTCATTAATATTCAATAATGATTTTTTGTTATTTAACTCAACTATTTCATCCTCAATGATAGCCAATGCTACCTCATATGAATTCTTTTTCTGTTTTTTTTCAATTCTTTCTTTATATGCATTCTCCTGCTTCATCTTATTAGTAAGCGCCTGTTTTTTAGCTCCGCTATCAAACCCACAACCTAAGAGATATAAATATAGAGTTTCGTATTCAACATCAGAAGTAAAAGAATCCAATGTTTTTAATGTCTTATTAATACTATTGTCCTTATATCTAATATTATGAGATATTATTTGCTTAAAAGAAGGTTTTTCGTTTTTATGTTCTGGAAAAATTTTTGCTAATAGTTCATTTTCAAAATCTTTTTTCAATATTGATTCGCCATTTATTTTCCTTATAGCATTTTTCCCCGATAAAAAATTACGTTCAATAACTATTCGATCTTTTTTTTGTATATTAAATCCATTTGTCAAGGTTAATGTTACTAACACTTCCTGATTTATTAAAAAATTTTTAACATCTTCATACAATTTATTTTTATTTTCTTCATCTGTATAAATATCCTTACCTTCTCCTCCCAGACAAAAATAAATTAATTTTAAGACTGTTGTCTTACCAACATTATTCCCTGTTGATTTTAAGTCGTCTGTTAAAGGGGTGTTATCAATTATCAAATTCATACCTGTATGAAAATTCATCTCTCGAATCGTTTCATATTTAGTAGAAATTTTTAATTTTTCTATAAACATTTTCTTACTACCCCTTTCTCACTTATTTGAGCTGATTGTATTAAATACAACCAATCTAAACTCAATACGAACATAGAAAATGACATGTCGTTTGACTTTTTTACATTATAATACAATTCTAAAAGCTTTTGTTCAGGTTTTTTTTCAAGTTCTGTTAAAATAACAGAACCATTATAATAAATACTAAGTTCAGGATGAATATTATCTGGTAATAACATGATTATATCCCTCCGGATTCTTAAATATTTTACACCTAATAAAAGCATCCACAACCAGTATATCCGTACACATTTGTAATTCTTCCATTGGCATTTTTATATAATTACTGCTTTCAATTATGACTTTCATAACACAATTAATTATTTCATAAAAAATATGCGTAGGAGTATTATCTAATCTATTTAATTCTATATACTGTCTTCTAATTTCTTGTAATACAGAGAAACTTTTATTTTTGCCTTCTTTATCAAACTCACTATATATTTCATCAAGCCTGTGGTAAAAGATTTTATAATCGTCAATTATATCTTTAGCATTTTCTAAATCATTAAAAAGAATCTTATCCTCTATTGCAAAAGAATTGATTTCTGGAGAATCAGCATTAATATCAAGTGTTTCCTCTGCTAAAATATTAATAACTTTAGCTAAATTTGACTCAATTTTAACGCAATCAACTTCCTCCCCTAATTCAACTTTTATAAAATCATATAACTTTCTTTGCTTATGAACTGTCTGGTTTAAAATTTTTCTAAGGAGTAGAGCAACATCCCATATATCCTGTTTTGGATCAAATTTCATACTATATTGATTTTGAAAAGTTTTGTTTTTTAGAGAAGTAGATGCATTCTTAGAAATAGACATAAACTTGTAGCTGTAATCTTTATATTTAGTATATACATCCTTACTTAGCGAACTTTCGATTTTTGCTGTTGTACAAGTTGAAGAAACCTGTACAACAACTTTATTTTTATGATCTATTAAATCTATACCATCTATATTTTGATATGAGAAATTCAAATTTTCCAATTCTAAATCAAAAATAATATTACACAAACAAGCGAAAAAATTCTCCGAATGGATATTAAGTTCCAAAAGGTTTAATTTGCTTCGCACTTCTATTCTATATGCTAACATATTTAATTTTTCTTCTATATAATCAAAATAAATTGTCCTATTCACTTAATACCACTCCTTTCTTACTATATTATTCTTTGAATAGTAAATATGGTTCTATCTCCAAAGCATCTGCTATTTTTTGTACATTATCCAAGGCTATGCTTCTTTTTTTACACTCCAATGCACTAATATATGTTCTATGCAAGCCAGATTTTTCTGCAAAAGCTTCTTGCGATAAACCCATTTCATTTCGATATTTTTTAAGGTTTTTAGCAAAAAACTTCTATGATATCCATTATACAGTACCCCTATTATTTTTAAATATTTTATCACTTTTGAATACAATCAGTCAACATACAATGAGTAACATACCTTGAGGTCAGTAATCAAATTTCCAAACAATCTCCACCTTGTCCTTGTCATAAACATAGATTCTGTCTATGACTTCGTTGATCCAGTCTAAAACAAGTTCTCCTTCTGCTACTGCTTCTCTTAGTTTATCGACATTCAGATGATGTCTTGAAGCGGTATTTTCTTGTATCTTGTCCTCTATGATCAATATTTCCTGCTCGATGTTTTTTGCTCTTTGTGTCAGGGATTCCCGTTTTGAAATAGCTGCTGTGCATTTGCATAAGGTTCGGTTTTACAAAAAATCGAGTCTTACCACTTCCTGATCTTCCTATAACAAGTACATTCTTATTCCTTGCATACTTTGGATTCGACGGTCTGCCGTTCATGGTTAATCGTTCTGTTTGAGTGAGCAAGATATTGTTTTGAAACTTTTCATCCATATATGGCTCAATATCTTTTTTATTTCCCCAGTAAGCGTTTTGTCAAGTACCTTTTTATATTTATGGACACTTTTTATTTTGACATTTGATAAAGAAAAAGCAATAAATCGATTTGGTTTACTGCTTCATAAGTCACTATATTATTGTTTTTATTTAATTATTTCATTTCGACAAATGGGATCTATCAGCCTCAGCTATCTTTCTCATAGTACACTATATCCATAATATCGCTGATATTATCTATCTTTCCGATTCTGTGATATCCAAGCTTTTCATAGAGATGACAATTACCTTTTTCCTGTAAAATAGTGCCTAAACACCAATTTTCACTGCCATGTATTTTTTCAGCAGCCTTGATGGCTTGTTGAGCATATCCTTTATTTCTGAACTCCGGCATTATCCATATTGGAGCTATTTTCTTCCTGCTTCCATCTTTCTTATCAATGATACGAACTACACCAATTCTTTCGGAATTAGCAACAATAAAATAATAAGTTGTCCATGGCTGTTCAAACCTTGCCATTACCTTGTCAAATGTTTCAGCGGCAGGGCTTATATCATAATCATTATATTTTTCCAAAAGCCCTGCAAATGCTTCCAGTTGCATCTTCCAAATGGTCTCCATATCTTCTTTTATTGCTTGAATAAGTTCAACACCCATGTCCATTACTCCCCCACAACTTCAAATTTGTTTTACGCAATATTTGTAATATTATACCACATTTAAGCCAAGTTTTATAGGTCTAACTCGTTCCTCTTTACCTGTGTTAGTCGCTTTTCTTGTTCCTGTAACTGCTCTATACATGTTTTAATTTTTTCTGCCTGTTCTACTTCTTCTCGTATCTTTAATATTTGATTGTAAATACTTTTCTTCTCTTTATTCAAAGTGGCAACATCTAATTTCCATTTAGATATATTTAAGGTTTTGCTTTCGCCCAAATGCTCTTTCAGATATTTTCTTGCACTCTCAAATAAAATAATCTCTGCCGTATGTTCGTTATAAAAAGATTCCTGTTTACTTTTCTTTAATTACAGTACATCAAGCCTGATAGTGCGTGAATTTCTCCATCTCCGTTTGGTCTTTTTACAGGTGCGTTTTTAACATACGCTCTACATTTTCAAAGGTGGTTCTATCTATTATCGGCTCATGCACATTTTCAGTTATTTGCCATTTGCTTTTATCTACATAGTGGTTTCTCTTATCCCTGTAATGCTTTTCGGTCTTGAAATTGACTACATCGCCACAATACTCCTGTCTT
>KI259865.1:5060-13327 GCA_000467935.1 Peptostreptococcaceae bacterium oral taxon 113 str. W5053
GCGTGTTAGGGTTGCTTTGTTCCAGTTATAGCGGTTTTCATCATTCAGTGGCTTATTTTTAGCTGTTCCTCTGTCTTGCTGTTTCATATAAAAGGTTGGAGTTCTCAAACCATGGATATCCTCCTACTTCGGTATCTGTTGTTTTACTATACTCCTAATTTACATTTGGTATGTGCTAAACTGTTATTGACATTATTTTGTTGAGACATTTTAATGTTCCTCCTAATCTATTCTGTTTTTCATCAGCTGGCAGGCTTTAATACAGTTTAGCACATTAGGAGGTTTTTTTTCACCGCTTAAGCTCTTTTGAACCACGCGACTATCGCGTGGTTTTCTTTATACAAAAAAGGCAGTGTGCCATATATGCACACTACCTTTTTCAATAAAAGTAAACGAAAGAATCTCTATTTTTATTCCATAAAAATCTCAAAATCCTCAAAACAATCAACTACCTGCAATTTTACATCCGGAGAATAATCCACGATTTCAATTTCAATAATCTCTGTTGAAAATGCATCATTATCACTAACCTTTACTTTAAAATCCGGGAAATTATCATTCACAAATTGTACTTTTAGAGCATCTCCGTAATTTACTTCTTTAAATGTTACTTTCTTTCCTTTTAAAATATTCAAATATCCTTTACTTCGTTTTGCCATTATACTCCTCCTTAAATAATATTTATTTTCAACTTTTCTCCCGTTTACTTATACTTTATGGTATCTAAAAACTATCTCATCGATACAATATTCGGAACCAGATAGACCCCTAATTTATCTTGCAGCTCCTCGGGAAGTCGATCCAAATGTTCTAAGATTAAATCCACTAAAAGATTGCCGTCTATCAGACCGATATCAGACTGCTCTGCAAATCTTTCGACATCTTCCCCGATTTCTCCGCTGGTCACAAAATAACCGCTATAGTCCTCATATCCCTCTTGTTCCAATGCGGCAATAATTTGTTCTATGCCCTCTTTGCCGGAATACCCGTCATGATGTTTTACTTGTACCAGAATTTTTTGAGAAGAAAACGCATCTTCTTTCATCGCTCTGATATCCGCATCCGCCGGCTTTGGAAAATGATTTTTTGACAATAAATCAGCAATATACCCTTCACATTTCATCAATTCACAAACCAATCTTTCCAAACCTTGACCTCCTACTTGAAGATAGGTCTTTCCTTTACGAATATTTCCAAGCAAATTCTTTTTCATTTCTTTCAAATATTCTTCTTTTGCTTGTTTCATCTCTTGAGTATAAGAATAAGTTTCTTTTTTTTAAAAAAATAGATTCCAACTCATCTGCAAATTCAAATAAATCGGAAACCGAACTTCCGCGTACGCGCAGACGTCGTACTTTTCTCGACGTAATCCGTCGTCGCTTGATACGAACTTCCGCGTACGCGCAGACGTCGTTGCAACCCTTCCGATAACTCTTTGCGTGAGATAAGCATAAGTTTCCCGTCCTCAAGACAATACTCCACTTGACAATACTCCACTTTTCTTTGATTTGCCAAACTCCGTTCGTATGCTTTTTCGGAATAGATGTCTTCTTTGCCGACTATCGCCAAAACGACGGATGAATAAAACGGAACAATGATAATATCTCCCTCTTGAAGATTTTTAAAGCGTTTGACCTCATTTAATTTTTTTGAAATCACTCGTTTGTCGCCTTCCTCATAATAAGTTTCTCTTACTTTCTCCGATACCTGTTCCGCATTCGAATACCCGGAAAAATTGACTTCACTCCAGCCTACGGCAACAACACTTTCCTCAAAAAAATATCTTAAAATCCTCTTCTTCGGATAACATCGCCCGAACCATATAATACCTACTCATTTTCCCTCCTCCTTAACTTTAGTTTTTTTTGTTTAATTGTATTTATATTTAACAATTTTATTTTATCAAAAAAAAAAATAGTCAAGTATTCTTCAATCCTGTAAGATATATCTCTCTACATCGGATAACTCTTTTTTTATTCTTCTTTAGAAATTGAAAAAAACAAACTCAAAATTTTTCAAACATACAAAAAACGTTTAGATTTTTTCTAAACGTTTTTTGTATGTTCACTCTATTGATTTTTCTATCCGACATTTCCGCTTTCAGAAAATTAATGAAAAGCGGTCATGAGAAAAACGGAACATGCAGTGATACCAACAGCAATTAAAAATAAAATCAAGAAAATGATTAATTGAATAATCAGAAGTCGTTTAAAAAATTTTCCTTCATTCCCTTCCGGCGTCACCGGACTGAAGATAGCGGTAATCAAAGAGATTTCCACCAAAAGCATGATAATTCCGGGCAAAAAATGACCATAACTTATTTTTTGTCCCAACCAAACGATTGCAACGCTAATGAGTGCACGAAGTTTAAACTCTTCATCACAAATCATCACCCCCGCTTTATTGCAGGCTGAACGTAAAATCACATTGTAAATAAGATACCCCAATCCAAGTCCGAGGGCGGCTACAATGAACCCGCCAAAAGAACCGCCCAAGGCACCGAATCTGCTTCCGGTCAATGCGCCGAACATTCCGCCTATAAAAAATGCTCCAAAACCATCAAGTACCACCAATCCTAAAAATATATAAAGCCAAATATTTTTTATCTGTAACATTTTTTGGAAAAAAGGTTCAAAAGCGGCTCCAAGATTGCCTAAAAATCCGAAAAATCCTGTTCCCGGACTTTTTGTACCCACTGTACTTTCGGAAGATGGATTTGATGCTGTTTGGTTCTTCCATCGAGATTTTTCTTGAGCCGTTTGTGACGAAAACTCTCCCTGTGGAGTTTCTTTCCATTCGCCTGTTTTTTCATCGGAAATCACAGTTTTCGGTTCTTCAAACGGCACTGTATCTTCCTCTGCCGAGTTTTCGTTTCTATTTTGTTCTTCTACGGATTGAACTTTGATGGTTTCAAATCTTTCTTCCGGAACTATTTCCGCTGTTTGATGTTCTTCTTCAATTTCTACCGGAGTTCCGCAATAAGAACAAAATTTATTCGTCTCTTGAATATTGTGTCCACATACTTTACAAATCATTCAAATTCCCCCTTTACAATACTTCTTTTCCTACATTGGTCCAAAATCGAAGATTTGCGTTTTCTTCCTGTGCATCTTTAAAAACTTGTATCAGGTTTCGACCATATTCAGGCATATTTATTAATACCCGATTTCCATGAAATAAATAAATTTCTTCTCTTTCGCCAACAGCTGTCAAAATATCATATAACGCATCTAAATTACAGCCGTAATAAAAAGGAAGATTCATTTGTTTTTTTAAATAGGCATGGGTTTGTCCCGGATCTTTCATCTGTCGTCCGTCTAAGATAATCATTCTTCTCCCTCCCACAATATGAATGTCTCGTAGTGATCTAAAGTGTAATAGATTAAGCCGTCATTGGAAAATATCAATCGCTCTGCCCCTCGATATCCTCCCTCGTAATTTAAATCCGCTTCGTAGTATGTACGATTTTTCTTAGTAGGCAATTTTTCTTCCCGATTGCCGAAACGATCCCCTCCGATAGCACGCCCCGGCGCCACTTCCCAAAGATTTCCTTTTTTGTCGTTCCAACCTAAGTTTCGTGCCTCTTCTTTTTTTATATATTCCGGAGGAAGCTCTCCATGGACTTGAACATATTTTGCCACCCGTTCCAAAGAAAAAACTTCTTTACCGTTCTCTTTGCGCTTCTGTGTGCTCTCCTTTTTTTCGTTTTTGGAATCGACTGTATTTTTTGGATCGGTTTGCTCTTCCGTCTTTGTCGGAGTCGAAATTCCTTTGTCTTTCGGCATCTGTTTGCAACAGGTAAAGAGTGATAAAATTACAATTCCAAAAAATAATTTCAAATAAAAGCTCTTTTTCATTTGTTTTAAATCCTCTTTACCGCATCGGCTAATCGTTCGGCTTGTTCTCGAAGATAATTGTGTAATTTTAAATTTTGTATCCAAGCATAGGGAAGGGTTCTGCTTTCTCCGATTAATCCTAAAATTCCTCCCACCATAGCGCCTGTCCATCGGGTGTCTCCGCTTTGATTGACTGCATAGAGCAATGATTGCTCCCATTCCCGATATCTAAAGATAGCATAGATGGAAAACAGTAAACTTTGCGACCCTTCTTTACCCCAGACGAAATTTTCAAAATTCAAACTTTCTCCCTCATCCCCAAAAGTTTTCGCTTGTATAAGTTGTTGCACCAAAGGAGTGGAATCAGGTATCTGCTGAAGTATATTATTCGCTTTTTCAAATCCTTCATTTAACTTTTTTGACACCACGAGGTTACTGACCATGGCGGCAAAAAATCCCGCGCAAAGAATGGTATCTCTATCTCCATGGGTCAATGCCGCAATACGCATCGCGAAAGAAAAAGCTTTATCTTCTCTTCCTTTATAATACAAACCCACGGGTAAAACTCTGGAAATGGCATCCCCTTCTCCCGAATCGTTAATAGGTATGTCCACACTGCCTAAAAATCCGCTTCGAAGGACTTCCAAAGACGTCTGCACGCCGTCCGTTTCTCCGGAGAATTCTTTGATGTTTAAAATGCTGTTTTTCTCCTCATGAGGCTGTCTTTTTAACCATATCTCATCATCCGGAGATGGCAAAAGTTTGGTGGTGTTGTAAAGCCAACGATACATGGAACGCTTCACCGGCAAGAAAGGATCCATAAAAACTCTATTTGCCCACAAAAGCCCATCTAAAATAAAGCACATCTCTTCAGTCAAACCACTATTGGAAAAAGAATTCAATACCGGATGACGATTGGGACGACTAATCCCCGAAGAACCCCATCGATTTTGTATTTCTTTTTTCGACAAATCGGCAACACTGTTTCCTAAAGCATCGCCTAAAGCAAAGCCTAAAAGTGCTCCTTTAAATATTTCTTTCATGACCTCCTCCTTTTCTATAACTATAGCAAATTAAAGCCTCTTTGAAAACTTTTCTTTCCAAATATTTTTTACAAAATTTACTATCCTTTGTTTTCTACTTTCTCCTCTTTCCCTGTGCGTTATCCTATGCTATACTAATAAAAACGATTATAATTGATAAGGAGTATCGATATGTCCACTGTAAAATTTCTCGGTGACGGTTTATATTATTTGCAACAAAAAATAGATTCTGTTATAGAACCTCTTTCTCCAAGTATAGCAAAGGATGCCTTGGTTTTAATCTATATCAATCCAAATCCAAATAGCACTTCAACGGTATCCCTTGAAGCACAAAATACAAAGATTCTTGTTTCACAAAATGATGTTCTGTTAACCCAGGTCAAAAGACTTCCATTCAAAACGGCAAAAAAAGTTGTTGTGGATGCTTTGTTTCTTAATTTGGAAGAATCTTTTCATAAATCTTTTTGTGGTCCGAACAATCCCTTTTCATGCCTTTTTGAAAAAACACCTTATTTACTTTTGGAGCAAAACAAATTTGACTTAGGATTAATTCAAAAATTGTCAACCAATCCATACCATCATTATTTGAACTTAATGGAAGCAAAAGTGCAAAGCCTTCAACTTTTTCACCATGTATTGTCTACAGTCCTTCCAAATCACGGAGCTTGTAATTGTTCTTACATCAATCACAGAAAAATTTTAGAAAAAGCAAAACATATTTTAAATGAAGAATATGCTGCGCCTCCGTTAGTTCCGGAGCTGGCTCATCGACTGTCCATTTCACCTTATCATTTACAAGAAGGTTTTAAAAATCTTACGGGCGGCACAGTTTATGAATACATTAAACGCTGTCGTTTTCGACGTGCTTCAGAACTTCTTTTAAACAGCACTTTAAGCATTACGGATATCGCTTTGGAAGTCGGATATGAAAATCCAAGTAAATTTACGGAAATGTTTAAGTCTTTTGCCAAAACAACGCCTCTACATTACCGAAAACAAAAATAATTTTATTTTTTGGATTATTTATTTTAGAATAGGGGTTGAAGTTAGTATCTGCTAACTATATACTGTTGTTGAACACGAAAGGAGGACATTTCATGAAATCAGTGATTGTCTATTGGTCCGGCACAGGAAATACGGAAATGATGGCCGGATTAATTCAAAAAGGTTTAGAAAACAAAGGTGCTGCAGTAACAAAAGCGTTTGTCGGAGAACTTCCGGATGATGAAATTTTAGCAGCGGATCTAATCCTGTTAGGTTGTCCCTCTATGGGTGATGAAGTGCTTGAAGAAGCGGAATTTGACCCTTGGATGACAAGTGTTGAAGGACGTATGGCGGGTAAAACCGTTGCCCTATTCGGTTCCTATGACTGGGGGGATGGACAATGGATGAGAACATGGGTAGAACGCATGGAAAGTGCGGGTGCCAACGTGAAGAGTTCCTTGATTGTGAACTTGACTCCGGAAGGAGACACCGAGCAACAATGTGTCCAATTCGGAGAATCTCTTCTTTAATTCATTCGAAGGAAAAATCGGACAAGGAAATACTTTTAGCGTATTTCCTTGCTCCCCTTATTACAGGCATTAAACCTTCGACAATATTGACCTTCAAGAAAAATACAAATGGCTTGTATGAGTATTGGATGGATTTTTCAGGAGAATTTTTGAACTCCTACGGGTTTGCCTGTACGTTAATTTCGGTAAAAAAGGATCAATGCCAAATCCTTTTTTATGATATCCATAATTTGTCTGAACATCTGAGGATGGAAAAACATCAAGTTTTTTTATCCCGTTTTGGGTACACCCCTTGTGCTACTTTTGACTGCCTAACAAAATTAGCAAAAAAAATGAAGGACGGATTTCCTCATGAAAGTGGAATCTTTTTTGGAATCCCCTTGGATGATGTGAAGGCGTATATGGATAATAAAGATTTTATTTATCAAGGTTATTGGAAGGTTTATCAGGGAGAACGTATCGCCGAAAAAATATTTCATTATTATGATGCCTCAAAACACCTCATACTTTCATACTCAAATAATGAACTTCTGCCTAGGGCGAAAAATAAATTCCTGAAACAAAAAAACCATCTGTATGCCTAAGAAAGGTTTTTTAACCTTTTTCAAAAAGAATATGCCTCAAAACACACTTCTACATCCATTCTTTTTGAATAAAAGAGATCCACTGCCTATGGATCTCTTTTTTTGTTTTGACTCTTTGTCTTATCGAAAAAATATATAAACTAAAATAAACCCCCGCTTAAATGTCTGAATGAAGTCTTGGTATATAGATTGATTACTGTTGATATTTAACATGCAAATATTTTCATGTATTTTATAAAAATATCCATTTTGGTTTTTGTGTATATTTGTTGAATTAAAAAGAAATAGATATCGAGATATAAAAATTATTTTGAAGTATTACACTTCATTATATCTTCTAATTATAATTTTTCTAAAAAAACAGCCTCCATTCATTAAAATTTTATGTTTAATGTTTGGAGGTCAGTATTTATCAAATTTTCAAAAACTTGCATTCTCTCTTATCTGTTCTTAAATTCAGCTTTTCGTTTTTCCACAAAAGCATCCATTCCTTCTTGCTTATCTTCTGTAGCAAAACATAGCGCGGCTGCATCTTTCTCTAACTCAAGACCATTTGCGATATCCATTTCAAGACCTCTATTAATAGCAACTTTTGCATATCCAATAGCCATCGGTGCATTTTTTAAAATAGATTTCATCATTTCAATTGATGCGGGAATAAGTTCTTCTGGAGAAACAACCTTGTTTACATATCCCATGCTTAATGCCTCTTCCGCTTTAACCATTCGACCTGTATAGATTAATTCTTTTGCTAAACCTGAGCCAATTAAGCGCGGCAATCTTTGTGTCCCTCCAAAACAAGGAATAATCCCTAAACTTACTTCCGGTTGTCCAAAAATTGCATTTGAAGAAGCAATGCGAATATCACAACTTAACGCCAATTCACTTCCTCCACCAAGTGCATACCCGTTTACTGCCGCAATAACCGGCTTTTCTAAATTTTCTATTTTATTAAAAACGCTTTGTGCAAATTCTGCATACTCTCTACCTTGTTCACTCTTATAATTTTGCATTTGAGTAATATCCGCACCAGCTACAAATCCCTTTCCTTCTCCGGTAACGATAACGCCCAGAACCCCTTTTTCTTCTTTAATGACATCAAAAATAGATACCAACTCTTTCAATGTATCATTATTCAATGCATTTAATGCTTTTGGTCTGTTCATTTTTACAAGGGCAATGCTTTCTTTTACCGTTACTTCAATATTTTTTAATCCTAATTCATTTAATTTACTCACTTTTTTCCTCCTTAGAATAATCTATCTGAAGATACCGCCGCTTACAACTAAT